>NZ_JBDQQP010000011.1:0-322162 GCF_039888735.1 Streptomyces sp. CAU 1734
GAACGACTCCTTCCCGTCAGACGGCTCCGCAGCCAGCCCCGTGTCGTCAAACGCAAGATGTCCAACTACCACCTCAGGCGAACCGAGCACCGTGCCTGGCCTCAGCCGGCCCGCACCGGCCCCCAAGCCGTCCTCATCACCAGACCCCCACCCGCAAGCCCGTAACGCAACGGCATTGGGCCTAGGCCGTCTCTTGCGGCCTGGCGGTGGGCTCGGTCCCGCCGTCCCGCCCCGGTACCTCCGGTGCGGGCCGGCGGCCGGGCGGGTCCGACCGGTCCCTGGGGCGCGGCAACACGGAGCGGGCTCTCACTCGTACGAGGGGCCGAGTGCCATTCTCCGTCGGTACGCCGGTGTGGCGGCAAGACTCCGGTCGCATGAGGACTGCACGCGATGACATGCCGGACGGGCGCCCGATATGGGCCCGTCCGCCTGCTGGTGGATGGACGGCGGATGACCTGGACACGCTTCCGGATCTCCCCCCGCACACGGAGCTGATCGACGGGGTTCTCGTCTTCAGGAATCCGCAGGTCGTCTTCCACATGATCACGGTGCGGCTCATGGAGCACGGGCTGCTCGGCTCGGCACCTGAGGAACTGCTCGTTCTCCGTGAGATGACGGTGAACCCGGCCACGCGCGACCGCCCCGAACCGGATGTCATGGTGGCCCGGCGCAGTGGCGTGACCAGCGCTCGGCAGACCTCGCTGGAGCCCGAGGACATCCTTCTCGCCATTGAGGTCGTCTCCGGCGAATCCGATGAACGCGACCGCGAGGTCGAAGCGCGTACGTACGCGCGAGCGGGCATCCCGCACTTCTGGCGGGTCGAGGAGAATGGCGGACTGCCGGTCGTCCACGTCCATGAGCTGGATCCGGCGACGCACGCCCATGTGGTGACCGGCATCCATCATGGACGGCTCGAGGTGGATGTTCCCTTCCCGATCAGTATCGAGCTCAAGGGCTTGTGAGCGCAGCGGCCCCGCTCACTCCCGCAGGGCCGCCTCCATCACCGCGCGGGCGATCGGGGCCGCGTCGCCGCCGCCGCTGATGTGGCCGCGCACCGCGTCCGCGTCCTCCACCACCACCGCCACGGCCACCTGGGGCTGCACGGCGTCGTGCGACTGGGCCCAGGAGATGAACCAGGCGTACGGGGTGCCGGAGTTGTCCCGGCCGTGCTGGGCCGTGCCGGTCTTGCCGCCGACCTTCGCGCCCGGGATCGCGGCGTTGCCGCCCGTGCCCTCCTCCACGACCGCCACCATCAGCCGCTGGAGCTGATGAGCGGTCGAGGGGTTCATCGCCTGCTGGTAGGAGCGCTGGTACGGCTGGTTGATCGTCCGCCCGCCGCCCCGGGTCGTCACCCGGTCCACCAGATACGGGTACTTCAGCTCACCGCCGTTGGCCACCGCCGCCGAGACCATCGCCATCTGGAGCGGGGACGCCGTCGTGTTGAACTGGCCGATCGAGGAGAGCGCCAGCTGGTCCGGTGACATCCGCAGGTCGAAGTTGGAGGGTGCGACCCGCGACGGGATGCGCAGATCGCGGTCGTTGAAGCCGAACCGGGCCACCGCGTCCCGCATCCCCGCCATCCCGACCCGGGCCCCCAGATGGGCCATCACCGTATTGCAGGACCACTGGATGGCGTAGGCCAGCGAGGCGTTCGCGCACCCCTTCGCCGCGTCCGGGAGCACCGTGCGGGTGCCGGGGAGGACATACGGGTCCGGGGTGCCCGTCGGGGCGTCCGCCGCGGAGACCACGCCCGCGTCCAGCGCCGCCGCGGCCGTCACGATCTTGAAGGCGGAGCCGGGGGGATAGGTCTGCCGGATCGCCCGGTTCAGCATCGGCTGGGTCGGGGCCGCGTTCAGCCGCGCCCAGGCCGCCTTGGTCTCCCGGCCGGTGCCGGAGAGCACCCCGGGGTCGTACGAGGGGCTGCTGACCAGGGCCAGGATCCGGCCGGTCGACGGCTCCAGCGCGGCCACCGCGCCCCGCTTCCCGCCCAGGCCCGTATAGGCCGCGCGCTGTATCGACGGCCTGATGGTGGTGATCACATCGCCGCCCGGCGGACGGCCCCGGCTGAGATCGGTCCAGAAGGGCACCGTCGCCAGCAGGGGTTCGGTGCCCGAGAGCACCGGGTCCTCGGCGCTCTCCACCAGCGTGGTGCCATAGGTCTGCGAGGAGAATCCGGTCACCGGGGCGTAGAGCGGGCCCTCGGTGTAGGTGCGCTCCCAGCGGAGCTGCTGGCGGCTGTCCCGGGAGCCGGTGATCCGCCGGCCCGCCACCAGGATGTCGCCGCGCGGCTCGCCGTACCGGGCGATGGCGTTGCGGCGGTTGGCCGGGTTGTCGCCCAGTGAGCCGGACTCCACCAGCTGCACCCGGACGGCGTTCACCAGCAGCGCCGCCAGCAGCAGCAGACAGAGCGCGGCGGCCCGCCGGATACAGCGGATCACCGGCCCTCCCCGCCCGCCAGGACCAGGGATCCGGCGGGCTCGGCGCGCTGCCGGCGGGCCGAGTCGCTGACCCGGATCAGCAGCGCCACGATGATCCAGTTGGTCACCACCGAGGAACCGCCCTGCGCCAGAAAGGGCATCGCCATGCCGGTGAGCGGGATCAGACCGGTCACCCCGCCGGTGATCACGAAGACCTGGAGCGCCACGATCGAGGCCAGCCCGACGGCGAGCAGCCGGCCGAAGGCGTCCGGCAGACTGAGCCCGGCCCGGAAGCCGCGCGCCACCAGGAGGGCGTACAGCAGCAGAATGCCGGTGAGCCCGGCCAGGCCCAGCTCCTCGCCGGCCGTGGCGAGGATGAAGTCCGACTTGACGGCGAAGCCGATCAGCGTGGAGTGGCCCATGCCCAGGCCCGTGCCGAGGAGTCCGCCCGCGCCGAAGGCGAAGAGCGACTGGGCGACCTGCCCGGGGCCCCGGCCCGCCGCGATGGTGGCGAAGGGGTCGAGCCAGTCCTCCACCCGCCCGTGCACATGCGGTTCCAGCGCGCCGACCGCGAAGGCCCCGGCGCCCGCCAGGGTGAGCCCCACCGCGATCCAGCCGGTCCGCCCGGTCGCCACATAGAGCATGATCACGAAGAGTCCGAAGAAGAGCAGCGAGGTGCCCAGATCCCGCTCCAGGATCAGCAGCCCCACACTGATCAGCCAGATCGCCACAATGGGCCCCAGCACCCGCCCGGTGGGCAGTTGCAGCCGCCAGATGCGGCGGCCGGTGACCGCGAGAGTGTGGTGGTTGGCGGCGAGATACGCCGCGAAGAAGACGGCCAGCAGGATCTTGGCGAACTCGCCCGGCTGGAAGGAGAGCCCGCCGATCCGGATCCAGATCCGGGCGCCGTTCACGGCCGGGAAGAAGATCGGCACCAGCATCAGCGCCAGCGCGGCGGCGACCGAGACATACGCGTACCGCTGGAGCAGCCGGTGATCGCGGAGCAGCACCACCACGGCGATGAAGAGCGCGACCCCGAGGGTCGACCAGACGAGCTGGGTGGGGGCGGCGCTCTCGTGCGGGGTCTCCAGATCGAGCCGGTAGATCAGCACCAGGCCGAGGCCGTTGAGAAGGACCGCGATGGGCAGCAGCAGCGGATCGGCGCAGGGCGCCCGCAGGCGTACGGCGAGATGGGCGAGGAGCGCGAGCACGCCGAGGCCGGTGCCGTACCGCAGCACATCCTGCGGCACGGCGTTGTTGCGGGCCAGCCCGACGATGGCGTAGCCGGAGACGACGATCAGCACGGCGCCGATGAGGAGACAGAGCTCCACCCCGCGCCGGCGGGCGAGGCGGTGGGCCGGCGGGGGAGCGTCCGCCGCGCTCGTCGTTGCGGTCATGCCACGCAACGTAGCAAGTGACGAGCTTTATGTCCCTTATGCGGTTTGTGTTGATGTCACAGCGGGACGCCGTGGAGCCCCGTCGGTCAGACGGAGGCGTCGCTCTCCCGCTCCCGCTCCGGCATGGGGGCGGGCCGCGCCGCCGGGCACCCCGCCGCGAAGGTCCCCGGATCCGCCGGATACTCCGGCAGCTCCAGCCGGGCCACCGCCCCGCCCTCCGGGGCGTTCCCGAAGACGAGCTCCGCGCCGATCACCGCCGCCTGGCCCACCGCGATCGTCAGCCCGAGCCCGTGCCCCTTGCTGCCGCCCTCGGTGCGGAACCGCGCCGGGCCGTGCTCCAGCAGATACTCCGGATACCCCGGGCCGCCGTCCGCCACCGTCACCACCGGCCCGTCCACCGTCAGCACCACCGGAGCGCCGCCGTGCCGGTGCGCGTTGGCCACCAGATTCCCCAGCACCCGCTCCAGCCGCCGCCGGTCCGTCTCCACGATCGCGTCCCGCACGATCCGCACCTCGGTCTCGGCCGCCGAGGCCCGCACCACCCGCCCGGCCAGCTCGCCCAGCTCGTGCACGGCCAGATCCACCGTCTCGCGGCCCGCGTCCAGCCGGGAGATCTCCAGCAGATCCTCCGTCAGCGACCGCATCGTGCGCACCCGGTCGCGCACCAGCTCCGCCGGACGCCCCTCGGGCAGCAGCTCCGCCGCCGCCGTCAGACCGGTCAGCGGCGTGCGCAGCTCGTGCGCCACATCCGCGGTGAACCGCTGCTCGCTCTGGAGCTTGCGCTGGAGCGAGGAGGCCATGGTGTCCAGCGCGCCCGAGACGGTGGCCACCTCGTCCTGGGGGCGGGACGGATCCTCGGTACGGGGGTCATTGACCCGGGCGTCCAGATCGCCCGCGCTGATCCGCCGGGCCACCTGCGCCGTCAGATGGAGCCTGCGGGTGATCCTGGTGACCGCGAACGCGCCCACCAGCAGGGTCGCCCCGATCGCCAGCACCGAGGAACCGAGGATCGCCCGGTCCAGGCCGGTGATCGTGCGCACGCTGTGGGTGTAGTCGACGCGCACCGCCAGCGCCTGCCCGTCCGCCGGGCCCGCCGCCCACATCGTCGGCCGGCCCTCGAAGGTGTTGACCATGGTGCCGCGCTCCCCGCTCACCGCCAGCGTCCGGAGCTGCCGGGGCAGCCCGGCGGGATCCAGCCCCGCGAAGGGCGGCATCGGCTCACCGGCCTCGTACCCCTCGGTCACCTCGGCCAGCCGGCCGAGCGCCTTCTCCCGCGCCTGGTCCACCGTCTGGTTGGTCACCGCGACATGGACCAGTGTGCCGAGCAGCGCGGCCAGGGTGCAGCACATCACCGTGATGAAGATCGCGGACTTGAAGGGCAGTCCGGCGGCCCAGCGGGGGAGCCGGGGGCGCCTCATGGCGTGCCTCCCGCCGACGCGCCGGCCCCAGGTGTGCCGGACGCGCCCGCCGCGGCGGACTCCCGGGCCTTCGACGACAGCCCCGAACGGCGGTCCGCGGCGCTCCGCGGCACCACCCGGATGATCTCGTCCCGCTTGGGCAGCATCGCCCGGTGCCGCTCGTCCCAGGACCAGGCGGTGCGGTACTCATAGCCGGGGATCCCCGCCGACACCGAGCGCAGCACCAGATCCCGGCTCGCCAGCTCCACACTCACCAGCTGGTCGGAGGTGGCCATGACCCGGGTCAGCCGGCCGTACTCGTCCGGTGTGTAGACGCGTACCGCCGTCTGCTGGCGCGGCATGGTGACGCCGGTGATCAGATCCTCCCGGCCGTCCCCGGTCAGATCCCCGTAGTACGGCGTGAGCACGGGACAGGTGCCCGGCTTCCGCCCGCACTCCCGGATCCCCTTCGCGGTCTCCCCGAAGAGGCCGTGGATGTCGCCGGTCCCCGGCTCGGCCTCCGCCAGGAGCACCTTGACCGGGTCGAGCCCCCGGACCCCGTCCGAGGGGACCCGGATCCGGGGCACGCGGGCGGTCGTCGCCTCCCCGTAGCCGTGCGGCGGGTCCGTGACGGGCGGCAGATCGGGCCAGATCCTGACCGGACCGGTGGCCGTCTCGGCCGGGCCCGCGCTCTTGATCTCGCCCGCCGTGCCGCATCCGGCGGCCAGCAGCAGGACGGCGAGCGCCGGCAGGCCGGTGCGGAGCGGACGTATGGAGCGCGGGCGCACGGTTCTCCTAGGGCCTCTCTTTCGGATCTTGCTGGGGTTCGCGTGCCCTGGCACCGCGCCTCGCCGCGCTGTCGTCAATCACCAATGGCCCCCTATGCCCTGCGGGCATGGGAGGTGCCCCCACCGCAGTGGCTCAATCCTCCGCCTTGCGATCCACGGCACCAGACCCCGCTCACTCACCCAGCCTGATCCGAAAGAAAGACCCTAGCCGGATGGTGACCGCTCTTGCCGGCGGTTCTCCCGTCCAGCGTAGGGCCTTCCCTCCGGGCGGGCGGGGCTGCCCGCCGTACGAGTCGGTAACCCGCCCGGGGGGCCGGGGCGTCAGCGCTGGTACGGGTTGGCCGGCGGCTGTCCGTACCCCTGGCCGCCCTGTCCGCCCTGCCCGTACCCCTGTGCGTCCTTCCCGCCGGCCCGGCCGGGCTGGAGGCCGGGCATGCCCTGGCCCGCCGCCTGCTGCGCCAGGAGCTGGTCCGACTGCTCGGCGGTCAGCTTCTGCTCGGCACCGCAGAAGGTGCACTGGGTCCCGTACTTCGTCGACACCGGGAAGAGCGGGACGAAGAACAGGGTGAATTTGGTGACCCGCTTGCGGAGCGTGTGCGCCGCGGGATTCCCGCACGAACCGCACACCAGGGTCAGTATCGCCAGCTGGTGCAGATAGCCCTTGGTACCGAAAATAATCATTCCGTGGATCTCTCCCTGGTCAGCGCGCGCCGGCACAGGGCCAGCAGCCTCTCGTCCCTCACGATGTCATGGCTGCCGTACCCCCCGTCTATGGCATTGTGCCGCCGGACCCGGGACAGCTCGGCCCAGAGCAGCCGGTCCGCGCCCTCCGCCCGCCCGGACCCGGAGCCGCCCGAGCACTCCGCCAGCCGCTCCGCCGTCGGCACCCGGGTGAAGGGCGCGGTCTCCCAGGCCGACATCAGCACCGGCCAGGCCCGCTGCGGGCTCCCCGTCACCCGCCAGAGCGCGATCGCCGCGTCCACCCGGGTCCACGGATCGGCGGCCCGCAGCAGCACTCCCAGCTCGGGCGCGGTCTCCCAGGCCGCCGGGCCCATCGTCCCGAGGACCGAGGCCGCCGCCCGCCGGGCGCCCGAGTCCGCCGCCGACAGCGTCCACCGGAGCGTCGGCAGCACCGCGCCCGCCTCGCCCTCCACCGCCCAGAGCGCCGCCGCCGCCTTCGCCGCGAACGCCGCCGACTGCGGGCCCGAGCGCGCCGCCCGCGCCAGCAGCTCCCGCAGCTCCGGCACCGCCTCCCGGGCCGCCGGGCCGAAGGCGGCCAGGGCGCGCAGCGCCTGCTCCAGCACCCACTCCCGGCGGTACTCGGGTGCCCCGCGCAGCACCCGCAGCACCTCGGGCAGGGCCTCGGTCGCCCGCAGCGCCGTCAGCCCGTAGAGCAGCGGCCCGGCCACGTCGTACAGCCGGTCGTCCAGCTCCGTGCGGGCCAGCCGCCGGCGCAGCGCGGGGGCCAGCGGGGCCGCCGCCGCGCCCAGATGGTCCAGCGCATAGCCGAGATCCTGCGGTGCCTCCGGCATCTCCAGCATCCGGCCGAGCACCGGCACGGCCCGCGCGTCGCCGGTGCGGGCCAGCGCCGCGACCGCGCTGCCCAGCATCCGGGGGCCACTCGCCCACTCCTGCGCCCAGACCCCGGGATTCCCCTCCACGAACTCCGCCAGCGCGTCGGCGGCGGGCAGCGCGAGGCCGAACAGCTCCCCGAGGGCGGCCGCTGCGGCGTCCGAGAGCCGCAGCTCCTTGTCGGTGAGCTGCTCGCCGATGAGCACCACCAGCTCGCCGTATCCGCCGCGCCAGGTCCGCATCAGTGCGGTGCTCATGCGCACGGCGTCGATCCGCTGCCCCCGGTCCGGGCTGCACAGCTGATCGGCGAGCAGGGATATTCGGTCGCCGACCCGGTCACCGAGGCCGGAGTGGAGCGCCCGCAGCAGATCCCCGGTCCAGGGGGCATGCCGCCCGGCCGCCTCGGATCCCCGGTGCTCCCGGCGCTGCACCGCGGGCGCGGGGGCCGGGGGCGGCTGCCGCTCGGCGGGCGGTACGGCGCCGCCCGGCTCGGCGCGCAGCTCCCGCAGCAGCCCCATCACGGCGGGGACCACATCGGGGGGCAGGGTCTGGGGGGCGCAGCGGGCGAGCTGGGCGAGCGCGGAGAGCCGCAGCCCGGCGTCGTACGGCCGGGGGCGGTCGGCTCCGTCCTGTGGCCGCTCGGGCGTGGGAACGTTTCTGCCGGCTGTCCCGGCCTCGCCCGGCGCGCGTTCACCGGCCGGCGGGCGTTCACCTGCTCCCGGCGGGCGTTCACCGGCTCCTGCCGCACGGAAGCCGGCCGAGTGGTCGAAGGCGCCGGGGCCGCCGTCCTCCCGCGACCGGCGGTGGGTGTCGTCGCCGTCACCGGTATCGCGCCCGCCGCGTCCGCCGGGTCCTTCGCGTCCGTCGTGCCGGAAGGCGTCTCCCGTGCCGCCGCCGTACGGACCCGGCTCCTTCGGCAGCCGGGTCAGCCCGATCAGCCACTCCACCACCTCCGGCGCCAGCGACTGGTGCCGCAGCGCGATCCGCCCCCCGGCCTCCACACAGGCGAACCGCACCTCGGGGTCCCGCTCGATCCGCAGCCTCTCCCGGAGCAGCCCCAGCACCAGCTCCGGTTCGCCGTGCAGCGTGGCCAGCGCCAGCGGCGCGGTGAGCCGCACCCCTCGGTCGGCGTCGTCGATCAGGGCGAGAAAGACATCGGCGCCCGCCGTCACCGCCGAGGCGGCCATGGCGTAGTTCGCCGCGTACTCGAACTCCTCGCCCTCCAGATCGAGCTCGTCGTCCCCGTCCAGATCGATGCCGCCGATGCTGGTCAGCAGCTCCACGATGCCGCCCCGGTCCCGGACCGAGGGATCCGCGACCAGTTCGAGCAGAAACGGTATGCAGGCGAGGGTCGAGTCGTAGACGTCCCCCTGGTGGTGCACGGCGCCGTACATTCCGTCGAGCGCCGCCTCGCGCTCCGCCGGATCGCCGGAAGCCAGCCCGCGCAGCAGCTCCGGCACATCCTCCGCCGGACCGTAGGCATGCTCCAGTCCGGCCCAGCCGACCTCATTGATGTCCTCGAACACGCCTGTCCCCCTCCCGAGAACCGCGCGTCTTCACCTGCGCCCTGAACTATGCGCCGGGAACTGTGCGCTTGGGGAGAGTTTGCACCACGGCCCGGACATCGCGTGGTTATTGCTCAGAAGGCCCTGGGGCTGTTCCCATGGTTCCCGTGACCGACGAGGCCCCATCGGCGACCAAGGGATGGTGGAATGGTGCGATTACGGGTCATACCGGCACGATTCGAGGGGTGTGACCGGATCTATGTCAGCCTGCCCGACGGCCGTCACGCCGCCTGGTACGACCGGCCCGGCACCACCGGCTCGCATACCGGCGACGGCGGGCACATCTCGCTCGTCCACGAGCACCACCGGGAAGACGTGCTGCGGGCGCTCGGCCCCTATCTGGCCGGCGAGGTCACCATCGGCCCGCCGCCCGTGCCCACCTCCGCCGATCTGACCCGGCTCGCCCTCCACCCCGATGACGATCTCGCCCCCAACCGGCCCGGCGAATCGCTCCACCACGAGCTGGACCGCACCGGGGGCCCCGCCCGCCGGCTGCTGCGCGACCCGCGCCGGGGCAGGTTCGCCCGGCTCGCCGCCGAGGAACTGCTGGGCGCCGAGCTGGACCGGCTGGAGGACGCCGGCTGGCGGATCCTGCACTCGGTGCCGCTGCCCGGCGCGGACCGGATCGACCATCTGGCCGTGGGCCCCGGCGGTGTCCTGGCCATCCACACCCTCCCCGCCGCCGGGCTGCGGATCCGGATCACCGACCCGGACATCCGCTCCGGCCGCTCCGGTGCCGTCCCTCTGCTGCGGCTGACCCGCCGCCGCGCGGTGCGCGCCTCCCGGGCCCTGGCGACGGCGGTGCGCCCGGTGCTCGCCGTGGTCGGGGCGGCGCGGGTGGAGACACCGGACGGCCCGCCCGGGGTGCGGATCCTGCGGGAACGGGAGGTGGCGTCCCTGGCGGCACTGGCCGGGGTGCACAAACCGGCCGACATCGAGTCGCTGTACGCGGTGGCGAGGGACCGCCGGACCTGGACGGTGGTCTGACGCCCTGCGGAGGGACCGGGGGCCGCCCCCGGTCTGCCGTCGCCGGTCCCGCCGTACGCGGCGGTCCGGCGGGGTGCGGTCCGTGTCGGGCGCCGGCGCGGCCCTGCGGCTCCGTTATGCGCCGTCGTGCGCCGCCGCCCGTCCGGCAGCCCACGGCCCAGGTCGTTTCTTACGGATCAGGCGAGCCCAGCAAGATCCGTAAGAGACGGCCTAGTCCAGATCCTGCGGCAGCCGCAGCCTGACCACCGCCGTGGTCGCGTGCCGGGTGGTGCGCTGCTCCACCTCCGCCGTCAGCCCAGGGGCCACGGGTGTGTACGTGATCTCCCCCCGCCCGGCGGCCATCGCGACCGGCGGCGGCCCGCCCGCCCCGGGAGCGGGCGGCGGCAGGGCGGCGGCGGCCTGCGCCCGCAGTGCCGGGGTCAGCGGGCTGGACACCACCGGGGCCGCTTCCCCGGCCACCGCCAGCACCAGGGCGTGCGGCCGGTGCGCCGGTCCCGTGTGGCCGATCACGGCCGCGTCGCGGGCCGTGGTGTGCCGCAGCTTCAGCCAGGCCCGCACTCCGCCCCGGTAGGTCTGATCCAGCCGTTTGACGACCAGCCCCTCCACCCCGATCGCGGGCAGCGAGGCGTACCAGTCGGCGGCCTCCCCGGCGCTGCGGGTCATCGGCACCGCCTGGATCGGCGGCCCCAGCGGGGTCAGCAGGGCGACCAGCCGGGCGCGTCGGCGCTCGTACGCCAGTGGGCGCAGATCCTCGCCGCCCTCGGCGAGCAGATCGAACGCGGCGTACGAGGCGGGCAGTGCCCGGGCCAGGGCGGGCGCCCGCCCGGGGGTCGCGGCGGCCCGCTTCTGGACGGCGGCGAAGTCGGTGCGGCCGGCGGACCAGACCACCACCTCGCCGTCGAGCACGGCGCCGTCCGGCAGCGCCAGGGCCGCCGCCGCGAGGTCGGGGAAGGCGGCCGTGACGATCCGCCCCGAGCGGGCCTGGAGCAGCACCTCCGCCCCGCTCCGGAAGATCAGCATCCGGTGGCCGTCGAATTTGGGCTCGTACGCGAGGTTCGCCCCGCGCGGCAGCGTGCCGACGGATTCGGCGAGCGCCACCCGCAGCGGCGGCCGGAGCACCCCGCTCACCCCCCGGCCCGGCGCACCCCGGTCCCCGGACAGGGCCCGCCCGGCCGTCTCACGGCAGCGGCCGGGCGCGGGCCGGGTCCGTGAGCGGGGACATCAGGTCGCCGAACCGGCTCAGCCGGGGGGCGATGTCCTCCAGCCGGAAGACCAGGTCGCGGGCGGCCTCCACCTCCTCCCAGGTGATCGGCGTGGAGACGGTCGGCTCGGTGCGCGCCCGCAGGGTGTACGGCGCGGCGGTGGTCTTCGCGGCGGCGTTCTGGCTGTGGTCGACGAAGACCTTCCCGGGCCGCAGCACCCGGTTCATGCGGTGCAGAATCAGCCTCGGCAGGGCTGCCTCCCCCTCCAGGGCCAGCGCTTTCGCATAGGCCGAGACCTGGTCGGAGGGGGTCGGCTCGATCGGGACCAGCAGATGCAGGCCCTTGGCGCCGGAGGTCTTGGCGTACGCGTCGAGTCCGTCGGCGGCCAGCCGGCTCCGCAGCCAGCGGGCGACCGCGCAGCACTCGGACATCCCGGCCGGGGGGCCGGGATCGAGATCGAGGACCAGCCGGTCCGCCATTCCGGGCTCGTCCGCCGTCCACTGCGGGGTGTGGAACTCCACGACCAGATTGGCGGCCCAGACGAGTGACGGCAGATCCGTCACGACGATCTGCGTGGCGTCCGGCTCGTCGGAGCGCGGTACGGGAGTGGTCCGTACCCATGATGGCGTACCGGGCGGCGGATTCTTGGTGAAGAAGCGCTGGCCGTCCGGCCCGTCCGGGTACCGCAGGAAGGACACCGGCCGGTTCTGTACATGCGGCAGCAGCGCCTGCGACGTGACCGCGTAGTAGTGCAGGATCTCGCCCTTGGTGGTGCCGGTGGCGGGGTGGATGACCTTGCCCAGATTGCTGAGCGAGAGCCGCCGTCCAGCCACCTCCGTGATCGGCGTCATACGATGACATTCCCACAGAGTCCGATATGTGTAGAAATTATACGGAGCAGGCGGTGCGGACGGGCTCGACGAGGATGAGAGGGATCCATGGTGCGATCCATCTGGAACGGCGCGATCTCCTTCGGCCTGGTCTCCATCCCGATCAAGCTGGTGAACGCGACGGAGAACCACTCGGTCTCCTTCCGCCAGATCCACACCTCCGACGGCGGCCGGATCCGCTATCGCAAGGTCTGTGAGCTGGAGGAGAAGGAGGTTCCGGCGGCCGAGATCGGCAAGGCGTACGAGGACGCCGACGGCTCGATGATCCCGATCACGGACGAGGATCTGGCGGCGCTGCCGATTCCCACGGCCAAGACGATCGAGATCGTGGCCTTCGTGCCCGCGTCCTCCATCGATCCCTTGCAGATGGACGCCGCGTACTACCTCTCGGCCAACGGGGTGCCGGCGGCCAAGCCGTACACCCTGCTGCGGGAGGCGCTGAAGCGGAGCGAGAAGGTCGCGCTGGCGAAGTACGCGCTGCGCGGCAGGGAGCGGCTGGGCATGCTGCGGGTCGTGGACGATGTGATCGCCATGCACGGACTGCTCTGGCCCGATGAGATCCGCCGGCCGGAGGGGGTGGCCCCGGAGACCGAGGTGACGGTCCGGGAGGCCGAGCTCGATCTGGCGGACGCACTGATGGACACCCTCGGCGAGGTCGAGCTCGAATCCCTCCACGACGACTACCGGGAAGCGGTCGAATCCATGATCGCGGCCAAGGCGGAGGGCGGCGAGGTGATCGCCGGGCAGACCCCGGAGGAGGGTGCCGGCGGGCAGGTCATCGATCTGATGGCGGCGCTGGAGAGCAGTGTGAAGGCGGCGAGGCGTGCCAGGGAGGGGGAGGGGGAGGAGGACGGGGAGGTCGCCGAGGTGACCCGGCTGGGGGAGCGGCGCCGGGCGCCCGCCCCGAAGCAGGGCGCGGCGGCCCACAAGAGCACCGCCAAACAGGCGGGGAAGCCGGCGGAGAAGGCGGTCAAGTCCACCGCGAGGGGCGCCGGGAAGGCCGGTGCGAAGGCCGGTGCGAAGAAGACCGCCCGGAAGACGGCGGCCGGCACCGGCGAGTCCGCCGGCGAGGCCGCTCCGGCGGCCGGTGCGAGGAAAACGGCCGCGAGGAAGACGGCCGCGAAGGAGACGGCCGCGAAGAAGACATCCGCGAGGAGCGGCGCCCGGACGGCGGCGGAGAAGCCCGCGAAATCCGCGCCCCGCAAGCGCACCTCCGCCTGACCACCCGGGGCCTCGGGGCGCACGGCGCGGCGGCCTCCCGGAGACCCGCGTCCCCGTACGCGGGGATCGGCGGCCTCCCCCGGACCCGTACCACCGGGCCCACGGCCCCGTACCACCGGGACACCCCCGGCCCCGTACGCACAGAGCGGCGGCCCACCGGGGTCCCCCGGTGGGCCGCCGCCCGTACTCACTGATCACCGCCGGGCCCGTGGGGCCCGGCCCGCGCCTACTTGCCGAAGTAGGCGTTGTACACGGTCACCAGCGCGGTGTTGCCCTTCTTGTCCACGACCTTGGCGCGCAGCGAGACCGCCTTGCTCTTCGCCGGGTTCTTGATGCTCACCTTCCCCTTCTTGACGGTGAGCGTCTTCCAGGTCTTGCCGCCGTCATAGGAGGCGTACGCCTGGAGCGACTTCAGATTCGCCCCGGCGGCCGCTCCGTGCACGGTCAGCGGTACGGACTGGGTCACCCCCGCCGGCACCCTGCTGTCCAGCCCGACACTCGCCCCGAACCGCGCCGTGGAGACGGGAAGCTGGACGATCTTGTCGCCCGTGGGCTTCTTGGAGCGGAAGGTCCAGCTCACATCGACCCGGCCGGCGACCAGGGAGACACTCGCCGGCCGCTTCACGGTCGACTTCAGGGTGTACGCGGCGTCGGCCGCCCCGACGGTGAACTCCGACTGCCCGGTGAGCGGGTCGGTGTTCTGGCCGATCTTCGTCTTGCCCCGGTGGAGCGTGGTCACCGCCGTGGAGCCGGCGGAGTCCCCGTAGTGGCCCTGGCCGTCCGCGAAGACCGGGAGCGAGGCCCAGAGACTCGAACCGTGCCGGTGGACCCCCGCGTTCTCGCGGTCGACCAGCGGCGAGTGGACCGCGGTGTTGAAGTTCTCCTTGTAGATCTTCCCCGCGGTGGGCACCAGCGGGGCCTTCAGCATGTAGTACGCCTCGGTGGAGGGGAATCCGTCCGGTTCGGGCTTGCTGCCGTGCACCTCGTACAGCAGCTCCCAGCTGGTCCTGGCGGCGGTGGTCACATGGACCGTCCGCGCCTCCGGCAGCGCCCGCTCGGCCGTCGCGGGGAAGCCCAGGTTGGAGCCGGGCACGGTGCCGAAGGTGTGCAGCGCGCCCTTCTTGCCCTTGACCGAGCTGCCGAGACCGACCTTCAGTGTGGCGAATTCAGCCGCCTTGTACTGCTTGGTGTATCCGGTGGCCAGCTTCCTGACCTTGCCGCCGGCGATGGTGTTGTACTGGAGCGCGCCCCGGCTCCACTGCCCCGACCAGTACTGCGACAGCGAGCCGTCGGTGACCTCCGGGCCCAGGTGCGCGGTCCGGACGGGTGCGAAGGAACCGACGTCGATCGAGGTCGTCCCGCCGCCCTGCGGGTTGTTGTACTCGTACTGGAGCACCGCGCTCGTCGGAACCGCCTTCGGGTCCGGTACGGAGATGGCGACCGGCTTGGCGGTCCGCGCGTCCAGGGTGATCGCGGTGTCCCGGTCCATGGTCAGCCGGGGCTGGGCGAACCAGTCCAGGCCCTTCGCCAGGTCCGTGGCGTCCACCAGGTGGAAGGACTCCAGCAGATACTGCCCCTTGGGCACCCGGACCGTGACCTTGCCGTCCGGGCCCGCCGGACCCGGCTCCACGATCGTTCCCTCGCCCGACTGGCCCTCGATCAGGCTCTGGAAGTTGCCGGTGGGGGCTCCCGCCCGGTCGAGCTGGGTGAGGGTGAGGTTGTACGACTCCACCTCGCGGTTCACGGCCGCGGTCGCGCGCACGGTCTGGCCGCCGCCGGTGCCGGTCACCGTCGCGGAGTAGGCGCCGTTGACCGTGCCGCCGATGGTGGTGTCGGCGGTGACGTCGACGGTGGCGGTGGAGCCCGGCGGTACGGTGACCCGGTTCGCGCCGAGGGTGAAGAATCCGGCCGGTGCGGGCTTGCCCGTGGGGTCGCTCCCGGTGACGGCGAGATCCAGCGTCACCGCCGAGGTGCCGCTGTTGCGGTAGGTGATGGCCTTGGAGACCGGGGTGTCGTCGGTGTGCGGCCACTGCTGCACACCGAGGTTGACCGAGACCTGCTCGGCGAAGACGGTCTGGTCGACCGCCTTGTCGACGGCGATCCGGCCGGTGCCCTGCTGGAAGGCGGTGTGCGGGCCGCCCACGGCGGACGCGGCGAGCACGGACTTCAGCCGCTGCGGCGTCCAGTCCGGATTCTTCTGCTTGAGCAGGGCCGCGGCGCCGGCGACATGCGGGGTGGCCATCGACGTACCCGAGATGCTGGTGTAGCCGGGCGGATTCTGGCCGTACTCGCCGTCGATCAGGCTGCCGGGCACGGCCGCCGCGGTGGTGTCGACCCCGGGCGCGGTCACATCCGGCTTGACGCCGCCGCTCGTGATGAGGGGTCCGGCGCTGGAGAATTCGGCGATCTTGTCGGCGTCGTCCACCGCGCCGACGGTCAGCGCCGCCTCCGCGCTGCCGGGCGATCCGACCGAGCCGGCGTCCGGGCCGGCGTTGCCCGCCGCGATGGCGAAGAGGATCCCGTGGTCGGCGGTGACCTCGTTCACCCGGGCCTCGATCGGGTCCAGCTCGGGGGAGTCCCAGCCACTGAGGCTCATATTGATGATGTCGGCGCCCTGAGCCACCGCCCAGTCGATGCCCGCGACGATGCCGGAGTCGTCCCCGGAGCCGCCGTCGTCGAGCACCTTGCCATTGAGCACGGTCGCCCCGGGCGCCACGCCCTTGTACTTGCCGGCCGACTTGACTCCGGTGCCCGCCGCCGTGGAGGCGACATGGGTGCCGTGTCCGACCCGGTCCTTGGTGTCGGGCGAGCTGGTGAAGTTCTTGGCCCCGACCACCCGGGTCCTGAGGTCCGGGTGGGTGGCGTCGACCCCGGTGTCCAGGACGGCGATCTTCACGCCCGTGCCGTCGTAGCCCAGATTCCACAGCTTCGGCGCGCCGATCTTCGCCACGCTCTTGTTCAGGGTCGCCTTGCGGACCCCGTCCAGCCAGACCGTGCCGATACCGGCGCTGGTGGTGCGCTCGCCCTCACCGGCGGGCCGGGTGAGCGTCCGCCACAGCGTGTCGGAGTCGTCGGCCGGGGTGGTGACGGCGTCCGCGTTGAGCGAGGCGAGGCTGCGCCGCACCTCCGTGTCGCCCGCCGCCCGGACCTTGGCCCGCGCGGTCTTCGCGGCGGTGCCCCGGTAGCCGACGATCAGCTTGAGACCGTCGCGGTGGGACTCGCGGCTCTCCGCCGTGCTGAGTCCGGTGATGTCGAAGAGACGGCGGTCCAGCTTCCCCGAGCTGATCAGCCGCTGCGCGTCCAGCGGTACGACGGAGGTGCGCCCCTGGTGGGTACTGGTCCGGATCGGCACCCCTTCCCGGCCCTTGGCGCGCTCGATCCCGACGACCTTGCCCTTGGTGTCGACGCTGACCCGGTCACCGGTGATCAGTGTGATCCGGTGCGCGGGCTTCGCGGTCTTCCCGTCCGGCCGGGCCCGCTCCGTCACGGAGCTGTCCACGGCCGTCCGGTCCGCGGTGTTCTGTCCGGTCGCGGCTGCCGGAGCGGTCATACCCGCCGCGAGGGCGACGGCCGCCGCCACCGCGACGGCGGGTATGCCCGCCCGCTTCGCATTCCTGTGCAAGTCTCCCCCTGAGAATCCCCGTGGGACGGGCGGGATCCGCCCGTCGCGCCGAGGCGGAACCCGTCATACATGCGAACGAATCGAGCCTCGGGAGGATGAGTATGCAGGCGTTGTCCGAGCACGCTCAAGGCGGCTGTGTAATAAGGGTGCTATCGCTTGCCCCGGCCCCCCCCGCCGCCCCCGGCCGCCCCTGCGGCCGCCGGCAGCCCCCGAGCCCGCGCCCGCCCCTGCGGCCGCCGGCAGCCCCCGAGCCCCCGCCCGCCCCCGCGGCCGCGAGCGGCCCACCGGAATCGCCCGGTGGACCGCCCTGGTGAGAGCCGGGGCTGTTCATCCCCCGCCCCGGCTGTGCCGCTACGTGCCGATGAAGGCGTTGTGGACGGTCACCAGCCCCCTGTTGCCCCGCTTGTCGGTGATATCGGCGCGGAGCGAGATCCGCTTGCCCTTCGCCGGGTTCCTGAGGCTCACCTTCCCCTTGGCGACGGTGAGCCTCTTCCAGCTCTTGCCGCCGTCATTGTCGCCCAGCGCCTTGGCGTTGAGCAGGCTCGCTCCGGGGGCGACGCCCTTGTGTCCGCCGCCGGTGCCCGCCGCGATCGACGCCACATGGGTGCCGTGTCCGAGGCGGTCCCCGGTGTCGGGTGAGTCGGTGAAGTTCTTGGCGCCGACCACCCGGTCCTTGAAGTCCGGGTGGTCGGGATCGATCCCCGAGTCCAGCACGGCGATTCTCACGCTCTTGCCGTCATAACCCGACTGCCAGAGGGCGGGCGCGCCGATCTGCCCGGTGTCGAGATCGCCCGGTGCACCCGGTCCGGCCAGACCCGCTCGATCCCGGCGGCGGCGGAACGCGCTCCCCGCCCGTCCGTGCGAGTGATCGTCCGCCACAGTTCCGCCGCGTCCCGGGCGGGGGTGGTGACGGCATCGGCGTTGAGCGACGGAAGGCCGCGGCGCACCTCGGCCCCGCCCGCCGAACGGACCCCGGTACGCACGGATACGGTGCTCTCGCCCCGGTAGCCGACGATCAGCTTGAGCCCGTCGCGACGGCGGAAAGGTGGAATTTCATTGATTTTTGACGCACGTATCCCCTTGGGTCGCGTGGGTGGGAATTCAGCCGAAACACTCGTGTTCGGCTGCCTGCGAGCGGAAATTCGTGCAATGAGGGAATTCGCCGCCGCCGGGCTGAAGTATGAGGCGGCCCCGAAACGCCTGTCCAAGTACTCCGCCGGTGATAGCCGTTGGGGCGACCGTCGGCCCGGCCGGAAGCCGCCGCCGATGCGGGAAAGCGCCGGCTCGGGGCCGTACCCACGGCATTCGGGGATAGTCGGGGCGGATCCTGGAAAGGATCACCGGCGTCCGGACTCCGACCGTTCCCGAACGAACAGCGCATGCGGGACCCGTGGTTCTCCTTTTCGGCGTTCAACCGATCGAAAGGTTTCCCCTCCTTGCACACGCAGACCCCGAACAGCGCGCCCGAACCCACCCCCACGCTGCTGGAACGGCTCCCCGTTCTGCGCCGCGGGCTCGACCGGCTGGAGAGCAGGCCCACCGCGTTCGGCATGGTGATGTGGGCCTTCGGACTCGCCAAGCCGGTGTTCCTGGACCATGTGGTGACACCCGAGCCGCGCGCCGAACTCGGCCCCGTACGCGATCTGCTGGAGAAGAACCGGGAGCGGTACGCGCAGCACCTCACCGGCTTCCTGGAGCACAGCGACCACCTGGCCCGGATTCCGCTGCACGGGGTGGAGAAGGCGTCCACCGCCTACTGGGGCAACACCTGGCTCTCCCCGCTCGACGCCTTCTCGCTCTACGGCTTCCTCGCCTCGGAGAAGCCGGCCCGCTATCTCGAAGTCGGCTCCGGCAACTCCACCAAATTCGTCCGCCAGGCCATTCGGGATCTGGATCTGAGCACCCGGATCACCTCCATCGACCCGGAGCCCCGGGCCCATATCGACCATCTCTGCGACGAGGTGATCCGCGTCCCGCTCCAGGACGCCGACCTCGATGTCTTCGCCGAGCTGGAACCGGGCGACATCCTCTTCATCGACGGTTCACACCGGCTCCAGATGGGCTCCGACGTCATGGTGTTCTTCTTCGAGCTGCTGCCCCGCCTGAAACCCGGGGTGCTGATCCAGGTGCACGACATCATGCTCCCGGCGGACTACCCCGAGTCCTGGCGCTGGCGGCTCTACTCTGAGCAGTACCTGCTGGCCGCGCTGCTCACGGCCGCGCCGGACCGCTTCGACGTGCAGCTGCCGAACGCCTTCATCCACGCCGACCCCGAGCTGCGGAAGATCGCCGAGCCGCTCTGGCGCCGGATCGGAGTGCGCGAGCACTACCACCCGGGCTCCTTCTGGTGGCGGCACACGGGCTGACGCCCCCGGCGCATCCGTGAAGTCCGCCGCGGAATTCACGGATGGGATATCGCCCCGGCCGCAACCACGACCGCCTCCCGGCACACGAACTCGGCATGCGCCGGTCGGGAATTCGGCGCCTCCCTTCCCATGAGGAAGCGGAGCGCTCCGGCACGAGGACGCCCCGCGGTGAGGATCCGCTGCGGGGGTGGTGGTGAGGGCGGAGGGGCGGCCCGGGTGGCGCGGGAGACGAAGCCCGTCCGGGCCGCCGGGGACAGGTGCCCGCGCCGCCTGCCGACTCCGAGAGCGGGCGCGGGCTCATCCTCGTGGAGGCGCCGGCCGACCGGTGGTCGGTGCACGACCGGGGGCCGGTGGGGAAGACCGTACGCGCCGAGATCACCCTGCCGCGCTGAGACGCGTACCGGGCACGCACCGGGCACGCACCGGGCTCCGGGCCCGTACCGCCGTCGCCGTATCGACACCGCCGCCGTCCTCGCGAAACGGCCGTGGGGCCGCTCCCCCTGAACGGAGCGGTCCCACCCGCCGGCGGCATTCCGGCGGCTACTTCGCGAGCGAACCGTCCGCCCGCACCGCGAACCAGGTGCCGCCGACCCCCTGGCCGCTGATGTCGCCCGGCTTCCGGTCGCCGGTGAACCAGTACAGCGGCCAGCAGTCGATCGTCAGCTGTACGGTGCCGTCGTCCTCGCGATTGAACGGAATCACCAGCTTCGGATCGATGCCCTCGATCCGCTTCAGATCCGCCTTCGCCGGCATCTTCGCCGGCTTCCACTTGTCCAGGCAGGCCCCGGTGCAGGCGGAGGACATCGGCCAGTCGGTGTCCTTGGTGAAGCGGTAGAGCGTACGTCCCCCGGCATCCCGCACGATGTCGCCGAGCCCGGTGTTCTTCACGGTCGACAGCGGGGGCAGCGCTCCGGCGGCACCCGCTTCGCCGCTTCCGCCGGCCTGGCCGCTCTTCGCGGCCTCGCTCGCCTTCCCGCCGTCCGCCGCGGCGGCGAACCAGGTCCCGCCGACGCCCTCGCCATTGGTCTGACGCGGACGGGTGTCCTTGGCGAAGCGGTACAGCGGCCAGCCGGCCAGCGTCAGCTGCTCCGCACCGTCCGTACGGGTCACCTTGCCGAGCAGCGCCGGATCCATACCGGCCGCGGCCTGTGCGTCCGATGCCCGCACCGGAGGCCATGACGTCGCGCAGTCGCCCTCGCAATTCGTCTTCGACGGCTTCGCCGTGTCGTTGTCGAACCGGTAGAGGGTGAATCCGGCGCCGTCGGTGACCACATCACCCACCGCCGGGCTCTTCCATATGCTCAACTGGCCCGCCGGGGAGAGCTCCAGACTCTCCATCGGGACCGGATCGGCGCCCTTCGCCCGCTCCTCGACGGCGGTCGACTCGATCCGCTCCGTGTCCTTGTCCGAGCTACAGGCCGCCGTCAGCATCACCAGGGCCGTCGCCGCCGCCATGAGCGCCGCACTCCGCATTCTCCGCATGCCTTACTCCTCGTCCGCGTAACGTCATTCCGGCAGCCGCCCGGTTTCCGCCCATGCCCGGTGGCGGATTCGTCATCGCTTTGTCAGTTGCCATGGACACGAGCCCGGCCCGGGAAGGGTTCAGCCCGCGCCCGGCTTTTTCGGCCCCGTTTCCGGGCGGCCCGCCGGAGAGCCCGAGGGCGGACGGAATCCGAGGTCACCGGTGTGCGGGCGGCGCCCGCCGGCCCCCGTGGGAGCCCGCCGAGGGGGACGCGGCCCGCCCCGTGCCCGTTCGGACGGAACTGAACGATGGTTCAACGAGGGGGTTGTTGAAGATGCCGTCCGGTGCTGCGATTCTGAGGACGTGCTGACGCAACTCCGCCCGCGCATCGTCTCGTTGAAGAGGACGAAGACGCTCCTGCTCGCCCTTTCGCTCTGCCTGGTGGGCGCGGCGATCGTGGTCAATCGCACGATCGACGCGGATGCCTCGTCCATGGGCGCGAATTACGCGGACATCGCGGAGTTCCCGGCGTCCCCGGCGGCCCCGCCCGCCGGCCCGGACGCGTCGACCGGAACATTCACCCAGGACTGCGGACGCAATGAGCGGGGTCACCACAATGCCGACAATGTGGTCGTCTCGCCCGGACTGGTGGGTGGCGCCCACCACATTCACGACTATGTGGGCAACATTTCGGTCAATGCCCGGTCGACCGAGCGGAGCCTCGCCGGGGCCGGTACCACCTGCGTGGACGGCGACCGTTCCAGCTACTTCTGGCCGGTGCTGCGCAGACTCGACCGGCCGGGCGCGGACGCCCGCGCGCACGGCGGCGGAACGCACGGAAACGAGGGCGAGATCGTGCGCGCCTCCTCCGTCAGCCTGGAATTCCTGGGGAACCCGGCCGCCAAGGTACTGCCCATGCCCCGTTTTCTGCGGCTGATGACCGGGGACCCGGTGGCGGCCACCACCGCCGATGACAAGGTCCGCGCGCGGTGGGGCTGCACCGGCGGGCCGGGGCGCCACTCGGCGGACCGTTATCCGCTCTGCCCCGCCGGCAGCGGGCCGACCCGCACCCTCGAATTCCCGAGCTGCTGGGACGGGCTGCACGAGGACAGCCGGGATCACCGCACGCACGCCGTCTTCCCCGCGGCGAACGGAGTCTGCCCGCCCGCGACCTTTCCCGTACCGAGGCTGCGGGTGACCCTGGCGTACGACATCCCGCCCGGGGTGCCGTACGCGGTGGACTCCTTCCCCGAGCAGAGACGGCATCCGAAGACCGACCACGGCATGTTCATCCATGTGATGTCCGACCGGCAGCGGGCCGCGGTCGCGGAGTGCCTCAACGAGGGCCGCCGCTGCGAGGCCGGGTGAACCGTTTCCGTACGGCGGCCGTGTCCAGCACATCGGACCGGCGGAGGACGGAGTGAGCGGATGGCGGCATTGTGGTCGCGCACTCGGCGGAGAACGAGTGACGAAGTGATGATCCGGGCCCTCTACGAGGAACACGGCAGAGCCCTGCTCGCCTACGCGCAGCGCCTCACCGGAGACCGCAGCGCCGCCGAGGACGTGGTCCAGGAGACCCTGATCCGCGCCTGGAAGAACCCCGATTCCCTGGTCAACGGCAAGGGCTCGGTGCGTGGCTGGCTGCTCACCGTCACCCGTAACATCGTCACGGACCGGTACCGGGCGAGGGCCGCCCGGCCCACGGAGGTGGCGGAGTCCTCCACCGGCGGGCCGGTGGAGAAGGATCACGCGGAGTCCGTGGTGGACTCCATGGTGGTGATGGAGGCGCTGGACCGTCTCTCACCGGATCACCGGGAGGTGCTGATGGAGATCTACTTCCAGGGGCACACGGTCGCCGAGGCCGCCAAGATCCTCGGAATCCCCGCCGGAACCGTCAAATCGCGGTCACACTACGCGCTGAAGGCACTGCGCGAGCTGTACACGGACAAGCAGCAGCCCGGGAAGCCGAAGCTGGTCGTGTGGAAAGGGGCGGCGGCATGAGCACCGCACAGCATGACAGCGAGCTTCTCGGCGCCTACGCGCTCGGCGCCCTCGAAGAGGAGGAGGCGCGCACGGTGGAGGAGCACGTGGCCGCCTGCCGGAACTGCCGCGAGGAGCTCGCGGTGCTCGGGGAGCTGGAGGCGACACTCGGTGAGGTGCCGCCGGAGGCGTTTCTCGACGGGCCGCCCGACGGCGGCGAACTGCTTCTTCAGCGCACCCTGCGCCGGGTCCACGAGGAGCGGAGGGGCGCGGAGTGGCGCCGGCGGTCCGCGCTGGCGGCGGTGGCGGTGGTCGCCGCGGCGGCGGTCCTGGGCGGCGGCTTCCTGATCGGCCGGTCGGGCGGTGACGACCCGGGGAGGACCGGCGCACAGCCGGCGGTCTCGCAGAACCCGTCCCCGCCGCCCGGCGTGAGGACCGCCACGGCCCGGGATTCCGGCACCGGGGCCAGGATGACGGTACGGGTGACACCCGCCGCCGACTGGGTCCGGGTGTACGCCACGGTGAACGGCATCCCCGCCGGTGAGCTGTGCCGTCTGGTCGTGGTGGACCGGGACGGCAAGCGCGAGGTGGCCGGGAGCTGGCTGGTGGGCGGCAAGGAGAAGGGGGCCCGGCTGGACGGGTCCGCCGCCGTCGCGGCCGGCGACATCGACCGGATCATCGTGGAGAACGACCGGGGCAGGGTTTATGTGACCGCTGCCGTCTGAGGTGCCGATGTGCCGAGCTGCCGATGTACCGAGGTGCCACCCGCTGAGGTGTGCGAGGTACCGAGGCGTACGAGCCCGGCCCGCCGCGGATCCGTCCCCCTTCCGCGGCGGGCCGTCCCTCTGTCCGCGGAGAGGCACACCCCCTGTCCCCCGCGGTGCGCACCGGCCGTCCGCCGTGAGGCGCACCGGCCCCTGCCACGGATGGCCGCGCGCGGTCGCCGGGTCGGCACCGCCTGCTTACCGTGAAATCGGCCCTCGAACCGGCCGTGGATCCCTCTCCGCGGATCCGGCCGGGCAGCGGCACCCCCCCCCACGAGACAAGAAAAGGTGTGAACATGGCGGACAAGCCCACGATCGTTCTGGTGCACGGGTTCTGGGGCGGCGCCGCCCACTGGAGCAAGGTCATCCTCGACCTCCACCGCCGCGGCTTCGACAAGCTGAACGCGGTCGAGGTACCGCTCACCTCGCTGGCCGAGGACGCGGAGCGCACCAGGAAGATGGTCCGCCAGGTCGACGGTCCGGTGATCCTCGTCGGTCACTCCTACGGCGGTGCGGTCATCACCGAGGCGGGCGATCTGCCGAATGTGCAGGGGCTGGTCTACATCGCCGCCTTCGCGCCGGACGCGGGCGAGAGCCCCGGCCAGATCAGCCAGGAGCACCCCCCGGCCGCCATCGAGAACCTCGCCCCGGACTCCGACGGCTATCTCTGGGTCAAGCAGGACAAGTACCACTGGAGCTTCTGCGAGGACCTCACGGCGGACGAGGCCCTGGTCCTGGCCGTCACCCAGAAGGCGCCGCTCGCCTCCACCTTCGGGGACAACATCACCGAGCCGGCCTGGAAGAAGAAGCCGGTCTGGTACCAGGTCTCCACCGGCGACCGCATGATCGACCCCGACAACGAGCGCCGGATGGCGAAGCGGATGAATCCGCGCGCGATCATCGAGCTCGACGCGAGCCACGCCTCCCTGGCCTCCCAGCCGGGGCCGGTCACCGATCTGATCGAGAAGGCGGCCAACGAGGTCGGCTGACGGGCGCCGCCCCGCCCGGGGCGAAGGGTGCCGCACCGGACCGCGCCGGCCCGGTGCGGTGCCGCGCCCGGGGCGGTTCAGGCGGCCGAGTGCTGCTCCGAGCGCCGCATATAGGCGCCCGGGGTCTCGTGGAAGTACCGCCGGAAGGCCAGAATGTAGCCATTGGTGCTGACGAACCCCACCCGCGCGGCCACCGTGCTCACCATCTGCCCCTGGGCCAGCAGATCCAGTGAGTGGTTGAGCCGCAGCCGGGTCCGCCACTCGGAGAAGGCCAGGCCCGTCTCGGCCCGGAAGGCCCGCCGCAGACTGGTGGAGTTGGTGTACAGGCTCTCCGCCCACTCGGTCGCGGTGCGCGGATCGCTGGGGGTGCGGATCAGCTCCCGGGCCACCGTCCCGGCGGCGTGACTGGTCGGCCGGGGGAGCGGCAGGGAGTCCGGGTGGCTGCCGGAGAGCGCCGCGAAGACGGAGGACTCGTCGTGCTTGGCCTCCGAGCTCCGCATCCGGCCCAGCAGCAGCCGCCGCTGCTCGGCCGAGACATTGACGATGGTGGCCCGGGTGTAGGGAAGCGTGTGGCGGTCGGTGCTGAAGGTCTCGACCGCGAAGAGGGAGTCGCTGTCGAAGCGGGCGCTGTGCGGGATCCCGGCCGGGATCCACAACGCCACCGAGGGGGACAGCTGATGGTCCCGCCCGTGCGCGGTGATGACGATCCGGCCCAGCGGGACATAGAGGAACTGGTGGAAGTCGTGCACATGGGTGGGGTGTCCGCCCATGGCGATGAAGTCGTCATCCACCGCGGCTCCGGCACCGGCACCGGCCTCGGTCCCGACGCTCGTCATGACGGCGCGCTCGGCCACGACTACCTCCAGCCTGCGGGGCCGGAAATGACCCCTGAGTGTGAATGGTCCGCCTCCGGTCTTGGATCGACCGGAAGATAAGTAAGGGTAACCTTACCTGCCGCTTGTCCAGGTAAGGAGCTCGGAACAAAGCCATGACTCACGCGTCCCCGCCGGTGACGTCACCTCCGGCACCCGTGAGGACCACGTCCTCACGCGGTACGGCGGTGGCGCTGATCACCACCATCGTGCTGGTCGCCGTGCTCATCGCGAGCATCGGGCTCGGCGCCCGCTCCATCGCGCCGGGCGAGGTCGTCGGTATCGTCCTCAACCCCGACGGCGACGGCTACAACTCCCATGTGCTGTGGACCGAGCGGATCCCGCGCACCTTCCTGGGGCTGGTGGTCGGCGCCGCGCTCGGCGCGTCCGGGCTGGTGATGCAGGCGCTCACCATGAACCCGCTCTCCGACCCGGGCATCCTCGGCATCGAGCAGGGCGCGGCCATGTTCGTCGTCCTCGGGATCGTCTCCTTCGGAGTCACCGGAGTGACCGCCTACTTCTGGCTGGCACTGGTGGGCGCCGCGCTCACCTCGGCGGTGGTCTATCTCATCGGCATCCGCACCAACGCCGGCAGCTCCACCATCGGACTGGTCCTGGCCGGTGTCGCGGTCGCCGCGGTCATGTCCTCCCTGATCACCCTGCTGGTGGCCCGGAATGAAGCGGTCTACGCGCATCTGCGCTTCTGGTCCGTCGGCCAGCTCACCGGCCGGGGCTCGATCGTGGACGAGATCGCGCCGTTCGTCATCGCCGGAATCCTGCTGGCCCTGCCGCTCGGCCGCACCCTCAACATCCTCAGCCTCGGCGACGAGACCGCGCGCGGACTCGGCATCCGCGTCGAGCGCTCCCGGCTGATGGCCGCGGCCGTCGCCGTACTGCTGTGCGCCAGCGCCACGGCGGCGGTCGGCCCGGTGGCCTTCGTCGGCCTGATCGCCGCGCACTGCGCGCGGATGCTGGTCGGCGCCGACCACCGCTGGTCGCTGCCGGTCTCCATGGGCGTCGGCGCGATTCTGCTCACCGCGGCCGACACCGCCGGGCGGATCATCCTCGACAACGGGGAGATCCAGGTCGCCGTCATGACCGCCGCCATCGGCACCCCGTTCTTCGTCTGGCTCGCCCGCCGCCGCGACCTGGTGAAGGTGTGATGACCGTGCCCGACTCCGTCACGACGAAGAACGCACCCGCCCCGGCCGGGACCGTACGGAAGGCGGATCGCCCGGCCGCCGTGCCCGGGAACGAGGACGTACGGGCCGTCACCCTGGCCCGGATGAGGAGCTCGCACCGGGGCCGCAACCGGCGTACCACCGCCGTCTCCACCGGGCTCGTGGCCGGTCTCCTCGCGCTGTTCGCCGCCTCCGTACTCCTCGGCGGCCTCGGCCGGGTGGACCCCGCCGACGTCGTCCCCGCCGCCTTCGGGCTCCGCGACGGACTCGCCGACTACGTCATCTTCGAGACCCGGATACCGCGCGCCCTCGCCGCGCTCCTCGCCGGCGCCCTCTTCGGCATCTCCGGCGCGATCTACCAGCGGCTCATCCGCAACCCCCTGGCCACCCCCGACATCGTCGGCATCTCCGCCGGTGCCGGGGCGGGCGCCACCACCGTCTTCCTCTTCGCCCCCGCGCCCGTCCTGGTGGCCGGCTTCGGGGCGCCCACGGCCGCGATCCTCGGATCGTTCGTCCTGCTCGGCCTCATCCACGTGCTCAGCAGCCGGGGCGGTCAGGTCGACACCTACCGCCTGGTGCTGGTCGGCATCGGGATGAGCGCCATCTGCACCGCGTACACCAACTACCTCTTCACCGTGGCCGACAAGCACAGCATCGCCATCGCCATGCGCTGGCTGATCGGCAGTGTGAACGGTGTCGACTGGACCGGGGTCACCACCCTCGCCACCGGATTCGCCGTCTGCGGGCTCTGCGCCCTGCTGCTCAACCGCTCGCTCGGCAGCATGTCCCTCGGCGACGAGCTCGCCACCGGGCTCGGCACCCATGTCGGCCGCGCCCGTACCGCGGCGCTGCTCCTCGGCGCCGCCGCCGCCGCGCTGGCGACCAGTGTGGTCGGGCCGATCGGCTTCGTCTCCCTCGTCAGCGGCCCGATCGCGGTACGGCTGGTCGGGTCCGACCGGGCCCTCGGTCTCTCCGCGCTCGTCGGAGCCGTCCTCGTCCTCGGCGCGGATGTGCTGGCGCAGAACGCGCCCCTGATCAGCCCGGTACCCACCGGGGTCCTCACCGCGCTGCTGGGCGCGCCCTACTTCGTCTGGCTGATCCTTCGGCGCAGGCAGGAGGCCACCACATGACCACCACCACCGAGACCGCCCCGGCGGCCGGCGCGACCACCGCCGCCCCGCGGATCGAGGCCCGTGCCATCAGCACCGGCTACGGCAAGTCGCTCATCAGCGAGGGCCTGTCGGTCGCCATCCCCGCGGGGGAGATCACCGCTCTCGTCGGCCCCAACGCCTGCGGCAAGTCCACCCTCCTCAAGTCCATCGCCCGGCTTCAGCCGATCGCCGCCGGATCGGTGCTGCTGGAGGGCGCGGACATCCACTCCCAGCCCACCCGCCAGGTGGCGCGGCGGCTCGGCATCCTGCCCCAGTCGCCCATCGCGCCCGAGAGCATCACCGTCGGCGACCTGGTCTGGCGCGGACGCCATCCGCACCGGCAGTTCGGACAGCGCCGCACCGAGGCCGACGAGAAGGTGATCGTGGACGCCCTGATGGCGACCGGCACCGCCGAACTCGTGGACCGGCCGGTGGACCAGCTCTCCGGCGGCCAGCGCCAGCGGGTGTGGATCGCTCTCGCCCTGGCCCAGGACACCCCGACCCTGCTGCTGGACGAGCCGACCACCTATCTGGACATCGCCCATCAGATCGAGGTGATGGATCTGCTCGCCGATCTCAACGAGCGGAGCGGCAAGACGATCGTCCTCGTCTCCCACGACCTCAACCAGGCCGCGCTCTACGCCTCGTCGATCATCGCCATGCGCGACGGCGAGATCGTCCGCCAGGGCGCCCCCGACGACGTCCTCACCGAACAGACCGTCGCCGACGTGTTCGGACTGGAATGCATCGTCGTCCCCCATCCCCGCACCGCCAGGCCCCAGATCTTCCCCCTGGGCCGCCGCAACCACACGCTGGAGAAGTGAAATGAACCGCCCGATACGCCGCCGCACCACCGTACGGACGCTGCTGGCCACCGCTGTCTGCGTCGGACTGGTCTCCGCCTGCGGGGGCACGGACAGCGGCGACGCTTCCGGCTCGCCGAAGGGCGGCGGCGGGCAGTACCCGCTCACCCTCACCAACGCCTGGGACAAGACGGTCGTGGAGAAGAAGCCGCTCAAGGTGGCGACCACCTCGGACGGCGACACCTCCATCGCCCTCGCGCTCGGCCTGGTGCCGGTCATCACCCCGGACGTCGAGGACGGCGGGCCGGTCCCGGAGTACAAGAAGCGCGGCATGGACAAGCTGGGCGTCGGCAAGCTCAAGAAGTACGACGACTCCGACGGCACCGACTACGAGGCCATCGCCGCCGAGGACCCGGATGTCATCCTGGGCATGAACTCCTGGAGCATGGACGCGGATTACGCCAAGCTCGCCCCGATCGCGCCGGTCATCACCTACACGGACAAGAAGCACGCCGATGTCCTGCCCTGGGAGGACCGGCTGAAGACGGCGGCGAAGGCGCTGGGCCTCAGCGAGAAGGCCGACGAGGTGATCGCCGCCAACCGCAAGGCGGTCACCGACGCCGCCGCCGCGCACCCGGAGCTGAAGGGCAAGCGCTACACCTACAGCGTCGTCCACCCCGAGCAGCTCACCTACATGTCCTACGCCGACCAGGACCCGGGCGTGCTGGAGAAGCTCGGCCTGGTGAAGGACGAGAAGTCGAAGAAGTACACCGCGAAGAAGAACCGGATCAGCCTGGAGAACCTGGACGAGCTGGAGTCCGACCTGCTGCTGATGACCTACCCCTTCGGGGACGAGGGGCTGCTCAGCGCGTCGGAGCTGGAGAGCAACAAGCTCTTCCAGTCCCTGGACGTGGTCAAGCGGAAGAACTTCACGGTGATTCCGTCGGAGAACACCCTCGCCTCCTCCATGGCCTACCCGGACGCGCTGAGCGCCTCCTGGGTGGTCGAGGAGCTGGCGCCGATCCTGGCCAAGGCCGTCGCCGGGAAGTGACTTCCCCGCAGGCCGGCCCGCCGCCCCGCCGCCCCGCCGCCCCGCCGCCCCGCCGCCCCGGTGTCCGGGGAGCGGGGCGGCGGTGTGCCGGGGCCCGTGTCAGGAGTGCTGCGCTCGCTCGGTGCCGGTTCGCTCGATACCGGTTCGCTCGATGTCGGTGAGCCGGCCCTCCGGCATCGACAGCAGCCGGCGGCCCCGGGAGATGGTGTCCGCGCGGTGCGCGATCACCACCAGGGTCCGGTCCTCGGCCGCCGCCGAGAGCGCCTCCTCGATCCGTCCGGCCGTGTCGTGGTCCACCCCGGCCGTCGCCTCGTCGAGGATCAGCACCGCCGGATCGGCCAGTACGGCACGGGCTATCGCCACCAGTTGGCGCTCCCCGGCCGACAGGGTCCGGGTGCCGACATCGGTGTCGAGACCGCCGGGCAGCGAGGCCACCCACTCGTCGAGCCCGAGCCGGCGCAGCGTCCGCTCGACGAGCTCCCGGCCGGGCCGGGTGGCGACCAGCGCCAGATTCTCCGCCAGGGTGCCGTCCACCAGCGCCACCTCCTGGGGCACCAGAACGATCCGCCGCCGCAGCGACTCCGTGTCCAGCGCGGCCAGATCGTGCCCGGCGTAGGCGATGGTGCCCCGGTCCGGCGCGTACAGCCCGGCCAGCAGCTTGCCGAGGGTCGACTTCCCCGAACCCGTCTCCCCGGCTATCACCAGCCGCTCGCCGCTCTCGATCGTCAGCGAGAGACCGCCGAGCACCTCCCGGCCGCCCGGATAGCCGAAACCGACCCCGGAGAGGGAGAGCGCGCCCCGGTCCGGCGTCCCCGACTGCCCTGTCCGTCCCGTCTGTTCTGTCCTCTTCTCGCGTTCCGGCCGCCGCGTGCCGCCCGGCCGCTCCGTCGCGCGGATCAGATCGAGCAGCCGGGCCAGATGCACCTGGGCCTCGCGGGCGTCGCCGATCGCCGCCGCCGCGCTCTCGAACCGGTTGAAGATGTCCCGGGTGGCCAGGACGAAGACCACCGCCGCGCCCACCGTCAGCGTCCCCCGGCCGACCAGCACCGCACTCAGCACCAGCAGTCCGGCCACGGACCCGGCCTGCACCACGGCCAGCCGGTCCAGCCGCAGCTCGGTCTTGATCCGTACCGACTCCGCCGCCAGCAACCGCTCATTGTCCCGGTCGAAGAGCTCCAGCCGGCGCGGCACGGCGCCGCTGGTCCGCAACTGCTCCTGGGCCGGCAGCGACTCGGCGAAGGTCGCCGCCATCGCCGCCTCGGCCGCCGCCACCTCGGCATAGGCGGGACCGGCCCGGAGCTGGAAGCCGCGTACGACGAGCACCGCCGGGGGCAGGAACACCAGCAGCAGAAGCAGGGTCAGCGACCAGGAGTGGAGGGCCAGCATCAGCACGGTGAAGCCGAGCACCGCGACAGCGGCCACCAGATCGGGCAGGGTGGTGCCGACGAAGTGCCCGAGTCCATTGATCTCGCCGGTCAGCCGGCGCAGCAGCTCGCCCCGCCGGTGCGACTCCACGAAGCGCAGCGGGGCGGCGCCCACCGCCGCCGTCGCCCGGTCCCGCATCCCGGCGAGCACATACTCGCCGACGCGGATCAGCCAGTACCGGGACAGCCAGGTCAGCACCCCGCTCGCGGCGACCAGCGCGCCGAGCACGATCACCCAGCGGAGCAGCCCCGCCCGGTCGCCGGCGCCCGCCGCGTCCACCACCCGTCCGATCGCGCCCGTCACCCCGGCGGTGAGTCCGGCACCGGCGAGGGTGAGCGCCACGGTCGAGGCCAGCGCCCACCGGTGACCGGCGAGGAAGGGCGCGGCGCGGCGGAAGACCCGCCGCTGATCGGGCAGTTCGGCCAGCGTGCCTCCGGTGGTCCCGGTGGTCCCGGTGGTCCCGGTGGTCCCGGTGGTCCCGGTGGTCCCGGTGGTTGCGGTGTCTTCGGTGGTCCCCGCGGCCCCGGTGTCTTCGGCGGCCGGTATGAGCGGCTCGGCGGAAGTGGGATCAGACATGGAGCGGCCCCCGGCCGGACATGCCGTCGGCGATCACGACCTCGCGGTCGGCGAGCGCGCGCACGGCGGGCGAATGAGTGGCGAAGACGACGACCCGGCCGGCGGTGGCACGGCGCAGCCGGGCCAGCACCTCCGCCTCCGTCCCGGCGTCCAGGGCCGAGGTCACATCGTCCAGCAGCAGTACGGGACACTCCCGCAGCAGCGTCCGCGCGAGGGCGACCAGCTGCCGCTGTCCGCCCGAGAGGGCCCCGCCGCGCTCACCGACCTCGGTGTCACGGCCCCCGGCGAGCCCGGCGAGTGCCAGATCGAGCCCGGCCGCCGCGGCCGCGGCGTCGAGTTCCGCCTCCGTACGGTCGCCGCTGAGCAGCAGATTCGCGGTGACGGTGCCGCGCATCAGCAGCGGCCCCTCCGGCACGAAGCCGACCGCGCGGTACAGATCGTCCGGATCGAGCGCATCGAGCGGCACCGTGCCGAACCGGGCCTCGCCCGCCGCTGGCACGAGCTGGGCGATGGCGCGCAGCAGGGTGCTCTTGCCCGAGCCGGTGGGCCCGGTGAGGACCACCCACTCACCGGGCGCCGCCTTGAGCTCCAGCGGCCCGATCGGGGGACGGCCCTCCCGGGTCACCGTCAGCCCGGTGACCCGCAGCGCGGCCCGGCGCGGCACCGGGGGAGAGTCCTTCGGCTCCGGCACCAGCGCCAGGATCCCGGCGATCCGGCCGGCCGCGACCTTCGCCTCCGTACGGTCGCCGAGCCGGGCCACCAGGACATCGACGGCGAGCGAGACCGTACCCATCCACAGTACGAAGGTGGTCAGCGCGCCCACCGTGATCCGCCCCTCGACGACGGCGTGACCGCCCACCAGCAGCCCGGCGGCGACCGCCGCCAGCGGCACCACGGAGGCCAGCGCCTCCCAGGCCGAACCGGTGGACGCCAGCCGCAGGGTGTCCCGGGTGACGGCGGCACTGCGCCGGTGGTGCCGCTCCACCATCAGCCGGTCCGCCCCGACCCCGCGCAGCGACAGCAGCGCGGAGAGCAGCTCGTCCGCGACGGCGCCGCGCCGCGCGTGGGACTCGCTCAGCTCCTCGGCCCGCTTTCCGTAGACCGGCGGGAACACCCGGTTGACCAGCAGGAGTACGGGTACGGTCAGCGCGGCCACCAGCAGCAGCAGCGGATCCAGCCCGCCGATGGCCGGGACCAGCACCACTCCGGTGAGCCCGATGACCACCCAGGCGGTCAGTCCGTGCACCCACACCACGATCGCGTCCACGTCCCGGGTCGCCCGGGTGGTGAGATCGCCGAAGCTGCCGGTGCGGCGCTGCATGGCATCGGTGTCGATGGCGAGAATCGCGCCGAGCAGCCGGCTCCGCAGCCAGGCGCCGGTGTGGGTGTCGGCGAGGGTGGTCCACAGCTGCCAGCCGCGGATACCCGCGTACTCGAACACGGCGACGACCGCGAAGGCCGCCGCCCATCCGGCGGCGGCGGTGGCGGAACCCCGTTTCACCCCGGCGTCAATGGCACGGCCGAGCAGCCAGGGCATGGCGAGGAAGGCGCACTGCCGCAGCACCGCCCAGGCGACGGAGCGGACGAGGAACTTCCGTGCGTGCACCAGGCACTGCCGGAGCAGCCCGGGGGCTGCCGACGGGGGGCGGGAGCGGAATCTCATCACGAGGGGCGGGTGTCCTTCTCGGCGTCGCGGGGGAGATGGTGCGGGCTCCCGGGAACGGTAGAAGCGGGCCCGGCCCGCCGGTCCAAGACAGAGCCCCGCCGATGGAACCCCGCGCAGCGGTTGCGCCCGGCCGGCCCCGGGGAGCCCCGGCCGGGTTCCTCGGAGCGCGGGCCCGCCGCCCCGGTGTCCGCGGAATCACGTCCCCCAGTGCCACCGCCCGCTCCCGCGGGTTGGATCCGGCACCCCTCCGCGCCTCTAGCCTGACGGGACCCCACCCCTACCAAGGAGCCGCAGCGATGTCCCGCAGTCCCCGTTCGGTAGTCACCTTCCCCATCGTGCTCAGGGAGCTGACGGTGCTGCGCGTCACCGATGTGACCCCGGGAATGCGGCGCGTCACCCTCGGCGGCCCGCAGCTGCACGCCTTCCGGAACAACGGTCACGACCTGCCCGCCCTGCGCACGGACGGCTTCGACGACCATGTGAAGTTCTTCTTCGCCGAGGGCGACAACCCGCCGGTCCTCCCGGGCCAGAACGTCAGCAGCCTGGACTGGCCGGAGGACGCCCGGCCGATCGCCAAGGACTACACCCCGGTGCGGTTCGACCCGGAGGCCGGCGAGATCGACTTCGACTTCGTACGCCACGAGGGCGGCATCGCCTCGTCGTGGGCGGAGCGGGCCGAGCCCGGCGAGGTCACCTGGATCGCCGGGCCGAAGATGTCGCACAGTCACCCCGAGGGCGTCGACTGGCTGCTGGTGATCGGTGACGAGACCGCGCTTCCCGCGATCGGCCGCTGGCTGGCGGAGATGCCCGCCGGCACCCGGGCGCGGGTGTTCATCGAGGTCGGCGAGGACAGTCACCGCCAGCCCCTGCCGACCGCCGCGGACGCCGAGATCACCTGGCTCTCCCGCGCCGGCGCCCCGGCGGGCACCACCACCCTGCTGGAGGACGCGGTACGCGGCATGGAGTGGCTGCCGGGCACCGCCTTCGTCTGGGCGGCGGGCGAGGCGGGCGTGCTCAAGGGGATCCGCCGCCATCTGAGCGCCGACCGCCAGGTGCCGCGCGACCACACCCACATCACCGGGTACTGGAAGTACACACCGCACACCGCGCACGGCGCCGCCGGTGCCGGGGCCGACGACGAGGACGACGCCCACGACCGGCTGCACGAGCTCACCGATCTGGCACCGGCGTACGCGATCCGCACCGCCGTCACCCTCGGCCTGGTGGATCTGGTCCACTCCGGCGTGCGCGATCCGGACGAACTCGCCCTGCGCAGCGGCGCCGACCCGGAGACGCTCGCCGCGCTGATGTCCTATCTGGTGGCCATCGACATCTTCGCCGCCGACGAGGAGGGCTATCTCCTCACCGCCATCAGCGAGGAGCTGGTGGAGGACGACCACTCGGCCGAGGAGTACGACCTCGGCGGCGCGCAGGCGGCGTTCGATCTCTCGCTCGCCGGACTGCTGCACACGGTCCGCACCGGCGACGCGGGTTACCGCACCCTCGCGGGGCAGCCGCTGGCCGAGGCCATGCGGGACGACGCCCGGCTCGGCGGCGCGGCCCGTGCCGCGATCGAGGAGGAGGCCCGCTGGATCGCGCCCGGAGTGGCCGGCGGCTACGACTGGTCATCGGTGACCGAGCTGACCGCGGCCGGTCACGGTGTGGGCACCGTGGTGAACGCCCTGGTCAAGGAGTTCCCGGAGCTGCGGGTACGGATCGGGGCGATGCCGTCGGCGCTGCGGGCGCTGGAGGAGGGCATCCTGGACACCGATGTACTGCCCCGGGTCGAGCTGGTGCCGCAGAGCGGCCCGGTGCCGCGCGGCGGCGCGCGGGTGCTCGTCTCGCATCTGCTCGACTGGCTGCCCGACGAGGACGCCGTACTGGCTCTGGCGGAGACGGCCGGCGCGCTGCCCGCCGGCGGCGAGCTGATCATGGTGGAGCAGGTCACCGCGGCGGACACCGACGATGTCGACGCGACCCTGCACCATCTGCGGCTCAAGTGCGCCTTCGGCTCCGGGGTCCGGTCGGCCGAGCACATCGGGGCGCTGGCCGAGCGCGCCGGTCTGGTCGCGCGCGAGTGCCGGGACATCGGCTGGGACCACCGGCTCTGGGTGCTCGGCCCCGCGCCCCGTACGGCCCCCTGAGGCGAAGCCGCTTCCGGGCCGGTGGCCGCCGCCATGCCGTCGGCGGCCACCGGCCCGCTCCGGGACGTGCTGGGAATCACAGACCGCTTCGGGGGGAATGTTCCCTATGGCGTGATCCCCTCCGGATCGCCGCGTACCGCATCTCCACCGACGGCCATTCGGCGATGCAGAATTGGCTGGCGCTCCATGACGGCCACCCTCCGGAGGAACAGTGGAATTCCGACAGCTGGTCACCTTCCGTCAAGTCGCGAAAGACTTGAGTTTCACTCGGGCCGCGGTCGAACTGAACTATGCGCAATCCAGTGTCACGAGTCAGATTCGAGCGCTTGAGGCGTCATTGCACACCGAGCTCTTCGACCGTCTCGGCGGCCGGATCAAGCTCACCGAGGCGGGCCGGCGGCTCGTCCCGTACGCCGAGCGGATCATCGAGCTGGCCGAGGAGGCGCGGACGGCGGTGCCGGGCATCGGCGCCGGCGCGTCCGGGACGCTCACGATCGGCACCATGGAGAGCATCACCTCCTATCGGCTGCCGCCGCTGCTGGAGTTCTTCCACCACCGGTATCCGGGGATCCGGCTGCGGCTGCGGCCCGGTGGGTGCGCGGAGACCTGTCGTGAGCTGCGGCGGGGGAGCTGTGACATCGGCTTTCTGACCGAGGCCGCGACCGAGCACGAGGGCGTGCACACCGAAGTCCTCTCGCGCGAGTCATTGGTGCTGGTGGCGGCGCCGGAGCACCCGATGGCCGGGGTCCGGGAGATCACTCTCGGCGGACTGCGGGAGGCCACCGTCCTGGCGGCCGAGCCGGGCTGCTCGTACCGCGATCTCTTCGAGGACGTGCTCCGGACGGCGTCCGGGGAGCCGGTGACCTTTCTGGAGTTCGGGACGGTCGAGGCCATCAAGCGGGGCGCGATCGGCGGGCTCGGCGTCAGTCTGCTGCCCCGGGTCGCGGTCGCCGACGAGCTCGCGTCGGGCCGGCTGGCGGCGCTTCCGTGGGATCCGCCGTTCGCCGTGTACACCCAGCTCGCCTGGCGGCGCGGCAAGCGGGTCTCACCGGAGATGAGGCTGTTCATCGACGAGACGATGCGGCTGATCGGCGAGGAACAGCAGTTGAGCAGACCCGCGTGACGCGTTGAACGAACCCGGTGAATGGGTCCGGCGAACGCACCCGGTGAATTGATCCGCGCGGAAACGGCCGAGCGGAAAACGGTCGACAGGAATGTTCCGCCGAATTCCGCCGTATTCCGTCGCACGGGCCATTCACTCCCTCCGGTGCGGTCGGACCGATGTGAGCCGGGGTCCGTTCCCGGCGGTGAGCGGTTCGTGCAGCTCCTGCGCCAGCCGTACGGCCCCGGCCTCGTCCGGCGCCACATGGACCAGGGCCCGGCCGCCGGAGACCTCGGTGACCGGCACCCCGTCCCGGTGCGCGGGGGGCAGTCCGTGCCGGGTCCGGAAGCCGTCGAGGTCGGGATGGCCGCCGATCACCGCCACCCGCGGCCCGTCCTCCAGCCGTACGGTGTCCACCCCCTCGGAGCCGAAGGTGAGATGCGCCCGGTCGGCCGCCGCGTCATCGGTGTACCGGAGCACCACCGAACGCCGGTTGACGATCACCGCCGCGGCCTCCGCGCCGGTCTCCCCGACGGTGGTGCCGACCGGGAACGGCGCCCGGTTGAGCCGGTGGACGATGGTGATGCGGTGCTGCCCGGCGAGACGTACCGCCCGGCGGTGCAGCACCGCCGCACCGTGCAGGGACATCAGCGCCGCGGTGGCGTACGAGAGATCGGGCAGCAGCCGGGTGCCGGCGACGAGACGGGGGTCGGCGCTGCGGACACCGTCGACACCGGAGTGGATCTCGCAGCGGTCCGCGCCGACGGCCGCGGCCATCGCGACCGCCGTCAGATCGGCGCTGTTCCTCCCCAGTGAGGTGGGCCGCAGCTCCGCGTCGACCGCCTGCCCGCCGGGTACGACCACGGTCTCGTACTCCGCCAGCGCGTCGGCCGGCGGCCCGGGGTCGATGTTCTCCAGCCGGGCGCGGAGAAAGGTGCTGGTGGTGGTCAGCCCGATCCGGTGTCCGGCGAGCACGGTGGAGCTGCGGCCGGCCCGCTGGAGGGCGGCGGCCAGCAACTGGGCGCTGATGGTTTCCGCGAGGGTGAGCAGCCCGGCGCCCAAGGCGTCCGCCGGATGCGGATGGACCGCGTACAGCCGCTCCCGCAGCGCCTCGGTCTCCCCGGGCCGGGCGCCGGCCACCACGATCAGCCGGCGTCCGTCCGCCGCGATCCGGTCGGAGAGGGCGCGGGCCAGCAATCCGTACGCCTCCGGGGTCCGGAAGGCGGAACCGCCGAACTTCACCACGGCGGGCCGCCGGGCTGCTCCGGCGAGGGTCACAGCGTGCCCCGCAGCGTCATCGCCTCGGCGATCTGGAGGGCGTTGAGCGCCCCGCCGACCCGGGTGTTGTCGGCCACCACCCAGAGCCAGAAGCCGCGCGGATTGGTCTCGGAGACCCGGATCCGGCCGACATGGACATGGTCGGGCCGGGAGGTGACGGTGCGCGGGGTCGGGAAGGCGTTCGGGGCGATCCGGTCGTGCACGGTGACCTCGGGGAGCTCGGTCAGCCGCTCGATGAGCTCATCGCGTTCGACCGGGGCGGCGCACTCGATCCAGGCGGTCTCGGAGTGGCCGTGGGCGACCGGCACCCGGACACAGGTGGCGGTCACATCCAGATGCGGCAGGCTCAGGATCTTCCGGGTCTCCTGGCGCATCCGCTGTTCCTCCGAGGTGAATCCGGAATCGAGCGGGGTGCCGATGAAGGGGATCACGTTGAAGGCCAGGGAGGGGGTGAACTCCTGTGCCGGGCCGAGGTCGTCCGGATCGGCGAGGGTGGCGCTGCCGGCCGCGTAGAGCTCAGCGGTGCCGGAGTGGCCCCGGTCGGAGGCCGCCTGATAGGTGCTCACCACCACCTGCCGGATGCCCCATCTCCGCTCCACCGTGCCGAGCAGCCGGACCAGCGGCACGGTGGGGCTGGCGGGGGCGGCGACGATGCCGCTCGCCGGCCGGCGGCCGAGCACATGGGCATTGACCTGGGGGACGACCAGCGGGGTGGCGGGGTCCATGCGGAAGGCGCTGGTGCTGTCGATCACCAGGGCGCCGGCGGCGGTCGCGGTGGGGACGTACTTGCGGCTGATGTCGTCGCCGGCCGCGAAGAAGGCGATGTCGACCCGGGAGAAGTCGAAGTCCGCGAGATCCCGGACCGGGTGGGGGCGGCCCTCGACGGTCAGTTCGCGGCCCGCGGAGCGGTCGGAGGCGAGCAGATGGAGGGCGCGGTGGCGGAATCGGCGCTCCTCGATGAGCCGGATGAGGGTGGTGCCGATCACGCCGGTGGCGCCGACCAGGGCGACGCGGGGGGCCGCGGGGTCGGTGGTGAGGGTCATCGCGTCACTCCGGGGGTCGTGGGCGGTGGGGTGACACCGGCGCGGTGCCGGCCCGGCCATGAGCTGGCATGGGCATGACGTATATCCCGCGTCGGGAGGGCTCCGGAGGGGTTCGTGGTGGAAAAAAGCTATGGCTCCGGGGGACGGCCGGTCCATGAGCCGCTGGGGCACGCTGCCGATGAGCCGCATCGATTCGTTCGATGGACAGGAGCCGGAGCGCGCACCGGCCGAGGGCGAGGTGGGACCGCGCGGGGACCGCGAGGCCGCTCACCCGTCGGCCGCGCACTCGCCCGCGACCGGCGAGTCCGGCCCCGGCCCGGCCTCGCTCGCTCCCCGGCCTGTGCACCCCTTGTCAGATTCCTGTCAGATTCCGCGGCCGGAACAACCCGTGACGGCACGTCAGCATCTCTGCTGTTGCGGGGGGTGCCCCTGGGGCTCCCGGGGCGCTGAAGCATGACCGATGACGAGGAGACACCATCGTGAGACAGGTCTCACGCGCACTGACGGCCGCCCTGGCGGCCGTGGCGCTGGCCGCGAGTGCGCCGGGGCCGGCGCATGCGCGACCGGCCGCCGAGCCCATACCCGGCTCGGCCCCGGGCACGCTCGGGGAGCAGCTGCCGAAGGGGTGGCGCATCGCCGGCGGCGCCCTGGTCTGGAGCTCGCCCGAGCCCGTGGGCACGGGCAGCGCCCTGGTCGAGTTCCGTTCGGGGGAGCGGAGCCTGGGATTCCCGAAGCCCTCCGACGACCACCGCACCTTCCGGCTCCCCATCGACCGGGCGCTGATCGGACCGGCGAGCGAACTCCGGGTCCTCGCCGGATCGCGTCCGCTGGACGCGGCGGGAGCCGACCGGTCATCCACCGAGCGGCGCTCGCGCGGCGCGGCGGCGCCCGAGGCCCCGCTCCCCGCCAACCAGGTCGACCCCGGCATCGCCGGGAAGTACCGCACCACCACCGGTGAGTACGGGCTGAAGCCGGTCGCGCTGCCGGGCTTCGCGCACCCGGTGGAGATGCGCGCCACGGTCGTCGGACCGGTGAACGCGCCGGGCAAGCGGCCACTGGCCCTCTTCCTCCACGGCCGCCACTCCACCTGTTACGAGCCCGCCGAGCGGAGCCCCGCGATGGCGTGGCCCTGCGCGCCGGGCCAGAAGGAGATACCGAGCCACCGGGGCTATCTGCACGACCAGAAGCGCCTGGCGTCCCAGGGTTATGTGACGATCTCGATCTCCGCCAACGGCGTCAACGCCCAGGACCACGAGGCCGCCGACGCCGGTGCGCAGGCCCGTTCGTCCCTGGTGCGCCGCCACCTCGCCCAGTGGGCCCAGTGGGGCGCGAAGCCCGCGAAGGCCCCCGCGGCCGTGCGCGCGGTGGACCCCGCCGACCTCTCCAAGGTGCTCCTGGTCGGCCACTCCCGGGGCGGCGAGGGCGTCAACCGGGCGGCACTCGACAGCGTCTCACCGCCCCCGCCCGCCGAGGACGGCTACCGGGGCCGGGTCGACTGGCGGATCCGCGGCACCGTACTGATCGGACCCACGATCTTCGGCCAGAACCCCGCGCCCGACGTGCCCTCCATGACCATTCTGCCGGGGTGTGACGGCGATGTGAGCGATCTTCAGGGGCAGGTCTACATCGACGGCACCCGGGGCGTCGGCCGGGGCACCGCACTGCACAGCTCCGTCTACATGGTCGGCGCCAACCACAACTACTTCAACACCGAGTGGACACCCGGCCAGGCCGAGGCCCCGGCCGCCGACGACGTCTGGGACGACGCGAGCCCGGTCTGCGGGCCCACCGCCGGGCACCGGCTGAGCGCCAAGCAGCAGCAGACGGCGGGCACCACCTACATCGCCGCCGCCGCACGCCTCTTCCTCGCGGGCGACGACCGGGTCCGCCCGCTGCTCGACGGCTCCGGCCGGCGCGCGCCCTCGGCCGGACCCGCCCGGGTGCTGACCCACGCCGTCGGCGGCGCGCGCACCCCGGCGATCCTCCCCGACGCGCCGCTCTCCGTGACGAACGGGCGCGTCTGCCGCCAGGTCACCACGAGCGCCGCCCTCGCCTGCCGTCCGGAATCCCCCATCGGCGCCTCCCCGCACTTCGCGGTCTGGCAGGCGGCCGACGACGAGCCGGGCCGCAACGCGGTCACGGCCCGCTGGACCAAGCCCGGCACCCCGGTCCGGCTGACCCCCGGCCGCGCCTTCTCGCTGGCGGGCTCCGACGCGCTCGCCCTGCGGGTCGTCGTGCCGCCGAACACCCGGGGCACCCGGCTCGACGTCACCCTCACCGACACCTCCGGCAAGCGGGCGAAGCTCGGCCGGGTCACCGCCGACGGCCTCCCCGGCTCCGACTCGACCACCGCGGAGTGGGCGCGTGAGCTCCGCGTACCGCTGAAGGCCGCCGCCGGTCTCGATCTGGCCCGGCTCACGTCGGTCGAGCTCACTCCGCGCGGCGGCGCCGGCGAGTTCTGGCTGATGGACGCCTGGGGCTGGCGCGCCGGCACCCCGGCGGTCCGCCCCCTCCCCCTCCCGCGCGTCGACATCGGCACGCTCAGGACCGAGGAAGGCGACTCCGGCACCCGTACCCACCGGGTGACCGTCCGGGCCACCGGCAAGGGCACCGGCGTGATCAAACTCGCCGTACGCGACCCGGAGACCCACAAGTCCACGGTCCGCACCGTGAAGGTGAAGGCCGGCCGCCCGGTGGACGTATCGGTCACGGTCGAGGGCAACACCCGCTACGACACCGACGCCGACCACACGGTCGCGGCCAAGGCCGTCCGCGGCACAGCGGTCGGCGGCGCCCTCGGCGGTCTGGTCGTGCGGAACGACGACCCCATGCCCACGATCACCGCGACCCCGGTCGCCGAATCGGTCACCGAGGGCACACCGGTCAGCTGGACGATCCGGCTCTCCGAGCCTGCCGACACCACCATCGAGACGCCGCTCGGGCTGCTGCCGGTGACCGGGGGCGCCGAACTGTCCACGAAGGACGTCGACCCGCAGTGGCTCGCCGACCAGTTCGGTCTGCCCGCCGACCCGGAGCAGCCGCTCTCCCGGGACAACTACTTCCTCTGGCCCGTCGTGCCCGAGGGGGAGACGAGCACTCGGGTGTCCATTCCCACGATCACCGACACGGTCACCGAGCCGGAGGAGTCGGTGCGGGCACAGATGCACATCCTCGACAACAACGAATGGCTGGAGGGCCCGATCCTCACGGGGAAGGTCACGGACGCGCCCCGGCGCTGACACCCCCGCGCTGATCGCCCGACCGCACTGACCCGTCCGACCGCGCTGATCGCCCGACCGCACCATCCGATGGCACCGGCCCCGCAGCGGGACCGGTGCCATCGGCATGCCGCCCGCGGCGCAATACAGGATTGATACACGCCCTACGCCGTACCGACGTCTGCCTGCCGGAGAGTGGGCCCGGCGGGCCCGCATGCCCGCGGCAGGGCTCCGGCCAGGCAGTATGGAAGCCGGTGAACAGCGTCGTCGTAGGTGGAGAGGCCCGGAGTGACCGCACAATCGCAGCAGGGGACCGTGCCGGATTCCCCGGACGGCACCGGGCAGCCGGGGCGCATCCCCCTCATCCTCCTGGTGGAGGACGACGAGGTGATCCGTACGGCGGTGTCGATGGCCCTGGAACGCTACGGCTACGTCGTACGGTCGGCCGCCGACGGCCTCACCGGGCTGGAGATGTTCCGGGAACACCAGCCGGATCTGCTGCTGCTCGATGTGATGCTGCCGGAGCTGGACGGCATCGGCCTCTGCCGGAGAGTACGGGAGAGCAGCCTGGCCCCCGTCCTGATGATGTCCGCGCGCGGTGACTCCCTGGACGTGGTCTCCGGCCTGGAGGCGGGCGCCGACGACTATGTGGTGAAACCGGTGGACACCCCCGTACTGGTGGCCCGGATCCGCGCGCTGCTCCGCCGCACCACCTTCACCCCCGACTCCGCCGATTCCCCCGGCCCCTCCGACCACGCCCCGGCCCCACCCCGTGACCTGCTCGTCTTCGGCGATCTGACGGTGGACACCCGAGGTCTTGAGGTGCGCCGAGGCGGTGAACCCGTCGCCCTCGCGCCCACCGAACTCCGGCTGCTGCTGGAGTTCGCCGCCCACCCCGGAATCGTGCTGGACCGGCAGACACTGCTGCGCAATGTCTGGGACTACGGATGGGACGGCGACAGCCGGGTCGTCGACCTCTGTGTGCAGCGGCTCCGCCGGAAGATCGGCCCGGACCGTGTCGAGACCGTCCGCGGCTTCGGCTACAAGCTGCGGCGCTGACGGCGATGAGCGTATGGAACTGGAGATCACTGCGCTGGCAGATCGCCGCCCTGGTGATCGCCGCGTCCTGTGCGGTGGCGCTGGTCATCGGCGGTCTCGTGCACCGGTCCACCGAGGACCGCAACTTCGTCAATGGTGAGAGCCATGCCCTGTACGAGCTCCGCAAGGTGGTGCGGGCGTACAAGGCGAACGGCTGGCTCAACGATGTGGTGACCAACCCGGCCGAGATGCCGCCCGGACTGGTCCGCCTGGTGGAGGGCACCCGGAAGCCGGTCACCTTCTACGACACGGAGAGCCGGCACGGCCCCTGGATGTGGGCCGCGCAGCCCGTGGACGACCTGGTGCTCACCGCCCATGTGGACATGGGCTCCGCCGAGCGGAATCTGGCCGCCCTGAACCGCACCACCATCAAGATCTCGGCGGCCACCCTCGCCGTGATCGTCCCCGTCTCCTTCCTCCTCACCGAACTCCTCAGCCGCCGGCTCCGCCGGGTGGCGCGCACCGCCCGGCGCATCGCCGGCGGCGAACTGGACACCCGCACCGGAGCGGCCGGACGGGCCGGCGACGAGATCACCGAGATCGCCGGCGCCATCGACTCGATGGCGCACAACCTCCAGGAGCGGCTCCGCAATGAACAGCGGTTCACCGCCGATGTCGCCCATGAGCTGCGGACCCCGCTGATGGGCCTGGTCACCTCCACCGAACTGCTCCCCGAGGGCCGGGCGACCGAGCTGGTACGGGACAGGGTCCGCGTGCTGCGCGGACTGGTCGAGGACCTGCTGGAGATCTCCCGGCTGGACGCGGGCGCCGAGGCGGCCGACACACGGCCGGTGCCGGTGGGCAGCGTCGTCGAGGCATCGGTGGCCCGGACCGGACAGCCGACCGGCATCGTGGTGGCCGACAACCGGCGGCTCCCGACCGACCCCCGCCGCCTGGACCGCATCATCGCCAATCTCGTGCTCAACGCGCACCGCCACGGCGGCCTCCCGGTCGAGGTCCGGGTGGACGGCGCCACCGTGACGGTGCGCGACCACGGCCCCGGCTTCCCCGCATCGCTGCTGGCGGACGGCCCCCGGCGATTCGTCACCGGCGCCTCGGAGCGCGGCCACGGCCACGGCCTGGGCCTGACCATCGCCCTGGGCCAGGCCGGGGTCATCGGCGCGGCGCTCACCTTCGCCAACGCGCCGGACGGCGGAGCGGTCGCCGTCCTGCGCCTCCCCGAGCCGGACCCCCTCGCGGACTGACACCCCACGCGCCCGGCTCCCCACGCCCGACACCCCACGGACCGATACACGGCGGACACAGAGCCGAGCGCTTGCCGACAACCCGCCTCCGTGACCCGGACACACCGCCCTCGCAGGGTGGCTGACATGCGCATTCGCGCCCGTCAGCCCCCGGAGGCAGCCATGCACGTCATCCCGTCCGATCACGCTCCCTCATCCGGTCGGGCCCCGGCCCCTCACATCCCGCCCCCCACCCGGCGCCCGGTGACACGCGTCCCCGCCACGGTGCTCTGGGGCACGGTGACGGCACTGATCGTCGCGGCCCTCGGCGGCCGGCTCGTCAGCGCGGAGACGGGACCGGACGGCCGGCACAGCGAGGCACCCGCCTCCATCACCGGGCAGCTGTCGCTGCCGTGGCCGGAGAGCGGCCAGGCGAGTGTGCTCGACACGGGAAGCGGCCGGACGGGAACGAGCGGTGAGCAGACCCCCGTACCCATCGCCAGTGTCACCAAGGTCATGACCGCCCATGTCATCCTCACCGGCCACCCGCTGCGCGAGGGCGAGTCCGGCCCGCTCATCACCGTCGACCAGCAGGCCCAGGACGAATCCGCCTCCCTCGTGGAGTCGACCGCCCGCGTCGAGGCGGGGCAGCGGCTCAGCCAGCGCAGGCTGCTGGAGCTGCTGCTGCTCCCCTCCGGCAACAACATCGCCCGGCTGCTGGCCCGCTGGGACGCGGGCAGCGAGAGCGCCTTCGTCGCGAAGATGAACCGCGCCGCGGCGAAGCTCACGATGAAGCGCACCAGCTACACCGGCCCGAGCGGCTTCGAACCCACCACCACCAGCACCTCCGGGGACCAGCTGAAGCTCGCCCGCGAGGCCATGCGCGACCCGGTCTTCCGGTCGATCGTCGCCACCCGCCAGGTCGACGCCGGCGGCGTCACGGGCACCGTCACCAACACCAACAAGCTCCTCGGCACCCACGGCGTCATCGGCATCAAGACCGGATCGAGCACCCCCGCCGGCGGCGCCCTGATGTGGGCCGCGACCGCCGAACGCGGCACGATCCTCGGCGTCGTACTCCACCAGAGGCCGAACACCACCCCCGCCGAGGGACTCGACGCCGCCTACGACGCCACCGAGCGTCTCGTCACCGCCGCCCGCCGATGACCAACACCGCGCCCGCCGCCGCCCCCGCACCCCGCCGCGTCGACTGGAGCCGGGGCAAATGGCCCGCCGCGGCCTGCGTCCTGTACGCCGCCGCCCTGCTCGCCCACCCCCTGCTCCCCAACGGCGAGCGGAACAGCGGCAGCCTGATCGAGACCTTTCTGCCCTGGTCGGCGCTGGCGATCGTCCCGCTGCTCCTGATCGCCCTGCTCCGCCGCTCCCCGCTGGCCCTGGCCGCCGTACTTCTCCCCTCCCTGACCTGGCTCGCCCTGTTCGGGAACTCCCTGACCGACAAGCGCGACAGGGCCGGGGAGCTGACCGTCGTGAGCCACAACATCGGCGCGCACAACCGGGATCCGGCCGCCGCCGCCCGCGCACTCGCCGGCACGGGCGCCCAGATCATCGCGGTCCAGGAACTCTCCCCCGAGGCGAAGGACACCTTCCACCGGGCACTTCCGCCCCGCTACCGGCATCACACGGTCCAGGGCGGAGTGGGCCTGTGGAGCACCTACGAGATGACCGCCGCGGCCCCCGTCGACATCATGCCGTGGCCCCGCGCCCTGCGCGCCACCCTCACCACCCCGAAGGGCCCCGTCACCGTCTTCGTCGCCCACCTGGCCTCGGTCCGCGTCACCCCGGAATCCGGCTTCACCACGAGCCGGCGCGACGCCGCCGCCCACCTGCTCACGGAGGCGGTCAAGCGCGACCGCACCCCGAGAACCCTCGTGGTCGGCGACTTCAACGGCACCCCCCACGACCGCGGCCTGTCCGCCCTCCGCCGCGGAATGACCTCCGCCCAGGACACCGCGGGCTCCGGCTTCGGCTTCAGCTGGCCCGCCCGCTTCCCCCTGGCCCGCATCGACCACATCCTCTCCCGCGGCCTCCACCCGACCTCCGCCCACACCCTCCCGGCCACGGGGAGCGACCACCTTCCGGTGTCCGCGTCCTTCAGCTTCTGACGGGATGTCCCCGAGGCGAGCGGGATTTGCCGGCCGCCCGTCCCGCGGCCACGGTCACACACCTCGTGCGCCGCGGTGGGCGATGGCCGCCCGTCACACCCGGATCCGGCCGAGAAAGGGGCTCGGATTCCCGTGCCAGGAGACCCGCAGCGCCTCCCGTGCCCGTGTGCAGGCGACGAAGAGCAGGCTCAGCTCACCCAGCAGATCCTCCCGGTGCTGCTGGGCGTCCACCTCCTCCGCCGTGACCGCGTTGCGCAGCGGTACGACCCCGTCGCTCACCCCGGCGGCGGCCACACAGCGGAACTCCAGCCCCTTCATCCGGTGCATGGTCCCGATCCGGACACCGTCACCGACCTTCGACGACGAGCCCAGCAGACTCGCCGGCAGCCCGGACCGCTCCAGCGCCTTGGCGATGTCCTTGCCCAGCTGGGTGAAGCGCACCGCGATCCCGATCTCGCTCGGGGCTACATCGGACCCGGTCCACTCACCGATCTGGGCCACCAGCGCCGCGATCTCCTCGGACTTGGTGGCCGACCCCAGCAGTCGCGGCGGCGGACCCTGGTAAGTGGAGCGATAGCCGGTCAGCGAGTCGTCGCCGCCGTCCATGTCGTCCACCTGTTCTCCCGTCAGCAGGGCGGTGGACCAGGCAAGGATCTCCCGTGTGGTGCGGTAGTTGATCCGCAGGCGGGCAGAGCGGCCGGTCACCTCGATACCGAGGCTGCGCAGCGACACCTTGTTGCCGTAGATCCGCTGATGAGTGTCGCCCGCGATGAACAGATCGTCGGGACCGGGCCGGACCAGCGCCCGCAGCAGCCGCCACTGCGCCGGATGCAGATCCTGGGCCTCGTCGACCACGACATGGCGGTACGGACGGTCCTCGCCCCGCCTCTTCAGCACCTCGGTGGCCTCGGCGCACACCTGGAGGAAGGTCCACTCGGCCGATTCGCGCAGTTCCCGAGTGAAGGCGTCCACCGCCCGCCACACCTGGGCCCGCTTCAGCGGGCCCAGAGGCGTGCCGCGCCCGCTTCTGGACGCCCGGAGGTACACCTCGGGGGAGCGCAGGTCCTGGGCGAGGACGACCTGCCGCCACTCCTGGTCGAGGAAGACATCGGTGTACTCGACACCGAGCCGTTCGGCGATACGGGCCCAGCGTGCCGAGATGTCCCGCTGCGCGGTGACGATGTTGAGCGGTGCGCCGCGATCCTCCCGTACGAGCTGATTGGCCAGCGCGTCCACATTGGCGACCCGGATCCTCGCCCGCAGTTCCGGTTCGGGGATCAGCAGTTCCAGACTGTGACGGAGATCGGTTGCGAGATCCCGGGTGTAGGTGGTGAGCAGGATCGACTCGTCGGGGGCGTCCGCCGGAAGCCCGCGGGCCAGATGCAGGGCTCGGTGCAGGGCGACCACGGTCTTGCCCGTACCCGGGCCGCCCGTGACGCGTGCCGGACCCTTGTAGGACGGGTGGTAGGCGACCTTCTGCTGGCTCGGGTGCAGAAAGATCCGCCAGGCGTCGAAGGGCCGGGTCAGGATGTCCAGCAATTCGTCCGGGCCGGAGACCAGCGCGATCCGGCCCTGCGAGCGGGCCATGGCGGCCGACAGTTCGTCCGGCCGGCCGGCCCGCTCCGCCGACCCGTCGCCCGGCCGCCGGGGTTCGGCGGCGGGTGCCCGCACCAGTTGCGCGAGAACCACCTCGCGCCACACTTCCTCCGGCTCCATCCCGGCGGCGAGACCCGCCAGCACGTCGTACTGCTGCTCGGGGAGGATCTTGGCCAGTGCGTCGAGCTGGGCCTCGTCGCTGAGGTGACGCACCAGCGGGAGCAGATCCGCGTCAACTCCGAGACGCACCAGGTCCTTCTCGGACACATTCGCGAAGAGTCTGCGGCTCCCCTCTCCCGCCAGCTCCCGGACACCGGCGGTCGCGCGCTCCAGAGCGACATCGTCGCGCAACTCGATGCCCTGGGTGGCGGAGTTCACCGTCACCCGGTGCTTCACCGCCCAGGCGATGGCGTCGTCGTGCGGCATGACCTTGAGCAGCAGGAAACTGCCGCCCGACTCCGGGGCCAGAACCACACCGCGCATGAACTGGGTTATGCGGATGGTACGGATGCGCGGATCCCTGGCCTTCTCCAGTTTCTCCAGGTGAAGCCCGGCGTGCCGGTGCTCCCGAAACTTGTCGAAGACCTCGTGAACACGCTTCTGGACCGGCTTCTCCAGCCTGGCGAACTCCATCAGGAAGTCCTTGTGGATTCCCAGCGTCGCCATGCAGCCCCCCGTTGGCCTGGTTCGTCGACTCTCTCCGGTCACCGTACCCGGATGAGGGAGAATGTCGCTCCGGCTCGGACGGTGTGGGGGAGAGACAGCACGTGCAGGCTCGCGAAGTCACGTTCAGCAAACTCGTCGAGGGCGAGAAGCAGTTCCAGGTTCCGCTCTACCAGCGCACCTACAGCTGGGAGGAGGAGCAGCTCCGCCAGCTCTGGGACGACATGGGGGAGCTGGTCGACGACCGCCTGGAGGGCAGGGAACCGCACGCGCACTTCCTCGGCTCCGTCGTCCTGGCCCCGGACGGTGTCGTCGCCGGTGGAATGCAGCGCTGGCTCGTGGTCGACGGCCAGCAGCGCCTGACCACTCTGATGCTCGTCTGCACGGCCCTCCGTGATCACTACCGTGCCCGGGGCGAGGACCGCAAGGCCAACCGCATCCACGATCTCCTGCTGGTCAACGGCTACCAGGACGGCGACGACCACTACCGGCTGCTGCCCACACAGGCCGACCGGGCCGCCTTCACGGCCTGCGTCCACGCCCGGCCCCAGGCCGGTGGGGCGGGCAACATCGGAGCCGCCTACCGGTTCTTCCGCGGCGCCCTGTCGGCGGGGGAGGAGAGCCGCGGCGAGAGGTGGACCGATGAGATGGGCGCGGTCATCGGCGATGGTCTGTCGATCGTCTCGATCACCGCGTCCGAGGGCGACAACGTCTACCGGATCTTCGAGTCCATCAACAACACCGGTGTCGGTCTCAGCCAGAGCGACCTGCTGCGCAACTACCTGTTCATGTATCTGCCGACCAGGGGTGAGGCGGTCTACCGCGACCTCTGGCTGCCCATGCAGAAACTCCTCGGGCCGGCCAACCTCGAACTCCTCGTCTGGCTCGACCTGGTTGTCGCGGGCGACAGCCGGGCCAAGCAGAGCGATGTCTATCGGGATCAGAAGAGACGCCTGGAACCTCTCACCCGCGACGAGGCCGCGCTGGAGGCGGAGATCGCCGTACTCGCCGCCCGGGCGGGCCGGCTGATGCGGATCCGCGAACCCGGGCGGGAGGGCGACCCGGAGCTGCGCGAGGTCCTGGAACGGCTCGCCCGGTGGGGCGGCCAGGTTCACTACCCGCTGGCGCTGTGGCTGCTCGACCTGGTCGACAGCGGGGAGACCGGTGCGCCGGAGGCCGCCGAGGCACTGCGCTGCGCCGAGGGCTATCTGGTCCGGCGGCTGCTGGCGGGTCTCTCCACCACGGGTAACAACCGCGTCTTCATGGAGCTGCCCAGAGAGGTGGAGAAGGGCGGCTCCCCGGCCGAGGGCGTCCGCCGGTATCTGTCGAGGAACAAGACGGGAGCGCGCTCCTGGCCAGGGGACGAGGCGCTCCGCGAGGCGATCCGAACCCGCCCGTTCTACCGGACGGGCCGGGCCGCCCAGCGCTTCCAGGTGCTCCGGCGGCTGGAGGAGAGCCATGCGACGAGCGAACCCGTCGACTACGCCAGGGCGCGGCTGACCGTCGAGCACGTACTGCCGCAGAACCCCGCACAACAGTGGTTCGACCTGCTCGCCGAGGAGACGGAGGACGGCGAGAGTTCCGGCGAACTCCATGAGCGTCTCGTCCACACCCTGGGCAATCTCACCCTCTCCGGTGACAATGCCCGGCTCTCCAACCACCCCTTCCACCGCAAGCAGGAGATCCTCGACTCCAGCGCCCTGCGGATGAACCAGCACATCGCCGCAGAGGAACGCTGGGGTCGGCGGGAGATCCTGGCCCGCGCCGACGAACTGGCCGAGCGGGCCGTACGGCTGTGGCCCGGCCCCGTGGAGGAACTCGTCCGGGCCGACGACGAATGGGCGGGCTGGAAGGAGCTGCGGGCGGCGCTGTCGGCGATGCCCGCGGGGACCTGGACGGCCTACGGAGACCTCGCGGCGCTCATCGGCACCCACGCCAAGCCGGTGGGCCAGCACATCACCGCCCATCCCGGACTGCACGGCGCACACCGTGTCCTGACCGCCGACGGCCGGATCTCGGCGGGATTCCGCTGGTCCGACGAGCGGCGCACGGACGATCCCCGGGAACTGCTGGAGGCCGAGGGAATCCCCTTCAGTCACTTGGGCCGGGCCCGCCCCTCCCATCGGCTGACCGCCGGGGACCTGCGCACACTGCTGGGCCGGGAGCCGGCCGACGAGCCAGCCCCGGTCCCGGACAGCACCACGAGCGAGCAGCACCGGGCCGCCGACCGGTTCGAGGACCAGCTCCGGGCCAACCATCGGCCCGAGACCGTGGCGGGCGTACTGGGCGCGCTCCGCTTCTGGGAGGAGCAGGGCGGCCGGCGCGCGTACGGCGAAGCGAGCGAGACGAGCTGCTTCCCGATGGTGGACGTGGACCCGGCCGGCTCGGCGCGCACACTGTGGCCGTTCGCCCTTTACCCGGTGTCGGGCACGGTCGAGGTCGTCTTCCAGTATCTGAAGCGGCGTCCGCCGTTCGACGACGAGCCGCTGCGGCGGGAGCTGATGACTCTGCTGAACCGCATCGAGGGCATCGACCTGGCCGAGGCGAAACTGGATCTGCGGCCCTCGTTCCCCCTGGAGGTGTTCGCCGAACGGAGCGAGGCGCTCTGCTCGGTCCTGGAGTGGTTCGTCCACACCGTGGCCCTGGCGGAGGCCCGCCGCCCCATGGACGACGATCCGGTCACGCGGAGCTGACACCGACCCCGGCGCGCAGCCGTGGGCCCGGCCGTCCGGCCGGGCCCACACCCCGGCCACATCTCAGCCCGGCAGCGGTACCAGCACACCCCGCCGCTGAAGATCGCGTATGTGCTCGGCGGCCCGCCGGGGCGCGTCACCGCCCCTGACCAGCACTCCCGCCTCCAGATTCCGCCGCACCCCCGACTCGGTCAGGTTCGCGCTGCCCAGCAGCAGCACCTGCCGGTCGGCGACCGCCAGTTTGGCGTGCTGTCGCGCCCGCCGGTGCTCACGGCGTTCCGGGGCCCAGTGCCACAGACGTATCCCCGGTACGCCCGCGAACGCCTCGGCCGGTTCCGGCCCGCTGAGCAGACCGGCCGCGCCCGCGTTGGTCTCGACCACCACATGCACCTCCACACCCCGGCCGACGGCGGCCAGCAGCGCCGCCGTGAGCGGTGCCCAGGGCCGGGCGGAGTACGTCATCGCCAGCAGTTCGCGCTCCGCCCCGCCCACCACCTCGGCGAGCACGCGCGCGGTGGGACGCACCGGGACGCCCGGTGTGGCGGGCCCGCTCCACACCGTGGTGACCTCGGTGTCCTGAGGCCGCTTGGCCAGACCGGCGACAAAGCCCCGCAGATAGGCGGCTGCCTCCGGAGCGGACACACCCTCCCGCCGCAGCGCCGCGTACACCTCCGCTATGGCCTCGCTCGCGGCCTGCTCCGGAATCGCGAGGAGGGCATGCTCCAGGCTCTGCCCCCGGGCGAGCACGCCCACCAGGTCCTTCGTTCGCGCCGACCCCAGGACCGCGGCGACGGTCCGCGCCGCCGCCTCGAATCCCTTCCGGCTCACGGCCGCAACGCCACGGGCGTCAGCACCTCGCCCGTCTCATCCCCCAGCGGCACCAGGAAGCGCCGGTCGAGGAAGCGGTTGCCGCGCTCGCAGGTCGTCTCGGAGACGAAGAGGCAGGCATGGCAGGCGGCGCCGTGCAGGGTGTCCGCCGGGTCGCGCGGCAGCCGTTCCGAGCAGAGCGGATCGGAGGAACAGCGGGCCGCGTCCCGCAGCGCCCGCCGCACGATCCGCTCGAAGTGCGGATCCTCCGCGAGGGAGACCAGCCCGCCGAGAGTGCCCTCCGAGTCGGGCACCGCGGTGTAGATGAGGATGCCCGTGTGCGGGTTCAGCTCATCGCCCGCGTAGATCCGCTCCCCGAGGCTGGCCGAGCTGTATCCGCACTCCAGGGAGATGGTGCGGATCAGCAGATGCGAGAGCGTGTGCAGGGCGATGAACCGCTCCCCGGGCCACCCCTGCATGGGGTCGAACGCCCCGCTCAGCCGGTCCGACTTGCGGTTGGTGCGGAACCGCGCGAACGCCTCCCGGTGCGCCTGCATCGAGGACGACCCCCGCATCCGGCCCTCCCACTCGGCCATCAACTCCTCGTCCACCCGCAGGAAGACCCCCTCGCCGCGCACCTCGCTGGCGGGCACCCAGTTCTGGGAGGTGCGCCACAGCCGGACCGGCCGGCCGATGTCCGGGGTCTCGTGATCAGGCGCGTCGAGCCTGGTGAAGCCGATCAGCGCGCGCGCCTCGCGCAGCCGCTGCACCTGCCGCACGTCGGAGAAGAGCCCACCGAGGGCGGTGGGCACCGTCACCTCTTCGAGCGCGAAGTCGTCGGACGGATCCGGCACCGGGGTCGCCGAGAGCACCGCCCACTCGGGGCTGAGCAGATCGCCCGGCCCCTGCGAGGCCCCTTGCGAGTCCTCCGTCCCGTCCGTCCGCCCCGCCAGCCGGTCACGGTGCGCCCGGATCGCGGCGAGGACCGCGTCGGCGTCGTACGTCTTCAGATAGGCATAGGCGGGCAGGCCGGTGAAGGCGTCGAGAATCGGGCGCGAGGTGATGGTCTGGAGCTCGACCCAGCGCGATTCCACCAGATCGGGCAGGTTCTCGTCCTTCGAGGGCGGCAGGGCGAGGGTGCTGAGGGTGATCGGGAACCACTGGTTGGACGCGCCGGCGACCATCAGGATCGCCTGCTCCTCGCATCCGTCGCTCTCGTAACTGCCCAGATGCGGGTGACGCCCCCGGCAGCGGGGAAGATTGCGCCGCCCCCGCTCACCCATGGCGTCGCGGATGTTGCGCGGCTCACCGCAGGCGACACACTCCAGCGTCACATTGGCCGCCTGGTTGCCTCCGTGGTCCTTCATCCTGAGCAGCGGCCTGGGGGACTTGGCACAGGCACCGCCGTGGTGGACGAACGGTGTGTACGGGAACTCGTCCAGATGGCCGGACGCGCAGACCAGGGTGAAGCGGGCCGCCACGGCGAGCGGCTTGCTCCGCTTGCAGTCGTGGACGAACTTCGCCTCGTGCGGTGTGCGCGGGTTGTTGTTGACGAAGATGAAGGTCTGCGCGTCGATGGGCGCCAGCACATTGCACGCCGTGCACCGCAGCCACTGCGGGAAGGGCGTCACGGGTACCCCGACCTGCTGTGCGGCCCAGTCCTTGGGGGAGGTGTCGGCCCCCTCCATCCAGGGCGCGGAACGCAGTTCGTCGATCCGGGCACTGCCGTACAGCTGGAGGGCACGGTTGACGGCGGTGCGCAGCCGGGGCTCCTCGACCGTGTATCCGGCGAGCCCCTGGTGGCTCCACGACTCCAGACCTTTGACCAGAACGGAGAAGTTGGGCAGGTCGATCAGCGAGCCGACGCCCGCCGTGTACATCAGATGGCTGGGCCGTGCCGCACCCACGCGCCGGTAGTGGTTTCCGCTCATCGTCGTCCCTTTCCGGCCGCGCCGGACGCGGCGTCCCCGTACTCGTCGGCGTTGACCGGTGCGTCCGGTGTTCCCGTGCCGCCGTTCTCCGTCCCGTCGGGCGGCGTGAACCGCCACTCGGGCCCGCCGTGGGTGGCCTGGTCGACGAAGCCTCCACCGGCGGGCAGCAGCAGATTGAGCTCGTTCTCCGTCTCTCTCATGGACATGGGCACGGTGAGCTGATCCCAGCGGGAGCCGTCGGCCCGGTTGAGCAGCCCGTTGACCATCGTGTCCTTCTTCTTCTCCCGGCGGTAGCCGAGCGTGCCCCCGAGCTCGCGCCGTTCGGCCCAGGAGTCCTTCAGTGCCGTGATGCGCTCCTGGAGATACCGCCGCGCGCGGTCCCCGCCGACCCGGTCGGCCCGCTCCAGCATGCGCCGTTCGACCTCCGCCGCGATCGGCCCGGCGAGATCGATGTGATGGGCGTCGGTGTTGCGGGAATGCTCGTACGCGGCATGGCGCAGCGCCGCGATGTACGCCGGAGCGGTCCCCCGGTCCAGTGCCCGCCGGGTGTACGGGGTCACCGAAAGCGCCTCCACCTGGCGGTAGAAGGTGGCGTGGTAGTGCCCGAAGTCCTCGAAGTGGGCCAGGTCGCGCGGCCGGGACCAGTTGTAGAGCGTGACAACCAGACCTGGCCGGCGGGCGTCACGGCCCACCCGGGACGACGCCTGGATGTACTCGGCGGTGTTCTTGGGCTGGCCGACCACGAGCATCAGCCCGAAGCGGGAGACGTCCACCCCGACCTGGAGCATGGAGGTCGCGAGTACGACGTCGATCGCCTGCTTCCGCACCGGAGTCAGCGCGACGCGCGGATCGCGCTTGTCCCGGTGGGCCGCCGCGAATTCCGCGAAGAGCGCCCGCCGCCGCAGCGAGGTGTCCCGCTCGGGGTCGAAGGGTGTCTCCAGCCGCCCCAGCGTGGCGCCGATGTCGGCGGAGGAGATGCGTGATGTCAGCTCCTGAATGCCCAGCATGCCCGCCTTGGTGACGATGCGGTTGGCGATGGTCTCGTGTCCCTTGCGGCTTCCGTTGATCCGCACCCGGGTGGCGATGTCGTCGTCCATGTACCGGCGCATGCCGGCCAGCTCACGGGTGGCGTTGAAGTAGCCCACCAGGGTCATGTACGGGTCTGCCGGGGCGCCGTAGTCGTCGAAGAGCTGCTGGGCTCCGAGCAGCAGGATCTCCGCGACCCTGATCTCCGCCGCCTTGAGCCGCGTGCCGTGGGCGCAGACGCCGAGATAGCGGCGGCCCGGTGTGGCCGGGGTCAGCTCCACCTCGCGGGAGAAGAAGGTGTCGCCGACGTCGAGCACCTGCGGCGGGAAGACCGCGACCTGCCGTGCGAACACCCCCCGCACCTGGTCTGCCGCGCGCTTGGTGGTCGCGGTGGAGGCCACGATCTTCGGGCCCACCTCCTGCCGGTGTCCGGCCGGGTCGGTGAACGCCCAGCCGCACAGCTGGTCCACGGCGGACTCGAAGAGCCCCACGGTGGTGCCCAGCGCCCCGGAGATCAGATGCAGCTCGTCCTGGATGATCAGATCCGGCGGGCGCAGCCGGGTGACCGGCCGCGCGGTCACCGCGTCCAGGCCGCCCTTGCGGTTGTGCCTGCCCCGGCAGCCGGTGCGCTCGTCCAGATCGTCGTGCCGGTATCCGTGCCGGGGGCACCACTCGGTGACCCGCCCGAAGAGCAGCCCCGCGTAACCGTTCCACGGCAGCTGTGCCAGCTTGTCGACGGTGGCGATGACCATCGCGGGCGCGAGCCGGTAGATCTCCTCGTCCACGGTGATCACCGGGATGCCCTCGGAGAATCCCTCGGCGTCCCGGGAGCCGAGGCGCGAGAAGGGACAGCGCTGTTCGCCCTCGCCCCGGGGGCAGTGGAGGAGTACCCGGCGCCGGTCGGCGTCGTACTCCATGTTCGAGTGGGCGGTCAGGCTCTCGCCGCACCAGGGGCAGCTCTGTACCTGGATCACCCGCGCGTGCTTGTCGCTGGAGCTCTCCTTGGCCCCGGCGATCTGCTCCTGTGCCTCGGTGAACCAGTTGGGGGAGACCGAGTTGCCGACCCACAGTCCGATCCGGAACGGTGTCGCGCCCCACCGCCGGTCCCGTACGAACTCCTCGCGCCGCAGCACCTCACATGCGCTGACCAGTGCCGCCGCCCGCTGGAACTGCTGGGCGGTGAGGAGCCGCAGGGTGTACCGCATCAGGACACCGACGCCCGCCCCGCCGTCGCGCGCCTCGGTGCCGCTGCCCACCACACCTTGGAGCCGGCGCAGGGCGAAGGTGTACGCGGCCAGCCCCAGATAGGCCTCCGTCTTGCCACCACCGGTCGGGAAGAACAGCAGATCGACGAGGGCTTCCCGGCCGGTCCCCCGGTGCGGATGGCCGGGCCGGCTCAGCGAGGCCAGGTTCAGCAGGATGAAGGCGAGCTGGAAGGGCCGCCAGCTGGCCGCTTCCTTGCCGCGGCCGTACACCTCGTCGTACGCCTCCTGGTAGGAGACGTTCTCCCGACGGGTGCGCAGATCCGTGATGGCGGTGTTCCGCCGCTGGAGCGCCATCGCGCGGTTGGCGAAACGGAAGGCTTCGAGGGCGTCCGGGTCGGCGCCGAGCGCGTCGATGCCGAACGCGATGCGGTGGCACACCTCCTCGGCCTGGTCCATGGCGGCCTCGGCGGTCACCCGCAGATCCTCGGGCAGCGTCCGAGCACGCTGCCGCTGCTCCCGCAGCCAGATGTCGTAGCCGTCGGAGAGCGGGGCGAGCGCCTTGGCCAGGTCTGCCTGCCGCCCCGGTACGGCGAGCGCCGCCAGCTCGTCCATGCCGAGTTCGAGTCCGCCGAGCAGCGGTTGCTCGGCGGCGGTCGGCGCCGAGGTGGCGGCCACGTCGTACTCCGGCAGCCAGGTGGTGCTGAGCCGGTGGGCCCGCCGCTCACCCTTGCGCGCCTCCACCCTGACCGCCACATTGCGCCCGGCGGCGTGCCGCAGGCTGTTCCGGTACAGCAGCCGCAGCCGCCGTTCCTCCATGTCCCCGGAGGACTCCGCCGCGGCCGGGTCCAGCGGGTCGTCGATGGGCAGGAAGACGGCGGCCCGCTCGTCGGGGAACGCCGTCACCACGATCCGGGTCTGGAAGAGCCACTGGGTGTCCCGCCGCTCCGCCTCGCCCTCGGGCAGCCGGTTGACGAGCGCGATCTCCACCACCCGCAGATCCTCGCCGCCCTCGCCCGCGGCCCGCTCGCGCACCTGTACGTCGAGGAGAATCCCGGACTCCTTCTCCCCCTCCAATACGCGGCTCTGGTCCCCGGTCCTGGTCACGTCGATGTCGCAGGGGTGCTCCACCGGTTCGCGCGACCACGTCAGAGAGCTCCGCCCCTCGTCGGTGAGCTCCGCGGCGAGCGCGTACCGGCCCCAGGACGCTTTGACGGTCAGCGCGCCGACCGAGACGGGGACCACGAAGGACAGCCCCATCGAAGAGGCCCAGATCCTTCCGGACGCCTGCGGGGTGAGCCGCTCCTGGGGCCCGCCCTCGTCCTCCCCGCCGTCGCTCCCGGCACCGACATCGGCGAGCTGGGCCGCGTTCCGCGCGATCCGGGTCGCGGTGTCGCTGCTCTCCGGGCGCGGTCCGAGCATGCCCACGAGATAACGGTCCCGCGGCCCCGCCGACCGCGGCGGCAGGGTCTCCGTCCGCCCGTCCCACGGGCCGAGCAGATCACGTTGGATGTACGTCACCAGTTTGTCGCGCACGCCGTGGGAGCCGCCGGGGAGGAAGGTCTGGGGCACCTCCTTGAAGGGGTGCGGGACGACGGATGGCGAGGCGGGCTGGGACGGCATGGCGATCGGGGCCCTTTCGTGCGGCGGGAGCCGGTGGAGGGAGGCTACCGGGGGTGTGAGGTGAGACCGCTTCTCGGCCGGCGGGCCGTTCGCCGGCCGGGTTCACGAGGTGCGGGTGGGGTTGGCGGCGGAGGCAGGCGGGGCGGGGCATTGCCGGGAGGGTGCGGCGGTCGGCTCCCGGAGGAGGCGACGGGCACCTCTCAGAAGAGGGCGCCGGGTGGAACGAAGAGCCCGTCATCGAAGAGCGGTTCCTGTTCCGGCTCCGGTTCGGCTGATCGCCCTCGAACCGGACCCGGGGGCCGCGGCTCCGGATCGAGGACGATCAGCCGCGCGAGGATGTTCGGGTCCCCGTCCGTCATCGCGTTCAGCCCGGCCAGTGCCTTGGCCCGCATCGCCGTGCGCAGTTGGGGCGGCAGTACCACGCTGACCATCCGCAGCATCCGGTACGCCCCGCTCGCGTCCCGTACCAGGAACCCGAGCTGCGCGCGCCCGGTGCGCGCCAGTACCAGCAGTTCGCAGAGCTGGTGGGCGTCGTCCTCGTCGTACCTGAACCGCATGATCAGGTTGTTCGCGTCCGGATCCTCCGGCGGGAACCCGACCAGCAGGTCGTGCGGGTCCTCCAGGGTCCGGTGTCCGATCCGCACTCGTCCGTCCTGCTTGAACCGCATCGCCGCGGCGGACTCCAGTCCGGCCTCGGCGGTGTAGAGCCACCACGGCTGCGACCCCACCGTCACGGTCCAGCCGAGCTGCCCGGACCCGGAACGGGCCTCCGCGATCCTGCCCATCCACTCCGGGACGATCGCACGCGGCCGCTCGGCGGGCTTGAGCGGCGCGAAATCCTCCTCGGTGAAGACGGCCGTCGACAACGCGGGGTGGCCCGGCGCGCACCAGATGTCAGTGAATGCCCGCAGAAATGACTCGCAGCGGGCGTCCTCGGCCGAACCGAGATCCAGATGGGCCCTCTCCAGCGGAGTGAGTCCCGGAATGAACTCCTCCGCGAGGTGCCGCCCGTACTCCCGTCCGAGGTGGAGAATCGCCTCCGCCGCCGTGCGCAGATCGGGCGGGAAGTCGCCCCGGCCATTCGCCAGGTTGCCCTCCATCACCGTGGCCAGTGACTCGGCCAGCACCCGCTCCCGGTGGACGAGAAGGAGATGCGGCACGGCGCCGAGTTCGGCGGCGCACTCGTCGGCGTACGCTTCGATCTCCTCGTCGAGCCCGTCCCAGTTGGCCAGCATGGTCCGCGCGAAGTCGGCCTCCCGCCCGTCGGTGCGCGCCTCCAGGAAGGCGAGGAACCCCTCGAAAGCGTCGTGGTCCGGTGTGGCGGGGGCCATCAGCCCGCGCCGCCAGATGTCGTCGCTGTCCAGCGACCACCGCTCCCGCAGCTCCCGATGGATCCGTGACCACCCCGCCTCCTCGGCTCGGGTCCAAGCCCAGTGCGCCAGCAGCCCTTCCCCGGCCGGCTCCCGCCACCAGGCGTTCAACAGAGGGAGGGTCGGCTCCCGCAGGGCGAGCCAGAGTGCTTCCACCTCACTGACCCGCTCGGGCGCGTGATGGCCATGCGCTCCGGCCAGCCGGACGAGGTCCCCGGCGACATCGGCGATCTCCTGCCGCTCCATGTCGGCCTGTGCCACCCGGGCGATCACCGTGGCGGCGACGAGATCGCGCGGCCCGAGGTCGTCCGGAATGGCCGAGTCGATCTCCGGTGCGAGCTCACGGAGCAGCCGCGCGAGGTCGCGGGCTACGCCGGCGAACCAGGCGCGGCGCTCCGTGTGGAAATCGCTGGTGTTCCCCCAGTTGGTCATGAGGCAACTCTATGTGCGTGAACTAAGTTCACACAAGTGTTGGTGGTGTGTGGGTACTCGCCTGTGTCACGGCTCGCGCCATGGTCTCCGGCCCGGTGTCCGCCATGGCGTGCGGGATCGCACCGTCGACCTCCGCCCAGACCGTCTTGGTGTGACGGTCACGGGTCTCGTACCCCCAGCGGCTGGCGAACGCGTTCACCAATACCAGTCCGCGCCCGCCCGTGGCGTCGCCACCCGGCAGCCCGCCCCCGGGATCCGGCGGCAGCCGGTCGGGCCGCGTGTCCGTGATCTCCACCCGGGTCCGGTCCGCGAAGTGGGTCAGCCGGAGCGCGAAATCCCGCCCGGGGCTTCGGCCGTGAGTGATGGCGTTCGCGGCGAGCTCGGCGGTGATCCCGACCAGTGCGACGGTGACGTGATGGGTGCGCGGCACGCCCCACGCCCCGAGCTGCTGCGCGACGAGACGGCGGGCGAGGTGGGCGCCGTGGAGGGTGGAACCGAGCTGCACGCGGAAGTGCCGTGCCGGGGCGGTGGGGGAGTGGGGGAGCGCCAAGGGCGCGAGGATGCCAAGAGGGGAGGGAATGTCCGACTTCATTCGGCAAAGGTCGTGTCTCGTAAGCCTGTTGACCAGGTCGCGCGGACGTACGGGAGCGGCTTGTACGAGTTGGGGTCGCGTTTGTACGGGTCGCCTCCCGTGACCGCGACGCGGGCCCCGCGTTCACCTGTCACCACGGAAACCGTACATGGGCACGAGGAGATGTGGACACATGAGCGAGGAACAACAGGCGGATGCCCGCCCGGACGCGACGGCACCCCAGCCCAGGAAGCGCCCGCCGCAGGAGGACTACCCGGTGATCTGGGTCGCGTACGGCCGCCTGCTCCGGCTCTTCCGCCGCAAACGCGGACTGACGCAGCAGGCGCTGGCGGAAGCGATCGAGTACTCGTCCGAGCAGGTGGCGTCGATCGAGCAGGGGAGGCGGCCCGCGAAGGTCTCCTTCACGGAGGCGGCCGAGCGGGTCCTGGAGGCGGGGAGTGTGCTGGTGGAGCTCCAGGAGGAGGTGGACCGGGCGAAACTGCCCAAGTTCTTCCAGGATTTCGCGCTGATCGAGACGGAGGCGGTCAGCAGGTTCTCGTACGACCCGCTGTTGGTGCCGGGTCTGTTGCAGACCGAGGCGTACACCAGGGCACTCTTCTCCTCACACTGCCCTCAGCTGGACGAGGAGACGATCGACATGCTCGCGGAGGCGAGGATCAATCGCCAGAAGCTGCTGACGCGTACGCCGATTGTGCAGTTCTCCTTCATCATCAACGAAGCGGTGCTCCTCAACTCCATCGGAGGTGCCGAGGTGATGCGAGAACAGCTCACGCACCTGCTCGACATCGCCCGGCTGCGCAATGTCGAGCTCCAGGTGATGCCCGCCGCTTCGGGCTACCACCCCGGGCTCAATGGGGGCTTCGTCCTCCTCGAAACTCTGGAACACCAGCACATCGGCTACATCGAATCCCAGGAGAACGGCATAGTGATCAGCGACCCCGCCAAGGTCAGCGCCCTCGGTCTTCGGTATGGCAAGCTGCGATCGCAGGCCCTCAACGTCGAAGAGTCTGCGCGTCTCATCGAGCGCCTTCTGGGAGCAGCATGAACACGGAGCAGGCCACGGAACTCGACGCAACACTGAAGTGGTTCAAGAGCAGCTACAGCGGTTCGGGCGGTGGTGACTGCGTTGAGGTGGCCGCCAACGCCGGGACGATTCACATACGGGACTCGAAGGCCCGGGACGGCGGCATGGTGACCCTCTCGTCCCGGTCGTGGGCGGCCTTCCTGACCCACGCCGGGATGCACCGGACCGGCTGACCGCCGCCCCGCTCAGGCCGGCCGCACCAGCCGGGGCGGCAGCTCGCGCGGCGGATTCGCATACGCCGCGTGAGCCCGCTCCTGCTCCCGAACCCAGATCGCCCTGAGCTCGTCGCCGGACTCCGGAACGGCGAGACCCACTCCCGAGAGCACATCCCTGAAGCACGCGACCGGTCCGCCGTCGGAGCCGGTCACCAGCGCGGACAGCAGCGGCACATCGGCGCCGGCGTTGTCATCCACGGAGATGAGCAGTCGGAGCAGGGCAGCCTCCGGTCTCGTCGGCCCGCCCTCAAGGTCCAGATGAGAGATTGTGGTCCCCCGTGCCGCGACCTGTATCAACTCGCGCGTGACCCGGTCCCACGGCGTACTGAACGCGGGGATCTGCGTGCTCGGGGTCTTCCGATGTCGTACTGGCTTCAGCACCTCCGGCCTTGCGGAGGCTTGTTCAGGTGACCTTCGGCCCACTTCCTTCCGCTGCTCCTCAAATCGGGACAGGATTTCAATGGAGGCGATTTCCGTATGGGCCGCCGACAAAGCCTCCTTGAGGGAGCTGATCTGGTCACGCCGCACTTTTTCCTTGCCCTGATCGGCCTCCTTGTGCGCGCTCAGGCCGGCGAGCCATGCCTCAGCGGCCACCGCTGCTTTGTTGGCGCGTTTGCGTATGGACCCCTTGAGGCCGCGAGGAAGCGCCCGAATCTCTCCGATGAGGGCTTCCACTTCCGGGTCCTGTTTCCTCTTGAAGCCGTTGGTTACCCGGCGGACGGTTGCCGGCTGAACAACCGGCCTGACGTTCGCGCGCGGGGGCGCGACCCGCTTCGGCGGCGGGGCGAATTGTTTGGGCAGTTCGAGCCGGGGCGGCATGGCGCGAGCCGGAGTGGCGTAAGCGGCGAAGGCGCGCTCCGTCTCCGCTTCGGCCCATTCCCCGATCATGGTCGATGTCGCGGCGTAGGGAACACCGAGCTGTCGGAGGATTTCCTGGAGGTAGGGGAGCGGATGACCGCTTCCTTGTGCCCGGACCAATGCCGAGAGCACAGGCGTGTATGGGGAGAGCGGCCGGTCCACGGCCAGCAGGAGCGTGATCCGGTCCTCACGTGTGAGCAGCGCCTGATCCCAGCGGATCTTCCGTGCCAGTGCCGCCCATGTCGTGGTGGATCGCGATCGGGCGGAGGCGGCAAGGGCATCGCGCAGGTCGGCCACCAGGTCGGCCTTGGTCCGGGGGCGCGGCGGAGGTGTGTACGCCGCAGGGCTGGACGCGGTGACCGGTGCGACGGTCACCGGCTGGGGAGTCTCCTGCCGAGGAGGTTCCACGGGCTGGCGGGGTACGAGCACGGGTGTAGGGGCGGGAGCCTCAACCGGCTTCATGGGCGGGGGAGTCCACAGCCCGGTGCGCTGTGCCTCGTGGACATTGAGCCTGACATAGCGGCCGGCCTCGATGGCCCATCGTCTGCCGTCGTGCGTGACCAGCATGCGCGCGGAGTCGGGAACACGGTAGACATGGTCGGCGGGCGGTGGATCGGTGTCCCCGGGAAGGGATATCAGAGCCCGGACGATTGGGCTGTCCACCGGCTTCACCTCGGCCACCAGGAGATGACGGCCCTCGGCGGCGAAGGGTGAGCCGGCCGGAGTTCCGGCCTCGGGGACGGGTGCGAAAGCCAGCCCGCCCTGAAGCGGGAAGGAAGGCAGGTTGGGCCGGTGCTGCGAGACGCGGATTGTCTCGACATGCGGGGTCGTCAGGCCATCCGGGGTCAGCTCGCACTCTTCGAGCGGCGTCCACGAGATTGTCCGGTCGTGCGCCTCGGCACCGATGTGAACCCGCCGCTCACCGCCGACCGTCTCGCACCGTACGCGGAGACAGAAGCCGTGACGCCCCACGAGTTCACGGGTGACAGGGGTCTCGGGCCCGAAGACCCAGTCCAGGTCATCCACGTCCTCGGTCATCAGCTCGTCCGCCGCGCGCTTCCAGGAGCGGTAGTCGAGCCCGCCCAGCTGGAAACGAAGCCGTCGGCGGGCACCCGGCAGATGCACATCCACGGCGTCCCCGGGCCCGGTACCGAGATTCCGGGTCTTGACCTTGCCGCGCACCTTCTGTTTCCCGAGCAGGTTCAGTACCCCGCGTTTGATGAACAGGTGGTCCGCACTGGACTCACCGGTGGCGGTCCGGTAGCAGGTGGGTGCGTTCGGGTGGTGGGCGAAGTGGCAGACCTTGTTGGTGTACCGACGATCACTCAGCTCACCGCCGCAGCCGCCGAGTTCGATGCCGCACCAGTAGGAATAGTTCGGGTGCTTCTTGCGCCACCGGTCCAGCTCGACGGCGTCCATGGGAAGGATGACCGGGTGGTCGGAATTCTTGTGGCCGATGACACCGGTCTGCACAAGCCGGTGATCGAATCCGAACGACGACAATGCAACCTCACGGTGAGGGTACGGCGGCGCGGGGCACGCCTGGTTCTGTCGATTGCGTTTCTCTCCGGGCCGATGGTGCGGATCCCCATCGGCCCGGTTCACAGCTGTTGTGCCGAGTGGGCACAGGTCGATTCAGAAGAGGCTGTCTTCGGGGCGGGTCCCGTCGTCCTCGAAGTCGACCACGGCTGACTTCCTTGCCTGCGCGGCCTGCTCGGCCTTCTTGCGCTTGGCATTGGCGGAGGGCGCCGGCATGTCCGGGTGCTTCTGCGGCTTCTTGTGCAGCCCCAGGAACACCTCATCGGCATACGCCTGGTGATTGAGCTGCCGAAGCCGGTCGATGATCTCAGTGCGGGCGAGGAGCCCGATCGTGTACCGCGTTCCTTGGTCTGTCTCGTGGAACCCGTGGTCCAGCGGGAAGGTCTCATGAGTGGGATCGGCGGGCGGCGTCGCCCCGGTCTCGTCCAGGAGATCGCGCCAGCCGTACGCCTCGATGGTGGCCTTGTCGATCTCCACGTGGATTTTGCGGAGTTCGATGATGTCGGGGTCTTGGCAGGCGGGGTCGTGGACGAGGTTGTAGGTGGCGGTGAGGCCGATGTTCCGGCGGATCATGAGCTCTCGGCGGAACTCATGGAGCTGATTGCCGGAGTTGCGGAGGCGATCGCTGAGTGAGGGGCGAACCAGAGTGTCAAAGACGTCGCTGGGGGTATAGCGAAGGTCGCCCTTCATAGTGGAAGCACGGTTAATGGACCACCAATAGTGAGAGGCGCTGCTCAACAATGAGAGAAGTGCCAGGTCGTCTGAGGCGAAGATGACTGTTGCTTCGCTGAAGACTTGATCTGTCGAGACCATGACGGGCATGACGACTTTGCTCACGCGTGTTAGGATGATGCACTTTTGAAGTGATTTAAGTGCTCCAATCATCGCGGGGCGCTTTTCGGCATACTGCCACCAGTAGTCGCGGTATACCTTGCGGTTATTTGCATCCCTTTCGGGCTTTACTTCGAGGAGGAGCTTCTCGTAAGCCTTCTTGTATCTCTTGGCTTCCGACTCCTCCCAGTTGAAGAAATTAATCACCCATCGATCGGTTCCGTGTTTCGGATGATTGTTGATGTCTTGGCCGTTCAGGTACGGGAAGAGGACGTTCTTGTAAGTGGAATTTTCGGCGATCCAGGAGTGTGCCTCGTTAGCGGAGAGTGTAAATCCAAGGCCGAGGACATAGGAGCCGACGTAAGAAAGGCGGGAGTTACCTTCCAGGGGTGCCCCCCAAGAGGTCTCCCGGGTGGCCGGATTAAGTGATGTTGAGATTCCATTGGGGGCTCTGGAGCCGTCCAGGGTTCTGATAGCTTCATGGCTTATGCGCTTTTTGCTGGTCCATGCCGCGCAGTACTCCAGAACCGCCGACCGCGACGGCCAAGGCGCACTCTTGATCGCCCTCCGAATCGTTACCCCCGCTGCCTCCAGCTGATCCAGCCCCACCTCGCGCGTATCCCCCTGCGCCAGCGTGTTCGTCGCGATCAGCCCCGTCTGTCCACCCCCGTTCAGCAGCCCATGCGCCCGCAGCTCGAAGTACGCCACCAAGTCCGCACTGCCCCGCTTCCCGCCCGCGAGGTAATCCACCATGTACTCGCGATACGCCTCGCCCATCGCCCCGGTCAGTTTCTGTCCACCCAGGAACGGCGGATTCCCAATCACCGCATCAAACCCGCCCCGCCCCGCGAACACCTCCGGAAACTCCAGCGGCCAGTGCACTGGCACCCGCCGCATCCCGCCCCCCGGCAGCTCACTCGCCAGCCACTCACGCGCCTGAACCCGCGCCCCCTCCACCACATCCACCCCGGAGTCGGCCACCACCCCCCGCGCAACCTTCGCCGCCACCGGGAACAGGTCGCGCACCCGCTCCCCGCCCTCCTCCTCGTACCAGGGCACCCGCCCCGACGCGCACGTCGCCAGCGCCGCGCCCGCCACAAGATCCCCCACCAGACGCAGCTTCGCCGTCTTCTCCCGCACCTCGCGCAGCAGCTCGCGCTTCCGGGCCAGCTCCTCCGACCCGTCGCCGTGGATGTCGGTAATCCGGCGCCGCAGCGCCACCACCTCACCCACCAGCGAATCCGTGTCCGCCTCCGCGCCCAGCAGGTCGCCCTTGCCCACGTCCAGGTGGACCGCCTGCAACTGTTCCATCGAGGTGACGCCCAGCAGCGAGTCACCCGCCACCAGACGGTCGTCCAGAAACGTGAACGGCCGGTGCGGGTCCATCGAGACCAGCCACAGTGACAGCTTGGCCATCTCCACGGCCATGGGGTTGATGTCCACCCCGTACAGACAGTGCTCGATGATCTGCCGGCGGGCCTCTATCACCAGCGGGTCCGACTCCGCGTCCACCGCCGTCACCGAGTCCGCCGAGCGGCCCGCGCGGAACGCCACCGCGTCCTCGCGTTCCTCTCTCACCCATGCCTCGATCAGACGGTCCGCCAGATAGCGGCAGGCCGCGACGAGGAAGGCCGCCGAGCCCATCGCGATGTCCGCGACCTTCAGGTCCAGGATCTCCGCCCCTGCCTTCGGCTCCCAGGCTGACTCGTCGGCGGTCTGGAGCGGGCCCACCCGGTAGACCAGCGGCTGGAGGGCGTGCAGGACGACCTCCTCCGCCAGTGAGCGCGGTGTGTAGTGGGTGCCGGTGTTCTTCCGCAGCGAGGACTCGGTGACGTACAGGGCTCCGGACGCGATCACCACCGGCAGATCGCGCAGATCCCGCCGCAGCAACCCGAAGAACGGCACCAGGCGTTCGGTCAGCTCCGGGTTGCGGCATGCGGCCTGGAGGAGCCTTCGCGCCTCCGTGGCCTCCTCCGCCTTCGGCGGGGCGAGCAGCTTCTCCAGCCGGGCCGCGCTCGCGGGCGGCTTCGGCTCCTTCCAGGTCTCGAAGATCTTCTTCGCCAGGGTCTTGACGTTCCCGGACGAGGCGGCGGCGAGCGATTCCAGCTCGCGCAGCGGAACCTCGTGCTCCATGCCGGCCGGGCCGATCAGACCCACCATGGGCTCGGTGGCGCGCTCGCCGTCGTACGAGAGCAGGCCCTCGTACACGTAACCGATCTGCTCGACGTCCAGGGCGCGGAAGCTGAGCGTGCGGATCTCGCGCTGCTTCCCGGTGCCGACGCGTACCTCCTGCACCGACTGGAGCATGTGCAGCACGGTGCGGTCGTCGATCGGCAGCAGCGGGGCCGTCGACTCCAGCCAGGGGTAGGTGTCCGGGTCGAAGATCGAGCCGTCGTAGGCGGGCAGCTCGAAGTCGGGGTGCTTCACACCGCCGTGCACCGCGTGGAAGAGCGCGATCAGCCGGTGCCAGGAGGCCGTGGTGTGCTCCAGGGCCGATTCGCCCTCGGCGTCCGCGCGGGACTTGAGCTCGGCGCGCAGGAAGCGGGCCGAGTACGAGGTGGCGTACACCTCGTTGTCGGCCGGGAGCAGGCCGCGTTCCTCGGCGAAGAGGAGGAAGACGACACGCATCATCACCGCGACCGCGCCCCGGTACACCTCGCCCGCCCCGACGCCGTCGGCGCGCAGGCCCGGGGCGCCGTTCTCCATGGTGCGGGCGTCGGCCCGGCCGATCGCGTCCACCAGGAGTTCGACGGCCTGCCGGACCTGGACACCGAGGGCGTCGGTGACCTCGTCGCCCGCGTCCAGGCTCTTCCGCAGCAGGCCGACGAGAGTCTCCGCCTCCGGGTACTCGAAGAAACGGCGGCGGCGCAGCAGGGAGACGAAGGCCCGGACCACGGTGCGCTCGGCCGCCTCGTTCCAGCCGATGGTGTCGAGGACGGCCGTGGTGGTGACCCCGCCGACGGGTGCCCAGACCAGGCACCACCAGCGGCCGTCGGTGAGCAGGCCGAGGGGGATGTGGTGGTGGCGCAGCAGCCGGGCGAGCCGGTCGGCGGGGCTCGCCGACCAGTCGTCGCCGTGCTGGGGGCGGGCGGTGGGCACGGTGCCGCTGGGCAGGGTCATCCCGAGGACGCGCACCCGCTTGGCGGCCGAGGCGGTGTCCGGTTCCGTCGCGAGGTCCGCGCCGGGCTCGGTGAGGGCGAAGTCGGCGTGCAGCCGGGCGCCGTGCTCGGGGACATCCAGGGTGAAGCGGTCCAGGACCGGATCCGGTACGTCAGCGTCGTCACCGGCCCGCAGGGCGAGCGCGTCGCCCCACTCCAGGAGCGAGCGCAGCACATACGCCACCCACTCGTCCCGGCCGGCCGTCGTGTCGATCCGCCAGTCCGCGTGCCGGGCGCGCAGCCGGGCCCGCTCGTCCCGGTCGAGGGCGTCGAGCTGGGGCCAGGTGTCCAGCAGGACCGGCAGGGTGAGGAACGGGCCGGAGACCTCCGTGAGGTCCAGCCATTCCTGGTGCCGGGAGCGGCCGTCGAGTGCCTGGGCCCGTGCGGCGGCGAGGCCGCGCGAGGCGGCGGGGCGAGGGCTCATCGGCGGGCTTCCTTTGCGGGGATCACGAAGACGACTGCGACGGGGAAGAGGTGGGAACGCGGCTCACGGTAGCGGGCGGCGATGGCGGCGAGCTCCCGCTCGCGCTCGTCCGCGAGGGAGGTGAGCCGGGTCTTCCAGCGCTCGCGGTCCTCCTCGTACTGCCGCTGCTCGGTGGTGGTCACCTCGCGGGTGCCGAAGAGCGCGATCTGCTCATTGGCCTCCTCGCCCTCCCGCTTGAGCTTGGCGCGCAGGCCGGCCTCGAAGCGGTCCAGAGTGGCCCGGATACGGTCCTCCTCCTCGGCGCGCCGGTTGTCGAGGGCCGTCTCCAGCGAGGCGCGGCGCTCCCGGGCACGGGCGGTGAGGGAGTCGTACAGCGGTCCGTTCAGCCGGGGCCAGGCGGCGGTGAGCTCCTGCCGCAGCACGGGTGCCGCCTCGATGCCGTCGGTGAGGGCGCTGCCGAGGGCGGCGCCCTGGGCTCGCACGGACTCCCAGCGGCGGAAGCGGCCGGTGTCGCCGAACCAGCCGCCCGCGTACAGGATCTCCTCGTGCAGCCGGGTGCCGTCGGCCCCGACCAGGACGTACCGCGCGTAGGCGGAGACGAGGGTGGTCGTCAGCGCCGGATCGTCGCTGACGACGGCGGCGACCCGGTGCAGGCCGACGCTGTCGGAGTTCCACACCGCCGCCGTCAGCAGGCGGGTGGAGAGGGCGACCAGCGGGTGCTTCAGATGGGCCAGGACGACATCGTCCCGGCCCCGGGCGGCGATCTGCGCGTCGAAGGTGACCGGGCGCTGCTCGGTGGGGCGCAGCCGGTGGGCGAGCCCCCGGGTGGCCCGCTCCCAGGTGCCGGAGAGCGGCGGGACCGTGTACAGGCCGCCGTCGAAGTCCTCGCTGTGGTGACGGGTGAGCGGCTGCTGGTGGTCTAGGGCGAGCGCGGTGTCGACCACACGCTTGATGTTGGCGGGTGTCAGACCGAGGGTGTCGACGGTGTCCTGGTACTGGTCGGCGAGGCGCTTGGCCTGGGCGGTGACGTTCTGCTCGGCGGCGATCTCACCGCTGCCGGCCGGGCGGCCCGGAACGGGCCGCGGCTTGGCCGTGTCGATGTCGACGGGGGTGAGGTCGCCGGTCATCCGGCGCTGCACCGCTTCGGCGATGACGGCGTTGACCGAGCCGAGGTCCGCCTCCATCCGGGCCACTTTTTGGGCGACCCGGGAGAGGAATTCCAGGTCGGCCTCGTAGGAACCAGCCTTCGCCTGCTGCCAGCCCGAGCCGATGAAGTGGGTGATCTCCGGGTCGTGGCGCTGGCCCCAGCGGTCCACCCGGCCGATGCGCTGCTCCAGCTTGTTGGGGTTGAAGGGGATGTCGTAGTTGATCAGCTGGTGGCAGTGGTTCTGGAGGTCGATGCCCTCGCTGGCCGCGTCGGTGGCGAGCAGGATCCGCACCGTGCCCTCGGCGGACGCCGGGTCGGCCTGGAAGCCGAGGCGGATCTCCTCGCGATCCTCGGCGCTCAGTCCGCCGTGCAGTACCCGCACCCGGCCGTCGTCGGTGAGCCCGTGCTGCTGGAGCAGGGTGTGCAGCCACTTCTGGGTGTCGCGGTACTCGGTGAAGATCACCACCCGCTCGTTGGACCAGTGCCGGTCGGCACGGCAGATCGCGATCACCTTCGTGATCAGGGCCTCGGCCTTGGAGTCGGCGGCGGCCTCGTGGGTGAGGGCCCAGCGTTCCATCCGGCGCAGCAGATCCAGCTCCTCGCCGTCCTCCTGCGGGGTGAGGCTGGTGGACCGGGTGAGGGCGGTGTCCTCGGCCTCGGTCATGCCCTCGTCGTCGAGCTCGGCGACCAGGTCGGGGAAGTCCTCCATCCACTCCGGCACATCGTCGGCCGCCGAGCGGGGGCGGTTCCCGGTGTCGTCCAGATGGGAGAGATAGACCTGCACCGTGTGGAGGAAGGCCGCCGGGGACGAGAACAGCCGCTTCTTCAGCAGCAGGGTCACCAGGTCGGCCGCCCGCCGCCCGCCGCGTGCCTTCGGGGCCATTCGCCGCTTGCGCAGATCGGCGAAGGAGCCGAGCAGGCCGTGCACCTCCCGCTCGGCGTCCGTGTACTCGACGGAGAGCTGGAGGGTCCTGCGGGTGCGGAAGCGCGGGGTGCCGTCCGGGTTGGTGACGTTGACCTTCAGCCGGCGCACCACCGTCTCGTCCCGGGACTGCTTGTCGGGTTCGACCCCGCGGGCGAACCGCTGGTTGTCGATGAGTTCGAGCAGGGCGGTGTACGACTCCGGGTAGCCGTTGTGCGGGGTGGCGGAGAGGAAGAGCCGGTGCTCGAAGTGCGGCACGAGGCGCCGGATCAGTTTGGTCTGCTGGGAGTCGACCGCGTAGACCTGCTTGGGGGCGGCGGGTGCCACATGGTGCGCTTCGTCCAGGACGAGCAGATCGAAGAAGCGGCGCGCGCCCCCGCCGTCCTCCCGGGTCTCGGCACCGGCCGGAACGACCTCGTCCAGCAGGCGCTGGGCCTTGGGCCCGCGCAGCCACGGCAGGGACACGATGGTGAGCGGGTGGACCCGGAAGGGATTGGCCGCGGTGCCGTGGGTGCGGCGCAGGCGGGCGCAGTGCTCGGAGTCGACGATGGTGAAGTCGAGGCCGAACTTGTCGTGGAGCTCGTCGCGCCACTTCAGGGTCAGACCGGCCGGACAGACCACCATGACCCGGTGTGCCCGGCCCCGGAGCAGCAGCTCCTGGACGACCAGGCCGGCCTCGATGGTCTTTCCCAGGCCGACGTCGTCGGCGAGCAGCAGATTGACGCGGGGGGCGCCGACGGCGCGGGACACCGGTTCGAGCTGGTAGGGCTCGACGGCGACCCCGGAGCGGAAGGGCGCCTGGAGGTTCTTCACATCGGCGGAGGCGACCGCCGACCAGCGGATCGCGTCGAGGAAGGCGGCGAGGCGGGAGGGGGCGTCGAAGTGGCCGGTGGAGGCATCGGGCAGGGAACCCCGGTCCAGGACCCTGCGCCCCGGCTCGACCTCCCAGATCACCGAGAGGGTGTCCCCGAAGCGTCCGTCAGCCACGGACTGGAGGTGGACGAGTGTCGCGGCGCGCACCCCCGGCGCGGCCGGCGCGGGGTCGACACCGGCGACCACCCAGCTCTGTCCGCGCACCTCGACCAGCTCACCCTCCCCGGGAAGCCGGTCCGCCCTGTCCGTCCCACTGACCTGCTGGGCCGCCTGCGTCATTCTGTCGCCTCTCTCCATGACCGGGCCATGCCCTCGCATACGGTCCCGACCCTACGCAATCCGGGACGCGAAACGAGGAGCCGCCATGGATGAGAGGGTAACAAGGAAATCTTGCTGTGAACATAGTTCACGGAGTACTGATTGGGGTGTCGGGGTGCGGGCTGTGGCTGCCCGCCGGTCGGCCTACGCGGAGCGGAGCAGGCCCTCCAGCCGCGTCAGCAGCCGCCCGGCCCGCAGGTGCCGTTCATCCGTGGCGGGCAGCACCCGCTCCTGATCGGAACGGAGGGAGACCAGCTGGTCGTGGGCGGTGCGTGCGTGACCGCCGCGCGCGGTGAGCACGGCGATCTCGTACCGGGTGTCGAAGACCGCGCCGTCGGCGGGCCCGAGGACATGACTCTGCACCCGGAGCAGTCCCTCGAACTCGTGGAGTGCCTCCTTGGTGCGGCCCAGTCCGGACAGACATCGGGCCGCCCCCGCGCGGCAGACCAGGACATCCCGGTCGGTCGCCGGACGGCGCCTGCGCAGAGCGCCGCCGAGCTCGAACCAGCCGTCGTACGCGACGGTGAGATTCTCGGCGGCAAAGAGCAGCTCGCACCGGGCGAGCCGCAAGGGCAGCAGGTTGGGGTCGTCGAGCGGACGGCGGTCTCCGCGCAGCGGCTCCTCCAGGAGCGCGAGGGCGCCCGAGGGATCCCCGGCATCGGCCAGCCGCCGGGCCTCCAGCACCAGTTCCACGGCGCGCCGGCCGGCGTCGTTCTCCGCCGGACCCGCCGCGGGCCGGCCGGTTCGGGAGGCCCCGGGCGGCGCGGTCCGCGAACCGGCCCCGCCCGTGGACGGAACGGCCGGAGCCGCCGGCGGCCCGATCCATTCTCCGGCCGCCTCCTGCACCTCTCGTGCGGTGGGGCGGTCGGCGGGCTCCTTGGCGAGCATCCGCGTGATCAGATCGGTGAGGCCGGGCGGAAGGCCGGCGCGGTGCTTCGAGACCGGTTCGGGCACTTCCTGCATGTGCCGGTAGACCAGGTGGAAAGGGATGGCGCCCGGCTGTGCCTCGAAGGGCGCCCTCCCGGTCAGGATCTCGTACAGCACACAGCCGAAGGCGTACATGTCACTCAGGGCGGTCACGGCCCTGCCCGCGGCCTGCTCGGGCGAGATGAACCCCGGGGTGCCGGGCATCTCTCCCGTCCGGGTGAGCGGCGGCTCGTCCGGGTCCGGTTCCAGCGCGGTGGCGATGCCGAAGTCGAGCACCTTCACCAGCCCGTTGGGGGTGAGCATCAGATTCGACGGTTTGAGGTCGCGGTGGACGACGCCGATCCGGTGCGCATGCGCCAGTACATCGGCCGTCTGCGCCGCCACCGTGGCGGCCAGCGGGACGGGGAAGGGGCCGGACCGCTTCAGCCGGTCGGCCAGGGTCAGACCGTGGATCCGCTCCATGGCGATGAACAGGGTGTCACCGTCGTGCCGCCCGGTCTCGTGAACCGCCGGTACACCCGGGTGTCCTATACGGGCGGTCAGTACGGCCTCCCGTTCGAAGCGCTGCTCCAGACGCCGAGTGCTCCGGCCCGCCGAACGCAGCAGTTTCACCGCGACCTCGCGGTTGAGCTGGAGGTCCGTCGCGGACCAGACCTCGGCCATGCCGCCCCTGCCGAGGAGGCCGGTCAGCTCGTACCGCTGCTGGATTACCTGTCCCACGCTCTCCCCCGACGATCCGATCGGTCAGCTCTGCCCCTGTGCGCCGAGGCGCCGCCCACCTCTCCACCCATGAGCGGTGAGACGATCACACGGTGAACTCTCATGCCCAGCAGGGGCCCTGGGGGAGTACGAAAGGCCGTCGCGGGTCCTCGGCACCGAAGGCGCGAGGCCCGCTGGACCCGGCCGCGGAACCGGGCAGCCACGGCCGGAGGGCGTCGTACACCTCTGCCGCCGACCCCGGCCGGGCCCCGGGGGCCTTGGCCAGCAGGGCGGACAGCAGCGCCTGGAGCTCGGCGGGCACCTCGATCCCCAGCTCGGCGAGGGGTGGTGGTGCACCGTCCAGATGGCCCCTGATCACGGCCAGTGGCTGATCCGCACGGAGCGGCGGGAACGGCGGCACACCGGAGAGCAGATGGTGCAGAAGGCAGCCCACGCTGTAGAGATCGCTCCGCCCGTCCGGGGCCGGATGTCCGGTGATCAGCTCCGGTGAGGCGTACAGCAGATTCCCCACCTGCCCACCGGTCGACGTCAGCCGGGGACCGTCGTCCGACATCAGCTTCACCAGGCCGAAGTCGAGAATCTTCACCACCCCGTCCCGCCGGATCATGATGTTCTCCGGCTTGAGGTCGCGATGGATCAGCCCTGCCGCGTGCGCCGCCGCGAGCCCCGAACTGATCTGCGCGGCCACGGCGACCGCCGAGGCGGTGTCGAGGCGTTCCCGTTCGGCCAGCACGGTGCCGAGGGTCGCGCCCTCGACCAGCTGCATCACGAGCCAGTGGAGCTCACCGGTGATGTCCGCGTCATGGACCGTGGCCACATTCGCGCTGTCCAGCGCGGCGGCGGCGCGCGCCTCGCGCTCGAAACGCCGCTGGAATCGCTCCCGGCCCTCCGCGTCGGCCGCGCTGTCCAGTGCGATGGTCTTGACCGCCACGGGGCGCCGCAGATGAAGATCGAGACCCTGCCAGACGCGCCCCATGCTGCCCCGGCCGAGCGCGTGGTCGAGCCGGTAGCGGTCCTTCAGGACCGTGCCTTCACGGACGGCGTGCATGGCCACTCCTCCCGGTCCCGGCGGGCCCCATACGTGTGGGGTGATGGTACGCGGACACCCGGGCGGGGCACGCGGCAGAGGGCTGTGAACAAAGTCAACATGCGTTAGCCTGGCCCCGGAAATGGGAAGGTGCGAGGGGGCGCCGGCTCGCCCGCTTCCGCAAGCCGACACCCTGGTTCCGCCCAGCCGACGTCTCTGGAGAGCTGATGACCTCGCCCCCCGCCGTACCGGTGACCCTGGCCGAGATCGCCCGGCTCGCGGGAGTCGGGCGGGCCGCAGTGAGCAACTGGCGCCGCCGTCACGACACTTTCCCCTCGCGGATCAGCGGCACCGACAACAACCCTCACTTCTCCCTCGCGGACATCGAGCGGTGGCTCAGGGAGAACAGGAAGCTGGGGAAGGCCACCGGCCGCGAATGGCTCTGGCCCCGCTTCGAGGCCCTGGGCGACCGTGACGAGACCGGCCTGGCCATCGCCGCAGTGGGACGGCTGCTCGCCGGGGAGCCGGGCGATTCCGGTGGGCCCGCCGACCCGGAGCCGGAGCCGGGTCCGGTGCGGGACGCCGTGGAACTGGGGCGGCGCGAGGGAGCGTCCGAGGTCCTCACCTTCCTGCTCCGGCGCTGGCTGGACACCCACGTACGCCAGATCAGCACCACCCCCGAGCCGCTCGCCGACCTCATGGCCCAACTCGCCCTCGGAGTGCGCGACGCCTCCGCCGCCGAGTACCGCGGCGAACCCGTCACGGTGCTCGATCCCGCATGCGGCGCGGGTCATCTGCTGGCCGCCGCCGCCACGGCCGTCCCTGCCGCGCTGAGCCGTCCCGCCGCCCTCCTCGGCTGTGACCGTGATCCGGTGCTCACCGCGCTCACCGACGCCCGGCTCGGGCTGCTTCCGGGCTCCGGACCGCAGGCGCCCGCGCCCGTGATCGCGCCGGGCGACTCCCTCCGAGCGGATCCCCTCATCGGTACCCAGGCCGACATGGTGCTCTGCAATCCGCCCTCCAACGAACGCGACTGGGGATACGAGGACCTCGCCACGGACGCCCGCTGGGCGTACGGCATGCCGGCCCGCACCGAACCCGAGCTCGCCTGGGCGCAGCACTGCCTCGCCCGGCTCCGCCCCGGCGGCGCCGCCGTCCTGCTGCTGCCGCCGACTGTGGCCGCCCGCAAGGCCGGCCGGAGAATCCGCGGATCGCTGCTGCGCACGGGTGCCCTGCGGGCCGTGGTGGCGCTCCCGCCCGGATCCGCCGCGCCGCACAGTGTCTCCCTGCACCTGTGGGTACTGCGGCGGCCCGCCCCGGGCGAGAACGGCCAAGGGCCCGGAGAGCTTCTGCTCGTTGACGCCGCCGCGCGATTTCCCCGGTCCGCAGCCCGGGAGACCGGGCCCGAATGGGGCGAACTCGCCTCCTTCGTGCGCTCCGTCGTCGACGGCGCGGCCGGTGGGGGAACAGCGGCGGAGGAGGCCGCCGGCGCCGAGTGGTCCGCGGTCGTCCCGGTCATCGATCTCCTCGACGACGAGGTCGATCTCACCCCCGGCCGTCACACCACTCCTGCTCCGGGACACGCCGGATCCCGGCTGACGGATTCCTGGAACGAGGTCGGTGACCTCCTCGACGGCCTGCGGGCCGAGAGCGCCGGGCTGGCCTCGCTCGAGCTCACCGGCGACACGGCGGACCTGCCGACCGCCACCGTCGGCGAACTCGCCCGGGCCGGGGCGCTCACCCTCCGCTCCGGCCGGCACTCGGCCGAGGAGCTCCCACCGGAGCCCCGGCACCCGGGGATCCCGCTGCTGACCCTCTCCGATCTGCTGATGGACGGATCCCCCGGCGGGTGGGCGCACCCACACGACGCCGTCGTCGTGGAATCCGGGGACGTGGTGGTTGTCGGTGTTTCCAGGGAGTTCTCGGCGTGGGTCCACGACGGCCCGCCGATGGCGGTGGGCCCGCAGATCCACGCCCTCCGGGTCGACCCGGACGTACTCGACCCCTGGTTCCTCGCGGGGTCGCTCAAGGCGCCGGCCAACGCCCGCCACGCCGGTACGCATGCATCGAGTTCCTCCCGGATCGACGTGCGCCGGCTCCATGTGCGCCGCCTCGCGCTGCCGGAGCAGCAGCGGTACAGCGAGGCGTTCCGGCGCCTGGCCGAGTTCGAACGCCTGGCCACGCGACTGGGCACCCTCGCCCGGGAACTGGAACAGGGCCTCGGCGACGAACTCGCGGCGGGCCGCCTGGTGTAGCGCGTACGCCCGAACGTTCCGAGGGGCTTCTCCCGCTGGGACATTCGGTCCGCTGTGGGGCCTCACACCTGCCCGGGCGTTGCCCCGGAATCCGGTCCGCCGAGCAGCTCGGAGACACGGTCGGCCGCCTCGCGGAGCTCCGTCTCCACCTGCGTGGCGTACGGCTCGGGCAGCGCCGCGGCCGTGTAACCGGCCTCGGTGATCGCGTTGATGGCCGCCCCGGTGTCGCCGCCGGCCTCCAGCCGGCACCGCGCGGCACGCAGCCGGAACACTGCCCGGTCGGCCCGCTCCGGGGGATCGTCCCCGCGCACGAGCTTGTCCGCGATGTCGTCGTAGCGCCGCGCGGCGGCGTCGAAGTCGCCCGAGAGCCAGAGGCCGCCGGCGGTGAGCTCCCAGACCTGCCGCACCAGCCGCTTGCTCCCCCACTCCTCCCGAACACGGTGCACGAGGCCGGCGAGTTCGCTCACGGCGTCCCCGGGCTCGCCCTCCTCCAGCTCCCGCTGGGCCGCCGAGCAGAGCAGCTGGACCGCGTCCGGGTCCAGCCAGCCGGCGTCCTCGTCGTCCCCGGTCTCCCCGGCCGGTTTTTGCTGGGGATTGGGGTCCGGGGCCGTGTACTCCGCAGGCAGCCGGAAGGGGCGGGTGGGGTCGTGGGGGAGCCACGGCCGGGGCTCGGGGTCGCCGGGCCGGGGAGTGAACCCGCCCAGGACCTCGAGGATCTCCCGCATGGTCGGGCGCCGCCCGGGCTTCTTGGCGAGTCCCCGGAGCACCAGCTCGTCCAGGGCATCGGGAATCCCCGCTGCGAGGTCGCTCGGCCGCAGCGGCATCGTGCGCAGATGCTGGCGCTCCACCTTGCCGTCCCGGTCATTGGTGATGAACGGGGGCTTTCCGGTGAGGAGCTCGTAGAACACGCAGGAGAAGGAGTAGACATCCGTGGCCGCCGCGACATCCTCCCCCCGGATCTGTTCCGGTGCCTGATACCCCGGTGTGCCGAGGGTGGAGCCCGGCTGAGTGAGAGTGGACTCGATGCCGAGCTGCTTGGCGATGCCGAAGTCGATGAGGAACACCACGCCGGCCTCGGAGATCATCAGATTCTCCGGCTTCAGATCCCGGTGTACCACCTTCTGTTCATGCGCGTGGACGAAGGCGGCGGCGATCTGCGCGGCGGCCGACACGGCGACGGAGGGCGTGAGCGGTGTGTGCCTCTTGAGGAAGGTGCGCAGGTTGGTCCCCACCACGTGGTGCATCACCAGGTAGGGAACTCCGCCATGTGTTCCGAAGGCGTACTGCTCGGGAATGTTGGGGTGTCGCAGGAAGGCGAGGAGCCCCGCCTCACGAATGAACCTGAGGTGTCGGTGCCGCAGTTCCTCCTCCTGCTCCCGGGTGTCGAGCTGGCGCAGGTCCTCGGTGTCCAGACGCAGAAATTTCACCGCGACCTGACGGCCCGTCTTCCGGTCGTGGGCCCGCCAGACCTGGGCCATTCCTCCCTTGCCGATCAGATCGACGAGTTCGTGGCGGCCGTCGATCAACTCCCCCGCCCGAACGTCCTCCCAGCCCGCTTCCACCCTCTGCGCCCCTCCGTCGTCTGCCCAAGTGCTCTGCCGGGGGCAGCGTAGCGTGTATCGGATACGAGCGAGATCAAGTGGCGACTCAGTTCACAGTCTGTGTCATGCTGTTTGGGTGCTTCGGCGGCCCGTGCTCTTCGGCCCGCCCTGTCCGTGCCGCCCTGATCAGGGGGAATCATGGAGAATCCACTCGAAACCGCCGGCTTGAGCTGGCTGTTCAAGGTCAGTTCCACCCGCGCCCGGCCCGACCCCGACGCCTGCCCGACCCGACTGCGCGCCCTCGTTCAGCCGCCGATCGGCCCGCCTCGCGCGCATGTCTCCGGCGCTCCGGGCACCCAGCACCCCGTCCCGCTGGAGGACTTCGGCTTCGGGCCTCTCTTTGCCGCGCTGGATCTATGGGAGCACAAGCGCTGGCACCCCGGCCGCGTAGTCGAGGAATTGCGCCAGACCCGTGGCGCGTTTCGTGGGCGCCGTGCGCCCGCGCACCCCTCTCTCATGGCGTGGACCGTTCAGGCATTCGAGCGGTACGTCGCCGCCCGCGCCCGCGAGCAGCGCACGGCCCTCGCCGCCGGTCTGCCCCTCACCGCCGCCGTCGAGCTCGACTGGACTGTGCGCACCGCGCGGTGGGAGCAGCCGGACAGCCGGGGCGCGCGGCAGTACGAGCACCGAACCTGGGGACGGCAGTACGCCTCCGCCGACGGCACGGTAAGAGATCTGTGGATCCCGTCCTTCGGCCGTGCGAAGACCGACCGCCCGGCGGCGGAGAAGGCAGCGATTGCCCAGGTCGTCGCGGAAGGCATGCCCGCTCCTCGGCGCCGCCGCCGCATGCCCCCGCCCGCGACCCCCCTGCGGAACCCCACACCGCCGGAGCTGGTGCGGGTCTTCGACTTCGGCTGTGCGGACGGCAGCGTCACCCCCCTGCTCGACTGGGGACCGGACGCCGTGCGCGCACTGTTCAGCAGGGACGCCGCACCCGCCTTCATCGCCGCCGCCACCGGCACGGGCGTACGTCCCGGGGCCGACTGCGTCGGCTGCGAGACCATCGCCCACTGCGCGGCACCGCCGCGCACCCCGCAGTTGTGGGGGCCGCCCCGTGCCGCTCCGCCGCCCCGCCCCCGGCGCCGCTCCGTCTCCGCCTGGGATCTGCGCTTGCACGGCGAGTGCCCCGCCCAGTACCACCTCGTGCGGCATCTGCGGCTCAACGACCTGACCCCCGAGAGCGAAGGCGCACGTCGTGGGCGCGTGGTGGACGCCGTGCTGAACGCGCGGCACACCCGGCCTCTCCCGGGCAGCTGCCGGGAACTCCCTCCCGCATACGCGAGTGTGCTGCCCCCCGCGCAGCCGCTGGAACAGGGCCCGGCCCGAAGCGCCCTGCGAATGCTGGACGAACACCGGGCGCTCTGCCCGCTGGACGGGCTCGAACCGTCCGAGCGGGTGCTGACACAGCACCGGGTCACCGCTTACATCCCCGAGCTGGACGTGGTTGTCCTCGCCGTGCCGGACCTGCTGCACACTCGTCGCGGACGGTGGATCTGGCGGGAGACCAAGACCGCCGCCGCGCCCCTGTGGGAAGGCCGTCCGCTGCTGCGGCAGTTCCCCCAGCTCGCCCTCGCCGTCCTGCTCTTCGACAAGCGAGCCGTCGGTGACGGGCCCCGGCGCGGCCGGATCGAGCTGGAACATCTGCGGGAGGGCGCGGGGGAGAGCCGCCTCGAAGCCGTCGACCCCGGCCGCCCCGCCACGGTGGCCGAGGCCCGTGAGGTGATCGCGGATCTGGCCGAACCCCTGCTCCGGGACACCGCGTACGAACCGCGCACCGGCCGCCACTGCCACAGCTGCCAGGTGCGCACCTGGTGCGGGCCCGGCACCGCGCACATCAGGGACACCACAGACACCGCGCCCGCCGCCGACCCGCCGCCGGACCCGGTTCGCGATCCGGCACCGGTGCGGAAGGACGTCGCGTGAACGGCCACACCGGAACGGCCCCGGACTGGTCGGCCAACCCCGATGTGGTCCTGCTCCGCGACGTCGCCACGGCCGTCGTACGGCTGGACGAAGTCGCCGAACTGGACTCCTTCGCTCTGCCCTATCCCCCCGCGGCACAGCGCGCCCTGGACCGGCTGGTCCTCGCCTGCCTGCGCGGCGGAGCACGACCCCCCGCAGGGGTGCCGGAGATGCTCCACTGGTGCCGCACCCGCCCCCTGAGACGCTGGCCCCTCGACGATCTGCCGCTGGACCTCTTCGACCGGAACAACCGTCTCATCGACCCGGACTCCGGGAAACCGACGCAGCTCTGCGGCGAGCTGGAGGTCAAGGGAGCCGGGACCAGCACCGGCCGCCAGTATGTCGAGCGGGTGATCGGCGAGGCCATGAACGCCTGCCGCGCGGCGAGCTCGCCCCAGTCGTACACGGCCTTCCGCCGGCTGCTGGTCACCCGCCCTGTCCTGACCGAGGCGGAGTGGCCCGACATCAGCACCGACCTCTACCTCGACCCGGTCCAGTTCCTCGTCGACGAGATCTACGCACCCGTCCCGGGCGGCCACGGACAGGACGGCGTGAGCGTCGCCTGCGCACGGTGTCTCACCCTCCTCACCCCCCTCGTCGGGGGCGGCTGGTGGTGTGAACGCGACCGCTGCCGGCACCTGGGTCCCCCGCCCCCCGGACGGCGGCTGCCCGTCGACGAGGTGGGGGAAATCCGGCAGCTCCGTCGCCCGCTGCGGCAGTTCGTCACCGGCCCCGGCCACGCCGAGGTGGAGCTGGAGGGGAAACTGCGCGCCCTCGGCCTCGCCGTCGAGATGTGGCCCGGCTTCGACGCGTACGACCTGAGGGTCACCTTTCCCGACGGCCACATCTGGGCGATCGACGTGAAGGACTGGACCCACCCCGGTTTCCTGGGCCGGGCCGCCACCGTCGTACGGGCCGAGCCGCCCTACGACGAGGCGTGCTGGGCCGTACCGCACTTCCGGATCCGTGAGCGCGCCGACTACTTGTTGACCTTCGCCCGGGAACGTCCCGCGCACGCCGCCGGGCTCCGCCTGCTCAGCGATGAACAGGTGGCCGGGGCCGCCCGGAAGCGCCTGCGCGGCGAGCGCGGCCCCGGTGCGCGTATCGCACCGGAGAACCCCAATGGGAAGGGAGCCGACCGTGCGTGACCGCAGCGACTGGTACCAGCGGCTGGCCAAGGACCTGAAGCCCTGGCCCCAGGAATTCCGTTCCGTCAAGCCCGCCCTGCTCTGCCAGGTCGAACTGGGCCTGCGGCTGCTGGAGACCCTGGGCCCCGGCCGGGCGGCGGACGGGGTCTGGGTGCTCCTCGGGGGCTACCCCTTCGCCTCCACCGCCGGACTGGTGAACACCCCCGGCGACCAGCTCGCCCTGATGGCGGCCCGCCACCTCCTGTGGCCCATGCGGCGACGGCGCCTGTGGCAGCAGAGCCTGGAGAGCTACCGCCGGCTTCCCGAGGAGCTTCGCGGCTACCGCGTACCGGACGGCGGCGGACCAGCTCGCCGGGTCGCCCCGCCGGTGGCCGCGCACCGCTTCGGTGTCTACGACACCGCGCTCGGCCGGATCCCGGACTTCGCGAAGAAGCCGCTTCCCCAGGCCGGGGAGGGCAGCCACCGCTTCAAGGAGCAGCGCCGGTACTCCGCTGTCACCGTCCCTGCGGAGTTCGTGCTTCCGCCCGCGCGGGGGCACGATCTCGCCGCTCCGCGCCCCGGCGGCCCCCTTGAGGTCCCCCTCGCCGAACTGGACGAGGCCGCGGCGTGGATGGACGCGGAGGAACAACGCCTCGGCAGGCGTCCCGGCCAGTGGCGGGAGCGGCTGGCCCGGCTCGAACTCGACGTCCGCACGGCCGACGGAACGGAGTTCGAGCGGGCCGAGGCCCTCCCACTGGACGGACTGACGCACCTGGTGGGCATGGTCGGAGCCGGGAAGTCCACCCTCATGACCGTGCTCGCGGTCTGGGCACAGCGGCGGAAACTGCGCATCACCCTGGTGGTCGGTGATGTCGCCGAACAGCTCAGCCTTACCCAGCTCCTCCAGGGGCTGGGGCTGCCGGCGGCGATCGTCCAGGGCGGCACCACCCGGCCCAAGCACACCCAGCGCCTGCACCGGCGGCTCGCCGCGCGTGGGGAGCGCTCCCTGCTCGACCACACCGACGGGGCCTTCGCCCACCTGAGCACCGCCTGTCCCCTCGACGGGCTGCGCGCCCTGGAGACCGCCGAGCCGCTCCGCTTCACCGACGCGCCCTGCGGTTCGCTGCATCCGGTGGACCGGCCCGCCGACGACCCCGATCAGCGCGAGGACGGGCGGGCACACACCGCCCGGGTCATCGAGGAGCTGCGGCGCGCGCGAGGGGCCCGCCCGGACGGCGGGCCCGCCGGTTCCACCGGCCCCGAGCCGGGCGAGACCGGAGACACGGAGCCCACGGGGAACCCGCACGCCTGCCCGCTGTGGAGCGCCTGCCCCCGGCACTCCTCCTCCCGCGAGCTCGTGGAGGCCCTCATCTGGGTCGCCAACCCGTCCAGCCTGGTCCAGACAGCCGTACCGCGTCAGCTCAACGCCGAGCGCCTGCGGTATCTGGAACTCGCCTGCCTGCGCAGCGACATCGTCGTCGTGGACGAGGCGGATCGCGTCCAGATGCAGCTGGACCAGATGTTCGCGCCCACGGCGACACTGGTCACCACGGGTTTCTCGGAATCCTGGCTCGACCGGCTCCAGACCCACGAGATCGCCGAACTCTCCCGGCAGGGCCGGCTGCAACTCTCCGATCAGGATGTCGAACGCTGGTCCGCCGCCCTTGATGTCGTGGGCTCCGCCGCCGATCGCCTCTACGCCATGCTCATCGGCGTTGACGGCCCTGCCCTGCGCGCCTGGGCACAGATCGACTACTTCAGCCCCTGGACCCTTCAGGAACGACTGCTCAACGCCTGGTATCCGCTCCGGGACCGGACCGCCGAGGAGGACGAGACGGCGGACGAGACCGATGTCTACGACGACGAGGAGGCCCTGCACGAATCCTCCGAGACGCCCTCCGCCCCGTCGGACACCCCCTGGGCCGTCCACCGGGACCGGCTCACCGAGGTCTTCGACACCTTCCGCGACGACCCCCTCGGCGATCGCGGGCCGTACGGCAACCTCGCCGACGATCTGGCGAGGCTGGCCCACGACGTTCTGCACACACTTGACGAGAAGCGGACTCGCGGGCGGGTGCGCGCCCTGCTCGACACCCTGCTCGACGGCGCACCGAAGCCCGGCGAACGTCCCCCGCTTCGCGGCGCTGCGCCCTGCAAGGACACCGAATTCGGCGAGGAGTGGCTCGACCGCAATGCGGAACGGCTGGAGTTCACCCTGATCCTCGCCGCCCTGCATCAGCGGCTCGACCGGGTGACCTTCCTGTGGCCTCAGGTGGAGGCCGCCCTGCGGCTCGATCCCGGAGAACACGAGCTGACCAGACGACCGCCCCTGGACTACGCGCCCTTGCTGCCCGAGTCCCCCATGGGCAATGTCCTCGGCTTCCAATTCCTCCTCGACGAGCGCGACGGCCCGGAGGGACGGCGCACGGGCACCCTCCGCTTCTTCCGGTGCGCGGGGGTGGGCCGTGAACTCCTGCTCTCCCTGCCCCGGCTGGGCGCCGACCCCGATCGCGGGACAGGCGGCCCGAACGTTCTGCTCATGTCCGGCACGAGCTGGGCGGGAACCTCCACCCGGGCCCATGTGGTCGCGCCCGTCCGGGCTGTGCTCAAGCCACAGCCGGACGCACTGCGCTCGATCGGTGAGACCGTCTTCCGTACCGAGTTCATGTACGACCCGGCAGGACAACCCATCCGGATCTCCGGGCAGAAGGCGGAGAACCGCGACAGTGCACTGCGCATGCTCGTGGAAAAGCTGGCGCGGCCCCACCGGGACCGCACCCTCAGCCCGCTCCAGTACGAACTGGCCCAGATCCCCGACCCGCGCCGCAGGCGAGCCCTGCTGCTCGTCGGCAGCTACCGCGAGGCGGCGGTGGTGGCCGAGGTGCTGTCGGAGATGTCCGCCTGGCGGGACCGGGTCCGCGTGCTCGCCGCCGACGACGCCGCACTGGAGGCATCCCTCGCCTCGGAGGCGCCTGCCGGGGGCTCCACGACGGCGCCCGCGGTGCGCCGCGGCGACCTCGCCGCCTTCGCCGACGACCACCGTGCCCAGATCCTGATCGCGCCCCTGCTCGCGGTCGAACGCGGGCACAACATCCTCACCGTTCCCCAGCTGCCCGGAGAGGAACGGGTGGCCGCTTTCGGCACGGTGCTCTTCCTCGTCCGCCCCCACCCCCGCCCGGACGACCTCTTCCTCTCCGTCTTCGCGGTCAACGACTGGGCGACGCGCTTCACCCGGAACCACCCCGGCCTGGCCGAGGGCACCTTCGCCGAACTCGTCGGCGACGGAACCGATCTCGACGGAGCGGGCAGCGCCTTCCGCACGGCCGCGCGCGGGGTGTGGCGCCGTCTGCTCTCCCGCCCCTATGTCTACTCCAGGCTCTCCGAACCGGAGCAGGAGTCCTTCGCGTGGGACCAGCTGGTCACCCTCTGGCAGGTCATCGGCCGTCTGGTCCGCGGTGGGGTTCCGGCCCGGGTCGTCTTCGTCGACGCCGCCTTCGCCCCCCGGCTCGCGGCGGCGGGGGCCGACGCGTCCGCCGTCCGCCGCCCGCGCCGGCCGAGCGATCCCGGGCTGCTGGTCCGCCTGCGTGACGTCCTGGCCCCCTACTTCACCGAGGACCCCGGAGTCTGTGCCGATCCCGCCGATCCGTCCTTGGTCAGGCTGCTCTACCGGCCGCTGTACGACGCCCTCTGCGGGATCGGGTCCGCACCGGACAGCGGGCCCTGATCCGCACCGCCGGTCCGCCGGAACCCGCCCCCGGCGGCCCCGACGCGCCGCCGTCCGGACCGTGGCGCGCGGCCATCCGCCCACCACCGCACAGACCATCAGGAGTTATGCCGTGTACCGAGAGATCCGCAGATCCGCCTACCACCTCGCCGACCCCGCGGCCCCCTGGACGGAGGACTACCGGGCCCTCCGCTTCCCGGAACACTGGCAGGGCGCGCTCTTGGCGCTCCACAACCACGGCCGCCCGGAGGACGAGTGGCGGCGGACCCTGCCCACCCGGAACCTCGACACGGCGCTGCAGACACTCGCGCCCGAGGTGATCGTGCGCCCGCGCGCCCGCCCGCCCGTCGGTGAGGGCCCGATGCCGCCCGAGGACTTCTGGATGTACCTGCCCGCGGACGCGCCCGACCCCTTGCCCGGCCGGGCGGGCACCCAGGTGCTCAACGCCTGGCTCCGCACCCTCGTGCCCCGGCGGTCCGAGCACGATCCACAGCTGCGTGCGCTCCTGCTGGAGTGCGGTGACGAGCTGGCGGGAACCCCACTGAGCTGGGAGGACGTACCGGGTGTGGACCTCCTCGGCACGCCTTGCACCGACGGTGGGACGGCCGCGCCGGAACCCCGTCAGTTCCAGCTCGCCACCGACGCGCTCGCCCGCCGCATCCGATGCCTCGATCCCTATCCCTTCGAAGGGGGCGAACTGCGCTTCCGGGCCTTGCCCCGCGGCCCCCGAGACCAAGGGGCGGAGCTCATGTCGCAACCCCTGAGCCGCCCCATCAAGCGCAAGGAGTGGTGGTTCTCGATCACCCTCAACATTTCGCTGCACACCACCCCCTTCGACCTGCGGCCCCGGCTGCACCTGCACTGGGGCGTACGCCGCTGGGCCACCCACACCAGGTCGGACACCGGGCGGCTGCCACTGCCGTACGGCCAGTCCACCACGGTCCATCTCCGACCCAAGATCCCCTGGCTGACCGGGGTGCCGGCGACCGAACGCGGCGCCCTGGCACGGCTGCGCCGCGACCGTGCCTCAGGCGGTTTCACCTGGGCAGAGAACGATCCCGCCGGCATTCTGAGCCGGCTCAGTGTGGCCGGACGGTTCCCGGACCCCGACCGGCTCCTCACCGCCCCGGCCGACTGGATCGGCGACGGCCCCGGTGTCCGGGCCGCCGTCGTCCACAGCAACGAGATGGGCGGGCACGAGGTCGGCCCCGGACTCATGCCCCATCAGCGATCCCAGCTCACCGCCTGGGCGGAGGCGGCGCTCCCCGAGAGTGTGATCCGTCTGCCCGACCTGGTGCGCGGCCGGGGCAAGGGCATCGGAGCCCCGGCCAATCGGCGCCCTAAGCCAGTGGGCGAACCGGCGAAGAAGGCTGAGGAAGCACGCGCCGCACTGGCCCGCCGCTGCGCGCTCGCGATCCTCGCCGACCGCACCGGCCTCACCTCGGAACCGGATGCCGAGCGGGCGCGTGTGACCGTCCGGCTGCTCTGGCGCACGGCGGAACTGCGCCGTCACGCGATCCGGGAGTTCGCCAGGACACTGGGTCTCGACGGCGACGGCGGGGCGCACGCCCTGCCGGACCAGATCTTCGACGACGCCCGTCCGGGCCGCCCTGCGGTCCTCGAATGGCACACCCCCGAGCTGGTGGTGCGGCTGCGGTGCCTCCCGCTCACCGACGGGCTCGGGGACCGGCTCGCCCTCGACCCCACCGTCAACCGCAAGGGGGAGCGAGTGGCCCGCGCCCTGACCGTACGCCGCCGGGACCTGAGCGGCTGGCTCCGCACGGACGGTGCCGACCCGGACCGTCCCGGCCTCGCCTTGGTCGAGATCGCTCACCGCAGCACCTTCCGGGAGGCCGACACCGACCCCAAGTTCGCCAATCGCCTGGGATGCGCCGACGCGGGAGTGCTGACCCAGTTCGTCGTCACGCCGTCCACGGAACGGCGGATCGCCAATGCTGACACCGTCGAGCACCGGGCCCACCAGGCATGGCTGGACGGCTTCCGCCAGCTCGGTCTCCGTGTCCTGCCCGAACACACTCTCGGCGGTGATCTCCCCGACGGTCTTCGGTACGCGGCTCTCTGGATGGTCAAGCGGCGCAAGGACGGTCCCACCCGGCTGGCCAGGCACCTGCCGGTCGCGGTGCTCGTCACTCCGCTCCCCGAAGGCGGCGGACTCTGCGCCGTCCGCGGATGGGACGACGACACCCGCACCTGGATCCCCTACCCGCATTTCCTGCTGGGGCTGGTGAAGAAGGCGGAGATCGACCCGTCCGCCCCGGACGGGCCCGTTCCCGACGCGCCCGGCTCCGGCGGGACAGCCGACGAGGCGCCGCGCATCACCGCGCAGGCGCGACGGACCAATCTCTCCGAGCAGCGCAAGGACACCGCGCGCTTCCTCCAGCGCATGCTGCACTCCCTCCGCCACCACCCGACCGTACTTCTCACCCATGCGCAGAACAGCAGGTCACACTGGCCCTGGCTGCAGGACGGGCAGGTCGAGCGGGACACCATCAGAGTGGGTCACGCCCCGCCGGGCGGCATTGACGACGAGCTCCGCCTGGTCCGGGTGCGCGGGCGGGGCAGCCGTGAGACGGCTCAGTGGTGGGGTCTGGCCGAGCCCGGCAAGCCGCACGGCCAGCCGGCTGGCTTCTGGGCGGTTCCCTCGCCTGCAGGTGAACGCCGCGACCCCGATGAGCGGGTGTTCCACAGCACCACGGAGCGCCCCGGGACCTTCGCGATCTCGCCGGCACTCGACCGGCTCGCCGCACGGGTCAACGCCGCGGGAAACCTCACCTCCCAGGCGGGCACCGGAGCCTGGAATCCGACGCTGGTCGAGATCGCGGTGCTCGGCTGCCACGTGGAGCGGGATGCCGAGTTGTCGTCACCTTCCGTGCTCGACGAGCCCGAGGCCATCGCCCTCGCGACGCACCAGCTGCGCATGGCCCCCGACTACCCGGTCGCCCTCTCTCTCCCGCTTCCCCTGCACCTCGCCGAACTTGCTCAGGCGTATGTCCTTCCCACCGTCACGGCGGGGGAGCCGGAGACGGCGGATGCGGAGACCGCGCCGGAGCCTCTGGACGAGAGGGCCGAAAGCCCTGTGGACGACCCGGACCCGGATATTGCAGGCATCCCCGGCCCGGCCGTATCCGGGTCCGGGGCGCACGACCGGCCGGCACTGCTCTGATTCAGGTCGATGCGGTCCAGCGCCACCCGCGGCCTGCCGGGGCGGGCCGGGAACTCTCCCGACCCGCCCCGACCAAGGCCACTCACGCCCCGCCCCCGCCCGGTTCGGCCTCACCGTTCCGGACGAAGACGGCCCGCCCTACTCGAATTCGGAGAACAGGGCCGACTCACGGGCGAGTTCGGCCGCCGGCCGGACCGGCTTCCAGACCCGGCCGTGCCATGAGGTCGAAGCCGCGCCGGGGATCCGGCGGGCATCGTGCCGCCGGGAGGAGACCGTTCCCCGGGCGCAGCGCCTCGGTGCCGCCCGGCCGGCCCGGTGTTCGATGTGAGTTCGATTCATTTACTTTCCCCTTGTCTTGAGTTTCCGCTGCTCAATCACCGGTGAGCCTTTCTCCTGTATTCGACATCAGCCGAAATGTTCGAACGACTCGACCGGTGAATCCCTGTTCCGCCGTCGTGGCCGGGGTGGAGTGATCGAAGAGTGGCAGACCGAGTCCGGCGCGGCCAAGTTTCCTGCGTTAGTCGAACGTTAACAACCCGTCATCGGGCCATGTCATGCTTTCCGTCTCAGCGTTTGCGGGTCCGCTGCAGACGGAGAAGAGAGTGAGGAAACATGGAGTTTCGGTTACTGGGTCCGGTGACGGTCCTCCGGAACGGCCGGGCCGTGAGCATGAGATCGCGCAAGGTCTCCGAACTGCTCGCTGTACTCTTGGTTTCCGCGGGGCATCGCGCTTCTCACGCCGAGATCATGCGATATCTGTGGCCGGGTGAACCTTCGAACCAGAATCGAATTCGGCAGAACTTTCATCAGCTTCGGCTGTCCGTGCCGGAGATTTGCCGCGAGAGCAATGAGCGAGGGTTCTGCCGGATTCACATCCTGCCGCGCAGCCTCGATCACCTGCGCTTCCGTGAATTGCTGCGAGCCGCGGACGAGACACGTGACTCCTCGGTACGGCTGGGGTATCTCCGTGACGCGCTCGGCGAGTGGCTGGGGCGTCCGTTCGAAGGAATGCCGGGAGCCGCGTTCGAGCGGAAGCGACATGACCTCACGGAAGAGCTGCAAGAGGCCACCATCGCCTGTGTCCTGGCGGAACTGGAGTGCGCTCAGCCACGGGCGGCGCTCGACCGGGCCGACTCCGGACTGAACCGCTGGCCGACAAACGCGGAGTTGCTCGAACTCAAGGTGCGCGCACTCCGTGCACTCGGCAGACAGGACGAGATCCCGCCGCTCCTGACCGACTGGGAGCGGGAATGCGGGCGCCCCACCGCTCATCTACTGCTCGCGGACACCGTGTGGGAGTGCGCCGAGGGGAGTTCCGCCCCCCTCCGGGTGGCGGCCCCTCCGAGGCCACGCCAGCTTCCCCTCGGGCCGGTCGGACTGGTGGGACGCCGGGGCCAGCGAGCCCGGATGACGGAGGTCCTTCTGGGGCGTGTCCGCGGACGGTCCCGGCTGGCCGCGATCTCAGGAATGCCCGGCATCGGGAAAACCGCGCTCGCCGTCGAGGTCGCGGTGGCGCTCGATCAGTACTTCGCCGACGGCATCCTCCACGTCGACCTCGGCGGGGTCGCCCCCGCAGGTCTGCTGCGCCACGAGCACGTGCTCGCCCGGCTGCTGAACGACCTCGGCGTGCGCCCCGCGACGCCGACCCTGGACGGGATGGTGGCCGCGTACCGCACCGCGCTCGCGGACCGCGCGGTCCTGCTGATCCTGGACAACGCGCTGGACGAGGAGCACGTCCGTCCACTGCTCCCCCCGGCCGGACCCAGCGCGGCCGTTGTCACCGGCCGTCGTCATCTGGACGGCCTGGAGATTCGGTGGAGCGGCGAGCTCATTGCTCTCGAACCACTGGACCGGGCCGACGCCACCGAACTCCTGCGCATGCGGCTCGGTGACGACCGCATGCGCACGGCCGCTCCCTTCCTCGCCGACATCGTGGAGCACTGTTCGGGACTCCCGCTGGCCCTCGGCATCATGGCCGCGAGGATCACGCGACGTTCCGCGAGGGCGATGTCGGACATGGTCCGTGAGCTCCGGACGGAGAGCACCCGGCTGCGCTCACTCGACCTGGGTTCCGAGGATCTGAGCGTCCGCCTCTCGCTCGACGCGTCCCATCGGCAGCTCTCCGCACCGGCGTCGCGACTGCTCCGCAGGCTGGCGATCCATCCGGGCCCGACGATCAGCTACCCGGCGCTGCGGGCCATCGATCCCGAGGACGAGACCCATGCGAGTGAAGCCACCGACGAGCTGCGGCGGATGAGCCTGCTGGCCGAGCCCGTACAGGAGCGCTACGCCCTGCACGATTTGGTCCGGGTCCATGCCGAGGCGCTGGCCGACGAGTGGACAGCGGCCGAGCGGATCCGTGTGGTGAAACGCGTACTGCACTTCCTGCTCCAGCACGCCCGGGCCTGCGATCGCCGGCTGGAGCCGGGGCGCCGGCTGCCGATCGAGGGGCCCGGCGCCCTCAGGGTCACGGTCCCGGCCGACGCGGCGGGGGCGATGAAGTGGTTCGAGACGGAGTACTCGACCCTGACCGCCGCCGTCGGACTGGCCCAGCGCCACGGCCTCGACCGCTACACCTGGTTGCTGTCGATGACCCTTGTGACCTTCCAGTGGCGGTCCGACCGCCATCCGGACGCCCTCGCCGGCCTTGCCCGTGCCCTTCCGGCGGCGAAGCGGGAGTCAGGCCCGGCCGATGTCGCCATGGTGCACCGGATGCTCGCGGGCACGCACCGGGCCGCCGGACATGTCCAGGACGCTGTGCGGGAGTTGAACAGCGCGGTACGGATCAGCGACGACGACGGCGACATCCTGGGAGCGGCTCTGGGGCGCCACGCCCTCGGGGTGCTGCTCAGGGAGAGCGGTGCTCCCGGAGACGCGCTGAAGCACTTCGACGCCGCCCTGTCGGCGTTCGAGGAACTCGACGACGTCCTCGGCCAAGGGGCCGTTCTGAACGGCATGGGCAGCGCGCGGTACGACCTTGGACACCATGACGAGGCGGCGGAGCACTGCCTGCGGTCTCTGACCCTGCTGGAGGGCACGGGTGACGTCAACGGGCAGGCCCATGCGCGCTTCAGCCTGGGCCGCATCCGGATGGCACGGGCGGATCCGGAGAGCGCGGTCGCCGAGTTGGTGCGTGCCCGCGTGCTGTACCGGTCACTGACCTATGGGAGCAGGGAGGCCAGGACACTCGTCTGGCTCGCGAAGGCGCTCCGCGCCGCTGGACGGGTCACCGAGTCGGCTGAGGCGATGGGGCAGGCCCGATCCGTACTGAGGCGGGTGGGCGAGACGGACATCGACGTTGCTCTGGACCGGCTCGCCCACCTTCCCTGACCGGCTCCGGTCCCCGACGGACGCACGATCCGGTCGGCTCCCGTCTCTTCCCCCCCGGTCGTCCGATCGAAATGCCCGGGTGCCAGGACTTCTTGCCGGCACCGCACGGAGGCAACCTCGTGATCAGTTCCGCTGATCGCGGGGTCTGCCCCCTGCCGTGAAGCTCCCAGACAGGGACTCCAACTCGCACACACGGCTCCCTCCGGAACACGTTCCCGCGCCACGATTCACTCGAAGCGGACATCTCCACTCGCGGCGGACATCCGGCTTCGATCGGTGAGCTGTGTTGTCTGTCGCCCGGGTTATCCCAGCAGATGGGCGTTCACCGAGCTCGCCTGCTCCGCCAGAGCCGGGAGTTCGACCACGGCGACACCCTGGGCCACGAGAATCTCCACACCGATGCAGTCGGCCACGAGCAGGTTCGGCTCGCGCCACGCGATGACCACGCGGGGGACCGACGAGAGGAGGATCAGCTGGGTGCAGGTCAGCGGGCGGGACTTGCGCTCGGAGCAGGGCTCCAGGGTGCTGTAGAGCGTGGCGTCGGCCAGGCGGGGGTCGTCCACCGGGAGCTTGGCCAGGGCCGATTCCTCCGCGTGGACGTGGGCGTCGGTCTCGCGGGAATAGCCGCGGGCCAGTTCCTCGCCGTCGGCTCCCACGATGATGGCGCCGACCGAGAATGCGCCCTCGGCCGGCGGACACGCGCGGGAGAGCGCGATGGCCCGCTCCATCCAGGTCACGTCATCGGCGTGCGTCACCCGGATCCCTCCTGCTTGGGCAGGTAGCGGAGAAGAACCACATCGCCGATCGTGGTGGATTCGGCGAGGCGCATTCGGCGGGTGGCTCCGCCGGGGTAGGCGGCCGGGTTGAGGAAACGAGGGGCGCCCGGGTCGCCGACGATCAGAGGGGCGATGGCGAGGTGGATCTCGTCGGCCAAGCCCTGGGAGAGGAAAGCGGTGTGGATCTGTCCGCCGCCCTCCACCATCAGCCGCTCTATGCCGCGGGCTCCGAGGTCGTCCAGCAGAGCACCGAAGTCGATGGCCGGGCCCGTGGAGACGACGTCCGCGAGACCGGCCAGCCGCTCGCGGAGCTTCCGCTCACCGGCATCAGTCGTGTAGGCGAGCTTCTCCCCCCCGTGGTGCCAGAACTTCAGGCCGGCGTCCAGGTCACCGCTTGCCGAGACGGTGACCTTCAGCGGGTAGGCGGGCTTTCCGGCCGCCACTCGCGCCGCGCGCCGCTCGTCTCTGTTCACCAGCAGCCGCGGGTTGTCCGATCGCATCGTGCCGGCGCCGATCAGGATGGCGTCGGACTCGGCACGCACTTGGTCGACCCGGTCGAAGTCCTCGCTGTTGCTGAGCAGAAGCCGGGTGGTGCTGGTGTCATCGATGTAGCTGTCCACGGAGGTGGCCACGCTGAGCAGGACGTGCGGGCGGGGCATTAGGGGTCTCCTTCAGTTGCTGGTTGGGAGGGAGCCTTCTCAGGTCTGGCGCAGGACAGCTTCGGTAAGAGCATTCCTGAAGTCGGTCACGCCAGGGACCGCCGGCCACCGGCCGAGTGCGCCATCGAGCCGGGCCAGCTCCCGTGAGATGCGGTCGGATCCGGTCTCCTTCGCGACAGCCAGGGCCTGAAGCCCCACGGAGGCCGCCTGCTCGGCCTCGCCCGCGAGGGCGAGGGAAACAGCTTCCCGCCCCAAGTAGACCCCGCGGTCGCGGTGGTAGCCGGCGGGCAGTCGGCTGATGGCGTCCCGGAAGCCCTCTGCCGCTCCGTGGTGGTCCCCGAGCGCGGCGAGGCTGTGCGCCCGCTGGACATCTATGTACGCGCTGTCGAGCCAGACACCCCACGGCGAGCCGGGATCCGGGTCCAATCCGGCGAGCAACTCCCGTGCGTGCTCGTACGCCCGCTGGGCCATGAACCGGTCATTCCGCAGGGCGTGACCGTGGGCCCCGTACGTGGCGGCCACCGCGGCCAGACGGCTCCTCGGCGCGGCTCGGTCCTCCGCCGCCTCGGCCACGTCCACCGCCTCGATTGGATCGTTCATGTCGCCGGCGAGCTGGCTGCGGCGAGCCAGGATGTATGTGGTCAGTTCGTCGTCGCCTGCCATGTGAGAAGCCTCCAGAGCCTCCCGCATCCAGTGCTGTGCGGCCCGAAAGTCCCCGAGGTCCTGATAGAGCCAGCCGCATAGTTCCGAATACTGGGTCTGCAATTGCAGCAGCTTTCGGCGGTCGGTTCCGCGGCGATCCGCGCGCAGTTCCTTGATGGCCGCGATCTGCTGCTGAACCGTCGGTATCACCCGCTGGGGGCCGAACAGGTTGTCATTGTCGATCAGCACTCGTCGGGTTGCCCGGAGAAGTTCGATGGGGTCGGCTCCGGAGGCGATGAGATCGGATCGTGTGGCAGGGCTCGCGGCTGCCGAGAGGTCGGAGGTCGCGGCGACGGCGGCACCGGCACCAAGCGCACCGATCAGAGCCCTTCGGGACAGGGACACGAAGACGATCCTTCCGTCATCGGAACGTACGGGGATGGACATCCCCTCCTCCGACGGTGCCTGAATGTCCGCTTCCTCTGCCAGGGCCGCAGGGTCGTTGGCCACATGGGGGCCTCGTTTGGCCACATCGGTGGGGAGGGCCTCCGGGCCCACCCCTTCGAGGATCGATGCGTGGAGCCGTACGAGCGCGCCGCTCGCGCCGAGCGAGTCGTCGTACGCCCGGACCAAGTCGGCCGATGCGGCCTGACCGCCGCGCTCGACGCGGGCCATGTAGCTGGTGTTGAAGAGGATCGATCGGCTGAGCTTGCCCAGCGATAAGCCTTGCTGTGTGCGCCGCGCCCGCATTTCGGCGCCGAGGTAGTGCTGAGGGCTTGCATGCGGTGTCAGATCGTTCGGTCGCTGCCCCACACGTCCCCCTCGCACGGCCCGCCCGGCCGTCTTCCGGCGGCTGCTCGGCGGATCTGTCGGTCACCGACGGCCCGGCCGCAAGGGATGCGGAGGGACTCGGGACAGCCTAGCGACGCGGGTCGGGGCCCTCCATTCGATTCGAACGGCAGAGCTCCGGCGGACGTGAGCCATGGGCCGCACTATCCTGCCGATCATGCGACAAGCAGCGGGACGATTAGGGCTGTTGGCGTTCCTGATGGTCACAGCCGGGTGCGGCGGTCGGCAGACGACGACCACGACGGGGGACGTGACCACGACGGTGGTCCAGGACAGTCAGTGGGTCACGGCTGCCATCTCCGCCGGAGCTGTTCTCATCGGTTCGGCCGCGGCGGCCTGGATCACTCACTACTTCACTGGACGGACCGAGACGACGAGGCAGCAGCACGCCGACATGCAAGAGGCGGCGATGCGCGAGCACGAGGTCAAGCTGACGCACGAGCAGCGCATTCGAGAGCAGGTGATCGCCACTTCCACGACGATCTCGAAGATGCTCCAGGACTTCCGGGTGAAGATCGGTGAGGCCACGGAGGCCGAGGACACGTTGTCCGCCACGCTCCGTTACGACGAGTGCTCCGCCGTCGTCCGCCGCCATCATGACGACGCCCTGCCCGTCATCGAGGTCATGCCGGATCCGGAGCTCCGGCAGCGAGCCAACGCGGTCTTCGAGGCATACGGGGAGTGGGCGGAAGGTACTGCCGAGGCGTTGTCGAATCTCACGAGGCGCCCTGATGCCAGTGGGCTTGATGGGACTCGTGAGCAGTACTACGAGAGGGCGCGACAGGTGATCAGGGACGTTTCCGTCTGATTGTGGCCCACGCCCTGTCACGCGGGATCGGTGGGTGACAACGATGAAGACCCGAACCCACATGAAACTGGGTTCGGGTCTTCATTTCCGGCACTTCAGCAGATCGGTGCCTCAATTGCACTGACCGGGCTGGAGTGCCCCCGGCAGGATTCGAACCTGCGCACACGGCTCCGGAGGCCGTTGCTCTATCCCCTGAGCTACGGGGGCGAACTGTCTCCGCCGGACTGTTCCCCTGCGCGGTGACGGGTAGAACACTACCAGCTCCGCAAGGGTGCCCGTGAACGCCTTTCGGCGCCCCCGGCCGGCCGCTTCGATCAAGGTCCGGTCAGGGTTCGATCAAGGGCAGCGGCAGGTCAGAGCCCCGGGGGAGCGAGGGCCGGAGTCCGGCCCGGTGTTCGGGAGGGCAACCCGTTCGGGGGGTTGTGCCGCCCGCACGGGGTGGAAGTGGGCAAAACCCGGACGCAGCCCCGCCCAACGACCTACTCTCGAGTTGTGTCAGGCGCGTCCGGCCGTGTGCTCGTTGTCGATGACAACCGAGTCATCCGGCAATTGATCAGGGTCAACCTTGAGCTGGAGGGCTACGAGGTCGTGACCGCGGCTGATGGTGCCGAGTGCCTGGAGGTGGTCCAGCACGTCCGGCCCGATCTGGTCACCCTCGATGTGGTCATGCCCAGGCTCGACGGGCTCCGCACCGCCGCGCGGCTCCGGGATGATCCGGCCACCAGTCATCTGCCGATAGCGATCATCAGCGCATGCACGCAGTACGAGCTCGACAGCGGCATCGCCGCCGGGGTCGACGCCTTTCTCGCCAAGCCCTTCGAGCCCAGTGAGCTGGTCCGGCTCGTGCATCAGCTGATGCACCGGGAGGGGCCGCCGTCCCTGGACGGCAGGCACGGGGCCGGGCGCGCCGGCAGCACGCGGAGTTGACCGCATGGCGAAACCGGTTCGCGGAAGGCCCCCCTCTCTCCCCTAGGCTTGTCCCGTGACCCCCGCCGAGCTCTCCCGTACCGTGCTGCACGCCGTGTGCCGCGCGGTCGAGGACGGCGTTCTCGACGTGGCCGTGCCGGAGAGTGCCGCGGTGGAGCGGACCAGGCCCGGAGGGGCCGGTGATTACGCCAGCAATATCGCCCTCCGCCTCGCCGGGCCCGCGGGGCAGCCCGCGCGGGCGGTGGCCGAGCGGCTCAGGGAGCGCATCGGCTCCGACCCCGCCATCGCCTCCGTCGAGATCACCGGGCCCGGGTTCCTCAATTTCACCCTCGACAGCGGGGCGCGGCAGGAGCTGGTGCTGCGGGTGCTGGCGCGGGGGCAGCGGTACGGATACCGCGAGCCCGCGGTGCCCGAGTCGCGCGCGCGGGTCTGGGGGGACGCCGTCGCCCGGCTCCGGATGAGCCAGGGGGAGAGCGCGGCACCCCGCCCCGGCGACCCCCGGCCCGTCGAGCCGGCGGAGCGGCCGGAGGAGTACGGGCGGCTCGGCGCCGACGCCGTCCGTTGGGCCTTTCTCTCCGCCGCCGCGCACGACCGGCCCCGCCCGGGGGAGCTGCTGCTCCGCCAGCACGAGAGCAATCCTCTCTTCACCGTCCGGTACGCCCACGCCCGCACCCGGGCACTCACCCGGGACGCCGCCCGGCTCGGCTTCACCGGGCAGGCCGGGTCCGCCGCCGGGACCGGGCTCACCGGCCTGCTCGCGGAGTACCCGGAGACCCTCGCCTCCGCCGCCCGGCTCGGCGCGCCCGACCGGGTCGCGCGCCGGCTGGAGGCCATCGCCGAAGCGCTGCTCGCCGGCCGCCACACCGTGCTGCCCGCCGGGGACGAGAAACCCTCGGCCGCCCACCGTTCCCGGCTCGCGACCGCCGAAGCCGCCGGGGCGGTGCTCGCCGGCGGCCTGTCCCTGCTCGGCATCAGCGCACCCGAACATCTGTGAATCCGTGAGAGAGACACCATGAGCCGTTCCGCACACCCCGCCGGGCCCCGTTACGCCGATGTCCTGCCCGAGGGGCACTACTCCGGCCCGCCCACCGACCTCAACACCCTCGACCCCAAGGTCTGGGCCCGCACCGTCGGACGGAACACCGACGGCGTCGCCACCGTCGGCGGCCTCGAAGTCACCCGGCTGGCCGAGGAGTTCGGGACCCCCGCGTACATTCTGGACGAGGACGACTTCCGGGCCCGCTGCCGCGCCTGGGCCGAGGCGTTCGGGGCGGACGCCGATGTGTTCTACGCCGGGAAGGCGTTTCTGAGCCGGGCCGTGGTGCGCTGGCTCCACGAGGAGGGGCTCAATCTCGACGTCTGCTCCGGCGGCGAGCTGGCCACCGCGCTCGACGCCGGGATGCCCGCGGACCGGATCGCCTTCCACGGCAACAACAAGTCGCCCGAGGAGATCGAGCGCGCCATCCGGGCCGGCGTCGGGCGGATCGTGCTCGACTCCTTCCAGGAGATCGTCCGCGTCGCCCACACCGCCCGTGAGCTGGGCGTACGCCAGCGGGTGCAGATCCGGGTGACGGTCGGCGTCGAAGCCCACACCCATGAATTCATCGCCACCGCCCACGAGGACCAGAAGTTCGGCATCCCGCTGGCCGGCGGGCAGGCCGCCGAGGCCGTGCGGCGGGCGCTGGCGCTCGACTCGCTGGAGCTGATCGGGATCCACTCCCACATCGGCTCGCAGATCTTCGACACCTCCGGCTTCGAGGTCGCCGCCCACCGGGTGATCGGGCTGCTGAGGCAGATCCGCGACGAGCACGGCGTGGAGCTCCCCGAGATCGACCTCGGCGGCGGCCTCGGCATCGCCTACACCCCCGCCGACGACCCCCGCGAGCCGCACCACATCGCCAAGGCGCTGCACGAGATCGTCACCCGCGAGTGCGAGAGCGCCGGCCTGCGCACCCCCCGGATCTCCGTCGAACCGGGCCGCGCCATCGTCGGGCCGACCGCCTTCACGCTGTACGAGGTCGGCACCATCAAGCCGCTCGACGGACTGCGCACCTATGTCAGCGTGGACGGCGGCATGTCCGACAACATCCGCACCGCGCTCTACGACGCCGAGTACAGCGTCGCCCTGGTCTCCCGCACCTCCGACGCCGAGCCGATGCTCTCCCGGGTGGTCGGCAAGCACTGCGAGAGCGGCGACATCGTCGTGCGCGACGCCTTCCTCCCCGCCGACCTCGCACCCGGTGACCTGATCGCCGTACCCGCGACCGGCGCGTACTGCCGGTCCATGGCCAGCAACTACAACCACGCGCTCCGGCCCCCGGTCGTCGCCGTGGCCGACGGGGCCGCCCGGGTGATCGTCCGAAGGGAGACGGAGGAAGATCTCCTGCGCCTCGATGTCGGCTGATTGAGATAGATGTCTCGTATCGCGGACGGGGGATAGAAACTCTCGTCCGGTAGGTGAGACTGGTCCCACCGTAGATGTGATGAAGGAGCGAGGTCGGATGATGCGTACGCGTCCGCTGAAGGTGGCGCTGCTGGGCTGTGGAGTGGTCGGCTCAGAGGTGGCGCGCATCATGACGACGCACGCCGACGACCTCGCCGCCCGGATCGGCGCCCCCGTGGAGCTCGCGGGGGTCGCCGTCCGGCGCCCCTCCAAGGTGCGTGAGGGCATCGACCCCGCACTGGTCACCACCGACGCCACCTCGCTCGTCACACGCGGCGACATCGACGTCGTCATCGAGGTCATCGGCGGCATCGAGCCCGCCCGCACCCTCATCACCACCGCCTTCGAGCACGGCGCCTCCGTGGTCTCCGCCAACAAGGCGCTGCTCGCCGAGGACGGCACCACCCTCTACGCCGCCGCCGAGCGGCACGGCCGCGACCTCTACTTCGAGGCCGCCGTCGCCGGCGCCATCCCCCTGATCAGGCCGCTGCGCGAGTCCCTCGCCGGCGACAAGGTCAACCGGGTCCTCGGCATCGTCAACGGCACCACCAACTTCATCCTCGACAAGATGGACAGCTCCGGCGCCGGATACTCCGAGGCGCTGGACGAGGCCACCGCGCTCGGTTACGCCGAGGCCGACCCGACCGCCGATGTCGAGGGCTTCGACGCCGCCGCCAAGGCCGCCATCCTCGCCGGGATCGCCTTCCACACCCGGGTCCGCCTGGACGATGTCCACCGCGAGGGCCTCACCGAGGTCACCGCCGCCGACATCGCCTCCGCCAAACGCATGGGCTGTACCGTCAAGCTCCTCGCCATCTGCGAGCGCGCCCTCGACGGCAAGTCCGTCACCGCGCGGGTGCACCCCGCGATGATCCCGCTCAGCCACCCGCTCGCCTCCGTCCGCGAGGCGTACAACGCCGTCTTCGTCGAGGCCGAGGCCGCCGGGCAGCTGATGTTCTACGGCCCCGGCGCCGGCGGCGCGCCCACCGCCTCCGCGGTCCTCGGCGACCTCGTCGCGGTCTGCCGCAACAAGCTCGCCCAGTCCACCGGGCCGGGGGAGTCCGCCTACACCCAGCTGCCCGTGAGCCCCATGGGCGACGTGGTGACGCGGTACCACATCAGCCTCGACGTGGCCGACAAGCCGGGCGTCCTCGCCCAGGTCGCGACGGTCTTCGCCGAGCACGGGGTGTCGATCGACACCGTCCGCCAGCAGGGTAAGGACGGCGAGGCATCGCTCGTCGTCGTCACCCACCGCGCGCCCGACGCCGCCCTCTCCGGGACCGTCGAGGCGCTGCGCAAGCTCGACACCGTGCGCGGTGTCGCCAGCATCATGCGTGTCGAAGGAGAGTAAGGGAGCCATGACGACCAACGGCCTCCAGCAGGGGACCCATCAGTGGCGGGGCATCATCGAGGAGTACCGGGACCGGCTCCCGGTGACGGACACGACGCCGGTCGTCACCCTCGGTGAGGGCGGTACGCCGCTCGTGAAGGCGCAGGTTCTCTCCGAGCGCACCGGCTGCGAGGTGTACCTCAAGGTCGAGGGCGCCAATCCCACCGGTTCCTTCAAGGACCGCGGCATGACCATGGCGATCACCCGCGCCAAGGAGGAGGGCGCCCAGGCGGTGATCTGCGCCTCCACCGGCAACACCTCCGCCTCCGCCGCCGCCTACGCGGTGCGGGCCGGCATGGTCTGCGCCGTCCTGGTGCCGCAGGGCAAGATCGCGCTGGGCAAGATGGGCCAGGCGCTGGTCTACGGCTCGAAGATCCTCCAGGTCGACGGCAATTTCGACGACTGCCTCAACCTGGCCCGGAGCCTCTCCGAGAACTACCCGGTCGCCCTGGTCAACTCGGTGAACCCGTACCGGATCGAGGGGCAGAAGACCGCCTCCTTCGAGATCGTGGACGCGCTCGGCGACGCCCCCGACATCCATGTGCTCCCGGTCGGCAACGCCGGGAACATCACGGCGTACTGGAAGGGTTACCGCGAGTACTCCGCGGACGGCCTCTCCACCCGCAACCCCCGGATGTGGGGCTTCCAGGCGTCCGGCTCCGCGCCGATCGTCCGCGGCGAGGTCGTCAAGGACCCGTCCACCATCGCCACCGCCATCCGGATCGGCAACCCGGCCTCCTGGCAGCAGGCGCTGGCCGCCCGCGACGACTCCGGCGGCCTCATCGACGAGGTGACGGACCGTGAGATCCTGCGCGCCTACCGGCTGTTGGCCTCGCAGGAGGGCGTCTTCGTCGAGCCCGCCTCCGCCGCTTCCGTCGCCGGTCTGCTGAAGTCCGCCGAGGCCGGAAAGGTCGACCCGGGCCAGCGCATCGTCTGCACGGTGACCGGAAACGGCCTCAAGGATCCGGACTGGGCCGTCGCGGGCGCGCCGCAGCCCGTCACCGTACCCGTCGACGCGGCCTCGGCCGCCGAGCGGCTGGGTCTCGCGTAGCACCCGGCGCCCCCGCCGCGCCCCGGCATCCCCGGGCGCGGCAGGGGCGATCCGCGCACCGCGGGTCCGTGCCCGTACCGCCGCGCCGCCCTACCCCGGCGAAAACCGCGGCAAGCAGGGCGACCGCGCATGTAGAGGCACAGGAGGCTTGCGACACGCATCGTGCGCCTCCCGTGCGCCCTATGTCGCCGCAGAACCTTCCTTCGATAGGCTGTACTGAAATCCGCCACGCCGCATTTGCGAGCGGTACAGCCGCTTTCACGGCCTCGGTGTTCATTCCGCTCGAATTCCGCCGCCGGCACCACCACCCCCCGCAGCCAGAACAAGGAGAGTCATCGAGCGATGGCCGGTCCAGCCTTCCGCGCCGCCGCCGTCCGAGTGCGCGTGCCCGCCACCAGTGCCAACCTCGGCCCGGGTTTCGACGCCCTCGGGCTGTCCCTGGGGCTCTACGACGATGTCGTGGTCCGGGTCGCGGACTCCGGTCTGCACATCGACATCGCCGGAGAGGGCGCCGACAACCTCCCCCGCGATGAGAACCACCTGCTCGTACGCTCCCTGCGCACCGCGTTCGACCTGCTCGGCGGACAGCCGCGCGGCCTTGAGGTCGTCTGTGCCAACCGCATTCCGCACGGGCGCGGCCTCGGCTCGTCGTCCGCCGCCATCTGCGCGGGCATCCTCGCCGCCCGCGCGGTGACGATAGGAGGGGACGCCCGGCTCGACGAGACCGCGCTGCTGGAGCTCGCCACCGAGATCGAGGGCCACCCCGACAATGTCGCGGCCTGTCTCCTCGGCGGCTTCACCCTCGCCTGGAGTGACGGAGGAGCGGCGCGCGCCATCAGGATGGAGCCGTCCGCCGCCGTCGTCCCGGTGGTGTTCGTACCCGAGAAACCGGTGCTCACCGAGACGGCCCGCGGACTCCTCCCGCGTACCGTCCCGCATGTGGACGCCGCCGCGAACGCCGGTCGCTCAGCCCTGCTGGTAGAGGCTCTGACCAGGCGTCCCGAGCTGTTGCTGCCCGCCACGGAGGACCGGCTCCACCAGGAGTACCGCGCCCCGGCGATGCCGCAGAGCGTCGACCTTGTCAACCGATTGCGCGCGGACGGCGTCCCTGCTGTTGTCTCCGGTGCGGGCCCGACGGTGCTCGCCCTGACCGACGAGAGCGCGGCCGACAAGGTCGCGCGCCTGGCCGGTGAGGGATGGGCCGCCAACCGCCTCACCATCGACACGGCGGGAGCCAGTGTGCTGCCGCTCGCCCCGGCCGGAGCCGGGTCCGGCGGCGCCGGCGAGCCGGCCGTCCGCTGACGGCGGCACCCGGAGAGCGCGGGCCCGGGGGCGGCGCCGGCGCGGTGCCGGAAGGCGCGGCGGAGTACGGGGAGAGCACCGCACGGCCCGGTCCGCCGGGGCGTGCGGGGATGTCGCGGAAGCGCGGGGGTGCTGCCGCGGCGGCGCGTGGACGCACAGATGTGCGGAAACGCGCGGCGAACGCGCCGGGGTACGCCGATTCCCCGGCCGGCCGTGGCCATCAGACAGACGCGGAGGTCGCCGATGCGCACCGGGACGAAACACCTGGTCGGGGGCGCGTTCCCGGAGGGTCCCAACCCTTCCGGACCGTGGAAAGCTGCTGGTCAGCGCCTTTCGGGGGTACGGTGAAGGTAGGGCCCGCCGGCGCGCGGCGCACGGCGCGGAACCACCGGCGCGCACGGATGGACGCGTTGCACGGATGGACGAGTACCACGGATACGAGGGTGGGCGGCCGGTACGGTCACGGCCGGGCGGCGCGGGTGTGGCCACGGCCGCCGGTACGCGCTGAACAGGGCACACAGGCGATTCAGGGGAATCAGGGGATGCCGTGATACGCAGGAATGTGTGGGTGATACCCGGTGCCGCGGGTGTGGCGCGGGGCGATTCACCACGGTTCACCGTCATTCGCCGGGACACGAGATTGCCGGTGGCGGAGAGGGGGAATGTTTGTTGGAGCCGGTAGTGTTAACCTCAAGTCTGCAACCGATGCCTTTGTGGCTCGGAGCTTCGTGTCCCCATTCGGGACCGCTAATTCTTCCGGGAGCCTCCCCAACTGCCTGAGCAGCCTGCCTGAGCAGTTTCGAGCACGCTCCGGAACCGGCACGACACCTCCCGCTCCCGCACACGAGTGGGCCGAGCAGGGGGACCTCGGGCCGGACTTGCATGTATCTCTGACTCTCCGCCGTACCACTCCCGGCGGGGACCACCGCCCCGGCACGGTCCACACAGAGGGACCGCCGTCGGACAGCACAACCGGTCGCCGAGCCAGAAGGCCGACGTCCGCTCCAGGGAAGGACCCTTCGTGAGCGACACCACCGATCTGATGGGCGTGAGCGCCGACAACACTGTCGACACCTCCGCGCCCGCCGCAGGTGCTGCCTCCGGCACCACCCCACGGCGCCGCCGTTCCGGCACCGGCCTTGAGGGCATGGTCCTGGCCGAGCTGCAGCAGGTCGCGTCCGGCCTCGGCATCAGGGGCACCGCGCGTATGCGCAAGAGCCAGCTGATCGAGGTCATCAAGGAGGCGCAGGCCGGCAGCGGTGCCACCGCCAAGGCCGCGGACTCCGCGCCCAAGGCGTCGGAGGCCGAGACCAAGCCGAAGCGCCGCGCCGCCAAGGCGCGCACGGGTGCCGCGGCCGCCGCCGAGACCGCGCCCGCCGCGGCCGAGAAGGCCGCGACCCAGCAGCAGATCGACATTCCCGGCCAGCCGGCCAGCGACGACCAGCCGGCCGTCGAGCGCCGCCGCCGCCGGGCCACCGCGCAGGCCGGCAGCCCCGAGGTCCAGGCCGAGGCCAGGACCGAGACGGCCGTCGAGGCCAAGGCCGAGTCGCACTCCGACGCCAAGGCCGAGGCCGCCACCGCCGTGTCCGCGCAGGACGGCGAGGGCCGCCGTGAGCGCGGCCAGCGTTCCGAGCGCGGCGACCGTGCCGAGCGCGGTGACCGCGGTGACCGCCGGGACCGTCAGCGCGACCGCCGCGGCGGCAAGAGCGACGACCAGCAGCAGGGCGGCCAGAGCAGCCGTCAGCAGGGCGGCGGCGGTGGCCAGCAGCAGCGCGGCCAGAGCGTCAGCGCCCAGCAGCAGCAGGACGACGACGACTTCGAGGGCGGCCGGCGCGGCCGGCGCGGCCGTTACCGCGACCGCCGCGGGCGCCGCGGCCGTGACGAGTTCACGCCCGAGCCGCAGGTTTCCGACGACGATGTGCTGATCCCCGTCGCGGGCATCCTCGACATCCTCGACAACTACGCCTTCATCCGCACCTCGGGCTACCTCCCGGGCCCCAACGACGTCTATGTCTCCCTCGCCCAGGTCCGCAAGAACGGCCTGCGCAAGGGCGACCACGTCACCGGCGCGGTCCGCCAGCCCAAGGAGGGCGAGCGCCGCGAGAAGTTCAACGCCCTGGTGCGGCTGGACTCGGCGAACGGCATGGCGGCCGAATCGGGCCGCGGTCGCCCGGAGTTCAACAAGCTCACCCCGCTCTACCCGCAGGACCGGCTCCGCCTGGAGACCGACCCGGGCGTGCTGACCACCCGGATCATCGACCTGGTGTCGCCGATCGGCAAGGGCCAGCGCGGTCTGATCGTGGCCCCGCCGAAGACCGGCAAGACCATGATCCTCCAGGCCATCGCCAACGCGATCACGGTCAACAGCCCCGAGTGCCATCTGATGGTCGTCCTCGTCGACGAGCGTCCGGAAGAGGTCACCGACATGCAGCGGTCGGTGAAGGGCGAGGTCATCTCCTCCACCTTCGACCGCCCGGCCGAGGACCACACCACCGTCGCCGAACTCGCCATCGAGCGCGCCAAGCGCCTGGTGGAGCTGGGTCACGACGTGGTCGTCCTGCTGGACTCCATCACCCGTCTGGGCCGTGCGTACAACCTCGCGGCCCCCGCCTCCGGACGCATCCTGTCCGGTGGTGTCGACTCGACCGCGCTCTACCCGCCGAAGCGGTTCTTCGGCGCGGCGCGCAACATCGAGGACGGCGGCTCGCTGACCATCCTGGCCACCGCGCTGGTCGACACCGGCTCGCGCATGGACGAGGTGATCTTCGAGGAGTTCAAGGGCACCGGCAACATGGAGCTCAAGCTCGACCGGAAGCTCTCCGACAAGCGCATCTTCCCGGCGGTGGACGTGGACGCGTCCAGCACCCGCAAGGAGGAGATCCTGCTCGGCGCCGATGAGCTCGCCATCGTCTGGAAGCTGCGCCGGGTGCTGCACGCGCTCGACCAGCAGCAGGCGATCGAGCTCCTGCTGGACAAGATGAAGCAGACGAAGTCGAACGCCGAGTTCCTGCTCCAGATCCAGAAGACCACCCCGTCGTCCGGCGGCAACCACGACTGACGGTCGGTCAGTATCACCGAGTGGTAGGCCGTACCCGTACGGCTGAAGCAGGTCAGGAGACCGCCCCGGCACCCCAGAGGTGACGGGGCGGTCTCTTTTTGTACGAATTCTGTACGGGGCACGTATCCGGCTGGTCAACCGGGACAAGGGGCACATACGATCGGCGGATCCGGGTGGGGTTGCCAGGGGGGATTCCTGGGGGGATTCACGCGGCGCCCAAGGAGAGGCGGCTCGTACGCCTCGGTCCACGGCCCCGCGCTCATGTTCTTCGCGCCCCGCCAGTTCATCCCGGCGGGGCGTCAGCGTGCCGCCGGTTTCACACCGAGGTGGTTTACCGAGTGCACCAAGGCACCCGTGGTGGTCGGCCCATGAGCCGCATGCGACGCGAGATACCCGCCGTCGCCACCGTGCTGGCCCTCGCCGGCACGGCCCTGCTGACCGGCGGCGCACACGCCGCGGACGGCAACGGCGCCGGCGGCGCGGGCAACTCCCCGCAGCCCACCGTGCAGCAGGAGCTGAGCAAGCGCCTGTTCGACCTTCTCAAGTCCCAGAAGCAGACCGGCAAGGACTCCGCTCCGGCGCAGTCCGCGCCGGGGAACAAGCCCGGGTCCCCGAGCGCCCGCATCATCGGCGGCAAGACGGTCCCGATCACCTCCGCGCCGTGGATGGCCCAGCTCTACTACGAGGACAGCTTCGGCGACGTCTACTCGTGCGGCGGCGCCGTGGTCTCGCCCACGAAGATCGCCACCGCCGCCCACTGCGTCAAGGGCTACGAGTGGGTGACGACCGGCGTGGTCGTCACCGGAGCCGCCCGCGTCCCGACCTTCACCGGCCGGTACGACGAGCAGGGCTACCCGATCCTGAACTACTACGGCGGCCAGCCCACCTCCGTCGACCGTACGTGGATCCACCCCAAGTACGACTCGAAGATCTACAACAACGACGTCTCCGTGCTCACCCTGACCACACCGGTCAAGGCCAAGCCGCTGCCGGTGCTGAAATCCACCGACACCGGTCTCTACAAGACCGGCACCAGCGGCAAGACCTACGGCTGGGGCCGCACCAGCACCGCTCACTGGAACGGCTCCGTCCTGCTGAAGGTCGCGAGCGCGAACGCCGTCTCCGACACCAACTGCCGCAACGCGTACGGATCGTCGTACTTCAAGGCCGGCACCATGTACTGCGCCGGCGCCGCGCCCACCGGCAAGGACAGCACCTCCGAGACCACCTGCCACGGTGACTCCGGCGGCCCGCTGGTGGCCGGCGGCAAGCTGGTCGGCATCGTCTCCTGGGGCGACCCGAACTGTGTCCGCAAGGGCAAGTACGGCGTCTTCACCAAGGTCAGCGCCTTCCAGTCGGCGATCCGCGCCCAGATCCACGACGCCAACCGGAACACCGACCGCTACGCCGACCTGATGGGCGTCAGCGGCGGGGTGCTCCACGGCTGGATCTCCAACGGCAAGAAGATCACCCGTCACTACGACGACGGCGCCTTCCCCGAGGCCAATCTGCTCATCCAGACCGACCTCAACCGGGACGACCGCAGCGACCTGGTCTACCGCACCCCCGCCGGAGAGGTGTACTGGAAGTACTCCGCCACGGCCGCGCCCAGGCTCCTCTTCTCCGGCTGGCGCGCCCAGGCCCAGATCCTCGCCCCCGGTGACCTCACCGGCGACGAGCTCCCGGACCTGATGAACGTCGACCACCGCGGCTACGCCTATGTCCACGCGGGCAAGGGCAACGGCACCTTCGCGACCGGCGTCTACATCGGCAAGGGCTGGAACGCCTTCACCATGATCCGCGGCCGCGGTGACTTCACCGGCGACGGCAAGCCCGATGTGCTGGCCCGCAAGGCCGACGGCAAGGTGACCCTCTACAAGGGCACCGGCGACGCCAAGAAGCCCCTGGCCACCGGCCCGCTGGCGGCCACCGTCACCAGCGCGGACGCCATGGTCACCTCCGGTGACGTGACGGGTGACGGATTCCCGGACGTCTTCGTCCGCGACACCGCCGGCAAGCTCTGGCTCCACCCGGGCACCGGCAGCGCGACCAAGCCCCTCGGCACCCGGATCGCGTACGGCTCCGGCTTCCAGACCTACAGCCTCCTGGGCTGACGGACACGGCGAAGCCGCAGACGTCCTGTGCCCCACCGCGCCCCGCGCGGTGGGGCACAGCCCTTTCCCCGCCGGTGTGCTCCCCGGCACCCTCGGGTATTTTTCTCAGGTTGCTCTCAGTCGCCCGTGCAACCCTTTCCGGCACCGAGCGGTCTTCCCACTGGCGGAGCAACAATTGACAGAGCGGACCCACCGCGTCCGGAAGCTCCGCCGGGGGGTGGCGGAACAGCGGACGGCGAAACCGAGGAGACCATGGGCGAGCAGGGCAGTACCGGAGGCCGCCGGCGCGGCGGTGGCGGCGGACGGCGGCGCAAGGCCCCGTCCACGGGCCGCAAGGCGGGTACCGTCGCCGTCTGGTCCCTGGCCGGTGTGCTCCTGGTGGGCGGCTCCGGGCTCGGATACGTCTATCTCAAGCTCAACGGCAACCTCGACGGCGTCGACATCAACGCCCAGCTCGGCACCGACCGGCCCAAGGACGTCGACAACGGCTCCGTGGACATCCTCGTACTCGGATCCGACTCCCGCTCCGGCGCCAATGCCCGCTACGGCGGTGACGAGGGCGGCGCCCGTGCGGACACCGCGATGATCGTCCACCTCTACGAGGGCCGGAAGAAGGCGTCCGTGGTCTCCATACCCCGGGACACCCTCATAGACCGCCCGCAGTGCGCCGACCGCGACGGCAGGACCGTCCAGGGCCAGTCCCGCGCCATGTTCAACACGGCGTACGAGGTCGGCGGCCCGGCCTGCGCCGTCAAGACGGTGGAACGGATGTCCGGCATCCGGATGGACCACTACATCGAGGTCGACTTCACCGGCTTCAAGAAGGTCATCGACGAACTGGGCGGGGTGGACATCACCACCACCAAGCCCATCAAGGACCCGGACAGCCATCTCGATCTGCCGCCCGGCGCGCACACCCTCAACGGCGAGCAGGCCCTCGGCCTCGTACGCACCCGCAAGAGCGTCGGCGACGGCAGCGACCTCGGCCGCATCCAGCTCCAGCAGGCTTTCATGAAGGCCTTCATCAGCAAGGTGAAGGACGTGGGGGCGCTCAGCAGCCCCAAGCGGATGCTGGACATCGCCGACACCGCCACCAAGGCCATCACCCCGGATTCCGAGCTGGACTCCGTCACCGAGCTGATGGGCTTCGCCCAGGGGGTCAAGGGCCTCGGCCCCGAGGATGTCCAGATGGTCACCATGCCGGTCGAGTACGACCCGGTGAACCCGAACAGGGTCATCCCCCTGAAGGCACCCGCCGAGCAGGTGTGGAACGCCCTCCGGCTGGACCGGCCCATTCCGGCCGCCGCGCTCAAGGACTCCGCGGGCGACAAGGGCGAGGTGGAGTCGGTCGTCAGCAGCGGGAAGACGCCCGCCGCCGGCACCGCCACCCCCTGACCCCTTCGTACGTCAGTACGAATATGGGCCCCCGGCCCCCTGAACCGCCATGCCGGGGGGCCCGCGACACGCCCGGGAATACCCGCGGCCCCACCCCGGTTTTGGGAGATACGGCCGGTCCTGGCAGACTGGTACGTCGGCCCCGGTTCACGTACAGGTATCCCGCTCGTACGACCCGGAGCCCTCCCGAAACTAGGAGAAACCCTTGAAGCGCGACATTCACCCCGAGTACGTCGAGACGCAGGTCAGCTGCACCTGTGGCGCGTCGTTCACCACTCGCAGCACCATCGACAGCGGCACCATCCGTGCCGAGGTCTGCTCCGAGTGCCACCCGTTCTACACGGGCAAGCAGAAGATCCTCGACACCGGTGGCCGCGTGGCCCGCTTCGAGGCGCGCTTCGGCAAGGCTGCCGCCGCCGCCAAGAAGTAGCGAGATCCAGCGCCGGTCCCCGGCCGCCCCGCCCGGGCGGTCGGGACCGGTGTTTTTGTCGCCGGGAGGGTGCCGCCGTGTCGCGGCCCCGGACCCGCGGCCCGCACACCCGGAGAAATCCGCCAGGGCACACCGCCGTCCCGCAGAATCTGCTTTCACACCCAGGAGCCCCCGATGTTCGAGGCGGTCGAGGACCTGATCGGCGAGCACGCCGATCTGGAGAAGAAACTCGCCGACCCTTCCGTTCACGCGGATCAGGCGAACGCGCGCAAGCTCAACAAGCGCTACGCAGAGCTGACCCCGATCGTCGGCACCTACCGCTCCTGGAAGCAGACCGGCGAGGACATCGAGACCGCGCGTGAGCTGGGTGCGGACGACCCCGACTTCGCCGCCGAGGTCAAGGTGTTGGAGAAGCAGCGCGACGAGCTGACCGAGAAGCTGCGGCTCCTCCTCGTCCCGCGCGACCCCAGCGACGACAAGGACGTCATCCTGGAGGTCAAGGCGGGCGCGGGCGGCGACGAATCCGCCCTCTTCGCCGGCGACCTGCTGCGGATGTATCTGCGCTACGCCGAGCGGGTCGGCTGGAAGACCGAGATCATCGACGCCACCGAGTCCGAGCTCGGCGGCTACAAGGACGTCCAGGTCGCCGTCAAGACCAAGGGCGGCCAGGGCGCCACCGAGCCCGGCCAGGGCGTCTGGGCACGGCTGAAGTACGAGGGCGGGGTGCACCGCGTCCAGCGGGTCCCCGCCACCGAGTCCCAGGGCCGGATCCACACCTCCGCCGCCGGTGTCCTCGTGACCCCCGAGGCCGAGGAGATCGATGTGGAGGTCAACCCCAACGACCTCCGGATCGACGTCTACCGCTCCTCCGGCCCCGGCGGCCAGTCCGTCAACACCACCGACTCCGCCGTGCGCATCACCCACCTGCCCACCGGTGTCGTCGCCTCCTGCCAGAACGAGAAGAGCCAGCTCCAGAACAAGGAGCAGGCCCTGCGCATCCTGCGCTCCCGGCTCCTCGCCGCGGCCCAGGAGGAAGCCGAGAAGAACGCCGCGGACGCGCGCCGCAGCCAGGTCCGCACCGTCGACCGCTCCGAGAAGATCCGTACCTACAACTTCCCGGAGAACCGCATCTCCGACCACCGCGTCGGATTCAAGTCGTACAACTTGGACCAGGTGCTCGACGGTGACCTCGACGCCGTGATCCAGGCATGTGTCGACGCGGACTCCGCCGCCAAGCTCGCCGCCGCGCAGTGAGCGGCCGCTCCCAGTAGGACCGCAGAAAACAATGCCCGGCGCGGGGCACCGCGCGGGCCGGAATCTTCGTACGAACGGGTGGAGGACCAGTGAACCTGCTGCTTGCCGAGGTGGCCCAGGCCACCCAGCGGCTGGCCGACGCCGGCGTGCCGTCACCGCGCTTCGACGCGGAGGAACTGGCCGCCTTCGTCCACGGGGTGAAGCGGGGAGCGCTGCACACCGTCAAGGACGCCGACTTCGACGCCCGCTACTGGGAGACCATCGCCCGCCGCGAGGCCCGCGAACCCCTCCAGCACATCACCGGACGCGCGTTCTTCCGCTATCTGGAGCTCCATGTCGGCCCCGGTGTCTTCGTCCCCCGCCCCGAGACCGAATCGGTCGTCGGCTGGGCCATAGACGCCGTGCGCGCCATGGACGTGGTCGAACCCCTGATCGTCGACCTCTGTACGGGATCGGGGGCCATCGCCCTCGCCATGGCCCAGGAGGTCCCGCGCTCCCGGGTGCACGCCGTCGAGCTCTCCGACGACGCCCTCGGCTGGGCCCGCAAGAACGCCGAGGGGTCCAGGGTCACCATCCACCAGGGCAACGCCCTCACCGCCCTCCCCGAGCTCAACGGCCAGGTCGACCTGGTCATCTCCAACCCGCCGTACATCCCGCTCACCGAGTGGGAGTACGTGGCCCCCGAGGCCCGCGACCACGATCCCGAGATGGCGCTCTTCTCCGGCGAGGACGGCCTCGACACCATCCGCGGCATCGAGCGCACCGCCCACCGGCTGCTCCGCCCGGGCGGCCTCGTCGTCATCGAGCATGCCGACACCCAGGGCGGCCAGGTCCCGTGGATCTTCAACGAGGAATCCGGCTGGGTGGACGCCGCCGACCACCCGGATCTCAACAAGCGCCCGCGCTTCGCCACCGCCCGCAAGGCGACGCCGTGACGACGGCCGGCGAGAGCGTGACCACGACAGGCGACGCCGCCGTGAGGACGACGGGCGACGCCGTGACGACGACCGTGTACGTGTACGAGGAGGCTCACTGATGGCTCGGCGATACGACTGCAACGACGCGAGCGAGCGCGAGACCGGCCTGCGCGAGGCCAAGAACGCCATCCGCCGCGGCGAACTCGTCGTGCTGCCCACCGACACCGTGTACGGGATCGGCGCGGACGCCTTCAGCGCGGACGCGGTCGCCGACCTCCTCGCGGCCAAGGGACGGGGCCGCAATATGCCCACCCCCGTCCTCATCGGCTCCCCGAACACCCTGCACGGCCTGGTCACCGACTTCTCCGAGGACGCCTGGGAGCTGGTCGACGCCTTCTGGCCCGGTGCGCTCACCCTCGTCGCCAAACACCAGCCGTCCCTCCAGTGGGACCTCGGCGACACCCGCAGCACGGTCGCGATCCGGATGCCGCTGCACCCCGTCGCCATCGAGCTGCTGACCGAGACCGGTCCGATGGCGGTCTCCTCCGCCAACCTCACCGGCCACCCGGCGCCCGAGGACTGCGACGCGGCGCAGAACATGCTCGGCGACTCCGTCTCCGTCTATCTCGACGGCGGCCCCACGCCCGGCATCGTGCCCTCCTCGATCGTCGACGTCACCGGCAGGGTCCCCGTCCTGCTGCGGGCCGGCGCCCTCGACGCGGAAGAGCTGCGCAAAGTCGTACCCGACCTCGAGGTGGCCCCTTGATCGCCCCTGGGGGGCTTGGCATAGGCGCTGCCGACACCGGCGACACGTTCAGGATCCTCCACGTCAGCACCGGCAATGTCTGCCGCTCGCCCATCACCGAGCGGCTGACCCGGCATGCCCTCAGCGACCGCCTGGGCGACCTGGTCGCCCGCGGCCTGATCGTGGAGAGCGCGGGCACCTGGGGGCACGAGGGCGCGCCCATGGAGGCCAACGCGGAGATCGTCCTCGCCGACTTCGGCGCGGACGCGACCGGCTTCGTCGGCCGTGAACTGCTCGACGAGCACGTCATCCGGGCCGACCTCGTCCTCACCGCCACCCGCGACCACCGGGCCCAGGTCATCTCCATGGGCCACTCCGCCGGCCTGCGCACCTTCACCCTGAAGGAGTTCACCCGCCTGGTCCGCGCGATCGACCCGGCGACCCTGCCGGACCCGCGCGACGAGGGCGTGGTCGAACGCGCCCGCGCCCTGGTCCGCGCGGCGGCGGCGCTCCGCGGCTGGCTGCTGGCACCGACCCCCGACGCGGACGAGGTCCACGACCCGTACGGCGCCCCGATCACCTTCTTCCGCTCGATCGGCGACGAGATCAACCAGGCACTGGACCCGGTGGTCACCGCGCTGACGGGCATGCCGCCGGACCCGGTCAGAACCAGCCCGTCCGGCGTCTGAGAAGAGCGGAACCCGGCCCCTTTGGCGTTCGGGCAGCGGGGTCGGCGAGAGCCGGCCTTTCCCTGAGGTGACGAGGCCCCCGAGAACCGGCCCCTCCGGCGTTCGGGCAGCGCGGTCCGGAGCGGAGCCCCGGCAGACGGCCCGCGCCCCGCTCACCGCGCGCCCCCGCACCCCCCGGCCTACATTGGAGGGGCCCAGCACCCCGCGCCGCACGGAGCGCCGTCATGCCCGTCAGCACCGCACCAGGCCACCCCGCCCCCACCGCCCCGCCCCGCCACCCCGGCGAGGACGCCGTGCTGCGGCAGGACCCCCAGATCGCCGAGGTCATCCGGGGCGAGCGGGACCGCCGGAGCCGTACGCTCCAGCTCATCGCCGCCGAGAACTTCGCCTCCCCCGCCGTGCTCGCCGCCCTCGGCTCCCCGCTCGCCGACAAATACGCCGAGGGCTACCCCGGCGCCCGCCACCACGGCGGCTGCGAGTTCGCCGACGCCGCCGAGCGCATCGCCCGGGAGCGCGCCACCGCCCTCTTCGGCGCCGCGCACGCCAATGTCCAGCCGCACTCCGGCTCCTCCGCCGTACTGGCCGCCTACGCGGCCCTGCTGCGCCCCGGTGACACCGTGCTGGCCATGGGCCTCCCCTTCGGCGGCCATCTCACCCACGGCTCGCCCGCGAACTTCTCCGGCCGCTGGTTCGACTTCGTGGGGTACGGGGTCGACCCCGACACCGGCCTGATCGACTACGCCCAGGTCCGCGCCCTCGCCCGCGAGCGCCGTCCCAAGGCGATCGTCTGCGGGTCGATCTCCTATCCGCGCCATCCGGACTACGCCGCCTTCCGGGAGATCGCGGACGAGGCCGGCGCCCATCTGATCGTGGACGCGGCCCACCCCATGGGACTGATCGCCGGCGGCGCGGCGCCCAGCCCGGTCCCGTACGCCGACGTGGTGTGCGCCACCACCCACAAGGTGCTCCGCGGGCCGCGCGGCGGCATGATCCTCTGCGGTGCCGGGCTGGCCGAGCGCATCGACCGGGCGGTCTTCCCGTTCAGCCAGGGCGGCGCGCAGATGAATGTGATCGCGGCGAAGGCGGTCGCGTTCGGCGAGGCCGCGACCCCGGCCTTCACCGCCTACGCCCATCAGGTCGTCGCCAATGCCCGGGTGCTGGCGGGCACCCTGGAGGCGGAGGGCTTCGAGGTTCTCACCGGCGGCACCGACACCCATCTGATCACCGCGGATCCCGCCCCGCTGGGGGTCGACGGCCACACCGCCCGCGGCCGGCTCGCGGCGGCCGGGCTGGTGCTCGACACCTGCGCGCTGCCGTACGGGGACGCCCGCGGCATCCGGCTCGGCACCGCCGCGCTGACCACTCAGGGCATGGGGGAGCAGGAGATGGCGAGGATCGCCGCGCTCTTCGCTGTGGCCATCCGAGAAGATCGGGCGGAACGGGAGAAAGGGAGCGGGGCGGCGAGGGTGCGTGCGGAAGTGGCGGAACTTGCGGGTAGATTTCCGCCGTATCAGGGGTAGCCGGAATCAGGTGTGCAACCGTCTGCGGCACCCGTAAGTCCACAACCATGTGGGCACCACGATTAGTGTGTGGGGCTGAGATGGCCAGCGATTCCTGTGGGGCAGCCCGTGCGTGATTACCTGCTGACGCTCTGTGTGACGGCGGCGGTGACCTATCTCCTCACCGGTCCGGTGCGGAAGTTCGCCATCGCGACCGGAGCCATGCCGGAGATCCGGGCGCGTGATGTGCACCGGGAACCGACACCGAGGCTCGGCGGCATCGCCATGTTCTTCGGGCTCTGCGCCGGCCTGCTGGTCGCCGACCATCTGCAGAACCTGGACAGCGCCTTCGCCTCGTCCAACGAGACGCGCGCGCTGCTCTCCGGTGCCGCGCTGATCTGGATCATCGGCGTCCTGGACGACAAGTTCGAGATCGACGCCCTGGTCAAACTCGGCGGGCAGATGATCGCCGCCGGTGTGATGGTGATGCAGGGTCTGACCATTCTGTGGATCCCGGTCCCCGGGGTCGGGATGGTCTCGCTCACCGATGAGCAGGGCACCCTGCTGACCGTCGCCCTGGTGGTCATCACCATCAACGCGGTGAACTTCGTGGACGGCCTGGACGGCCTGGCCGCCGGCATGGTCTGCATCGCGGCGGCGGCGTTCTTCCTCTACTCCTACCGCTTCTGGTACAGCTACACGATCGAGGCGGCGGCCCCCGCGACGCTCTTCACGGCGATTCTGATGGGCATGTGCCTGGGCTTTCTGCCGCACAACATGCACCCGGCGCGGATCTTCATGGGCGACTCCGGCTCGATGCTGATCGGACTGGTGCTCGCGGCCTCCGCGATCTCGGTGACCGGCCAGGTCGACATGGATGTCGTGAAGGTGTTCGCGGACGGCGACCGCGGGGCCACCCACTCGGCGCTGCCGGTCTTCATCCCGCTGCTGCTGCCGCTGACGATCATCGCCATCCCGCTGGCCGACCTGGTGCTGGCGATCGTCCGCCGCACCTGGCGGGGCAAGTCGCCGTTCGCGGCCGACCGGGGACATCTGCACCACCGGCTGCTGGAGATCGGCCACTCGCACAGCCGTGCGGTGCTGATCATGTACTTCTGGTCCGCGCTGATCGCCTTCGGTGTCGTCGGGTACTCCATCCACTCGGCCTCGCTCTGGATCGTGATGGTGATCGTGGCGCTGAGCGCCATCGGTCTGATCCTGCTGCTGCTGCCCCGGTTCTCGCCGAGGGCGCCGCACTGGGCCGAGTCCTTCGTGCCGCCGCGCTACCGGCGCCGTTCCTTCCGTACGCGCGGAGCCGCGCCGGGGGACCCGGCGGCCGATCCCTCGGCAGCCCCGGAGGACGGCCCGGAGGACGCCCCCGGGGCTCCCGGAGCGGGCGGAGGCGCACGGATGCCGGAGCCGTCCCGAAACGGCGGGAGCGGCGAGGAGAGCGCCGGGGAGGGCGACGGCGGAGGCCCCGAGCGGGCTCCCGTTCCGGCCGGCGTCAACGGCGCGACCGCGATCGGCGCCCGTTCGCGGCTCTCCCCCCGGCGGAAAGCCGGCACTCGCGGCTGACATTTTCCCGGTCTGTGTCCAATAGCACACGGGGTGCTATCGAACCGGTGCCCAGACAGGCACATTCACCCCCATGTGTGACAGTAGGCACACACCCGAGTAAAGACCTCTTCAAATAGTTTGTGATACCGTTCACGAGAACCGGCGACAGAGCCGAAAGACCGTAGTGCGACGGTCTGTTGGCCCCGAGGACCCGACTCGGATCCGGATTACGCTCGTCCATGACGACACACCACTGCCATTCCCCCAGGAAGCGGAGCTGCCGCCATGCCGTCCAACGACGCCCGCACATTCCTTCACATCGCCCTGCCCACCGCTGCCGCCGGCGTTGTCGCCACCGCGGTCGCGACCGTGGCCGTCGGTGGGAAGGGAGCGCTCGGCGCGGTTATCGGCACGCTGCTGGTCATCGCCTTCATGGGAATGGGCCTGCTGGTTCTCCAGCGGACGGCCAAATCTCTCCCGCACCTGTTCCAGGCCATGGGGCTGATGCTCTACATGACGCAGCTGCTGCTGCTCTTCATGGTCATGGCCTTCCTCAAGGGCACCACCGCGTTCGACTTCAAGGCATTCGCCTTCTCGCTCCTCGCGGCGACGATCGTCTGGGTCGCGGCTCAGGCGCGTTACTACATGAAGGCCAAGATCATGTACGTCGAACCCGAGTCTTCCCGCGGCGTCAGCGCGGAGAAGACGGGCTCGGCCTCGTGAAAGGTAGGGCCGGTATAAGGAGCCTTTCGCGATCCTGCTATCGTCCGGTGCCAACTGCGGCACAGCGGGCGCGGGCATCTGAGCTGACGCCTGCTCATTCGCGAGGCTCCATGCCCGCCAGCCGCCCTCACATCCGATACACCAGTCCAGTGCCGAACCGCGGCTGCGCGCCGCGCCGACACAACGAGGTTGCCGTACCTATGCGCCACGCTGAAGGAGCCCGCGGTGAGTGCTGACCCCCAGATGCTCGCCTTCGACCCTGATTGCCAGCTCTTTTCTGGGTGCGGGTTCCCAGCTCCGGGCCTGCACACCTTCCTCTACGAGCCGATCTTCACGGTGAGCGGCTTCGAGTTCACCAAGCCGATGCTGCTGGCACTGATCAGCTCGATCCTGGTCGTTGCCTTCTTCTGGGCCGCTTTCGCCAAGCCGAAGCTGGTTCCGGGCAAGGTTCAGATGATCGGTGAGGCGGGGTACGACTTCGTTCGCCGCGGCATCGTTTACGAGATCATCGGCAAGAAGGACGGCGAGAAGTACGTCCCGCTGATGGTGTCGCTGTTCTTCTTCATCTGGCTGATGAACCTCTGGTCGATCATTCCGCTCGCCCAGTTCCCGGTGACATCGCTCATCGCGTTCCCGGCGGGTCTCGCCCTCATCGTGTACGTCCTCTGGGTCGGCCTGACCTTCAAGACGCACGGATTCGTCGGCGGCTGGAAGAACATCACCGGCTATGACAAGTCGCTCGGCCCGATTCTTCCGCTCGTGGTCGTGCTGGAGTTCTTCTCCAATCTGCTCATCCGCCCGTTCACGCACGCGGTCCGGCTCTTCGCGAACATGTTCGCCGGCCACCTGCTGATCGTGATGTTCAGCCTCGCCACCTACTACCTGATGAGCGGCATCGGCTTCGCCTACGCCGGCACGTCCTTCGTGCTGGTCATGGTGATGATCGTCTTCGAGCTCTTCATCCAGGCCGTCCAGGCGTACGTCTTCGTCCTGCTGGCCTCCAGCTACATCCAGGGCGCGCTCGCCAAGCACCACTGAGCCGAGCCTCACCCCACCCCACCCCAGACGTCCGGTGGCCAACCCCCACCGGGTCCTTGAAAGAGAAGGAAGAACCGGCATGTCCGCTCTCCAGACCCTTGCCGCCGTCGAAGGAAACGTCGCCTCCATCGGCTACGGTCTCGCCGCCATCGGCCCCGGCGTCGGCGTCGGCATCATCTTCGGTAACGGCACCCAGGCCCTCGCCCGTCAGCCCGAAGCGGCCGGCCTGATCCGTACCAACCAGATCATGGGTTTCGCCTTCTGTGAGGCGCTCGCCCTCATCGGCATCGTCATGGGCTTCGTCTACTAAGACGCCGCCCGGACAGCCCAACTTTTCACGGAAGGCACTGATGTGATCGCTCAGTTCAATCTTGCGGCAGCAGGGGCGGAGCAGCCGCCGCTCATCCCGCATCTCGACGAGCTCATCATCGGCCTGATCGCGTTCGCCATCGTCTTCTTCTTCCTGGCGAAGAAGCTCCTCCCGAACATCAACAAGGTTCTGGAAGAGCGCCGGGAAGCCATCGAGGGCGGCATCGAGAAGGCCGACGCGGCGAAGACCGAGGCCGAGAGCGTCCTTGAGCAGTACAAGGCGCAGCTCGCCGAGGCCCGCCACGAGGCCGCCCGGCTCCGCCAGGAGGCGACCGAGCAGGGCACCGCGATCATCCAGGAGATGAAGGCGGAAGGTCAGCGCCAGCGCGAGGAGATCGTCGCGGCTGGGCACGCCCAGATCGCGGCCGACCGCAAGGCCGCTGCCGCCGCGCTCCGTCAGGACGTGGGCAAGCTCGCGACCGACCTGGCCGGCAAGCTCGTCGGCGAGTCCCTCGAGGACAGCGCCCGGCAGAGCCGCACGATCGACCGCTTCCTGGACGAGCTCGAGGACAGCGCTTCGAACGCCGAGGCCGCACGATGAATGGAGCGAGCCGCGAGGCACTGGCAGCCGCACGCGAGGCTCTCGACGCGCTGACGGACAACACGTCCGTCGACGCGGCGAAGCTCGCCGAGGAGCTGGCCGCCGTCACCGCTCTGCTCGACCGCGAGGTCTCGCTGCGTCGGGTCCTGACCGACCCGGCGCAGGCCGGTGAGGCCAAGGCCGAGCTGGCGGGGCGCCTGCTGAGCGGCCAGGTCGGCGACGAAACCGCCGCACTGGTCTCCGGCGCCGTGCGCTCCCGCTGGTCGCGGTCCCGCGATCTGGTCGACGGCCTTGAGGAACTGGCGACCATCGCCGACCTCACCGCCGCCCAGAGGACGGGCACCCTGGACAGCGTCGAGGACGAGGTGTTCCGGTTCGGCCGGATCGTCCAGTCCAACAAGGACCTGCGGACCGCGCTGACCGACAAGTCGGCCAACCGCGCCGCCAAGGCCGAGCTGCTCCGCAGCCTGCTGGGCGGCAAGGCGACCCCGGTCACCGAGCGCCTGGTCGTCCGTCTCGTCACCGCGCCCCGGGGACGTAGCCTGGAACAGGGAATCGACTCCCTCTCCAAGCTCGCCGCGGCTCGCCGGGAGCGGATGGTCGCGGTCGTGACCTCCGCCGTCCCCCTCACCGACGGACAGAAGCAGCGCCTCGGCGCCGCCCTGGCCTCGATGTACGGACGTCGGATGCACCTGAACCTCGACGTGGACCCCGCGGTCCTCGGCGGGATCTCGGTGCGGGTCGGCGATGAGCTCATCGACGGCACTGTCGCGGAGCGCCTCAGCGAGGCGACCCGCCGCATGGCCGGCTGACAAGCCACACGGCAGGCAGGCCCGAACCGCCACCCGGCGGGACGGCGCCCGCCGCCATCAACTGAACAACGGCAGTAGACGTACGAGCGGCCCGGTTGGGCCGTGCAGAGATTGCAGAAGATTTCCTGGGGGTCGGCCCCCAGACCCCCAGTAAGAAACTTCGGGCCCAACAAGGAGAGCAGGGAACCCAGATGGCGGAGCTCACGATCCGGCCGGAGGAGATCCGGGACGCGCTGGAGAACTTTGTCCAGTCGTACAAGCCGGACGCGGCCTCGCGCGAGGAGGTCGGTACGGTCAGCGTGGCCGGCGACGGTATCGCCAAGATCGAGGGTCTTCCCTCGGCCATGGCGAACGAGCTGCTGAAGTTCGAGGACGGCACCCTTGGTCTCGCCCTCAACCTCGAGGAGCGCGAGATCGGTGCGGTCGTCCTCGGCGAGTTCAGCGGAATCGAAGAGGGCCAGCCGGTCACCCGCACCGGCGAGGTCCTGTCCGTCGCCGTAGGCGAGGGCTACCTGGGTCGCGTCGTCGACCCGCTCGGCAACCCGATCGACGGCCTCGGCGAGATCGAGACCGAGGGACGCCGCGCCCTCGAACTGCAGGCCCCCGGCGTCATGGTCCGCAAGTCGGTCCACGAGCCCATGCAGACCGGCTACAAGGCCGTCGACGCGATGGTGCCGATCGGCCGCGGCCAGCGTCAGCTGATCATCGGTGACCGTCAGACCGGCAAGACCGCCCTGGCCGTCGACACCATCATCAACCAGCGCGACAACTGGCGCTCGGGCGACGTGAACAAGCAGGTTCGCTGCATCTACGTCGCCATCGGCCAGAAGGGCTCCACCATCGCGTCCGTGCGCGGTGCGCTGGAGGAGGCCGGCGCGCTGGAGTACACGACCATCGTCGCCGCCCCGGCGTCCGACCCGGCCGGCTTCAAGTACCTGGCGCCGTACACCGGCTCGGCCATCGGCCAGCACTGGATGTACCAGGGCAAGCACGTCCTGATCATCTTCGACGACCTGTCGAAGCAGGCCGACGCCTACCGCGCCGTGTCGCTGCTGCTGCGCCGCCCGCCGGGCCGTGAGGCGTACCCCGGCGACGTCTTCTACCTGCACTCGCGTCTGCTGGAGCGCTGCGCCAAGCTCTCCGACGACATGGGCGCCGGTTCGATGACCGGTCTGCCGATCGTCGAGACCAAGGCCAACGACGTCTCGGCGTTCATCCCGACCAACGTCATCTCCATCACCGACGGCCAGTGCTTCCTGGAGTCCGACCTGTTCAACGCCGGTCAGCGCCCGGCCCTGAACGTCGGTATCTCGGTCTCCCGCGTCGGTGGCTCCGCCCAGCACAAGGCCATGCGCCAGGTGTCCGGCCGCCTCCGTGTGGACCTCGCCCAGTTCCGTGAGCTGGAGGCGTTCGCCGCCTTCGGTTCCGACCTGGACGCGGCCTCCAAGGCGCAGATGGAGCGCGGCAAGCGCATGGTCGAGCTGCTGAAGCAGGCTCAGTACCAGCCGATGCCGATCGAGGAGCAGGTCGTCTCCGTCTGGGCCGGCACCACCGGCAAGATGGACGACGTCCCGGTCGAGGACATCCGCCGCTTCGAGTCCGAGCTGCTGGAGCACCTGCGCCGCGAGCGCAAGGACCTGCTCACCGGTATCGCCGAGGGCGCGAAGATGTCGGACGACACCCTTCAGGCTGTCGGTGACGCGATCGCCGCCTTCAAGCGTCAGTTCGAGACCTCGGACGGCAAGCTTCTGGGCGAAGACGCTCCGGTCAGCACGAGCAAGTGACGACGGAAGGGACCTGACTCATGGGAGCCCAGCTCCGGGTCTACAAGCGTCGCATCAAATCCGTCACCGCGACCAAGAAGATCACCAAGGCGATGGAGATGATCGCCGCCTCGCGCATCGTCAAGGCGCAGCGCCAGGTGACGGCCTCCACTCCGTACGCGACCGAGCTCACCCGCGCGGTGACCGCGGTGGCGACCGGGTCGAACACCAAGCACCCGCTCACCACCGAGGTCGACTCGCCGGTGCGCGCCGCTGTCCTGCTCATCACGAGCGACCGCGGTCTCGCCGGCGGCTACTCGGCCAACGCCATCAAGGCGGCGGACCAGCTCACCGAGCGGCTCCGGGGCGAGGGCAAGGAGGTCGACACCTACATCGTCGGCCGCAAGGGTGTCTCGTACTACGGCTTCCGCGAGCGCAAGGTCGTGGACTCGTGGACCGGGTTCACCGACAACCCGACCTACGCGGACGCCAAGAAGGTCGCGGACCCGCTGATCGAGGCGGTCCAGAAGGACACGGCCGAGGGCGGCGTGGACGAGCTCCACATCGTCTTCACCGAGTTCATCTCGATGCTGACGCAGACGCCGGTGCAGACCCGGCTGCTGCCCCTCAGCCTCGAGAAGGCCGCGGAGGAGAGCGGGACCAAGGGCGAGATCCTGCCCCTGTTCGACTTCGAGCCGTCGGCGGAGGACGTCCTCGACGCCCTGCTGCCGCGGTACGTCGAGAGCCGTATCTACAACGCGCTGCTGCAGGCCGCCGCTTCCAAGCACGCGGCCACCCGCCGCGCGATGAAGTCGGCGACCGACAACGCCGGAGAGCTCATCAAGAGCCTCTCCCGGCTTGCCAACGCGGCCCGCCAGGCCGAAATCACCCAGGAAATCAGCGAGATCGTCGGTGGCGCCAGCGCCCTGGCCGACGCGACCGCGGGGAGTGACAAGTAATGACGACGACAGTTGAGACGGCCGTTGCCACGGGCCGCGTCGCCCGGGTCATCGGCCCGGTCGTCGACGTGGAATTCCCCGTCGACGCGATGCCGGAGATCTACAACGCGCTGACCGTGGAGGTGGCCGACCCGGCCGCCGACGGTGAGCTGAAGACCCTGACCCTCGAGGTCGCCCAGCACCTGGGCGAGGGCGTCATCCGCGCCATCTCGATGCAGCCCACCGACGGCCTGGTCCGCCAGGCCCCGGTGACCAACACCGGCAAGGGCATCACCGTCCCGGTCGGCGACTTCACCAAGGGCAAGGTTTTCAACACCCTCGGTGAGGTGCTCAACGTGCCCGAGGCGAACGCCGAGGTCACCGAGCGCTGGCCGATCCACCGCAAGGCCCCCAGCTTCGACCAGCTGGAGTCCAAGACGGAGATGTTCGAGACCGGCATCAAGGTCATCGACCTTCTCACCCCGTACGTCAAGGGTGGAAAGATCGGTCTGTTCGGTGGTGCCGGTGTCGGCAAGACCGTGCTGATCCAGGAGATGATCTACCGCGTCGCCAACAACCACGACGGTGTGTCGGTGTTCGCGGGCGTCGGTGAGCGCACCCGTGAGGGCAATGACCTCATCGACGAGATGAGCGAGTCGGGCGTCATCGACAAGACGGCGCTCGTCTTCGGCCAGATGGACGAGCCCCCGGGCACCCGTCTGCGCGTCGCCCTGGCCGGTCTGACCATGGCGGAGTACTTCCGCGATGTGCAGAAGCAGGACGTGCTCTTCTTCATCGACAACATCTTCCGCTACACCCAGGCCGGTTCCGAGGTGTCCACCCTGCTCGGCCGTATGCCCTCCGCGGTGGGTTACCAGCCGAACCTGGCGGACGAGATGGGTCTCCTCCAGGAGCGCATCACCTCGACCCGCGGTCACTCGATCACCTCGATGCAGGCGATCTACGTCCCCGCGGACGACCTGACCGACCCGGCCCCGGCCACCACCTTCGCCCACCTCGACGCGACGACGGTTCTCTCCCGTCCGATCTCCGAGAAGGGCATCTACCCGGCCGTGGACCCGCTGGACTCCACGTCCCGCATCCTGGACCCGCGCTACATCGCGCAGGAGCACTACGACGCCGCCACGCGCGTCAAGGGAATCCTGCAGAAGTACAAGGACCTCCAGGACATCATCGCGATCCTCGGTATCGACGAGCTGGGCGAGGAGGACAAGATCGCTGTCCACCGTGCCCGTCGCGTCGAGCGCTTCCTGTCCCAGAACACCCACGTCGCCAAGCAGTTCACCGGCGTGGACGGCTCGGACGTGCCGCTCGACGAGTCGATCGCCGCGTTCAACGCGATCTGCGACGGTGAGTACGACCACTTCCCCGAGCAGGCGTTCTTCATGTGCGGTGGCATTGAGGACCTCAAGGCCAACGCCAAGGAGCTGGGCGTTTCCTGAGTCCCCGGACTCGTCGCAGGGGGGCGGGCACGTTCCGCCCCCCTGCGTACGCCCCCCGGGAACACTCCCGGAAATCCCGGCCCCCACGGGCCGGAGCAGGGCCCCGGCGTTTCGGCGCCCGGCGCCCCATTAGACTTATGACCCAACACCCGGCATCTTCGCCGGGTGGTGACCCGAGGAGCCACCCTTGGCTGCTGAGCTGCATGTCGAGCTGGTCGCCGCCGACCGAAAGGTCTGGTCCGGCGAGGCCACCCTGGTCGTCGCGCGCACCACGTCCGGCGACATCGGCGTCATGCCCGGTCACCAGCCGCTGCTCGGTGTGCTGGAATCGGGCCCGGTGACCATCCGCACGAGCTCCCCCGAGGGAGTCGGCACGGTCGTCGTCGCTGTGCACGGCGGATTCATTTCCTTCGCCGACAACAAGCTGTCGCTGCTGGCGGAGATCGCCGAGCTGGCGGATGAAATCGATGCCCAGCGCGCCGAGCGCGCGCTGGAGCGTGCGAAGTCGGATTCGGACGCCGCCGCCGAGCGCCGTGCCGATGTACGACTGCGTGCGGTGGCGGTGCGCTAGCACCCCGCGAATGGTTTTCACCCTCAGCCGCGGCCCGGACTGGAATCCTCCAGACCGTGTCGCGGCTGAGGCGATGCGGGTGGTTGTGGGATTGCGGTTGGGTACTTCCAGTTCCAGGTCGATGCGAGGAGGTCGGAGGAGATGTTCCTCGCTGTGCTGGTGAGTGTCCTTTCCGTGATCGCGCTGATCGCGGTCGGACTCTTTGTCTTCGGTCTGCGCCGGCGGCTGATCCAGCGGTCCGGAGGCACCTTCGACTGCTCCCTCCGGTGGGGTGTCCCGGAGGAGCCCGACTACTCGGGCAAGGGCTGGGTCTACGGCGTGGCCCGCTACAGCGGCGACCGGATCATGTGGTTCCGGGTCTTCTCGTACGCTCCCCGGCCGCGCCGGACCCTGGAGCGCTCGGCGATCGAGGTCATCGCCCGGCGGGACCCGGAGGGCGAGGAGGAGCTGGCGCTGCTCTCGGACGCCGTGGTGCTGGGCTGTCTCCATCGCGGCACCCGGCTGGAGCTGGCGATGAGCGAGGACGCCCTGACGGGCTTCCTGGCCTGGCTGGAGGCCGCCCCGCCCGGCCAGCGGGTGAATGTGGCCTGAGCCCTCCCCGTACCGCCCCCGTGCCCTGTCAGGGCCCGGGGGTTTCGTGTGTCCGGGGGTGCCGGGGACGGGGTGGGCGTACCCGGCGGATCCGTCCCCGCGGTGCGCGGCGGGCCGGTCCGTACCGCCGGGCGGATCCGTCCCCGCGCGGGGCGGTGCGCGGGCGGGCGGCGGAGGCCGGGTGATCCGGGGGTCCGCGGGAGCGCCCGGACGGGTCCGTACCGCGATCCCCGGTCCCGTGCCCCGCCCCGCATCCCCCTCGGCGGCTCCCGGGGGCCCGTACGGCCGCGCGCGGCGCTCCGGAGGGTCCGGGCCCGGCGGCGGACATACGAAGGGGCCGGGGGATCGCCCCGGCCCCTTCTCCCTGCGGCCGGCTGTCAGAGCCCGGCGTTCATCACTTCTTCAGCTGCTACTGAAGACCGTTGTGCACCGCGGTGGCCAGTTCGCCGTTGGCGGTGTCACCACTGAACTCCCAGTAGAACGCGCCACCGAGGTTCTGGTTCTTGGCCCAGGTCATCTTGGAGCCGATGGTGGCCGGGGTGTCGTAGCCCCACCAGTTGTTGCCGCACTTGGCGTAGGCGGTGCCGCCGATGGTGCCGGTGGCCGGGCAGGTGTTCTTGAGGACCTTGTAGTCCTCGAAGCCCGGCTCATAGGTGCCGGTGGCCGCGCCGGTGGCCGTGCCGCCCGGAGTCGCCTGGGTCACGCCCGTCCAGCCGCGTCCGTAGAACCCGACGCCGAGGAGGAGCTTCTCCGCCGGAACACCCTTGGCCTTGAGCTTGTTGATCGCGTCGGCCGAGGTGAAGCCCTGCTGGGGGATGCCGGTGTACGAGGTCAGCGGGGAGTGCGGGGCCGTCGGGCCCTGCGCCGCCCAGGCGCCGAAGAAGTCGTACGTCATCACGTTGTACCAGTTGATGTACTGCGCGGCGCCGGCGTAGTCAGCCTTGTCGATCTTGCCATTGGCAGAGGCGTCCGCGGTGATGGCGGCGGTGAGCAGGTAGTTCGGGCCGACCTTGGCGCGGAACGCCTGCATCATGGTCTTGATGACGGCCGGGCCGCTGCTGTCGCAGGTGAGACCGCAGGCGTTCGGGTACTCCCAGTCCAGGTCGATGCCGTCGAAGACATCGGCCCAGCGCGGGTCCTCGACCAGGTTGTAGCAGGACTCGGCGAAGGCCGCCGGGTTCTGCATCGCCTGGGTGAAGCCACCGGACCAGGTCCAGCCGCCGAACGAGTACAGCACCTTGATGTGAGGGTACTTCTTCTTCAGCTCACGGAGCTGGTTGAAGCTGCCGCGCAGGGGCTGGTCCCAGGTGTCGGCGACACCGTCCACCGACTGGTCGGCGGTGTAGGCCTTCTCGTAGTCGGAGAAGCCGTCACCGATGGTGCAGCGGCCGTTCTGGACGTTGCCGAACGCGTAGTTGATGTGGGTGATCTTCGACGCGGTGCCGGAGGTGTCCAGGTTCTTCACGTGGTAGTTGCGTCCGTAGACGCCCCAGTTGGTGAAGTAGCCCATCTTGATCTTGGAGCCGGGACGGATGTCCTCGTCCGTGACCGTGAGCGCGGCGCTCTTCGGGCCGACCTGGTTGGCGCTGTCGCGGGCCTGGACCTCGAAGACGTAGGGCTGGTTCTTGACCAGTCCGGTGGCCTCGTAGGTGGTGGCCGGGGCGTTCACCGTGGCGACCTTGACGTTGTCGCGGAAGACGTCGTAGCTGTCGACGCGGACGTCGTCGGTGGCGGCGTCCCAGGTCAGCGTGGCCTTGCCGGCGCCGACGGTGGGGGCTGCGAGCCCGCCGGGAGCGCTCGGCGGCTGGTCGCCGGGCGGCTGGCCGTCACAGGACTTGTTGTTCAGCTTGCAGTTCGACGGAGCGCCGTTGCCGGTTCCGTTGAAGCCGAACGTGACGGTGGCGCCGGGGGGCAGCGAGTTGGCCCACGGCTTGTTCTTCGCCGTCCAGGTGTTGCCGGTGTTGGTCACATCGGCGTCCCAGGACGAGGTCACCCGGGTCCCGGTGGGGTAGTCCCAGCTGAGCGTCCAGCCGTTGATCGTGGTGGTGCCGGTGTTCTTGATGGTCCAGCTGGCGCCGAAGCCGCTGCCCCAGTCGGAGCCCTTGGCGTAGGTGGCCGTGGCCTGCTCGGCCGCCTGGGCGGGGGTGGCGAGGGCGACCAGCGCCGCCGCGGGCATGAGCATCGCGGTCACTGCCGCGACAATCTTCGACCGCAGGGAGAAGCGTGGTCTTTTCAGCGTGGGGGGTTCACTGAGACCGTGGGGTGGGGGTGTGGGCACAGGTGCTCCTTGAGAAGGTCCGGACAGTGGGGTGGGACCGTGCACTGCGCACTCTGCGTGGCTCGCCGCAGACTGTGTTGCGGTGAGAGTAGGAAGGTCTGGACCAATCGTCAATAGGTCCAGACCATAGGTGATGGATCTCGGCGGTGATCCGGCTCAGATCCCCAACTCCTGTGCCAGCACCGCCGCCTGGACCCGGCTGCGCAGGTCAAGCTTTCCGAGCAACCGGCTCACATGCGTTTTCACCGTGGCTTCAGCCATCTTCAAGCGCACCGCGATCTCCGCGTTCGACAGACCGTCGCCGAGACAGGAGAGAACCTCGCGCTCCCGGCGGGTCAGCACATCGAGAATGGCCGGATCCGGAGCATTGGGAGAGCGCACCGGGTGCGGAGTGGCGAATTCCGCGATCAGTCTGCGGGTGACCGCCGGAGCGATCAGACCCTCGCCCCGGGCCACCGTGCGCACCGCTTCCAGCAGATCCTTCGCCTCGGTGTTCTTCAGGAGGAATCCCGAGGCCCCCGCGCGGAGCGCCCCGAAGACGTACTCGTCCAGATCGAAAGTGGTCAGAACAAGGACATCCGCCAGCTTCTCCCGGACCACCTGCCGGGTCGCCGACACCCCGTCCAGCCGCGGCATCTGCACATCCATCAGCACCAGATCGGGCCGCAGCTCACGGGCGAGCCGCACCGCCTCCTCGCCGTCCGGGGCCTCCCCGATCACCTCGATGTCCGGCGCGCTGCGCAGGATCAGGACCAGCCCGGCCCGTACCGCGCGCTGATCCTCCGCCACCAGGACCCGGATCGGCGCGGGAGAGCCCGCCGGCTCCCCGGCCGCCCGCCCCCGGCCCGCCGGCTCCCCGGCCGTTCTTCCCCGGTCCGCCGCTTCCCCGGCCGCCCGCGTCCCGTCCATCCGTCCGGTCTCCGTCTCGCGCGTCATGGCGCCGGCTCCTCTCCCCGCGACCGCTGCTTCCTCTGCCTCATGCCGCGGACTCCGTCTCGTCCCGGACCGGCAGCTCCGCCGCCACCCGCCAGATCTTCTCCGGGCCGCCCGGCGGCCCCGCCTCCACACCCGCCGACACCCGGCCGTTCAGCAGCGCCACCCGCTCCCGGATCCCCGTCAGACCGGCCCCCGAGCCGGGTGCCCGCGGACCGGGACGGCTGCCGAAAACGCTGGTCACGGTCACCGTCAGCGGCTCGCCCGCGGTATGCGCGAGGGTGGTCCGCACCTCGCCGGGATCCGCGTGCTTGAGCGCGTTGGTGAGCGACTCCTGCACGATCCGGTACGCCGCCATCTCCACCGGCGCGGGCAGCGGCTGCCCGTCCCCGCGCCGGTCGTCCAGGGTGAAGACCAGCCCACTCCGGCCGCCGTTGGCGCCCGCCCGCGCGATCAGCGCGTCCAGCCCCTCGAGGGTGGGCGCGACGGCCGGCTCATGGTCGTCCGCGCCGTCCCGCAACAGCCCGATCAACCGTCGCATTTCGGCCAGTCCGGCGACGCTGTTCTCCCGGATGACCCCGAGCGCCTCCCGGGAGGTCTCCGGATTGCCGATCGACAGCGCCGCGGTCGAGTGAATGGCGATCGCCGACAGATGGTTCGCCACCATGTCGTGCAGCTCCCGCGCCATCCGCCCGCGCTCGGCCACCACCGCCTGCACCCGGTCCATCTCCGCCAGCAGCGCCGTCTGCTCGGCCCGCAGCCGGGCCGCCTCGGCGGCCTCCCGGTGATTCCGGGTGATGGCGCCGGTGAAGGCGGAACCTATGGTGACCGCCGCGATGATGACCCCCAGCAGCAGCACCTCCGCACTCTGGAAGTACACCAGCAGGGTGATGGTCGCGGCGATCGTGAAGAGCACCGAGACGACCACGATCCGGCGCGCCTGCGCGGCGGTGCCGTAGAACACCGCCGAATAGACCACATCGGTGAAGGCGATCATGGTGACGACACTGCCGGCCGTGAACTGATCGGCGGTCAGCGCGCAGGTGCCGATCAGCAGATTGGTCATCGGCAGCGAGCGCCGGAACATCTCCGAGACACAGATCGCGGCCAGCGGCACGAGCACGGTCCAGCCGGGCAGCGTGCCGCGGCCCGCGTTGGTGTGCAGACCGAGTGACCACAGCAGTACGCCGACCAGGAGCGCGGCCGTGCAGAGGAGCGCGTCGGAGCGATGGGGCCGGGGAAACGTCACCCTCCCATCAAACACGGCCGCCGGGCTCCCCGGCCTCCCCGGCGGGGCCGATCCCCGGAGCCGCGACTACATCGAAAGATGCACTGCGGCCCGGTTCCGTTTCGTCATCGGTGACGACGCGTGCGGGCCCGGCGGCCGGGAGGCTTGAAGGGTGGAAAGGAGAGGACCGTGATCGTCACCCTCATCATCATCTGTGAGATCGGCTTCTGGGTACTGCTGGCGGCCGGTCTCGCCACCCGGTACATCCTGAGGATGCCGCGCGCGGGTGCGGCGCTGCTGCTCTGCGAGCCGCTGCTGGAGATCATCCTGCTGGTCGTGACCGCGATGGACCTCAAGAACGGCGCGGAACCCAGCTGGAAGCACGGTCTGGCCGCGCTCTACATCGGCTACACCGCCGGCCACGGCCACCGCACCGTCAAGTGGCTCGACGGCCACGCCGCCCACCGTCTCGCCGGCGCCCCCCGCCCGCCGGCCCCGCCCCGCTACGGCATGGCCCGCGCCCGCCACGAGGCCCGGATCTGGTCCGGCACCCTGATCGGCGCCGCCGTCGCCTCCGGGCTGCTGCAACTGGCGATCTGGTACGTGGACGACGCGAGCCGCGTCGGTTCGCTGGAGAGCTGGATGTACCAGGCGTGGAAGATCACCGCCATCCACGGCGCCATCGCCCTGAGCTACTGGGTCTGGCCGAGGCGGGACCCGGGAGCCGGAACCCCGGCCGGGGACGGGCCGGTCCGGGTGGAGCGGCGCTGACCGGGTCCGTACCCGCTACCGCTCGCCGCCCGGCACCCACAGCACATCCCCGGTCTCCTTGTTCGCCGTCCGCGCGAGGATGAACAGCAGATCGGAGAGACGGTTGAGATAGGTCGCCGTCAGCGGGTTCATCGTCTCCCCGTGCGCCTCCAGCGCCGCCCAGGTGGAGCGTTCCGCCCGGCGGACCACCGTGCACGCCTGGTGGAGCAGGGCCGCGCCCGGGGTGCCGCCGGGAAGGATGAAGCTCCGGAGCTTCTCCAGATCCTCCAGGAAGCGGTCGCAGTCGGCCTCCAGCCGGTCGATGTAGAACTGCTCCACCCGCAGCGGCGGGTACTCGGGGTTCTCCACCACCGGCGTGCACAGGTCCGCGCCCACGTCGAAGAGGTCGTTCTGGATCCGGGTGACGACGGTGACGACCTCGTCCGCGAGCCGCCCCAGCGCGATCGCCGTGCCGAGGGCCGCGTTCGCCTCATTGGTGTCGGCGTACGCGGAGATCCGCAGATCGGTCTTGGCCGTCCGGCTCATGTCACCGAGCGCCGTCGTGCCCTGGTCTCCGGTACGGGTGTAGATGCGCGTGAGATTGACCATGCGTCCAGAGTAGTTACCCGCCCCTCACGCCGAGAGCCGGTGTGTCCGCTGTCACGGCGGGTCACCGGAGCCGATACGGTACGCAGCCGGGGCAGCCGCATGCGCGCCTCGCCCGGGGGCGGTCCGCCGGCCGCGGCGGGCACCCGCCCGGGGCCGGTGCGCCACGGGGCGGACCGGGCCGGTGTGATGTCCGCCGGACGGAGCGTGACGCGCATCTCTTCGCCGCCCTTTGTCCGCCCCGGGCCGCTAACCTCCGGGCCAGAGGCGAAATGTAAACAGTCGTTAAGGGGTGTCGAAGTGGCCGGGAAGCTCGCCGTCATCGGAGCCGGACTCATGGGTTCGGGAATCGCACAGGTCTCGGCCCAGGCCGGCTGGGACGTCGTTCTGCGCGATGTCACCGATGAGGCTCTGACCCGGGGCACCGACGGCATCAAGGCGTCCTGGGACAGATTCGTCGCCAAGGGCAGGCTCGAAGCGGCCGACGCCGACGCCGCGTTGGCCCGCATCACCACCACCACCGATCTGGACGCGGTCGCCGACGCCGACATCGTGGTCGAGGCGGTGTTCGAGAAGCTGGAGGTCAAGCACGAGATCTTCCGGGCGCTCGACAAGCTGGTGCGCGAGGACACGGTGCTCGCCTCCAACACCTCCGCCATCCCGATCACCAAGATCGCGGCGGTGACCGGACGGCCCGAGCGGGTGGTCGGCGCGCACTTCTTCTCACCCGTGCCCATGATGCAGCTGTGCGAGCTGGTGCGCGGGCACAAGACCAGCGACGAAACCCTCGCCACCACACGGGAGTTCGCCGAGTCCGTCGGCAAGACCTGCATCGTCGTCAACCGCGATGTCGCCGGATTCGTGACCACCCGGCTGATCTCGGCCCTGGTCGTCGAGGCGGCGAAGCTGTACGAATCGGGCGTCGCGTCCGCCGAGGACATCGACACCGCCTGCAAGCTGGGCTTCGGACACGCGATGGGTCCGCTCGCCACCGCCGACCTGACCGGGGTCGACATCCTGCTCCACGCCACCGGCAACATCTACACCGAGTCCCAGGACGAGAAGTTCGCCGCTCCGGAGCTGATGCGCCGGATGGTGGACGCCGGTGACATCGGCCGCAAGAGCGGGCAGGGCTTCTACACGTACTGAGCACGCACCACCGCACCCGTCCGCCGGGGGCAGCCGTCGCGGCGCGCCCGCGGCCGATCCGGCCACCGCACACTCCGGGACCGAACCGGCACCGCCGGTATCACCCTTCGGGGTGAATTCGGTATCGGTTCGCTTACAAGCAGCAACTGTGGCACCCGGCCGGGCGTCAGTTGAGGCAAGTAGGAGTAGGAGAAGGGGTGGTCGGGACGGGCGCCGGGCCGCTGGGCGGCCCATGGATCATTTCGCGGCCCGCGACACCGTCACCGGGCACGGACAGCATTTTCGGGGAGCGCATATGCACATCAGGGGCGACCACGTCGAGCTGGTTGTCGGGGGCCGCCTCGATGTCCGCAGCGCGGCGGACGCCCGTACGGTCCTGCACTCGGCGGTGGACGACGGGGACGGCGATCTGGTGCTCGACCTGACCGCCCTCGACTCCTGGGACGCCACCGGGCTCGGGGTCATCATGGGCGCCCACCGGAGGGCCGGCCGCTGTGGCCGCAGACTCGTCCTGCGCGGGGTGCCGCCGCAGATGCAGCGGCTGCTGGTCGCCACCCGGCTGCACCGCATCCTCGCGATCGAGGGCGGGCCGGCCGCCGAATCACTGCCCCGGGCCTGACATCCGGGCCCGGCGACCGGCCCGGCATCGGCGGCGAAGCGGGCGACGCGCACAATTCTCATGAAGCTGTGACCTCGTGGACAGGGCGGTACCCCGCCCGGTGAGGGATACCCTGCGGAGGTCTACGGTTCGTTCGGCTGCCGTGGTGCGGACCGCGCGGAGGAGCCCCGAGGGGCTCCGGCAAGCGCCTCCGCGGAACGGTCCGGCGGCAGGAGTACCGGACCGGAGCGGCAGCCGGGCGTGCGGGGATGCCGGGAGGGCCCCCGCACGTGCGTGCCGCCACGGGCTCCCCACCGCCCGGGCGGAGACGAACCTATGCGAAACGCATCTGGGGGCCTTGGACCATGGACCACGACAATTCCACCGAGAGCACGGGACGGCCGCGCCCGTCCCGCGACCTCGGCGCACCCGACCTCGCCCACTCCGCGCCGCCGCGCGCCCGCACCGCCCGCCTCGTCTCCGGCGGATATCTGCTCACCGTCAACCCGGTGGACGGCAGCGAGATCGAACTCGCGCCGCCCGGCGGCCCCGAGGAGGCCGGATTCCCCGGCCGGCCCGTCCGCCGCACCGCCGCCGAGCGGGCCGAGCACGCCCGCGCCGCCGGACCGCCGGCGCCCGCCGGCCCGGCCGTCCCCCGGACCCCCCTGCTGGAGCGCGACGGGGAACACGAGAACATCACCCGGCTGCTGGCCCGCGGGCGCTCCCTGCGGATCACCGGACCCCCGGGCTCCGGACGCACCGCCCTGCTCGACTCCGTCGCCGGGGAACTCACCGACCTCGCCCCCGACGGCGTCGTACGCCTCAACGGTCTCCACCGCACCCCGAACGAACTGCTCCACGAACTCTTCGCGGCCGTCCACCGCGCCCCCGGCCACCGCCCCGACCGGGACCAACTGCGCGCCCGGATCGCCGAGATCGGCGCGGTCGTCGTCATCGACGACCTCGAATTCGGCGCCTCGGCCCTCGCCGAACTCCTGGACGCCGCGCCCGAGTGCGCCTTTCTGCTGGCCGCCGCCACCGGCGTACCGGAACCGGCGCCGGAGTCGCAGCTGGAGGAGATCGTCCTCAAGGGGCTCAGCCGCCCCGCCTCGATGGAGCTGCTGCGCCGGACCGTGGACCGCGTGCTCGCCGAGGACGAGGAGAACTGGGCGGGCGACCTCTGGTTCGAGTCCGAGGGACTGCCGCTGCGATTCGTCCAGGCCGGCGCTCTGCTGCGGCAGTGCGACGAGCTCCGCGCGGCCATCAGCGAGGACCCCGGCGGCTTCGACGCCTTCGCGCCCCCGGAGGGCATCGACGGCACCGAGGTGCCCCTGCCCACCCTCGGCCAGGGTGCCGCCCCCGCCGCCCTGCTCGCCTCCCGGCTCGGTGACCGGGCCCGCAAGACCCTGCGCTTCGCCGTGGCCCTCGGCGGCGAAGTGCCCCACCAGGCCCATCTCCCCGCCCTCATCGGCGACACCCACGCGGACGCCGCGATCGGTGAACTGCTCGGCTGCGGACTGCTCGCCGCCGCCGGCGGGCGGTACCGGCTCGCCGCCGGGGTGCTGATCCAGCTCAAGGACAAGGGGTACGCCGATGACGCGGCGGCCCGGCTCCACACGGTCGCGCGGCACTACATCTGGTGGGCCGCGCACCCCTCGGTCACCCCCGAACGGGTCGCCGCCGAGGCGGACGCCATCGTCAACACCCTCACCGCGCTCGTCGCGAGCGGGGAGACCGGACACCCCGCCACCGCCGTGGAGCTCGCCCGCAGCGCCGCCCCCGCCTTCGCGGCCGGACTCCACTGGGGTGCCTGGGAGCGTGTCCTGCGGACCGGCTCGGAGGCCGCGCGAATAGCCGGGGAAGTCGCCGAGGAGGCGTACTTCCACCATGAGCTGGGGATCCTGGCGCTCTGCGCCGACAGCCCCGACCGGGCCCGCGCCGAACTGGAGGCGTCCATCGCCCTGCGCGGCGCGCTCTCCGACAAGCGCGGCACCGTGGCCGGCCGCCGGGCACTGGCACTCGTCGTCGACCGCGAGACCGGCCGCGCGCCGGAGACCGCCCCCGCCGTTCCCGTACCCCCGGACGCCGGCCTGTCCGGCGATGTCGCGGCGGCGCCCGATCTCCGCAAGCCGCCGGGGGAGCGGCACGAGCTGCCGCCCGGACCGAGGCTGCTCGCCCTGCCCGCCGGACCGGCGGCGGCGCCGGCCGTCCCCGAACCGGCCCGGGGCGCGCGGGAGACCTGGCCGACCGCGGTCGTCTCCGAGACCTTCACCGTGCATCCGCCGCGCCCGCCGGCCGCCGCACCGGACCGTCACCGCCGGCGGCCGTTCCTCCTCGCCACCCGCCGCAATCTGACCGCCGCGAGCGCCGGTGTGCTGCTCGCCGCCGTCCTGGGCACCGTGGTCACCCTCGGCGCCGCCTCCGAGCGCGAGGACCCGCCCGCCGAGCAGGTCCGCAACGGCCAGTCGGCGAACGAGGACGACAGCGGCGACGGGCTCACCGCGGAGCCGCCCGCCGGCGAACCGGACGGCCCGGACGGCTCCGGCGCGACCGGCGGCGGGGCCGCCGACGGGCCCGGCGAGCTCCCGGCCGCCTCCATGTCGGCCGGCCCGGGCACCGGCCCCACCGGTAGCCCGTCCGCGCCGGGCACCGGCCTCCCGTCGAGTCCCGGACACTCCGGCCCGCCCCCGACGACCCGGCCGCCGGGCACCCCCTCCACCGAGCCCACGTCCTCCGGCCCGCCGTCCGGCTCCCCGTCGTCGCCGAACCCCACCCCGACGACCACACCCCCCACGACCGCGCCGGCCACCCCGACGACCACACCGCCCACCACCGAACCGCCGCCGGTCACCCGGACCGGCGGGAGCTCACCGGCCGAGAGCGGCCCGCCGCCCCCGGACCCGGCACCCTAGTCACCCGCACCCGCACCCGCACCCGCACCCGAACGCGGTACGGCCCCGGGGATCATCCCCGGGGCCGTACCGCTGTGCCGTGTCCGGCTAGAACAGCCGCAGCTTGTCGTCCTCGATACCGCGCAGCGCGTTGTAGTCCAGCACCACACAGCCGATGCCCCGGTCGGTCGCCAGCACCCGCGCCTGCGGCTTGATCTCCTGCGCCGCGAAGAGGCCCTTCACGGGGGCGAGATGGGGATCCCGGTTCAGCAGATCCAGATAGCGGGTCAGCTGCTCCACACCGTCGATCTCGCCGCGCCGCTTGATCTCCACCGCGACGGTCGCGCCGTCCGAGTCCCGGCACAGAATGTCGACCGGACCGATCGCGGTCGGGTACTCGCGGCGGATCAGGCTGTATCCCTCACCCAGTGTCTCGATCCGGTCGGCCAGCAGCTCCTGGAGGTGCGCCTCGACGCCGTCCTTGATCAGGCCGGGGTCGACTCCGAGCTCATGGGACGAGTCGTGGAGGACCTCCTCCATGGTGATGATCAGCTTCTCGCCGGCCTTGTTGACGACCGTCCAGACACTGTCCTCACCCTCCTTGAGGGTGCAGGGCGGGGACATCCAGTTCAGTGGTTTGTACGCGCGGTCGTCCGCGTGGATGGACACGCTTCCGTCCGCCTTCACGAGGATCAGGCGGGGAGCTGAGGGAAGGTGGGCGGTGAGCCGGCCGGCGTAGTCCACGGAGCAGCGGGCGATGACAAGGCGCATGGTCGGCAACGCTACTCGACGCGGCACTCCCCGCGCGATTCCCCCTACGCACAGCCGCTGCGGCCCTCCACTGCGGCTGGCTGAGACTTCTCGGGTAGTCCGGCTTGTCACCCTTCGTTTCTGGCCGGTTGTCGGCCCGTTCTCCTGGTGTCGTCAGGGCGGCGCACTTACCGTGGATGCGGGAGGTCGCCGTTCGCGTACTCTGCGTCGTCGTGCGTCATGCGTATGACGCGTGCTCCGGCGTGCCTTCTTCCCTGCCCGTAAGGCCCCGGGCTCCGGGGTCGCGAGAGGAGAACCCATGTCGCTCGACGTCTCACCGGCGCTGTTGGAGCAGGCCGAGCGAGGCGAGGTCGATGAAGCGGATTTCGTCGACTGCGTCCGGACCTCCCTGCCCTTCGCATGGGAGATGATCAGTTCGCTGGTGGCACAGCTGAAGGTCGACGGCGGCGAGTTCGCCGACAACCAGACGCCGCCGCCGGATGAGCAGGCACGTGGTCAGCTGCTGCGCGCGCTCGCCAGTGACGCCATTCGCGGCGCGCTGCAGCGGCACTTCGGTGTGCGGCTGGCATTCCAGAACTGCCACCGCGTCGCGGTGTTCCCGCTGGACTCCGCCGTCGATGAGCGGCTCGCCCGCTTCACCTCCGCACGGGGCCAGCTCCTCAACCAGTCGCCGGAACTGCGCGACTGCTGATCACGTGTGCTGCCGCTCCGCGTCGCTTCGCGGAAGGCGCTCTCCGGGGCCGGGGCGGCAGCGAGGCAGCTCTCCGAGCGCGGTGCCGCGCCGGCGCCGGCCCGTACGCGCGGTGCCGCGCACGAGAACCGGCCTCTCCCGCGCGGGACCCTTTCCGCCCCGGCGGCCGGATCACCACCACCCCGCCCCGCCACCCCCCGGCCGGTCCACCGCCGCCGGTCCGGCCGCGCTCCGTCCGGCCGGGACCACCCGGCGGCGGCTCACGGACAGGGAGGGGTCACGTCAGCAGCGGGAGCACATCTTCCCCCAGGCGTCGTACGTTCGCCTCGGTCGTCGCCAGATCGCCGGAGCCCTCCGCGAGGAGCGCGAAACGTCTGATGCCGGTGCGCTCGGCGGTGGCCAGCAGCCGGTCCGCCGCCAGCCGTGCGGTGCCCACCGGATGGAGCCCGCAGAGGAATTCGGTGTACGCCACCGGGTCGCGCATCACCCGGACCCGGTTGTCGACCGTCATATGCGCGTCCAGACCCTGCTTGAGCCAGCCGGGCATCGCCTTCACCAGGATCTCGGTCGCCTCGGCGGCGCTCTCCGCGAGCTGGACCACACCGGCCGAGACATGGGCCGCGGCGGCGATCTCCTCCGGCGGCCGGCCGGCCTCCCGGGCGGATCGCCGCCAGAGGGCGACCATCTCGGCCTTCTCCTCGTCCCCGCAGTGCATGCCGAGCAGCATCGGCAGCCCGTGCGCGGCGGCCAGCCGGACGCTCTTCGGCGAGGTGCAGGCGACGACGACCTCGGGCCCCTGCGGCTCCCCGCCGATCAGCTCGTCGGGCCGGGGCACCACGGGCACCTCGCGGAAGGAGAACCGCGCCGAGGACGCCCCCACCGCCGTGCCGCGCAGCCAGCGCAGCAGCAGCTCCAGCGATTCGGGGAAGCCCGATTCATAGGCCGCCAGGCCCGCGCCGAAGACCTCCAGATCGACCCAGGGCCCACCCCGGCCCACCCCGAGCGAGAATCTTCCCCCGCTGGTCAGATGGAGCAGCGCGGCCTGTTCGCCCAGTGCCACCGGATGGACGGTCGGCAGCACGCTCACCGCCGTGCCGACCCGGATCCGCCGGGTGCGGCCGAGCAGCAGCGCGGCCAGGGTCACCGCCGACGGACAGACGCCGTACGGCACGAAATGATGCTCCGCCAGCCAGACCGACTCCAGCCCCGACTCCTCCGCCACCTCGGCGGAACGCACCGCGCGGTGCAGCGCCTCCCCCTGCCCCTGGCCCGGGAACTGAGCGGCCAGTACGAACGTACCCACGCGCATCGCGTGATGCCTCCTTGCGGCCGACGCGTCACTCCCCCTCGGCATTAACGTCTGACACGTGCCAAGGGCACGGCCCCGCATGAGTTTCTTGCGATTGTCCGCTAACTCCGCCCCATGGGGTCCTCGGTCCCACACTCCGGGTACGGGTACCCCCGGCGGCGGCCCGTAGGCTGGACCCGTTGAAAATGTCCCCGCGCGCCCCGTGAGGTGTCCCCGTGTCCCCGCGCCGCAACCGCCCCCAGGGCGGCGAGAAGTCCTCCGCCCCGTCCGGTGATCCGGGCGACCGGTACGGGGGATTCGGCAGTACCGAGTCCTGGCAGGGCGAGGAGTGGTCGGTACGCCATGTCGCCGGGGCGAGCTCGATGGGCAAGCGGTACCGCTGCCCCGGCTGCGACCAGGAGATCCCCTCCGGCGTCGCCCATGTGGTGGCCTGGCCCGAGCACGGGGGAGTGGAGGACCGGCGCCACTGGCACAAGGCGTGCTGGAACGCGAAGGACCGCCGCACCTCGCGGGTGCAACGGTCCCGTAACGCGCCGAAGTACTGAGCGCCGCTCGCGCGGGTGCCCTACACGTCGCGGGCGTTGAGCGAGGCGTACGCTCCGGCCATCGCCGCGGCGGTGACCCCGAGCATCACCCAGAGCGGGTCCCAGCCGGTGGGCCCGGACTGCGTCACCGCGGTGTCGTAGAAGACCCCGATCAGATTGGGGACCGAGTACTCCACCAGCGCGTTGCGGACGCCCTCCAGCCCGTCGGTGAACATGAAGAGCGAGAGCACCAGCGGCAGCAGCAGCACACCGATCATGACGGTGATGGAGCCCGCCGAGTGCCGGATCAGGGTGCCGACGGCGAGTGAGACCAGGCCGAGCAGGGCGAGGAAGAGGCTGACCCCGATCGTGGCCCGGAACCACTCGCCCGCCGTGGGCGCGGCGGTCCCGGCGTCGCCCACGATCGCGACCTGGAGCGCCGCCACGACCATGGTGACCACGCTGGAGAGAACGAAGACCAGCAGGAAGTAGACGATCGCCTTGGCGGTCAGCACCCGGGGGCGCGACGGGCAGGCGGTGAGGGTGGCCCGGATCATGCCGGTGCCGAACTCCGAGGTGATGGTGAGTACCCCGAGGGTGATCACACACATGCTGCTGAGCAGGACACCGAAGAAGCCGAGCGTCAGGATCGAGGCGCCGTCCATGCTCTCCTCGGTGCTGCTGGAGGCGGCGGTGACGATCACGGCGGTGAGCACACCCATGCCGACGAGGAGCAGGATCATCACCCCGAGGGTCCACATGGTGGAGCGCACGGAGCGGATCTTGGTCCACTCGGAGGCGAGGGCGTCGCCGAGGTGGGTCCGGCGGACCGGGATCGGCGAGACATAGGTGGCGGCGGGGGCGCCCGGCTGCGGCGAGGGGGTGGTCATCGGGCGTCCTCGGACTTGGTCGGGTCGGCCGCGGCGGGGGCGGCGGCGGGCGGAGCGGCGGGAACCGGGGGCTGTGCGGCGGGGACCGGCGGGGCGCCCGCGGGAGGCCCGGCCCAGGGATTGACCCCGGGCTGGGGCGGCGGCGGGGCGTACCAGCCCTGCTGCGGCACCTCGGCCGACGGCGCCGGCACCGGCGGCGGGGGCCCGAACCCGGGCTGCGGCGGCGGGACCAGCCCGGCCTTCCGGTCGTCCGTGGACCGGTAGTCCACCGCGCCCTGGGTCATCCGCATGTACGCCTCCTCCAGCGAGGCCTGGTGCGGGGAGAGCTCCCACAGCCGTACGTCCGAGGCATGCGCCAGATCGCTGATCCGCGGCAGCGGCAGGCCCATGATCCGCAGGGCGCCGTCGGGTTCCGGCATCACCCGCGCACCGGCCTCGCTCAGCGCGGCGGAGAACTTCTCGCGCGATCCCGGGTCGTCCTCCGATGTGCGCACCCGGGCGAAGTCCGCGGAGTTCGCCGAGATGAAGTCCTTGATGCTCATGTCGGCGAGCAGCCGGCCGCGGCCGATCACGATCAGATGGTCGGCGGTCAGCGCCATCTCGCTCATCAGATGCGAGGAGACGAAGACCGTGCGCCCCTCGGCCGCGAGCTGCTTCATCAGATTGCGGACCCAGAGGATGCCCTCCGGGTCGAGGCCGTTCACCGGCTCGTCGAAGAGGAGCACCTGGGGATCGCCGAGAAGGGCCGCCGCTATGCCCAGCCGCTGGCCCATGCCGAGCGAGAACCCCTTGGAGCGCTTCCCCGCGACGGCCTGGAGGCCGACGACGCCGAGCACCTCGTCCACCCGGCGGGCCGGGATGCCGGAGAGCTGCGCCAGCGAGAGGAGGTGATTGCGGGCGCTGCGCCCGCCGTGCACCGCCTTCGCGTCGAGCAGGGCGCCGACCTGGCGCGGTGCGTTCGGGGTCTGGCGGAAGGGGAAGCCGCCGACGGTCACCTGTCCCGAGGTCGGATTGTCCAGCCCGAGGATCATGCGCATCGTGGTCGACTTGCCCGCGCCGTTCGGCCCGAGGAATCCAGTGACGGAACCGGGTCTCACCTGGAAGGAAAGGTTGTCCACGGCTGTCTTCGCGCCATAGCGCTTGGTCAGGCCGACTGCCTCGATCATCTTCCAGCCCCATCGACTTTCAGGTCGTCCGGGCACACGCCAGCAGGCCGTACGCCCCCGTAAGAGATACGAGCTTAACGACCGCCCGGCAGTTCCGGCCATCCGGTAACGCTTGGGACACGATCGGATACGGGGTGCTCCCGGGGCGCCCGGGACGGGGTGGACGGCAGGGGCTCAGGCGTCCCGCTTCTTCAGTACCAGATACCCGCCGAGGACCGCCGCCGCCACCCACAGCAGCATGATCCCGAAGCCGCCCCACGGCCCGTACGGCGCCCTGGTCGCGCCCAGCGCCTCCGGCAGCACCTGCATGATCTTGGAGCCGGCCTGGTCGGGGAAGTAGTACGCCACCGTCTTCGCCTTCGGCACCGACGCCAGGATCTGCGACACCAGGAAGAAGAACGGCATCAGAATGCCGAGCGAGAGCATCGAGGACCGCAGCATGGTGGCCACCGCCATCGAGAACAGCGCGATCAGCCCCATGTAGAGGCCCGCGCCGATCACCGCCCGCAGCACATTCTGGTCGGTGATCGAGGTCCGCAGATCACCGAGGAGCGCCTGGCCCAGGAAGAAGGAGGCGAAGGCGGTCGCCAGCCCCACCGCCAGCGCCAGGACCGTGGCCACCGCCAGCTTGCTGAAGAGGAAGGCCGCCCGCTGCGGCACCGCGGCCAGCGAGGTGCGGATCATGCCGGAGCTGTACTCCGTGCCGACCACCAGCACCCCGAAGACCACCATCGCGAGCTGGCCGAGGACCATCCCCGAGAAGCTGGCGAAGGTCGGGTCGAAGGTGAACTTCTCGCGCTCGGAGAGATTGTCGTAGGTCGCGTTGAAGAGCGCGCAGAGTCCCGCGCTCATCCCGACCGTGACGACGAAAGCGCTCACCAGCGTCCAGGTCGTGGAGGACACCGAACGGATCTTGGTCCACTCCGACCGCAGGACCGCGGGTACCGACGCCATGGGATCAGGACCTCCCCTTCGCACTGCCGAAACTCTCGCCCCACCGGGGGCCGGGCGGCGGAATGCCCGGTTCTCCCGTGCCGTGCGCGTGGTACTCCACTGAACCCGCGGTCATCTGCATGAAGGCTTCCTCCAGCGAGGCGCGCTGCGCGCTCAGCTCGTGCAGCACGATCTGATGCCCGGCGGCCAGCTCGCCGAGCTGTTCCGTGGTCGCCCCGTCGAGCTCCAGCGTGCCGCCGCCCGCCTCGACGGGGGTGAGACCGGCGGCGTGCAGCACATCGAGCAGCCGTTCCCGCTGCGGGGAGCGCAGCCGTACATAGCTGCGCGAGTTCTGGTGGATGAAGGACGCCATCGAGGTGTCCGCGAGCAGCCTGCCCTGGCCGATCACGATCAGATGGTCGGCGGTGAGCGCCATCTCGCTCATCAGATGCGAGGAGACGAAGATCGTCCGCCCCTCCTGGGCGAGCTGCTTCATCAGATTGCGGATCCAGTGAATGCCCTCGGGATCGAGACCGTTCACCGGCTCGTCGAACATCAGGATCTCCGGATCGCCCAGCAGCGCGGAGGCGATGCCCAGCCGCTGGCCCATGCCCAGCGAGAACCCCTTCGACTTCTTCCCCGCCACCGCCGACAGCCCCACCACATCCAGCACCTCGGAGACCCGGGACTCCGGGATGCGGTTGGCCTGGGCGAGACAGAGCAGATTGTTGTACGCGCTCCGCCCGCCGTGCATGGCCTTGGCGTCGAGCAGCGCGCCGATGTACTTCAGCGGCTCCTGGAGCTCCCGGTAGTGCTTGCCGTCGATCCGCACACTGCCGGCGGTCGGATTGTCGAGATCGAGCATCATCCGCATCGTGGTCGACTTGCCCGCGCCGTTCGGCCCGAGGAATCCGGTCACCACACCCGGCCGGACCCGGAAGGAGAGACGGTCGACGGCGACCTTGGTGCCGAAGCGCTTGGTGAGACCCTCGAGCTCGATCATGCGGCCACGCTAAGGGCGCGCAAAGCCCCCCGCCACCGGAGCGGCAGGGGGCTTGGTGCAGTTGACGTACTGTCCGATGCGGCGGCGGACCGAACCGGGGGGAACCGGGCCGCCGGCCTCACTCGATGGTGTGCGGTTTCAGCGGGACTGCTGAGCCGGGACACCACGCGAGATCGGCTCGTCGTCCACCGGCGAACCGGCGGCGGCGACGGCCGCACCGGTCAGGGTGGCCAGCATCTCGCGGACATTGGTCAGCTGGGCGTTGATCGAGTCGCGGCGGTTGGTGAGCGCCGCCAGCTCGCGCTCCGACTCGCTGCGGATCCGGTCGGCCTTGGCATTGGCGTCCGCCACGATGTCCTCGGACTGGCGCTGCGCGGTCTCCACCGTCTGGCGGGCCCGGCGCTCCGCGTCCGTGCGCAGCTTCTCCGCCTCCAGGCGCAGCTGCTCCGCCCGGTGCTCGATCTCGGCGAGGCGCTTCTCCGCCTTGGCCTGACGCGACGCCAGGTCACGCTCGGACTGCTCGCGGCGCTTGGCCAGATTGGTCTCGAAGTCGGCGGCGGCCTGCGCGGCCTTGGCGCGGGTCTCCTCGAAGAGCGCGTCCGCCTCCTCGCGCTTGGACTGCGCGTCCTTCTGCGCCTCGGAACGCAGCTGGGTCGCGTCGCCCTGCGCCTTGTCGACGATCCGGGAACCCTCGTCCTCGGCCTTCGCCTTCCGCTCGGCGGCGAACGACTCGGCGTCGTTGCGCACCTGCTGGGCGGCGGACTCGGCCAGCTCGCGGTGCTGCTCGGCGGCGCGGCGGGCCTCCTCGCGCAGGTCCTTCGCCTCCTCCTCGGCGAGCCGGAGGATCTTCTCGACGCGCGCGCCGAGACCGGCGTACGAGGGCTCGGCGTCGGAGACCTGCGCCTGCGCGTTCTGCGTTTCGAGGTGCAGCTCCTCGATCCGCTTCTCCAGCGAGGTGATCCGGGTCAGTGCACTGTCACGGTCGGCGACGAGCTTGGTGATGCGGTCGTCCACCTGGCCGCGGTCGTAGCCACGCCGCACTAGCTCGAAGCCGAATGGGGAGGAAGTGTCGCTCATGAGGATCCTGTCGAATGAGACCGGTGAGGTGATAGAGGGAATCCTAGGGGCCCAAGCGGCGTGTCATCGAGCGGATACGGGTTTGATCTGGAGAATGTCCAGCCTTTTGAGTGTCAACTATCGGACGACTTACCGGCCGAACGGGTACCGCCGGCCGTCGCACCTGCCTTGACGCCGGTTCCGGAACCGCCCGCACCCTTGGTGTTCGTGCCGGGGGCCTCGAAGGACTCCAGCGCCTCCAGCACATCCTGGACCCGCGAGATCTCCGTCTGGATGTCCTCGCGCCGCCGGACCAGTACGTCCAACTCCCGCTTCCCGTCACCGACCAGACGCCGCGCCTCCTCCTCGGCCTCCGTCCGGATCTGCTCACCCTCGCGGATCAAACCGGCCTTCTTCGCCTCGGCCTCCTTGAGCAGGCCCTCCGCCTTCCGCACGGCGGCGATGCGCACCCCGGCGGCCTCCGAATTGGCGTCGGACAGCAGCTCCTTCGCCTTGGCCGCGGCCTCCTCGCGCTGCTCGGTCGCCGCCTTGATGAGCTGATCGACCCGCTCACCGGTGGTCCGCATCTGCTCGGCGCTCTCCCGGCGGGCGCGCTCGTGCAGCTCCTCGACCTCGCTCGTGACCCGGATCCGCAGCTCCTCGCCGCGCTCTCTTATGGCCGTCGAGTCCCGGCGCGCGCCGACCAGCAGCTCATCGGCGTCGGTACGGGCCCGCTCCACCAGCGAATTGCCCTCCACGGTCGCCTCCGCGACCAGCCGCTCGGCCTCCTGGCGGGCCGCGCCCACCATGGCGTCGGCCTGCTCCTCCGCCTCCAGGGCGGCGCGCAGTGCCTCCTCCTGGGCCCGGTTCACCAGCTGGTCGGCCTGCTCGGCGGCGTCCCGGCGGCGCTTCGCCGCCGCTTCCCTGGCCTCGTCCACCGTACGGTCGGCGGCGATCCGCGCCTCCGCGCGCACCCGCTCCGCCAGCGCGTCGGAGTCGGCCTTGGTCTGCCGGGACTCCAGCCGGATCCGCTCGGCCGCCTGCTGGGCCGCGCCCACCGTGTCGGCGGCCTCGGCCCGCAGCCGCTCCGCCTCGCCCGCGGCCTCGGCGATCAGCTGATCCGCCTGGGACGCCGCGTCGGCGCGCCGCTTGTCGGCCGCCTTGCGCGCCTCGTCCAGCGCGGACTGTGCCTCCGCGCGGATCCGGTCCGCCTCGCCGGCCGCCTCGCCGATGAGCCGGTCGGCCTGGGCCGCCGCCTCGGAGCGGATGCGGTTGGCGTCGTCCCGGGAGTCCGCCCGGGTGCGGGCGGCGTCCTGCTCGGCACCGGCGACGGCGTCCGACGCCTCGGTGCGCATCCGCTGGGCGTACTCGGCGGTGTCCGCGCGGACCCGGTCCGACTCGGCCAGCGCCTCCGTGCGCAGCCGCTCCGCCTCCGCGATCGTCTCGGTGCGGAGCCGGTCGGCCTCCGCGACGGTCTCGGTCCGCAGCCGGTCCATCTCGGTGACGGTCTCCGAGCGGAGCAGATCCGACTCGGTGATGGCGTCGGTGACGGTCCGTTCGGCGAGCGCGTTCGCCGCGTCGGTCTCCTCCTGGGCGCGCCGGCGCAGCGCGGCGGCGTCCTCGGCGGCCCGCTCCCGCTCGGCGTGCGCGTCGGTGCGGACCCGGTCGGACTCGTCCTGGGCCTCGGCCCGGGTGCGCTCGGCCGCGTGCTCGGCGGCGGACCGCAGCCCGGCGATCTCCTCCTCGGCCTGCTCGTGCAGCCCGGCCACCGAATCCCGCACCTGCTTGGCGGTCTGCTCGGCCGCGGCCACCAGCTCGGTCGCCCGCCGGTCCGCCTCGCCGACCAGCCGCAGCGCCTCGGCCTGTGCCTCCTCCACCCGGTTGCGGGCGGAGGCCAGCAGCTCCTCGCTCTGCTCCCGGGCGCGCTCGCGCTCCCGGTCCGCCTCGTCCCGCGCGGAGGCCAGGATCTGCTCGGCCTCCCGGCGCCGGCGCACCGACTCCTCCTGGGCTGCGGCGAGCGCCTCGGCGGCCTCGGCCCCCACCCGGTCGGCGGCGGCGGCGGCCTCGGCCCGCAGCCGGCCCGCGGTGTCCTGGGCCTCGTTCTTCAGCCGCTCGGCCTCGGAGGCGGCCTCACTGCGCAGCCGGACGGCGATGTTCTCGCCCTCCGCGCGGGCCGTGGAGGCATCCGCCGCGGCCTCGTTGCGCAGCCGGTCGGCCTCGTCCTCGGCCTGTGCCTGGAGCGTACGGATCCGGTCCGCGGCCTCGGTCCGCTGCCGCTCGGTCTCCTCGGCGGCCTCCCGGCGCATCCGCTCGACCGCGGAGCGCGCGTCGGCCAGGGTCTGCTCGGCGGTCGCCAGCCGCGACTCGGCCTCGCCCTGGATCCGGGCCAGCTCGCGGGCGGCCTCCTCCTGGCGGGCGGCGACCGTCCGCTCGGACTCCTCGCGGAGCTCGGCGGCGGCCCGGTCGGCGGCCTCGCGGACCTCCGCGGCCTGCTCCTCCGCCTCGGTGCGCATCCGCTCGGCCTCGGCGCGGGTGCGCTCCAGCGTCTCCTCGGCCTGCCGGCGCAGGGTGCCGGCCCGCTCGGCGGCCTCGGCGCGCATCCGCTCGCTGTCGCCGGTCGCGCCGGAGCGGAGCTCGTCGGCGTCGGTACGGGCCCGGGTCAGCAGCTCCTCGGCGGTGCCGGCGGCGGCCTCGATCTGCTGGACGGCCTCCCGGCGCGCCTCGCCGCGGATCCGCTCGCCCTCGGCGACCGCCTCGGCCCGCAGCTGCTCGGCCTCGCCGCGCAGCCGCCGGGCCTCCTCCTGGAGCTCGACCGTCTTGGCCCGGTACTCCTTGGTGTCGTCCTTGGCCGCGCCCTTGAGCTCGTCGGCCTGCTCGGCGGCCTCGCCGCGCAGCCGGTCCGCCTCGGCGTCGGCCTCGCGGCGGATCCGCTCGGCCTCCTCGCTCGCCTTGCGGGTGGTCTCCCGGGCGTCGTCGTCGGCCTTGGTCAGGATCTCCTCGGCGGCCCGCGCGGCCTTGGCCAGCTGGGCGGCGGAGTCCTCGGCCGCGAGCGTGCGGGCCTTCTCGGCGGCGGTCGCGACCTGCTTCTCCGCCTCCGTACGGGCATCGGCGAGCAGCTGCTCGGCCTCGGCCCTGACGGCCTCCGACTCGGTGGTGGCCTCCGCGACCAGCCGGGCGATCTCCGCCTTGGCCGTACGGGTGCGCTGTTCATTGTCCGACTCGGCGGAGGTGAGCTGCCGGGTGGCGGCGTCCCTGGCCTCGCCGAGGACCCGGTCGGCCTCGGCACGGGCCTCGCGCAGCCGCTCCTCGGCCTCCTGCATCCGGGCCTCGGCGGCCCGGCTCAGCTCACCGGCCTGCTGACGGGCCTGTTCCGATTCGGCGATGGTGGAGGAGCGGAGCTGCTCGGCGTGGCCGGCGGCCTCCTGCGCCTGGCTGGAGGCGGCGTTCAGCAGGCGCTCGGCGTCCTTGCGGGCGCGCAGCAGCAGCGCCTCGGCCTCGGTGCGGGCGGCCTCGGTCTCGCCGGCGACCCGGCGGCGGGCCTCGTCGGCGACGCGCTTGGCCTCGGCCCGGGCCTGGCCGATGGCCTGCTCGGCCTCGGTCCGCGACTCGTCGAGCAGCCGCCGGGCCTGGGACTCGCTGCGGGCGCGCAGCTGCTCGGCCCAGGCGACGTTCTCATTGACGTGCGCCTCGACGGTGTGGCGGCGCTCGGCCAGCTCCTGATCGAGCCGCTGGCGCCGCTGGTTGGCCTCCGCATGCAGTTCCGCCTGGAGCCGCGCCTGGTGTTCGGCGTGTTCCTGGAGGATGCGCTGTGTCTGGGCGCGGGCCTCGCGCAGTTCGCGCTCGGCGTCGGCGCGCATCTGGTCGCTCTGGACCTGGGCGTTACGGAGCAGCTGCTCGGCCTGATACCCGAGATCGGCGCTGTCGTACGCGGGTCGGGAGGCGAGGTTGCGGCGCGCCTCGTGAAGCTTGGCGCGCAATACCTCGACCTGGTAGCCGAGGTCCTCGGCGTGCTGGACGGCCTTCTCCCGCTCGGTCTTCAGCCGGTCCATCTCGGCTTCGAACCGCGAGAGGTGGTCGTCGTCAGCTCGGTGGCTCTCCTGGCGTTCGTAGCCCCGCACTGCGCGGTCCCATCCGTCCCCTGGTCGCAACTGACTCCACACAAGCACCGTTCGCGCGCGAACGGCCCCCCGGGGAATGGTGACAGATCAACATGAGAACGCGCGGCGCGGCCCCGACCCGGCCCCGGCCCGGAACTGCCCACTCTACCGGGCCGGGAAAGCTGAGGTCAGTGCTCCGTTGCGGAGGTGACGAGTTCGGTGAGGACGCCATGGCAGTCCTTGGGGTGCAGAAAGGTGATCCGCGACCCCATGGAGCCGGTCCTCGGCTCGTCGTAGAGGACGCGTACGCCCTTCTCCCGCACGGCCTGCGCGTCGCCGTCCACATCGGCCGTGCCGAAGGCGATGTGGTGGACGCCCTCACCATTCCTGGCCAGCCACTTCGCCACCGCGGAGTCCTCCCGGACCGGCTCCAGGAGCTGGATCCAGGAGGCCCCGCCGTCGGAGGTGCCGTTGATCCTGAGCATGGCCTCGCGCACGCCCTGCTCCTCGTTGACCTCGGTGTGGAAGACCTCGAACCCGTAGGTGGACCGGTAGAACTCGACAGTCGTGTCGAGATCGAAACAGGCGATTCCGATGTGGTCGATTCGCGTCAGCATCTCCCCAGTGGAGCGCCGGAGGCCCGGTTACGCAACGTGCGCGCGATCACACCGACAGGCCGGTGACCCCGGCGCGTACCGCTCAGTACATTTGAAGGTGAACCAGCGTTCACCCGCTCACTCCGCGGCCCCCGGGCCGGTAAGGGGATCGTGTCTCATGTCTGTCAGGACCGGTACCACCTCAGTGATCGTCGCGGGCGCCAGGACGCCCATGGGGCGGCTCCTGGGCTCGCTCAAGTCCTTCTCCGGCGCCGATCTGGGCGGGGTCGCCATCAGGGCCGCCCTGGACCGGGCCGGGATCGGTCCGGACCAGGTGCAGTACGTGATCATGGGGCAGGTGCTCACGGCCGGCGCGGGGCAGATCCCGGCCCGGCAGGCGGCCGTCGCCGCCGGGATCCTGATGGACGTGCCCGCGCTCACCGTCAACAAGGTCTGTCTCTCCGGTCTGAACGCCATCGCCCTGGCGGACCAGCTGATCCGCGCCGGTGAGTTCGATGTGATCGTCGCGGGCGGCCAGGAGTCGATGACCAACGCGCCGCATCTGCTGCCGAAGTCCCGCGAGGGCTTCAAGTACGGCGCCGTGCAGATGCTCGACGCCATGGCCCACGACGGGCTCACCGACCCCTTCGAGTCCATCGCCATGGGCGAGTCCACCGAGAAGCACAACACCCGGCTCGGCATCGGGCGCGCCGAACAGGACGAGATCGCCGCCCTCTCCCACCAGCGGGCCGCCGCCGCCCGGAAGAACGGCGTCTTCGACGCGGAGATCGCCCCGGTGGAGATCCCGCAGCGCAGGGGCGACGCGGTGGTGCTCGCCGAGGACGAGGGCATCCGCCCGGAGACCACCGCCGAGTCGCTGGGGCGGCTGCGGCCCGCCTTCGCCGAGGGCGGCACCATCACCGCCGGCACCTCCTCGCAGATCTCCGACGGCGCGGCGGCGGTCGTGGTGATGAGCCGGGCGAGGGCCGAGGAGCTGGGCCTGGAGTGGATCGCCGAGATCGGCGCGCACGGCAATGTCGCGGGTCCCGACAATTCGCTTCAGTCGCAGCCGTCCAACGCGATCGCCCATGCGCTGCGGAAGGAGGGCCTGACCGTCTCCGACCTCGATCTGATCGAGATCAACGAGGCTTTCGCGGCCGTCTCCGTGCAGTCAATGAAAGATCTTGGGGTGTCACCCGAAAGGGTGAATGTCAATGGCGGTGCCATTGCCCTCGGGCATCCGATCGGCATGTCCGGCGCCCGGATCGTGCTCCATCTCGCGCTGGAACTGAAGCGCCGCGGCGGCGGGGTGGGCGCCGCGGCCCTCTGCGGCGGCGGCGGTCAGGGCGACGCCCTGATCATCCGCGTCCCGGGGCGGTAGCCCGTCCCGCGGCGGGTCGGGTCCGGGGCGGCGCCCCGGTTACGGGAAGGGGCGGGTGGGGAGAAGGCGCCGGTACGGGCCCGCCCCCATCCGCCGGCCACACATCACACGAGGAGCACCCCATGGTGGACGTCCCCCAGCTGGTCGCCCAGGCGAGAGCCGGCCGCCCCCGCGCCGTCGCCCGGCTGATCTCCCTGGTCGAGGGGGCCTCCCCGCAGCTGCGCGAGGTCATGGCGGCGCTCGCCCCGCTCACCGGCGGCGCCTTCGTGGTGGGTCTGACCGGCTCGCCCGGCGTCGGCAAGTCCACCATCACCTCGGCGATGGTGACCGCGTACCGCGGAGCCGGGAAGCGGGTCGGCGTGCTGGCCGTCGACCCCTCGTCGCCGTTCTCGGGCGGGGCGCTGCTCGGGGACCGGGTGCGGATGTCGGATCACGCCTCCGACCCGGGTGTGTACATCCGCTCCATGGCCACCCGGGGGCATCTGGGGGGCCTCGCCTGGTCCGCCCCGCAGGCGATCCGGGTCCTCGACGCGGCCGGGTGCGAGGTGATCCTGGTGGAGACGGTCGGGGTGGGCCAGTCGGAGGTGGAGATCGCCGCGCAGGCGGACACCTCCGTGGTGCTGCTCGCGCCGGGCATGGGCGACGGAATCCAGGCCGCCAAGGCGGGCATTCTGGAGATCGGCGATGTCTATGTCGTCAACAAGGCCGACCGGGACGGCGCGGACGCCACCGCCCGGGAGCTGAACCACATGCTCGGTCTGGGGGAGTCGCGGGGGCCCGGTGACTGGCGTCCGCCGATCGTCAAGACGGTCGCCGCGCGGGGCGAGGGCGTCGGCGAGGTCGTCGATGCCCTGGACAAGCACCGCGCCTGGATGGAGGAGCGCGGTGTCCTGGCCGAACGCCGGATCCGCCGGGCCGCGCGGGAGGTGGAGACCATCGCGGTCACCGCGCTCCGCGAGCGCATCGGCGATCTGCACGGCGACCGCCGGCTCGGTGCTCTGGCGGAGCGGATCGTGTCGGGGGAGCTGGATCCCTACCGGGCGGCCGATGAGCTGGTCGCCGGGCTGACGGAGCGCTGAAGCCCCGTCCGCGCGGACGGGGGACGGCGGAACCCGGCCCGGCCGGGACACGGGGGATGGAGTACCGGCCGGGGCGGGGGCTTCGCGGCGGGCCGTGGACCGGCCCGTGTGGCGGAAGGATCAGTCGTCGTTCTTGTCGTCCCGGTCGTCCCGGTCATCGCGGTCGTTCTTGTCGTCCGCGTCGTCGCGGTCGTCGTCCCGGGAGTCGTTCCGGTCGCCGCGGTCGTCGTTCCGGTCGTCGGTGTCCGCCGACGGAGAGGTCCGGCCCGTCTGCGCGTCGACATGGATCTCGCGGACGTCGCCCTTGTCCGTACGGATCTCGATGTCCCAGTGACCGTCGTCGAACTCGACATCGGTCACCGTGCCGGGCGTGAACGCCAGCGCGGCCTTCGAGGCCTGCCCGGCGTTGATCTTGGCGGCGGCGAGGGCCTCGCCGTCGCGCTTGTCCTCGGCCCGGTCGTCCCCGTCGTCGTCCCCGTCGTCGGTGTCCGCGACGGACGCCGAGACCTTGCCCGACTGCGAGTCGACCCGCACCTCGTGGCCGGCGCCCTTGGCGTCCACCACCTCGATCTCCCACTGGCCCTTGCCGTCGTCGTCGCGGTCCACCGACACGACCGAGCCGGGGGTGCGCTCCAGCGCCGCGCCGACCGCTTCCTGTGCCGTGATCTTCGACGTGGGCGCCGAATCGTCCGCGGAGGCGGCGACGGCGGTGAAGGCACCGCCGCCGACGATCAGGGCTGTGACGGCTGCGGCGACGACGATCTTGCGCTTCATGAGGGGTTCCTCCCGGAGGGTTTCGGGTCTGTCGGCTTGCGTCGACAGGGACCAATCTCCTCCGGGCTTGCTGAACACAGCCTGAAGTCACCTGAAGCGATCTTCAGCTTCGGTTTGCGACTCTTGTGCACATGCGTTTGTTGATCGTGGAGGACGAGAAGCGGCTGGCACTCTCCCTCGCCAGGGGACTGACCGCCGAGGGGTACGCCGTGGATGTGGTCCACGACGGCCTCGAAGGGCTCCACATGGCCTCCGAGGGCTCCTATGACCTCGTCATTCTCGACATCATGCTCCCGGGCATGAACGGATACCGGGTCTGTGCCGCGCTGCGCGCGGCCGGGGACGAGGTCCCGATCCTGATGCTGACCGCCAAGGACGGCGAGTACGACGAGGCGGAGGGGCTCGACACCGGGGCCGACGACTATCTGACCAAGCCCTTCTCCTATGTGGTGCTGGTCGCCCGGGTGAAGGCGCTGCTGCGCCGCCGGGGCCGCGGCGGGGCGTCCCCCGTGCTCACCGTCGGCGATCTGCGGGTGGAGACCGCCGCCCGCCGGGTCTTCCGGGGGGACGAGGAGGCCGCGCTCACCGCGAAGGAGTTCGCCGTCCTGGAACAGCTGGCGGTCCGGGCCGGTGAGGTGGTCAGCAAGGCGCAGATCCTGGAGCACGTCTGGGACTTCGCCTATGACGGCGACCCGAACATCATCGAGGTCTATATCAGCGCACTCCGCCGTAAACTGGGCGCGCCCCGGATCCAGACCGTGCGCGGGGCCGGCTACCGGCTGGTGGCCGGACGATGAGATCCGTACGCGCCAGGGCCGCGCTCGGCGCCACCGTGGTCGTCGCGGTCGCGCTGATCGCCGCCGGTGTCTCCGTACTCCTTGTCCTGAAGACCTACCTGGACGAGGAGGCGACCGATCAGGCGAAGCTGACGGCCACCTCGGTCGCCGCCGACTACGCGGCCGGGCGCCGGCTCGCGCTGCCCGAGCCGGAGGACGGTGAGCCGCCCGTGCAGGTGGTGGACGGCCAGAGGCGGGTGATCGCCATCAGCGACGGAGTCCAGCAGATCACCGGCACCGGGTCCTCCGAGGTCACGGCCGTCCCCGAGCGGAAGCCGCCGCGCGGTGACGACGACGACCGGGACGACGAGGACGACGGCGCGGAGGACCGCAGGGTGTCGAGCGCCCCGGTGACCTACACCGAGGGCTCGGTGACCGCGGGCGGTGACACCGCGAAGTACAAATTCGCCGCCGTCCAGGTGCTGGAGGGCGACGAGACGGCCGCCACCGTGTACGCCGGCGCCCCGCTCGCCGTCGAGGAGGGCGCGGTGGAGCAGGTCCGGGACGGCATGCTGATCGGCCTTCCGGTGCTGCTGGTCGTCGTCGGCGGAGTGACCTGGCTGGTCACCCGGCATGCCCTGAAGCCGGTGGAGGGCATCCGCGCCGAGATGGCCGCCATCACGGCCTCGGAGGATCTCTCCCGGCGGGTCCCCGAGCCGGACTCCCGGGACGAGGTCGCCCGGCTCGCCCGCACCACCAATGAGACGCTGACCGCGCTGGAGGCGTCGGTCGAACGGCAGCGGCGCTTCGTCGCCGACGCCTCGCACGAGCTGCGCAGCCCGATCGCCTCGCTGCGGACCCAGCTGGAGGTGGGCGCCGCCCATCCGCAGCTGCTGGATGTGCCGGGCGCGGTCGCCGACACCGTACGGCTTCAGCAGCTCGCCGCCGATCTGCTGCTGCTGGCGCGGCTGGACGCGGGGGAGCGGCCGGGGCAGGCCCGGCTGGATCTCGGTGAGCTGGCCCGGGAGGAGGCGTCGCAGCGGACCGGTGACCGGGTCCCGGTCCGGGTGGTCGTGGACGCCGCGGAGGGGCCCGGCTTCGAGGTGGACGGCTCGCGTTCCCAGGTGGCGCGGGTGCTGGCCAATCTGCTCGACAACGCGCAGCGGCACGCCCGCGGCGAGGTCGTCGCCTCGGTGCGCCGGGAGCGCCGGGAGGTGGTGCTCTCGGTCGCCGACGACGGCGACGGGGTGCCGGAGGAGGAGCGGGAGCGGATCTTCGAGCGGTTCGTCCGGCTGGACGACGCCCGCACCCGGGACGAGGGCGGCGCCGGGCTCGGTCTGGCCATCGCCCGCGATGTGGCCGCGCGCCACGGCGGCGGTCTCACCGTCGGCGCGACACCGGCCGGCGGGGCGCTCTTCGAGCTGCGACTCCCCGCGGCACCCGCGGAGTGAGGGCGGGCGCCGCGGCGGGGCCGCGGGTCAGCTCTTGCCGCGGTGGCCGCGCAGATGATCGGCGACCGGGGCGAGGGAGGCGCGCAGATCGCCCAGCGCCTCCGGGGTCATGAGGTCGATGAAGTGCTTGCGCACGGAGGCCACATGGTGCGGGGCGACCCGGCGCATCGTCTCCATGCCCTGGTCGGTGAGGACCGCGTACAGACCGCGCCGGTCCGATTCGCAGTTCTCCCGGCGGACCAGTCCGGCGCTCTCCATGCGGGTGATCTGGTGCGAGAGCCGGCTCTTCGACTGGAGGGTGGCGGCGGCGAGGTCGCTCATCCGCAGCCGCAGATCCGCCGACTCCGACAGATTGACCAGGATCTCGTAGTCGTTGTTGGTCAGGCCGAACGGCTGGAGGTCCTTTTCGAGCTGGTGCATCAGCAGCCGGCTGACATCGAGATGGGCGCGCCAGGTGCACTGCTCGTCTTCGGTCAGCCAGCGAGTGGCCGTCTCGGTCTCCATAACAGAATTCTACCTAAGAAGTTGAAAGACGGACGAAGTCTGGGAGTGTGACGCACGGCACTCGCGGGGAGTGCCGGTGCGGTCCGCGCAGCGTACTGGTGGCGCGCTGGGGGTGCAGACGTTCGACGTCACACTCCGCAGACTACCGCTCACAGGCCGAAGCGGCGTTGGAGGTCTCCCAACTGGCCGGGCAGACGCGGACCGGAGCCGTGTTGACCCGCCGGACCGCCCGGCGCGCCATGACCGCCGGGCACCCCGGCCTGCGGCGGCGGCGCCCCGGTCGCCGTCTCGGCCAGTACCGCCTCGGTCGACTGGAGCAGTACGGTCCCGGCGCCCGCGAACTCGAACTGGTGCTCCTCGCCGGAGGCCCCGCCGATCCCGGTCAGCGCCCGCACCCCGCCCATCACCCCCGACATGTACCCGTGGTCGTAGTGGTGACAGGGGGAGGGGCAGTCCGCCCAGCCCACCAGCGCCTGCGGATCCACCCTGATCGGCGGCTCCATGAAGACCACCGGGCCGTTCGACGCGGCGACGAACCTGCCGGTGCCGAGCAGGGTCAGAAACCCCGGCACGATCGACTGCTTCAGCGCCAGTGACGGCTGGTAGGCCAGCAGATTGCCGGACCGGATCGTCAGATTCCCGTCGTCCAGGTCGAAGGAGTTCACATCGAACGCGCGGTCCGCGAGGAGCATCTTCCCGCTGCCCTCGGCCACCACCCAGTCACTGGCATGCAGCGGTGAGTGGAACGAGGTTCGGAGCAGCCGGTCGAGCCGTCCGTGCCCGATGCCGTTGAAGTCGATGCGCCCGTAATAGGCGATCATCTTCCCCTTCTGGAGGAACCACTGGCCGCCCTTCAATTCCACACAGAAGGTGTACGGGTTGACATTGTCATCACTCGGCAGGGTCATCGGATCGAAAACAACAGGAGAACTCACAGCTTTTCCTCCGAAGCCTGGACATACACCGCACCGCTGCCGCTGAGCTCCAGCTGGAACGCCTCACCGGAACCGCGCCCCACCATGTCGCGCCAGCCCAGCGCGGTGGAGAGCTTGTTCCGCACCTCGCCGTGGTGGGCCACATACGCCTGCGGGTCCACATGGACCGGGCGGCCGGGGGTGATCGGCAGTTCGATCACCCCGCCGTGCGCCATCACCGCGGCCGAGCCGTGGCCGCGCAGGGTGGTCGTGAAGAGCCCCTGTCCCGTCACCTGGCCGCGCACCATGCCCATGACCCCGCCCTGCGAGCCGAGGAACACCGTGCCCTGCTCCAGGCTTCCGTCGAAGGCCAGCAGCCGGTCCGCCTCCACATGGAGGGTGTCGCCGGTCAGGGCGATCACCTGGATGTGATGCCCGCCGTGGCCGAACAGCACGGTGCCATGGCCCTCCACCGTCATCAGCGGGGTCGCCTCACCGGCCACCCGGCGCCCGATCATCGACGCGAGCCCGCCCTGGCCGCCCTGGAGATTCGGGGTGAAGGACACCTCGCCCTGGTACGCGAGCATGGCGCCGCGCTGGCTGAACATCCGCTGCCCGGGGAGGATCGCGGCCTCGACCATCCGGGAATTGATCTCACGGAACGGCATCTCAGAGCTCCCCGCCGATCGTGTTGCGCTCGCTGGGCTGCACATAGACCAGCCCGTCGCCCTCGAAGCGGATCTGGAACGCCTCGCCGCCGCCCTCGCCCAGGAAGGAGCGGAAGGTCACCCCCGACTGGAAGTGCTGCTGAAGACCGCCCTGATGGGCGACATAGGCGCCGGGGTCCACCGAGAGCGGATACTGCGGGGTCACCCGCAGCGCCACGGCCGGGCCGTCCGACATGATCGCGACCTGGCCGCTGCCCTCGACCGTGGTGGTGAAGAGGCCGTGGCCGGTGGCACCGCCGCGCGCCCCGGTGAAGCTGGTCCCGGTGCGCAGCCCGCCGGCGGCGCAGAGCATATTGCTGGCCTCCACATGGAGCTTGTCGCCGAAGAGGCTGATGAGACTGATCTCGGACGCCCGGTCGGCGAACCAGCAGGTGCCCCGGCCCGTCACCTCCATCATGGTCATCTGCTCGCCGGTCAGCCGGCGGGTGACCATCCCGCGGATGCCCTCACCGCCGCCGGACAGCTTCTTGAAGGCCATCTGGCCGTCATAGGCGACCATCGACCCGTTCTTCGCCTTGACGGTGTCACCGGTCATGTCGACCGCGAGCACCTTGCTCCCCTGGAGCCGGAACGTTGCCACTCCACGACGTTAACCGGCGCCACCGACAGGAGGACAGGCTCACCGGGACCGGATGCGCACCCCGGACAAAGGGTTGGCAAAGAGAACTGGCAGAATGATGCCGCCCTTGTGAGCGCATTCACAAGATCGCCCCCGCACTGCACGAACCTCACCGCATTGAAGGTGCCTCCGTGGACATCAAGACCGCCTCGTCCCTCCACCGCCTCCGCCTGGTCTCCGCGCCGGAGGCCGTCTCCTTCATCCTGCTGATGATCGCCTCGGTGCTGAAGCGCACCACGGAGTTCAACGCGGTCCCCGCCCTCGGCATGATCCACGGCATCCTCTTCGTGATCTATGTGCTCTTCTGGCTCGACGCCTGGAACCGCACCAAGTGGTCCTTCGGAACCGCCGCGCTCTACTTCATCCTCTCCGTGCTGCCCTTCGGCGGCTTCGTCGCCGAGCGCAAGCTCAAGCGCGCGGCCGACGACGCGGTGATCGCCTCCCGCGCCCGCGCCGAGGGTGTCGTCAAGGCGTAGCCCGCACCGCCTTCCCCGTACCTCCCGTCCGCAGCCCGTCCAGCCCCCGGCCCGTCCGCCGGGACGGTGGACGGGCCGCGGCCGTCCGGCCCGGCATGCCGTGATGCCGGTGGTGCGGATGACATCAATGGGGCGGATGTGACGGACGGGGATGGGGTGGCCGGGGTGGGAGGGCCGATGGGTGAGACAGTGCTGACCGCCAAGTGACCACTGGGTAGGGTCGTGCCGTGCCGAAGCCGCTCAGCCTTCCTTTCGACCCCATCGCCCGCGCCGACGAGCTCTGGCAGCAGCGCTGGGGGCCCGTTCCCTCCATGACCGCGATCACCTCCATCATGCGCGCGCACCAGATCCTGCTCGCCGAGGTCGACGCCGTCGTCAAGCCGTACGGGCTGACCTTCGCCCGGTACGAGGCGCTGGTGCTGCTCACCTTCTCCAAGGCCGGCGAGCTGCCCATGTCCAAGATCGGCGAACGGCTGATGGTGCACCCGACCTCGGTCACCAACACCGTCGACCGGCTGGTCAGGTCCGGTCTGGTCGACAAGCGCCCCAACCCCAACGACGGGCGCGGCACCCTCGCCTCCATCACCGCGAAGGGGCGCGACGTGGTGGAGGCGGCCACCCGCGAGCTGATGGAGATGGAGTTCGGCCTCGGGGTGTACGACGCCGAGGAGTGCGCGGAGATCTTCGCCATGCTCCGCCCCCTGCGGGTCGCGGCCCGCGACTTCGAGGAGAGCTGAGCCCCGGGCGCGCGGGGCGGCGGGCGGGGCCGACCCGGCCGGGGAGCGTCCCGTACGCCCCGTTACGCTCGTAGCCATGAAACAGAACGTGCTCACCCGCTACCGGGTGATGGCGTACATCACCGCCGTCTGGCTGCTCGTCTTCACCGCCGCCATCGTCATGAAGTACGGCTTCGAAACCGGCGACACCATGATGATCTCGCAGATCCACGGTGTCCTCTTCATCGTCTATGTCGTCTTCGCCTTCGACCTGGGCTCCAAGGCGAAGTGGTCCTTCGGCAAGCTGCTCTGGGTGCTGGCCGCCGGCTGCATCCCGGTCGCCTCCTTCTTCGTGGAGCCGAGGATCTCCCGTGAGGCCCGCGCCCTGATCACGGACGGCGACAGCCGGCCCACCGCCGCCAAGGCGTGAGCTCCCGCCCCGGAGCCGGCCGGACCCGCCGGCTCCGGTGACCCGGCCCCGCGGGGGCCGGGGCCGTACACCGCCGCGCGGGCGCACCGCGGCCCCGATTTCCACCGGCGCGATCCCCGTTCGAGCGATCATCATGGACGGATAGTAGGACGTCCTAGTAAATTCGACGGTATGGACGCTGACGCGATCGAAGAGGGCCGCCGACGCTGGCAGGCCCGTTACGACGGGGCCCGCAAGCGGGACGCCGATTTCTCCACGCTCTCCGGGGATCAGGTCGAACCGGTCTACGGACCCCGCCCCGGCGACACCTATGAAGGCTTCGAGCGCATCGGCTGGCCCGGGGAGTACCCCTTCACCCGCGGTCTCCACCCGACCGGCTACCGGGGCCGCACCTGGACCATCCGCCAGTTCGCCGGCTTCGGGAACGCCGAGCAGACCAATGAGCGGTACAAGATGATCCTGGCCGCCGGCGGCGGCGGGCTCTCCGTCGCCTTCGACATGCCCACCCTCATGGGCCGGGACTCCGACGACCCCCGCGCCCTGGGCGAGGTCGGCCACTGCGGGGTCGCCATCGACTCCGCCGCCGACATGGAAGTCCTCTTCCAGGGCATTCCGCTCGGCGATGTCACCACCTCGATGACGATCAGCGGCCCCGCCGTACCGGTCTTCTGCATGTATCTGGTCGCCGCCGAGCGCCAGGGCGTCGACCCGGCCGTGCTCAACGGCACCCTCCAGACGGACATCTTCAAGGAGTACATCGCCCAGAAGGAGTGGCTCTTCCAGCCCGAGCCCCATCTGCGCCTGATCGGCGATCTGATGGAGCACTGCGCCCGCGACATCCCCGCGTACAAGCCGCTCTCGGTCTCCGGCTACCACATCCGCGAGGCCGGGTCGACGGCCGCGCAGGAGCTCGCGTACACCCTCGCCGACGGCTTCGGCTATGTGGAGCTCGGCCTCAGCCGGGGTCTGGAGGTGGACACCTTCGCCCCCGGCCTCTCCTTCTTCTTCGACGCGCATCTCGACTTCTTCGAGGAGATCGCGAAATTCCGGGCGGCCCGGCGGATCTGGGCCCGCTGGATGCGGGATGTGTACGGAGCCGGGACGGACAAGGCGCAGTGGCTCCGCTTCCACACCCAGACGGCGGGGGTCTCGCTGACCGCGCAGCAGCCGTACAACAATGTCGTCCGCACGGCGGTCGAGGCGCTCTCCGCGATCCTCGGCGGCACCAACTCCCTCCACACCAACGCCCTCGACGAGACCCTCGCCCTCCCGAGCGAACAGGCCGCCGAGATCGCGCTCCGCACCCAGCAGGTGCTCATGGAGGAGACCGGGGTCGCCAATGTCGCCGACCCGCTCGGCGGCTCCTGGTACGTGGAGCAGCTGACCGACCGGATCGAGGCCGAGGCGGAGCGGATCTTCGAGCGGATCAGGGAGCGCGGCCTCCGGGCGCACCCGGACGGCGAACACCCCATCGGCCCGATCACCTCCGGGATCCTGCGCGGGATCGAGGACGGCTGGTTCACGGGGGAGATCGCCGAGTCGGCCTTCCGCTACCAGCGGTCGCTGGAGAAGGGCGAGAAGCGGGTCGTCGGGGTCAATGTGCACCACGGCTCGGTCACCGGGGACCTGGAGATCCTGCGGGTCAGCCACGAGGTCGAGCGCGAGCAGGTCCGGGCGCTGGCGGAGCGCAGGGCGCACCGGGACGACGCCCGGGTGCGGGCCGCGCTGGAGGCGATGCTCGGCTCCGCGCGCGACGGCTCGAACATGATCGGGCCCATGCTGGACGCGGTGCGGGCGGAGGCCACGCTCGGGGAGATCTGCGGGGTGCTGCGGGAGGAGTGGGGTACGTACACGGAACCGCCGGGCTTCTGAGCCGGGGCGCTTCCGGGGCCGGGGCCGGGGCCTTCCGGGGCCCGGGAGCCGGCGGGAGTGCGAGCGGGGCGGTGCGGGCGGTGGGCGGGTCCCGGAAGCGGCCGGGATCCGGCCGGTACGGCCCGTGCTGTGACCCGGCTCACCGGATGGATCCCGCCTCGCGCCCGGCGCCCGGCCGCCGGGTGAAACCCCGTGCGGGCACCGGTCCGTACGGCCTCCGGCGCCCGCCGCCGGGTGCTGGGCGGGGCCCCGCGCCGACCCGATTCCGGCGCCTTCGCGGGCCGCGGTTTTCCCTGCGCCCGCGGAACGGGGAGGATGTACTCATGCAGCCTAGGAATATGTCCATGAGCGGCGTCGTCGACCTCGCCGCGGTGAAGGCGGCCGGAGAGGCCAGGGCGAAGGCCGAGCAGGCCCGCGCCGAGTCCGCGCGCACGGGGGGGCCCGGCGCCGTGCCCCCCGCCGATCTGGTGATCGATGTCGATGAAGCGGGCTTCGAGCGCGATGTGCTCCAGCGTTCGGCCGAAGTGCCGGTCGTCCTCGACTTCTGGGCCGAGTGGTGCCAGCCCTGCAAGCAGCTCGGTCCGCTGCTGGAGCGGCTGGCGGTGGAGTACAACGGCCGCTTCCTGCTGGCCAAGATCGATGTCGACGCCAACCAGATGCTGATGCAGCAGTTCGGGATCCAGGGGATTCCGGCCGTGTTCGCGGTGGTCGCCGGCCAGGCGCTGCCGCTCTTCCAGGGCGCCGCCCCCGAGCAGCAGATCCGGCAGACGCTGGACCAGCTGGTGCAGATCGCCGAGGAGCGCTTCGGCCTGACCGGGATCCCGGTCGACGCGGCGGAGGGCGGCCCCGAGGACGCCCCGGCCGAGGTCCCGGCGGGGCCGTACGACGCCCTGCTGGAGGCGGCCGTGCAGGCGCTGGACGCGGGTGACTTCGCCGGCGCCGTACAGGCGTACCGCAATGTCCTCACGGACGATCCCGGCAACACGGAGGCCAAGCTGGGACTGGCCCAGGCCGAACTGCTCCGCCGGGTCAAGGACATGGATCCGGCCCAGGTCCGCCGTGAGGCGGCGGAGAAGCCCGATGACGTCGAGGCACAGATCGCCGCGGCCGATTTGGATCTGGTCGGCGGCCATGTGGAGGACGCTTTCGGCCGTCTTGTGGAGGCGGTCCGCCGCACCGCGGGCGAGGAGCGGGACGCGGCACGCGTACGGCTGCTGAACCTCTTCGAGGTCATCGGTCCGGACGACCCCCGGGTCGGTGCGGCTCGTTCCGCGCTGGCGAGGGTACTGTTCTAGGCCAACTTCCGAAGTGCCCGTCAGACGTATGGATTTGACCGGGAATGTGGTGATGGGCGGCGGTGGCGCGAAGGGTGCGCCACCGCCGTTCTGGCCATTTGTCGATCGTGCATGATCGTTTTTTGCTGAAACTTGGCAATCGCGGGTACTGTTACTCGCAGTAAATCAACTGATTTCTTCTATCCGACTATGGCCCGCATTGCCCGTCCGTGTCGGTGTGTTTCACTGCACCCTGCGTGCCTGCCCGGCGCCGCCCGGACGAGGCGCGGTTATCGGCCCATTACTGGCCAGTAATGAACCCTCTTGTGCCAGGGCCCGGAATGCACCACGATCGGCCACGCTCGGTCCACTGACGCACCAGCCCGGCCTCCGGCCGTGCCGCCGACATGGGTCCCCACCGGGCCGGCCGGTGGCAGCAACTCCGGTCGCGGACAGGGGGGTTCCTGCCGGACGGCGGGGCCTGTCCGATTCCGGCCGTGCGTGACTCGTGCGACATGTCAGGCGCGGCCAGTGGTTGTCGCTCGGGGGTGATCGCCGGTGTTTCGGCCGCGGTGTGCGCCGGATCCGCGGGCGCTCCCCTTCCCGAGGACGTCGCGCTTCTCCCATCCCCGGACGGATCCAGGAGGTCCGGACGGGAGATGTACGTCCGAGAAGGAGGAAAGTCATGGAGTCCGAGACTCGTGGCGGAACCAGATGGAAGCGGTTCGCCCTGGTCATGGTGCCGAGCGTGGCGGCCACCGCCGCGATAGGCGTCGGTCTGGCCCAAGGGGCGCTGGCGGCGTCGTTCGCCGTGTCCGGCCAGGAGTTCAAGGTCAAGGCCGGATATCTGTACGGCGAGGGCTTCGCCCAGTACGGCGGGGTGGACCTCGGCTATGTGGACACAACGGGGGACGAGAAGGTCCACCGCGCGGTCGCGATCTCGTCCTTCCGCTACGCGGAGATCGAGGACATGTGCCAGTCGGTGGTCAGCCAGGTCCCGTTCGTCGGTGAGATCACGCTCCGGCTGAAGGCGGGCGGGGGTAGTGAACGCGTCAAGGCGGACAACCTCTACCTGGACATCAGCCAGCTCGACGCCAAGGCCGAGTTCACCAACATCGACATCGGTGTCGCGGCCAAGGAGACGGACCCGAGCCGCAAGGGCAAGGGGCCGGTCGTCAAGGACAAGGGCATCGCCAACGGGTTCGCACAGCAGGCCGAGGTGGCCAAGTTGTGGGACGTGGAGCAGAAGGCATGGGCGACCACCGCCGGCAGCTTCACCCTGAACGGTCTCAGCATGCGGCTGCTTCGCGGCAGCGGTGACGGGATCGAGTGCTTCTGACGGTGCCGCCGTCCGGGCGGGCGGGAAGTCCCCCCGACTCCCTGCCCGCCCGCCCAATTCTCCACCCAGCACGATCAGTTCCAGGGAGCTGTTTTCCATGAGCGCCGAATCCTTCGCCACGGGGCAGAACGAGCACTACCTCCGCGTCATCCGGCGTCGTTTCCGCACCTGGCGTGGGCAACGACCTTTCTGGGCGGGGCTGTTCACCATTCTCGGCGGTATTCCGATCGCCTATTTCCCCTATGCGATTCTCCAGGTCGGGAATCTGACGCTCGCCATGTCCACCACCGCCGGCGCGGGCGCCCTCATCATCGGCGTACTGCTGGTCACCCTGGGGCTGACGATGTGGTTCCACGCCATCGTCAGAGTCTTCGCGGGGGTCGCCTCCATTCTGCTGGCGCTGGTGTCGATTCCGATCGCCAATCTCGGCGGCTTCATCGTCGGCTTTCTCTTCGCGCTGATCGGCGGCGCCCTCTCGGTCTCCTGGGTCCCGGGGAAGCCGGCCGCGGACGACGGCTTCCCCCCGCCCGCCGGTGCGCAGCCGTGGGACGCGACCGGCACCGGGCACCCGGAGGCCGGCACCGGAGCCGACGGCGGGAGGACCAGTGCCGGGTGATGTCACACCGCCGGACCCGGACCGGGGGAGGGGGCGGTCCGGGAGGGGACGCCACGCCGCTCCGCGCAGGTCTTTGCTGACCAGGCTTCAGATACCCGCGAGCAAGGCGCTGGCCCTGGCGGCGATGCCGACCGCCGTCTTCGTGGGCATGGGGCTGGCGCCCCGGCCGGCGCTGGCGGAGGAGAAGGACATTCCGTTCGCCCCCGGGCCCTGTGTCACCCGCTCCGAGGAACCCGCCGATCCGTCCCCGTCCCCCGATCCCTCGCCCGATCCCTCTTCCGACCCGTCCGCGTCGCCGTCGCCGTCCCCGTCCGCCGGTGTCCCGGGCGGTCCGTCGGCCGATCCGCCGGGACGCACCCCGGCGGCTCCCTCCGGGGATCCTTCCGCCGGTCCCTCCGGTTCGCCCTCGGGGGACCCGACGGGCGGGAAGCCGGAGCCGTCCCCGTCGAAGAGCGGGAACCCGCTGGATCCTCTCGGCCTCGGTGCGGTGATCAAGGATCTGGTCACCGGCACCGGCGGATCCGCCGGCTCCCCGGCCGCACCGTCCCCGGCCGTACCATCCCCGGCCGGGCAGGACGCCGGCCCCGGGGCCGCGTCCGGGAAGCCGTCCGCGAAACCGTCCGGCACACCGTCCCCGAAGCCTCCGGGAAAGCCCGGAAAGACCGGAGAGCCCGGGAGGCCGGACGCCGAACCGGAACCGGAATCCGGGCGGACCGAGCAGGCGGAGAAGGCCGAGCGGGCCGAGAAGGAGATCCGGGAGGCGGCCGGGAAGGCGGGCGCCGAGGTGGCCGAGCTCCCCGAGGAGGCCAAGGGGCTCGACCCGAGGAAGGACCGCGACATCCCCGACGGCGCGAAGCCCCGCTTCCCCTGCCCGGTCCCGGACCCCGAGGCGCTCGCCGCGGCCGAGGAGGAGTCCGGCATCCCGCTTCTCGCGGACGACCCGTGGATCCTGGAGAGCTCCGTGCTGACCCTCCGCGGCCTCTCGTACCACGGCATCGTCGAGGTGCGGACGGGGAGCGGCACGGTCAAACCGGTGCTGAAGTTCACGGCGTCGAAGGTCGACATCGGGGATCTGCACCAGCTCGCGAAGGGCCCGCTGGGCACCACACTCCATGTGGAGGCGGCCAGGGGCTCGAATTCCACCATCAGCGACGGCACGGTGACGATGTACACCGAGGAGCTGAAGGGCAATCTCTTCGGTGTCTTCCCGGTCACCTTCAGCCCGAGGACCCCGCCGCCGCTCGACATCCCCGTGGCCGTCTTCACCGATGTGCGGGTGGTCCAGGCGGGGCAGTTCGGCGGCACACTCGCCATTCCGCGGATGCGGAACTACGTCACCGGTGCCGGCGCCGGCGGCTGACGGGCCCCGACGGCCGTCCGTATCCGTCCGTATCCGTCCGTATCCGTCCGTACGGGGGCGGCTCCGCCCGGGTCGTGCGAAAAAGGCCGGAAGCCCCGGTTCGACGAGGGAACCGGAACTCCGGCCGTGCGGCCGCCCGCCCCCGTGGGCGCGGTGAATCACGCGCGCCCTGCGGTGGTCGCCCCGGCCGCCGCCCGCCGCCGCCGAACGGTGCGGCGGCGGATGACGGCCGGAGTCGTGATACTGCCACCCGCCACTGACAACGGCGGCGCCGAGCCGGTCCCGGTCCGGGGTACCCCCGTGGCCCCGGACCGGGTCACCGGCTCAGCAGTACGCCTTCGCCGCCCGCTTGGCCGTGCCCTTGGCCGGCTTCTCGGTGCACTTCACCCCGCCCTCGGCGTTCACGTTCCAGCTCCGGGCCTTGCCGTGGCCGGTCTTCCCCCAGCCGGTGCCGCGCGCATTGCAGGTCTTCGCCGCGTAGTACCCCGACGCCCGCTTCACCCCGCTGAAGACCACATAGGTGCCCGGCTTGTTGAAGTTGACGGTGACCGACTCGCTCCGCGCCTTCGTCTTCTCGCCCGCCTTGGCGAGCGTGCCGGAGACATGGGCGTCGAGACTGGAGATGACCCAGCTCGCGGAGTACGAGGCGCCCGCGGTGATCTCCCGGCTGGAGGAGACCGAGGTCTGGTACGTCGCCGACTTGGTGAAGGTGCCCGTACCGTGCTGCGGGATGTTGATCTGGCGGGCGTGGGTGATCACCCAACTGTGCTTGCGGCTGGTCCACTTGGCGTGCTTGTACCCCGGCTCGCAGACGACCGGCGCCGCCGCGGCGCCGCTCACCGGGCCGGCCACGGCCAGGGTCGAGGCCGCGAGGCCGGAGGCCAGCAGAGCGGCGAGAATTCTTCTGTTCATGGTGTGTTTCCCCGTTCCGGCGAATATCGGTGGACACCGCGGGCCGGGTCCACCCGGCGTGCTCCGGTCCCGCCGCGGAAACGGACGGGACCGCACCGCCGGCCGCTCCGGGGGATGTCCCGGGGCCGGCGGTCTCCCGTGGACAGCATGGCGACACCGGCCGCCCGCTGTCGTTGGCGGTCCGTGCCCGGAAACTTGTGCCCGGGTGAACCGCCTACCGGACCCGCTGCCCCGGAAGGACCGGCACCACCGGTGCCCGCCCGGCGAGCGCCGTGTGGCGGTACTCCCTCGGCGGCATCCCGTACGCCGCGCGGAAGGCCCGGCTGAACTCGGCGGCCTGGGAGAAGCCCCAGCGGGCGGCGATCGCGTGGATGGGCACGGCCGTCAGGCCCGGGTCGGCCAGATCGGCGCGCGCCCGTTCCAGCCGGCTCCGCCGCACGAGGGCCGAGACGGTGACCCCCTCGGCCCGGAAGAGCCGGTGCAGATAGCCGGTGGAGATGTTGTGCGCGGCGGCGATGGTCCCCGGGCTCAGCTCCGGGTCCGGCAGCTGCTGCTGGATGAACGACTTGATCCGCAGCGTCAGCGCCCGCCGGTGCGTATGGGGCTGGAGTTCCCGGTCGGCCTCCAGGGCGTGGGCGAACATCGCCGCCACCAGATCCACCAGGACCAGGCCCAGCCGGGGCGCTTCCCGGGCCCGGAAGGACGCGGTGTCGTCGGCCAGTTGGCGGAGGAACTGCGCCAGCAGCGCCCCGACGCCCGACCGCGACGACATCGGGATGCCGATCGCCCGCTCGGCACGGGCCCGCGGCAGCGGCAGCAGGGCCTTCGGCACCTCGACGCCCACGGTGTGCAGGGTCTCCCGGCGGCTCCAGATCACACACGGACGGGAGGTGTCGTTGGTGTGGTACTCCCGGGCCCCCACATCGACCTCCTGCCGGTCCCGGCTGACCCCGCCGCTGCCCCGCAGGACAAGGGAGAGATGGTAGTTCTCGGGGTCGGACTGCCGGATCAGCCTCGCCGTGCGGTGAAAGGTGACCGGCTGGAAGAACGCGGGCCAGATCAGCGCGCCGCCGAGGTCGATGACCCGCTGCCGCGCCTGGAATCCGGCCGGGTGGGCGGTGCTCAGCCGCATGGGCGCGTGGGTGGCGCTCATCAGCTCGCACCAGTGGTCGAACCGGTCCTCCGGCGGCAGCTCCGCCGTGCTGAACACCACCTCCGGCAGCCCGCCCGGATCCGCGCCGGCCGGCGGCGGCCAGACCGGACCCCCGGCACCGTCCGCCTCCGCCGCCCCCGGCCGCCGTGCCGGAACGTTCCCTGCCATGCCGACTCCCTTTCGACTGGGTGGAGTGGAGCCGAGTCAACCGGACGGGCGCGGGGGAGGAAAGCCGGTTGGTGAACCCGGGCGGCGCGGAAGGGCGAAGCCGGTCCCGGGCGGCGCGGGAGAGGAAAGCCCGTCCGGGAAGAACCCGGGCGCAGCGGGAGGGCGGACCCGGTCCCGGCCGCCGCCGCCCCGGACGCGCTGGTGGGCCGCACCCCGGTCTCCGGGATACGGCCCACAATCCGCCGGCCGGGCCGTGTGTCACCCGGCGGGGCGCCGCGTCACCCGTCCCCGGGCGCCGCCGCGCGTCGCGCGAACTACGCCTGCTTGCCCAGGTGGTGCACCCGGACCATGTTGGTGGTGCCCGGCACACCGGGGGGCGAACCGGCCGTGATGATCATGGTGTCGCCCTCGTTGTAGCGCTGGAGCTTCAGCAGCTCCGCGTCGACCAGGTCCACCATCGCGTCCGTGTTGTTCACGTGCGGGACCACATAGGACTCCACGCCCCAGCTCAGCGTGAGCTGGTTGCGGGTCGACTCCTCCGTGGTGAAGGCGATGATCGGCTGACACGCGCGGTAGCGGGAGAGCCGGCGGGCCGTGTCACCGGACTTGGTGAAGGCCAGCAGCGCCTTGCCGTCCAGGAAGTCGGCGATCTCGCAGGCCGCGCGGGCGACCGCACCGCCCTGGGTGCGCGGCTTCTTGCCGGGGACCAGGGGCTGGAGGCCCTTGGCCATCAGCTCCTGCTCCGCGGCGACCACGATCTTCGACATCGTCTTGACGGTCTCGATCGGGTACGCGCCGACGGAGGACTCCGCCGACAGCATCACCGCGTCCGCGCCGTCCAGGATCGCGTTGGCGACATCGGACGCCTCGGCGCGGGTCGGCCGGGAGTTGGTGATCATCGACTCCATCATCTGGGTCGCCACGATGACCGGCTTGGCATTGCGGCGGCAGAGCTCGATCAGCCGCTTCTGCACCATGGGGACCTTCTCCAGCGGGTACTCCACCGCCAGGTCGCCGCGGGCCACCATCACACCGTCGAACGCCATCACGACGTCCTGCATGTTCGCGACCGCCTGCGGCTTCTCCACCTTGGCGATGACGGGGACACGGATGCCGACCTCGTCCATCACCTTGTGGACGTCCTTGACGTCGTTGGCGTCCCGGACGAAGGAGAGGGCCACCAGGTCGCAGCCCATCCGCAGGGAGAACTTGAGGTCCTCGATGTCCTTCTCGGAGAGGGCCGGGACGTTGACCGCCGCGCCGGGCAGGTTGATGCCCTTGTGGTCGGAGATCACACCGCCCTCGACGACGATCGTCTTCACCCGCGGGCCCTCGATCTCGACCACGCGCAGCTCGACATTGCCGTCGTTGATCAGGATCTGGTCGCCCTTGGACACATCGCCGGGCAGACCCTTGTAGGTGGTGCCGCAGATCGACTTGTCGCCCGCGACATCCTCGGTGGTGATGGTGAACTCGTCGCCGCGGATCAGCTCGACCGGTCCCTCGGCGAAGGTCTCCAGGCGGATCTTCGGACCCTGGAGGTCGGCGAGGACGCCCACCGCCCGGCCGGTGTCGGCCGACGCCTTGCGGAGCCGGTCGTACCGGCCCTCGTGCTCGGCGTGCGAGCCGTGGCTCATATTGAAACGGGCCACATTCATGCCGGCCTCGATGAGCGTTTTCAACTGCTCGTACGAGTCGACGGCGGGGCCCAGTGTGCAGACGATTTTGGAACGGCGCATAAGGCGGATCCTATCGGTTTGTTTCGACTCGGAATTTTCGGGCTGGTGGAATGTACAAATGGGCAGGGGTTAGCTCATTCGAGTGATTCACCGGCCACCAGTGCGAATGTCTGGCGGGCGATTTCCAGCTCCTCGTCGGTCGGCACCACGGCCACCGCGACCCGGGCGTACGGAGGCGACACGATCCGGGCCTCGTCCGAGCGCTCCGCGTTCAGCCCGGAGTCCAGGGCCAGGCCCAGCTCCTCCAGGCCCGCCACCGCGGCCTCCCGCACCGGCGCCGCGTTCTCGCCGACCCCGGCCGTGAACACCACGGCGTCCACCCGTCCCAGTACCGCGCAGTAGGCGCCGATGTACTTCTTCAGCCGGTGAATGTAGATGTCGAAGGCGAGCCGGGCCCGCTCGTCGCCCGCGTCGATCCGCCGGCGGATCTCCCGCATGTCGTTGTCGCCGCAGAGCCCGACCAGCCCGCTCCGCTTGTTGAGCAGCACATCCACATCGTCCGCCGACATCCCGGCGACCCGCATCAGATGGAAGGTCACCGCCGGGTCGATGTCACCGGAGCGCGTCCCCATGACCAGCCCCTCCAGCGGGGTGAGACCCATGGAGGTGTCCACGCACCGGCCGCCCGCGACCGCCGAGGCCGACGCGCCGTTGCCCAGGTGCAGCACGATGACATTGACGTCCTCCGGCGCCTTCCCCAGCAGCCGGGCCGTCTCCCTGGAGACATAGGCGTGCGAGGTCCCGTGGAAGCCGTACCGCCGGATCCGGTGCGCGTCCGCCGTCTCCACGTCGATGGCGTACCGCGCCGCGTACTCCGGCATCGTGGTGTGGAACGCCGTGTCGAAGACCGCCACCTGCGGCAGATCCGGCCGCAGCGCCCGTGCCGTGCGGATGCCGGTGATGTTCGCCGGATTGTGCAGCGGCGCCACCGGAACCAGCCGCTCGATCTCGGCCAGCACCTCGTCGTCGATCACCGTCGGCACGCTGAACCGCAGCCCGCCGTGGACCACCCGGTGACCGATCGCGGCCAGTTCGGGGGAGTCCAGGCCCAGACCGTCCAGGGACAGCTCCTCGGCCACCGCCGTCAGCGCCGCGCCGTGATCGGCGATCGGACCCGTCCGCTCCCGCTTGGCGGGGTCGGCGGCGGCCAGCGGGGTGTGCACCAGGCGTGACGTTTCCTCACCGATCCGCTCGACCAGCCCCACCGCCAGTCGCGCGCCGTCGCGCATGTCGAGCAGCTGGTACTTCACCGACGAGGAGCCGGAGTTGAGGACGAGGACGCGAGTGGCGGTCATGGGACCTTCTGTGATCGTGCGGAAACGGGACGGGATGGTGCTCACGGTCCGGCCGGGGCCGGTGTCACGTGTTCGGTTGTACGGGTTCGGCCGCCCGACGCGCCGGTACGGTGCGGCCGTGCCCGGGACGGTGTCGTCCGTACGGAGTCGGCGGTCATCCGGATGCAGTCATACCGGCTCCGCTGCGCCCGATACGCCGGCCTGTGCCTGTGCCTGTGCCTGAGCGCCGGGTGCGGCCTGCTCCGGCTGAGCCTGGATCGCGGTGATCGCGACCGTGTTCACGATGTCCGAGACCAGTGCCCCGCGCGACAGATCGTTCACCGGCTTGCGCAGCCCCTGGAGCACCGGCCCCACGGCCACCGCGCCCGCCGAGCGCTGGACCGCCTTGTAGGTGTTGTTGCCCGTGTTCAGGTCCGGGAAGATCAGCACCGTCGCCCGGCCCGCCACCTCCGAATCCGGCAGTTTGGTCGCCGCCACCGACGGCTCCACCGCCGCGTCGTACTGGATCGGGCCCTCGATCCGCAGCTCCGGCCGCTGGGCGCGGACCAGCTCCGTCGCCTCCCGCACCTTGTCGACATCGGCGCCCGAACCGGAGGTTCCGGTGGAGTACGAGAGCATCGCGATCCTCGGGTCCACCCCGAAACGCGCCGCCGTCGCCGCGCTCTGCACCGCGATGTCCGCGAGCTGCTCCGCGTTCGGGTCCGGGTTGACCGCGCAGTCCCCGTACACCAGCACCTTGTCCGCCAGGCACATGAAGAAGACCGAGGAGACGATCGAGGCGTCCGGCTTGGTCTTGATGATCTCGAAGGCGGGCCGGATCGTCGCCGCCGTGGAGTGCACGGAGCCCGAGACCATGCCGTCCGCGAACCCCTCCTGCACCATCAGCGTGCCGAAGTAGTTCACATCCGCCACCACGTCGTACGCCAGCTCCACCGACACGCCCTTGTGGGCGCGCAGCTGGGCGTATCGCTCGGCGAACGGCTGCCGCAGCTCCGAGGTGTTCGGGTCGATCAGCTGCGCGGCGGAGAGGTCGATGCCCAGATCGGCCGCCTTCCTGCGGATCAGCTCGGTGTCGCCCAACAGGGTCAGATCACAGACATCACGCCTGATCAGCACATCCGCCGCCCAGAGCACCCGCTCCTCGGCGCCCTCCGGCAGCACCACCCGGCGGCGGTCCGCGCGGGCCTGCTCCAGCAGCTCGTGCTCGAACATCATCGGGGTGACATGGCCGCTGCGGGCCACCGCCAGCCTCGCCGTCAGCTCGCCGGTGTCGACATGCCGTTCGAAGAGCCCGAGCGCCGTCTCCGCCTTGCGCGGGGTGGTGGCGTTCAGCTTCCCCTCCAGGCCGAAGAGCTCGGCCGCCGTGGGCCAGCTGTTGGTGGGCACCGAGATCACCGGGGTGCCGGGGGCGAGCCGTGACGCCAGGGTCAGGATCTCGTCACCCGGCCGCTCGTTCAGGGTGAGCAGCAGACCGGCGATCGGCGGCGTCCCCGCGGAGTGCGCGGCGAGCGCGCCCACCACCAGGTCGGCCCGGTCGCCGGGGGTCACCACCATGCAGCCCGGGGTCAGGGCCTTGAGGAAGTTCGGCAGCATCGCGCCGCCGAAGACGAAGTTCAGCGCGTCGCGCGCGAGCCCCGAATCGTCGCCCAGCAGCACCGTGCCGCCCAGTGCGTGGGTGATCTGGGCGACCGTCGGCGCGGCGAGCGCGGGCTCGTCGGGGAGTACGTAGCAGGGCACCGGGAGCCGGGCCGCCAGCCGCTCGGCGATCACCTGGCGCTCCTCGGCGGCGACCCGGTTCACCACCATGGCCAGCACCTCGGCGCCGAGCGCCGCGTACGCCCGGTAGGCGTTGCGGGTCTCGGCCCGTACGGACTCGGCGGTCTGGCCCCGGCCGCCGACCACCGGGATCAGCGAGGCGCCGAACTCGTTCGCCAGCCGGGCGTTGAGCGCCAGCTCGTCGGGGAGCTGGGTGGCGGCGAAGTCGGTGCCGAGGACGAGGACGACCTCGTACTCCCGGGCGACCCGGTGGAAGCGGTCGACCAGCCGGGAGACCAGCTCGTCCGTGCCCTTCTCGGCCTGGAGCGCGGCGGCCTCGTGGTAGTCCAGGCCGTACACCGACGCCGGGTCCTGGGTGAGCCGGTACCGGGCGCGCAGCAGCTCGAAGAGCCGGTCCGGGCCGTCGTGCACCAGCGGGCGGAACACGCCCACCCGGTCCACCTGGCGGGTGAGGAGCTCCATCACTCCCAGCTCCACGACCTGGCGGCCGTCGCCCCGCTCGATCCCGGTCACGTACACGCTGCGCGTCACGCGTGTTCTCCCGTCCGTACTCTCATGACTCTCATGGCTCTTCCGCGACGGGCCGCTCGTCCGCGGCCCCGGCCCGGTGCCGCTGTCCGCCGCCGCCGGTCCGCACCTGTCCGGTGCGCCGGTGACCATTCGTACAGCAGACCGTACAAAAAAACCGCAGCGTGGCGGCCTTTATCTCTTGACAATACCTCTGGCTATGGCTACAGCGCTTCGCGGGCGGGTGCCGGTTCCGGCACAGTGCCCGGACCGGGTCTTTCAGCGGTACTCCGGGCATCCACCCGCACCGGGAGGGCAGGCGCACATTGACCGTGAAACAATCGAGGCCGGGCTCACGTGCACCACTGACGAGCAGGAGACACAGCACGATGCGTATCGGAGTACTCACCGCAGGGGGCGACTGCCCCGGACTGAACGCAGTGATCCGGTCGGTCGTGCACCGGGCCCTGACCGGGCACGGCGACGAGGTGATCGGCTTCGAGGACGGCTTCAAGGGCCTTCTCGACGGTCATTACCGGCCGCTCGACCTCAATGCCGTCAGCGGCATCCTCGCCCGCGGCGGCACGATTCTCGGCTCCGCCCGGCTGGAGCGCAACCGCCTCCGCGAGGCCGCCGAGAACTGTGGCGAGATCCAGCGCCGGTACGGCATCGACGTCCTGATCCCCATCGGCGGCGAGGGCACCCTGACCGCCTCCCGGATGCTCTCCGAGGCCGGGATGCCGGTCGTCGGCGTGCCCAAGACGATCGACAACGACATCTCCGCGACCGACCGCACCTTCGGTTTCGACACCGCGGTCACGGTCGCCACCGAGGCGATAGACCGGCTGAAGACCACCGCCGAGTCGCATCAGCGGGTGATGGTGGTCGAGGTCATGGGCCGGCACGCCGGCTGGATCGCCCTGGAGTCCGGCATGGCCGGCGGCGCGCACGGCATCTGCCTGCCCGAGCGGCCCTTCCAGGTCGACGACCTGGTCAAGATGGTCGAGGAGCGGTTCTCCCGGGGCAAGAAGTTCGCGGTGATCTGTGTCGCCGAGGGCGCGCACCCGGCCGAGGGCTCGATGGAGTACCGCAAGGGCGAGATCGACCAGTTCGGCCACGAGCGTTTCCAGGGCATCGGCAACCGTCTCGCCGCGGAGCTGGAGCACCGGCTGGGCAAGGAGGCCAAGCCGGTCATCCTCGGCCATGTCCAGCGCGGCGGTGTGCCGACCGCGTACGACCGGGTTCTCGCGACCCGCTTCGGCTGGCATGCGGTGGAGGCCGCCCACCGCGGCGACTTCGGCCGGATGACCTCGCTGAGGGGCACGGATGTGGTGATGGCTCCGCTGGCGGACGCCGTGACCCGGCTCAAGACCGTCCCGGAGAACCGCATGTACGAGGCGGAATCGGTCTTCTGACGACCCTGGGGAGCCTCCGGCCGAGGTCCCCTTCCTCTTCCCCGCGGCTCCCATCGCCCCGGTCGCGTTTCGGTACGCGGCCGGGGCGGATCCATGTCCGGGGGCACTCGTATTCCCCGGCTGTTTCGCCCCGCCCGGTCGCGGAGATAATTCCCCCGGCGTGATATCCGGCGATCACTCCGGCGTGTGAAGTGATATCGGCCGCGGCGCGGGGACGGAGCCGCGCGGATTTCACGTACGGAATCGATGCCCCGGATTCTCCGGACAGTGCGCCCGAGCTCCTGGATCGCACTCGGCGCCGGAGAAATGGAGCAGCTTCCTCCGTCGCGGCGCGAAGTCTTCTTATGCCCATCCAAGATTTGTTTATTTGGGCGCCGATCCGGATGGCTGGTTAAGTATGGGTGCACGCCGCAGGGCGTGGGGGAGAACGTCGCTCATCAGGGGGAAAGAGATGACCGTCTTTCAGGAGTCGGAAGTTCTGCTTCCGAAAACAGATCCCGGATACCATCCGATCCGGATGGACGCGAGCCGGGCCGACATGAGGAAACTCGGAAAGCTGCTGCGCGGAGGCGCGCGTGCGCTGAACGAAATGTTCGACCAGGATGCACATCTCGACGAAATCATTCCCAAGCCGTGGGGATACGAGTACCGCGCCTTCGTCGACGACTTTTTCGATCTCTGGTCGCTCCACATCGAGAGCGGACACGGCACGTCCGTCCATGTGCACCCGCGGAAGCTGACCTATCTGCTCTGCCTCGGCGGCACCGGCATGACCACCGGGCTGGACCGGGACGAGATTCCGCTGCGCGAGGGCACCGTGCTCCGCATCGCCGCGGGCGCCTTCCACGGCACCCGGAACACCGGGGACGAGCCGCTGGAGCTGATCGAGGTCGAGGTGCCGCGCAACAAATTCGACCTCATCCGCCTCCAGGACGACTACGACCGGGCCGGGACCGCCTATGAGACCTTCTCGCTGGAGGAGCCCAGCCATCCGATGCGGGCGATTCCCTCCCACCCCAACACCCGGATGCGCGCCCGGACGCCCGACCATCGCTTCCGGTTCACCCTGCGCACCGGAATGGACATCTTCTACCGGCCGGATCCGAAGGATATCTTCCACATCCCGCTGCATATCGCCGGTGCCGTGAACCGGGACATCGAGATCCTGACCGGCCATGCCGAGGACGACCGCCGGCCGCAGACCGATCAGCAGTATCTCTCCATCAGCCGGACCCGCTGAAGGATGCGTTCGCTCAGTGCTTCCGCGGTGCGGTGGAAGCGAACCGGCCAGTGAAAGGGAAAGGGAGAAAAATGTCAGGCAGTGCTGTCATCATCACGGGGCCCGGCTTCCAGGACCATGACGTCGTCTTCACGTATTACCGCCTTCTGGAGGAGGGCTGGCACGTGGACGTCGCCACAAAGAACGCGGACGCGGTGTCCGGGAAGTACGGTATTCCGCTGCCCATGGACAAAACCGCGCGCCCGCTCATCGCATTCGAGGATCTCGATGTCGGCGAGTACGACGCGGTCATTCTCACCGGCGGCCACGAGGCCCCGGACCGAGTGCGCCAGGACCGCCATGTCCTCGATTTCGTCGCCGGGATGGACCGGGCGGGCAAGGTCGTGGCGGGGCTCTGCCACGGTCCGTGGATCATGGTCAGCGCCGGGGTGCTCCGGGGCCGCCGGGCATGCGCCTACATCGGGCTCCGCGACGATGTGATCAATGCCGGTGCCGAGGTCGTGGACAGCGATGTGATCGTGGACGGCAACATCATCACCTGCTCCTACTACGGCTACATGGGGGCGTTCATGCGCTCCGTCCTCGAGACCGCGGAGAAGATCGCCGCCGCTGGGCAGGCCCGGTGACGGCGACCGGGCCCGCCCTGATCGCGCTCGACTTCGACGGGGTGATCGCCGACGCCCTGGAGGAGTGCGCCCTGGTCACCTGGTTCGGTGTGCGCGACTTCGACCGGACTCTCGGCGGAGCGCGACAACTCCGGGGCGTTCCGCAGGAGTTCATCGAGCGGTTCGCCGGGGTTCGCGACTACTCGCGGCTGCTCGACCACTTCGTCGTCGCGCATCTGCCGTCCGCCGGCGCCGTCTCCTCGCAGCGCGATTTCGACCGGCTCTTCGCGGAGCTCTCATCGGAATTCGTCCGCGCCTTCACCGAGAAGGCCACGGCGACCCGGGAGTGGCTGCGCACCCGGGAGCCCGACTTCTGGCTGGATCTCCACACCCTCCATCCGGGAATCGGCGAACTCCTGCGCCGCTTCGACGGGGCCGCCGTGGTGGTCACCGCGAAGGACGCCGAGTCGGTACGGGCCATTCTGGCGCGGCACGGGCTCGACGGGACCGTCGCGGAGATCATCGGGGAGTGCGGACACAAGGCGGAGGCGGTACGGGAGGTGGCCGGGCGGTGGGAGATCCTCCCGCGGGACATCGTCTTCATCGACGACAACCTCACCAACGCGCTGCGGGTCGCCGAGACGGGCGCGGATTCCCGCTGGGCGCAGTGGGGCTATCAGACACCGGAGCACCGGGCGGAGGCGGCGCGCCGTTCGCCGGCCCCGCTCCGGCTGGACGAACTCGCCTCGCTCGCCCCACGCGTTCCGCCGGTGCGGCGGCCCGCGCGGGCGGGCTGAACCTCTCCTGAGCGGGGCCGCGGCCGGGCCCGGGGATGCCTCCGGCCCGGCCGCCGGCCCCGCCCGACCGCTTCGACCCGCCGGCCACGAGACGAGAGACCGATGACCGAAACACCGCGACCGGGCACGGGCGAGGGGCCGGGTGACGGGGCCCCCGGGCGTACGCCTGCCGGGGGCATCGCACCGGGCCTCGCGGTACCGGGGTGCGCCTCAGCCGGGGACATCGCGCCGGGCCGTGCGGCGCCGGACCGTACGGCAGGGCGTACCGCACCGGGCGATGGGGCACCCGGCCACCTATTACCCGGCCACCTGTCACCCGGCCGCCCGTCACCCGGCCACACCCCGCCGGGCCCTGCGGCACCCCCGCGCCCCGCACCCCGGCATCCCGCACCCCCGCGCCCCGCGCCCAAACGACGGACAGCACAGAGCACAGGCCGCGTCCCGGGCGCGGAGGCCGCGGACGGGAGCCCCGCGGGGAGCGGGGCGCTCGGTGCGCAGCTCGTGGTGCTGGCCGTACTCGCCGTCGCCATTCCCGCTCAGCTCTATCTCGCCATCCCGGTCGCACCGGCCGTCCAGCGCGGCTTCGGCGTCGACGCCGGGGCCGCCGCCTGGACCGGCAGTGCCTTCTCCTTCGCCTACGCGCTCGGCTTCCTGGTCTTCGGGCCCCTCTCGGACCGCGCCGGACGCAGACCGGTTCTCGTCCTCGGCACCCTCGCGACCGCCGCCACCACCGCGGCCACGGCGCTCAGCACCGATTTCGGCTGGTTCCTGGCCTTCCGCGCCCTCCAGGGGTTCGCCGCCGCGACCTTCGCACCGGTGGCACTCGCCCATGTCGCCGAGCGGGCGCCCGCCGCCCGCCGGCCCCTTCTGCTCTCCCTTCTGACCACCGGGCTGCTCGGCGCGGGCGTGGCCGGACAACTGCTCGGCCAACTCGCCGGTGAACACGGCTCCTGGCGGGCCGCCTTCTGGCCCGCCGCGATCGGCTACGCCCTCGCGGCGGCGGCACTCCACCGGCTGCTCCCCGCCCCGCGACGCGATCCGGGCGCCTCCGTACGAGGAGTGCTCACCACCTTCGGCCGGCTGTTCCGGCGGCGGGAGACCCTCGCGGTGTTCGCCGCCGCGCTCACCGTCCTCAGCGGCTTCGTCGCCCTCCACGCCGTGCTCAACCGGCATCTGCGGGAGAGCGCCGGATTCGGTACCGGGGAACTCCTCGGCGTCCAGGCCCTCGCCGCCGCCGGGCTGATCGCCGCACCCGTCGCCGGCCGGTTCGCCGGCGGGCGCGGACCCCGGGCCCTGGCCGTCTCCGGCTTTCTCACCGCCCTCGCGGGGCTGCTGCTCGCGCAGCTCACCGCCGTACCGCCGCCGCTCGTCCTCGCCGGCGTCGTCCACATGGCCGGTATCGGTCTCGTCGTACCCGCCCTGGTGGGTCTGCTGCACCGGCTCGCGCCCGGGGCGGGCGGCGCGGCCGTGGCCGTCAACACCTTCGCGCTCTTCCTCGGCGCCTCGCTCGGCCAGCTCCTGGCCGCGCACACCGGCCACCGGCCCCTGCTGGCCGGACTCGCGCTCGCGACCGCGCTCGCGGCGCTCGCCGTGCGATCCGCCGGCCGCGAGACGGAGAACATCCCGCTCGCGGAGAACACCCCACCCGCGGAGAACACCCGCACCGCGAGAGACACCCGCGCCGCGCGCACCCGCCCGTGAGCGCCGCGCCCCGGGGCGGACCCGGGGCGCCGTACCGTCCCGATGCCGCACGAGGGAGTTCGCATGACCATGAGCACGACTGTTCTCTTCGCCCTCACCAGCCACGCGGATCTCGGCCGCACCGGCGAGCCGACCGGCTTCCACCTCGGTGAGACGGTGACACCCTGGCGCCTGCTGCGGGCCGCGGGTCACCGGGTGGAGTTCGTCTCGGTGGGCGGGGGCATGCCGCCCATGATCGGCCACGACCCGGCGGATCCCGCGCAGCGCGCCTTCCTAGGCCGCCCCGACGGCGGCGGCGCGCTCGCGGTCTGCCCGCGCCCCGAGGAGGTCGATCCGCAGCGGTACGGTGCCGTGTACTACGTCGGCGGCCACGGCACCATGTGGGACTTCCGCGGCCACCGGGGCCTCCGGGCCATCGGCGCGGCCGTGTACGAGAACGGCGGTGTGGTCTCCGCCATCTGCCACGGCCCCGCCGCCCTGGTGGATCTGCGGCTCGCCGGCGGCACCCCGCTGGTGGCGGGGAAGGAGCTGACCGCCTTTCCCGACGACGCCGAGGCGGCCCGCGGTCTGGACACGGTGGTGCCGTTCTCCCTCCAGAGCGCGCTGGAGGAGCGGGGCGCGCTGTTCCGCCGGGCTCCGGACAGGCAGCCGTGTGTGGTGGTGAGCGAACGGCTCGTCACCGGCCAGAATCCGCAGTCGGCCGCCGGGCTGGGCAGGTCCCTGGTCCGCCTGCTGGGCCCCGCGGGGGCGGCCGGCGGCCTCGGGGACCCGGCCGCCGCCGACCGCCCCCCGGTGACCCGCGCGGCGCGCCGGCGGGCGTACGTCCCCGGCGGGCCGCCGAACCGCCGGTGACCCCTCAGCCCCTTCGGGCGGCGGGGCGGTATCGCGCCACCTTCCGGTCCGCGAGCAGCGGAACCACCTGTTCCAGAATCAGTTCCCGATAGCGCGCGGTGGCCTGACGGGCGGCCGGTGCGGCGTGGTCCGCGTACTCCTCGAGGAGAACGAACTCATTCTTCTCCCTCTCGGACCGGCCGGCCGTCCAGGCGGGACAGCCGGGCTCCGCGGGGCTCGCGCGGGCGATATCGGGGAGAATTCCGGCGACCGTCCCCGCATTTCCGGAACGGGCCTTCCAGTGCGCGACGATGGAGACGGACACGGGGCTCTCCTTCTCGGTGAATTCCCTCCGGAGCGCCGATGGCGTGCGGTGTGATCGGAAAGGACGCGCCGGGAATTCATCCCCGGCCGGACCGAAGGCCGCATGCGCCCCGCCCCGCGGCTCACCCATGGGCCGGGACCGGCTGTCTCGGCCAGCGCGCGGGCAGGGTCCGGCCGGTGGCCAGCGCCATCCCCGCGGCGGCCAGTTCGGCGCAGGACGCCGGATTCTGGCCGGTGACCAGATGGCCGTCCGTCACCACGTACGGCTGGAAGGGGTCCCCGGACTCGAAGCGCGCGCCCTGGGCCCGGAGCGCGTCCTCCAGCGAGTAGGGCATCACCCGGTCCAGCCCCGCCATGCTCTCCTCGTGCCGGGTGAAGGCCGTCACCCGGCGTCCGGCGGTCAGTGAACCGCCGCCGCGGCGGCGGACATTGAGCAGCGCGCCGACCCCGTGGCCGATGGCGGCGATCACCGCGCGGGCGGCCCCGCAGGCGCCGAGCATGGCGCTCAGCCGGGTGTCGGCCGGCAGATCGAGGACCGAGCCGTGCCCGCCCGCGATGAACACGATGCCGAACTCCGCGGGGTCGCGCAGATCGGGGGTGGTGGTGCGGTCCAGCTTCTCCCGGACGGCGGTGTCCTCCAGGAACATCCGCTGCGGCGGATCGGACCGGTCCACCCCGCGTGCGGCCGGCCGGCCCGGCCGCGTACTGACGAATTCATAGTCCCAGCCGGCCGCGAGAAGCGCCCGCCACGGGTACGCCGCCTCCGGCAGCCAGAATCCCGCCGGGCGCCCATTCGGCAGGCGATCGACGCTGCTCAGGACGATGAGTCCCTTCGGGGGCGGGCTTTTCGCGGGCATCCTCGCCTCACTCTCCGGCACAAGCTCCTGGGCGGGCTCCGGGGCACACTATCCCAACTCCGTTGTTCCCGGCAGTGGGCCATCAGTGGGATTCTCGTGAAATACCCGCACACTCGGGAAAAGTGTCATAGCGGATTCTATGCAGGGTATGAATTTCCCTATTTGAATGCACCGGCCCGGGAATCTAGATTCCTTTGTGTCCGGCCCGCCGCGGCTCACCGGTCCGGGCGCGCGGTCCCATGCCTGCCCCGATCCACGAGGAGCACCACACGATGGCCAAGAAGATCCTCTTCGCTCTCACCAGCCATGGAACCCTCGGTGACACCGGCCGGAAGACCGGCTACTACGTCCCCGAGGTCGCCCATCCCGCCGCCGTCTTCCGGCGGGCCGGCTACGAGGTCGAGTACGTCTCCGTCCAGGGGGGTGCCGCACCCCGGGACGGCGTCAACCCGGACGACACCGTGGTCGCCGACTTCCTCGCCGACCCGGCCACCGCCGAGGCGCTGCGGGCCACCCCGACCGCCGCGGAGATCGACGCCGGCGCGTACGACGCCATCTACTACGCCGGCGGCCACGGCACCATGTGGGACTTCCCGGAGGCGACCGGTCTCGCCGACGTCGCCCGGGCGATCTACGAGCGCGGCGGCGTGGTCGCCGCCGTCTGCCACGGCCCGGCGGCGCTGGTGAATCTGAGGCTGAGCGACGGCTCGCACCTGGTCGACGGCAAGCAGGTCTCCTCCTTCACCGACGAGGAGGAGGACGCCGTCGGCCTCACCGGCGTCGTCCCCTTCCTGCTGGAGAGCAAGCTGACCGAGCGGGGCGCGAAGTTCACCAGGGCCCCCAAGTTCGCGGCCCACGCGGTCGCCGACTCCCGCCTGGTGACCGGGCAGAACCCCGCCTCCGCCGCCAGGGTCGCGGAGCTCGTCGTCGAGCAGCTCGGCGCCCGCTGAGCGGCGGCACCGTACCGCGGTCGCGCCGGTTCACCTCCGGCGCGACCCCCGCTCCCGGGGCGGCCCGGCCGTCTCCCGGGCGGCGGCCCCCGCCGCTTCCCCCCACACCCCTTTCCCCCCACCACACGCACCACCACCTCGCCCCCCGTCCCGCAGGCCGGACAGCGGCGCATCGAGCCGGATCCGAGGCGGCCCGGAACCGCGACCTGTCACCATGTGAGGGAGCCGCGGACCGGACTCCGGTGTGATCCCGGCGCGCGCCATGGAGCAATGGGGGTTGATCCTTTGGCTGTACAACTGGGCTGGCTGCGCACCTTCGTGACGGTCTACCGGCTCGGCTCCTTCACCAAGGCCGCCCAGAAGCTGGGCCTCTCCCAGCCCGCCGTCACCCATCAGGTCCGCAATCTCGAAAGAGAGCTGGGACGGACCCTCTTCGAACGGCTCCCGCACGGGGCACAGCCCACCCCGGCCGCCGAGGGACTGCTCCGCGAGGTCCAGGGCCCCATCGACGCGCTGGGCGGAGTGGTCGAGCGGAACCTCAGCGGCGCCCCGGCCGGCCGTCCGCTCCATCTGGCCGGGCCGGTCGAACTGATGACCACCCGGGTGATCCCGGCCGTCAGCGAACTGATCGAGGAGGGCATGCGGCTCCACTTCAGCTTCGGACTCGCCGATGAGCTCCTCGCCCGCCTGGACGAGGGCGAACTGGACCTGGTGCTCTCCACCATCCGCCCCCGCGGCCGGGGGCTCGCCGTCACGCCCCTGGTGGACGAGGAGTTCGTCCTCCTCGCCTCGCCCGAGCTGGCCGCCCGGGTGCCCCGGGAACGCCTGCTGGCCGAGGGCCCGGACGCCCTCGCCGAGCTCCCCCTGATCAGCTACGCCGAATCCCTGCCGATCATCCGCCGGTACTGGCGCACCGTCTTCGACCGCCGGCCCACCATGACCCCGGCGGTGGTCGTGCCCGATCTGCGCGGCGCGCTCGCCGCGGTCAGGTCCTCGGCCGGGTTCTCCGTACTGCCCACCTATCTCTGCGCGGAGGAGCTCGCCCGGGGAGAGGTCGTGCCCCTCCTCGAACCCGAGGTCTCCCCGCTCAACACCTTCTTCCTCGCCGTCCGGAAGGGAGAGCCCGGCCCGCCCGATCTCACCGCGCTCCACGGACATCTGCTGCTCAAGGCACGGCTGTGGAGCTGAGACCGGCCCGGGGCGCCGGCCGGGACCCCCGGCGCCCCGGGCCGCGAGCGGGAGGGCTCAGCCCGCTGTCCGGGCTCCGGGTGCCGCCCGCCGGAGTTCACCGTCGTCGGGCAGGAGATCGGTGATCCGCGCCCAGACCGCCCCGGCCGTCACCCGGACCAGCCTGAAGGGGCCCGCCGGGCCGATCAGCTCCGCGGACACCGGCTCGACGGGCAGCTCCCGCAGCCAGTAGCCGAGCGGGCCGCAGTCCCAGACCGCGAAGCCGCGGCTCTCCACACCGTCCCCGCCCTCGGCACGGGTCCGCCAGGCCGAGGTCAGCCGCCAGGTCGCCCGGATCTCCGAGATCAGCCCGGCCAGCGGCTCCGGGACCGGACCGCCGCCGCTCCCCGCCGCCAGCGCCGCGCGGATCGCCGCGCGCTCGTCCTCGGCGGACGCGTGCGCGGGACGCCCGCTCTCCAGCACCGCGAGACCCGCCTCGACCGTGCCGATGGCCGTCTCGACGGTCATCGGCGCCGTCTCCCGGCCGGCCGGCGACTGCTGGAGGTTCACCATGTCGGCGAGCTTCCAGACCAGCATCTTCGGCTCGACACGGGAGTACTCGGCCTCGGCCGTGCCCGGCCACGCCTCGTGCGCGACCACATGCCGCTCGCCGATCAGCATGCCGTGGTGCAGCTTGCCCTGCCGGCCGGCGGTCTCCAGCGAGATGACCACCCCCGGCGACAGCACCGTCTCCATCATCGGCCGCAGCAGCGGGGAGAGCCGGCCGTCCTCATCGATCAGACCGCAGCCCACCAGCTCCTTCCGGGCCGCCGTGAACTCGTCGGGCACCTCGTCGCCCGTCGCCAGCTCCGAGAGCACGATCAGATGCTCGTCGGCCAGCCGGAAGCGGGAACGGGACATGTCGAACGAAGGCATACACACTCACTTGGTCGTCGCTCAGGACTGGGACTCGGCCCAGAAATTGAAGATCCTCGAAAAGCCCGCCCGCACGGCACCGCGCCGGGTGAGCACGGACCGGTCGACTCCCGAGAAGAGAGCCGCGAGGGAGATGTCGGCGGGCAGCACCCGGCCCGACGCCGACACGGTGACCTTCCGGCCGCCGCCCATGCCCGACTGGCGCACGGTGACCACGGCCCCGGGGTCCTCGGAGTCGGGCCGCCGGGTCAGCGTGTAGGCGCGGCGGTTGACCGCCGTGAGCCGGTACGCGTCACCGAGATGGGTCAGGTGCAGGGAACGCCCCCGGTGCGTCGGCGCCCACCGGTTGCGGCTCAGCCGTACGAGCCCGTCGCCCACCCGGAGCGTCGCGCCGTTGAGGGTCGGCATCGCCAGCACATCGGTGTGCATGCCGCGCGTCTCGAAGGTGGCCGGCGGGATCAGGCCACCGCTCACCGCCGTGACGATCACATGGGTCATGTCCCGGCCCGCCGGATACTCCACCCGGATGTCGCCGAACTCGGGGGAGGTGCCCCGCCAGCCGAACTTGGTGCGTCCGACGGGCGGTTTCTCCTTCCAGTACCCGAGCGTGAACGGGCTGATGGTCGTGTGCATCCGATTCCCCAACTAGTCGAACGGGTTGAGAGCGCTGCCCAGTTTCTTCGCCCCGTCGGCGATACCGTCGCCGATGTCCGAGGCCCTGTCGCCCACCCAGTCACCGGCCTTCTCGAATCCCTTGCCTATGGCCTCGTGGTTGTCCCAGACCAGACAGCCCGCGTACACCAGGCCCGTACCGATAGCCAGACCGGCCGTGACCGGGTTGGGCGCCACCGTCAGCGCGGTCATCGACGCGCTGAAGGCCGTACCGCTCAGGTCGGCGGCGAACTTCGAGGGGTTCGCCTTGATCATGTCCGCGTCGTACGTGGCCAGGTTCGCCACCCCGTAGGCGGTCGCCGCGACCCCGCCGACCACCCCCGCGCCCCGGATCCAGCCGGCGGCCTTCACGGCGTTCCCGAGGCCGCCGTTCTGCGCGACCTTCACCAGATTGGCCTCCGCCGCCGACGGCATGACGAAGGCGCCGTTGCGCATGAACCCGCCGAACATGGCGGCCTCGTCGGATCCGGTGATCGCGGTGACCATGCCGGGCGGGACCTTGCCCAGCAGGCTTCCGGGCACGGCCCCGGCCATGCGGTTGTTGATGAAGGTGGAGAGGAAGGTGCCCGGCGCGGTGACGTCCTTGCCCTGCTTCAGATACTTGAAGAGCTTCCACGAAGCACCCCCGGAGCCGCCGATCGCCGCGGCGAACGCGGAGGCGGTGATCGTGCCCTTCTGGACGGCGGCGAAGAGCTCGGCGAGCCGCTTGCTGCCGGTGCCCTTCTCCACCGCCTCCTTCTGGAGCCGCTGGAGATAGTCGTCGAGCGTCTCGCCGTCCCGCATCGCCAGCGAGGAGAGCTCCATGCGCTCCTGCTTCTGCTGGTCGTCCGCCTTCGCGACCGTGTGGGCGTTGCCGTTGAAGCCGCCGGCCGTGCCGTCGTTCGCGCCGCCGCCGCTGTCCTTGACGACGGCTTCGAGGTCCTTCTGGAGATCCTTGTCCGCGTCGTCGACGGCCTTGACACAGGAGGTGATGTAGTCGGCCCAGGACCGCTCGCTCTCCCGGACACTCCTGGCGTAATCCGGGTCGTGGCGGAGGGCGTTGCGCTCGCCCTCGGTCGCCCGCTCGAAGTCGAAGGCGACCCGGCCCTGTTCGGAGACCTTCATCCCCGCCTTGACGGCATCGGCGCGGGCGGTCTCCAGCCGCTGCCGCAATTCGGCGAACTGGGCGTAGGCGTTGCGCAGCAGCGTCGCCGTCGCCTTCGCCTGGGTCTGGGCGGCCTGGTACTCGTACCGGGTCGCCGCGAAGTTCAGCGAGGCGGCGTTCGCGCTCTCACCCAGCCAGAGGTCGCCGAGCGTGACCTTCTGGACACTGTCCCGGTAGCGCTTCTCGACCTTGGCGAATTCCTCCGCCATCGAGGTCCATTTGTCGGCGGCGGCGGAGAGCTTTCCGAAGTCGGTCGTCATGACTTCGTGGTATGTCAGCATGCTCATTTCCCTTGCGGCGCTTCGGAGTACTGGGGCGGCTCACTACTCGTAGCGGCTGAAAGCGGACGGAGCCCGGACACCGCTGATGCGGTCGCGGCGGGCGGCGTCGACCTCGCCCAGGGTGCCGACGGTGCCCCGGAGACCGGTGCGCTCCTTGTTCAGACGGCCCATCAGTGTCTTCACCTGTCCGTCCCAGGTGGTCTGCACCTTCTTCAGCGCGGCCGAGGTCGCCCATCCGCCGAACTCGCCGGCGGCGCCGGTGCTCGCCTCGTCGGCATGCTCGCCGGCCTTGCGCGTACTGGTGAGCAGCTCGTTCTCGATGGTGTTCGCGGCGGCGTTCTTCTCGGCCGGCGTCGACACCAGCTTTCCGCCGGGGCCGGGGCCGGACCCCTCCTCGGGGACCCGGTTCAACTGCATCGCCGCGGAGCCGTGTTCGGCCGCCCCGCCCCATTCCTCGTCGAAGCCCACTCCGCGCCAACCCCCGATATCCGTGATCGCGACCTCGTGTCGCATCGTGTATCGGCCACCGTAGAGCACCGGAAATGATCGCGCGGAGAGTGCGGTCACCGATTCCCCCGCTGTGAATCGCCCGTATTCTGCGAGAATTGCTGATTTATGAGGATCGAATGGCCGCGCGGGTCAGCCACCGGCGCGGAGCCAGCGGTACTGGAGTTCCGGCCGGCCGATCTGCCCGTACTGCGGACTCCGCGCCGCGCGGCCCTCGGTGACCAGATGCTCCAGATAGCGGCGGGCGGTGATGCGGGAGATACCGACCGCCGTCCCCGCCTCCGCCGCCGTCAGACCGGTGGGGGAGTCCCGCAGCGTACGGGTGACCGACTCCAGTGTCGGACCGCTCAGCCCCTTCGGCAGCGAACCGCCCTGCGGCGCCCGGAGCGCGCCCAGCGCCCGGTCCACCTCGTCCTGGCCGCTCGCCTCACCGGCGGCGGCGCGGAATTCGGCGTACCGGGCCAGCCGGTCCCGCAGGGTCGCGAAGGTGAACGGCTTCAGCACGTACTGGACCACGCCGAGCGACACACCCTCGCGGACGATGGCGAGATCACGGGCCGAGGTGACGGCGATGACATCGGCGAGATGCCCGGCCGCGCGCAGCGAGCGGACGAGCTGGAGGCCGTGACCGTCCGGGAGGTAGAGGTCGAGCAGGAGCAGATCGACCCGGGTCCGCTCCAGCGCGCGGACCGCCGCGGAGCGGGAGTTGGCGACCCCGGCGACCGTGAAGCCGCTGACCCGGCCGACATAGAGGGCGTGAGCGTCGGCGGCGACGGGGTCGTCCTCCACGACGAGGACCCTGATGGGCTCGGGGCTGCCGGGGTCTGTGCTCATGCCGGGGTCTCCGCTGCGAGAGGGGGGAGGGAAGGGAGGAGGAGTGCCGGGGGCCGGACGCTGTCATTGTTCCCGGCGCGCGGGCCGGCCGGGGCTCGTCCGCTCACCGGGCCGGCCCCGCGCCCAGCGGCAGTCTGACCGTGAACTCGGCGCCGCCGTCCGGGCCCCGGGTGAGCGCCACCGTGCCCCGGCCGCGGTGCACCGCCTGGCTGACCAGGGCGAGGCCCAGACCGCGGCCCGATCCCCTGGTGGACCAGCCCCGGCGGAAGACCTCATCGGCGCTCTCCGGCGCGATGCCGCCACCGGTGTCGTGCACCCGGATCAGCAACTCGTCCCCGGCCTCGTCCGCGCGGGCGGTGACCGTGACCCGGGGGCGGGGCGGCCGGGGGCGTACCGGATCGGCCGCGCCGGGAGCGCCGTCCGGTGCCGACGCCGCGTCCACCGCGTTGTCGATCAGATTGCCGAGGATCGTCACCAGATCCCGGGCCGGCAGCGACGCCGGCAGGACCCCGTCGTCGATCCTGCTGTCCGGTGCCAGCACCAGCTCCACCCCGCGCTCGTTCGCCTGCGCCGCCTTGCCGAGCAGCAGTGCGGCCAGCACCGGCTCGCCCACCGATCCGACGACCCGGTCGGTGAGCTCCTGGGCCAGCTCCAGCTCCGCCGTGGCGAATTCGACCGCCTCCCTGACCCGCCCCAGCTCGATCAGCGAGACCACCGTGTGCAGCCGGTTCGCCGCCTCATGGGCCTGGGAGCGCAGGGCCTGGCTGAAGCCGCGTTCGGAGTCCAGCTCTCCGGAGAGGGCCTGGAGTTCGGTGTGGTCCCGCAGGGTCACCACGGTGCCACGCTGCTCGCCGCCGACCACCGGGCTGGTGTTGACGACGATGATCCGGTCGGCGGTGAGATGGACCTCGTCCACCCGGGGCTCGGAGGCCAGCAGCGCGCCGGTGAGCGGGGCGGGCAGTCCCAGCCCGGCGACCGGGCGGCCGATCACCGCCTCGTCCAGGCCGAGGAGTTCCCGCGCGCCGTCATTGACCAGGGCGATCCGGCGCCGCCCGTCGAGCATCAGCAGTCCCTCGCGCACCGCGTGCAGCGCGGCCTCGTGGTAGTCGTGCATCCGGCTCAGCTCGGTCGCGTTCATGCCATGGGTGTGCCGCCGCAGCCGGGCGTTGATCACATGGGTGCCGAGACCGCCGAGGACCAGCGCCGCGCCGGCCGCCAGCAGCAGGGCGATCAGCTGGCCGCGCACCTGCTCGCTGATCTTCTGGATGGTGATGCCCGAGGCGACCAGCGCGACGATCCGGCCGTTGTCGTACACCGGGGCCACCGTGCGGATCGACGGGCCGAGTACGCCGAGATGGCGCTCGCTGTGGATCTCGCCCTTCAGGGCCTGCTCGGTGTGGCCGAGATACTTCCGGCCGATCTCCGTCCGCTCGGGGTGGGTCCAGCGGGTGCCGTCCGGAGCCATCACGACGATGAAGTCGACCCCCGCGGCCCGGCGCAGCCCTTCCGCGTACGGCTGGAGGGTGCGGGTGGGCCGCTCCTCGCGGGCGGCGGCGATGACCGAGGGGGAGCCGGCCACCGCCGTCGCGGTGGCCCGCGACTGGAGCCGGGCGGTCTCCTCGGCCTGCGACTGGTCCGTGACATATGCGAACAGGGCGCACCCCGCCACGACCACGGCGACCAGGACGACCTGCATCGCGAAGAGCTGGCCCGCGAGGCTGCGGGGGCGGGGTATGCGCATGGCCAACAGTGTGCACGGCGGATTTCGCGTGAACGAAACGCACGTAAGGGTGACCGGGGTCACAGGCTGATGGATGCTCTCGGAATCCCCGCGGGACGGGGGGAATTGCCGCAGAACAATCCGAGGAGGGACCCCGTGGCTGCTGAGGCAGGCAGAAGGGACCGTACGCACTATCTGTACATCGCCGTTATCGCGGCGGTGGTGCTCGGCATCACCGTGGGCTTCGTGGCGCCGGGAGTCGCCGTCGAGCTGAAGCCCATCGGCACGGGATTCGTGAATCTGATCAAGATGATGATCTCGCCGGTCATCTTCTGCACGATCGTGCTGGGCATCGGTTCCGTCCGCAAAGCGGCCAAGGTCGGCGCGGTCGGCGGACTGGCCCTCGGCTACTTCGTGGTCATGTCGACGGCGGCGCTCGCCATCGGTCTGCTGGTCGGCAATCTGCTGGAGCCGGGCTCCGGGCTGAAGCTGACCGAGGCGGTACGGGACGCGGGCGGCAAGGCGGCCGAGGGCGCGGGCGGTGAGTCCACCGCGGACTTCCTGCTGGGCATCATCCCGACCACACTGGTCTCCGCCTTCACCGAGGGCGAGGTGCTCCAGACGCTGCTGGTGGCGCTGCTGGCCGGATTCGCGCTCCAGGCGATGGGCAAGGCGGGCGAGCCGGTGCTCCGCGGCATCGGGCACATCCAGCGGCTGGTCTTCCGCATCCTCGCCATGATCATGTGGGTCGCCCCGGTGGGCGCGTTCGGCGCGATCGCGGCGGTGGTCGGCGAGACCGGCCTGGACGCCCTGAAGTCGCTCGCCGTGATCATGATCGGTTTCTATGTGACCTGCGCGCTCTTCGTCTTCGTGGTGCTCGGCGCGCTGCTGCGGCTGGTCGCCGGGATGAATCTCTTCGCGCTGCTGAAGTATCTGGGCCGGGAGTTCCTGCTGATCCTCTCCACCTCCTCGTCGGAGTCGGCGCTGCCCAGGCTGATCGCGAAGATGGAGCACATGGGTGTGAGCAAGCCCGTCGTCGGCATCACCGTGCCGACCGGCTACTCCTTCAACCTCGACGGCACCGCGATCTATCTGACGATGGCCTCGCTCTTCATCGCCAACGCGATGGGCGACCCGCTGAGCGCCTCCGAGCAGATCTCGCTGCTGATCTTCATGGTGATCGCGTCCAAGGGCGCGGCCGGTGTCACCGGCGCCGGACTCGCCACCCTCGCGGGCGGTCTCCAGTCGCACAAGCCGGATCTGGTCGACGGCGTCGGCCTGATCGTCGGCATCGACCGCTTCATGAGCGAGGCGCGGGCGCTGACCAACTTCGCGGGCAACGCGGTCGCGACGGTGCTGGTCGGCACCTGGACGAAGGAGATCGACAAGGCGCGGGCCGCCGATGTGCTCGCGGGCCGTATCCCCTTCGACGAGAAGACGCTGCTGGACGACGGTCACGGCGGCCCGGCACCGGAGGAGGGCCCGGCCTCCGGGTCCGGCCCGATTGCCGGGGCCGGTTCCGGGAAGGCTCCGGCCATGGTTCCGGATCAGGGTGACGCGGTGAAGCCGGCCGCCAAGGTCTGACATCCGGCGGCCATGCCCGGGCCCGACCTCCGCTCACCCCCACGGGCGGAGGCCGGGCCCGGCCGTCCTCCCGGCTTCCCCCCGGTGCCGGCGGCCCGGCCCGGATACATACCTTCACCTCAGTACCTGACAAATTTGTGGGTACTTGCCGGTCGCCCGGTATCGGCCGAACGATGTCTTCCATGCCCGCCAACAAGGAATCCACTCTCCCCGCTGTCACGGTCATCGGCCTCGGAGCCATGGGAAGCGCCCTGGCCGGAGCGTTTCTCGACGCGGGGCATCCCACCACCGTCTGGAATCGCTCGGCCGGAAAGGGCGGCGCTCTCGCCGCCCGGGGCGCGGTGCTCGCCGGAAGCGCCGAGGAGGCGGTCCGCGCCGGGGAACTCGTCGTCGTCTGCGTACTCGACCACCACGCCGTACGGGAGGTGGTCGAGCCGCTGGCCGGCGTGCTCCGGGGCCGGGTCCTGGTCAATCTCACCTCCGGCGCCCCCGAGCAGGCCCGGGAGACCGGGGCCTGGGCGGCCGGGCACTCCATCGCCTATCTGGCCGGCTCGGTCATGGTGCCCACCCCGATGGTCGGCACGCCGGAGGCGCTGCTCTTCCACGCCGGTTCGCGGGATGCCTTCGAGCGGTACGGGTCCGTGCTCGGGACGCTCGGCGGGCGGACCGAGTTCGTCGGCGAGGACCCGGGTCTCGCCGCCGTGTACGACCTCTCCCTGCTCGACTACTTCTACGGCGCCATGGCCGGGCTCGTCCACGCCTTCGCGCTGGCCGGGGCGCACGGCGTCAAGGCCGCCGAGATCGCCCCGCACATGCACGGCATCACCGGGATCATGGCCGGCATCCCGGAGGCGGCGGCGCGCGACATCGACGCGGGTGTGTACCCGGGGCAGGAGGCCAATCTCGGCATGATGGCGACCTCGGTCGGCCATCTGCTCGATGTCTCCCGGGCCCGCGGGCTGGACACCGGCCAGCTGGAGGCGATCAAGCGGGTGGCCGACCGGGCGATCGGCCGGGGACACGCCCCGGACGACTGGTCCAGCACCTTCGAGGCCGTCGTCAGGCCCTGAGCCCGGGCCGCGGCGGGCGATCCGCCCGCCGCGGCCGGAACGTCCTGAGCACGCCCTGAGCCCGCCCGGCACGGGGAGCGCACAGAGCGCACGGAAACCACGCGGAACACCCGGCGCATACCCGTGAAGGCGCAGAAAAATACCCCGCTCGAATTGACGAGCGGGGTATTTTGCTTGGTATATTGAGGGTTTCCATGCCCATATCCATACGGGCGAACAGAAAACCTCACTGGTGTCACCATAGCGTCTCAGGAGTCGAATTGTCAACCGAGGAATTGCGGGACGAACAGCAATTCGTCACCTTTCTCCGCGACCGCCTGGAAGAGCTCCGCGCGGCGGCGGAATCCGCCGTGCGCAGCACGATCCGCGCGACCGGCACGGGCCACCAGGCCCGAATGGAACGCGATGTCAGCGTCGCCGAACATTCGGCGCAGCTCGCCGCGCTCAATGCCGTCGACTCCGGCCTCTGTTTCGGCCGGATCGATCTCCGCGACGGCGCCCGCCACCACATCGGACGCGTCGGAATGCGCCGCGACGACTCCGAGCGCACCCCCGTCCTCATCGACTGGCGCGCCCCCGTCGCCCGTCCCTTCTATCTCGCCACCGGACACGAGCCCATGGGTCTCACCCGGCGCCGCCACATCACCACCGACGGATGGACCGTCACCGCGCTGCACGACGAGATCCTCGATCTCGCCGACGCCACCCGCACCGGACACGAGGACCCCGGCGGCGACGCCGTGCTCCTCGCCGCCCTCGGCGCCGCGCGCACCGGCCGGATGACCGACATCGTGCAGACCATCCAGGCCGAACAGGACCGCATCATCCGCGCCCCGCGCCAGGGAATCCTGGTCGTCGAGGGCGGCCCCGGCACCGGCAAGACCGCCGTCGCGCTGCACCGCGCCGCCTATCTCCTCTACGCCCACCGCGAGCAGCTGGCCCGCCGGGCGGTGCTGATCGTCGGCCCCAACCCCGCCTTCCTCGGCTACATCGGCGAGGTGCTGCCCGCACTCGGCGAGACCGGGGTCCTCCTCGCCACCATGGCCGAGCTCTACCCCGGTGTGACCGCCGACGGCACCGACACCCCGGCCGCCGCCGAGGTCAAGGGCCGGGCCGGGACCGCCGAAGCGCTGGCCGCCTTCGTACGGAGCCGGCAGCGGCTCCCCGACACCGTTCCCGACGCCGACACCGACCACGAGGCCCAGGGCCTGGTGCCCGAACCCGCCCTGGAGATCGAGCACCAGGGGTACGGGGTGCTCCGGCTGCACCGCGAGATGGCGCACCGGGCCCGCGACCGGGCCCGCGCCACCGCGCTGCCGCACAATCCCGCCCGGCCGCACTTCGCCTTCGCCGTCATCGACGCCCTCACCGAACAGCTCGCCGACCGGCTCGGCGCTGACCCCTACGGCGGTCCCAACCTCCTCGGCCCCGACGACATCGCCCAGCTCGGCAAGGAGATCGCCACCAGCGCCGAGGTGCATGCCGCCATCGAGGAGCTGTGGCCGCACCTCACCCCCGAACGGCTGGTCGCCGACTTCCTCGCCGAGCCGCACGGCCACGGCCGGCTCCCCGACGCCGACGCCGAGCTCATCCGCCGCTCCGGCGGGCCCTGGACCCCGGCCGATGTGCCGCTGCTCGACGAGGCCGCCGAACTCCTCGGCACCGACGACAGCGCCGCCCGCGCAGCCGCCGAGGCCGAACAGCGCGACCGGATCGCCTACGCCCAGGGCGTGCTCGACCTCTCGGCCGGCTCCAAGACCTTCGAGTTCGAGGACGAGGAGTCCGAGATCCTCGCCGCGCACGACATCATCGACGCCGAGCGGATGGCCGAACGGCACGAGGAGCGGGACGACCGCACCGCGGCCGAACGCGCCGCCGCCGACCGCACCTGGGCCTTCGGCCACATCATCGTGGACGAGGCGCAGGAGCTCTCCGCGATGGCCTGGCGGCTGCTGATGCGCCGCTGCCCCACCCGCTCGATGACCCTCGTCGGCGACCCGGCGCAGACCGGGGACATCGCCGGGGTCGGCTCCTGGGAGAAGATCCTCGGCCCCTATGTCGGCGACCGCTGGGAGCACACCCGGCTCGCCCTCAACTACCGCACCCCCGCCGAGATCATGGAGCCGGCCGCCGCGGTGCTCCGGGCGGCCTCCCCGGGCTTCGAACCGCCGCGCTCGGTGCGCTCCACCGGCGTACCGCCCCGGTTCGACCGCGCCGCGCGGACGGCGGACCTCGGCGCGGCGGTGACGGCGGCGATCCGCCGCGAGGTCCCGGACTTCGGCGCGGACGCGCCCGTACCGGAGCACGAGGCGGGGACGGCCGCCCCGGGACGCGGACCGGACGCGCCCGCACCGGCCTGCGGAACAGCCGCGTCCGTACCAGCGGGCGGAACAGCCGCGCCCGTACCGGCCGGCGGAACAGCCGCGCCCGATCAGGAGCCGGGGCGGATCGCCGTCATCGCCCCGCCCGAGCTGCACGCACTGCTCCCGCTGCCCGCCGGTCCGCCCGATCTCACCGGCCGGGTCGTGCTCCTCGCCCCCCGCCAGGCCAAGGGGCTGGAGTTCGACTCCGTGATCGTGGTGGAACCGGCCCTCCTCGGCCCGAGCGATCTGTATGTGGCGCTGACCCGCGCCACCCAGCGGCTCGCCGTCGTCCACACCGGCGAACTCCCCGCCGGGCTGGAACCCGCCGTCTGATCCCGCCGCCCGGTCGCTCCCGGGGCCGGGTGCCCGCGCGCACCCGGCCCCGGGGCCGGCTCACACCGGCCGCAGCCAGACCGTCGCCAGCGGCGGCAGCGTCAGCCGGACACTGGACTCCCGGCCCTGCCACGGCCACGGCTCCGCCTCCACCGGTACGGGGTTGCCGACGCCGCCGCCCCCGTACAGCTCCGCGTCCGTGTTCAGCAGCTCCGCCCACGCCGCGTACCGCTCCGGCACCCCCAGCCGGTACTCCCGGCGCACCACTGGGGAGAAGTTGCTCACCGCCAGCAGCGGCTCCCCCGCGCGGTCCCAGCGCAGAAACGCGAACACATTGTCATCGGCCGCGCCCCCCTCCACCCAGGAGAAGCCCTCCGGCTCGGTGTCCCGCTGCCAGAGCGCCGGAGTGCGCCCGTACACCGCGTTGAGGTCGCGGACCAGCAGTCGCACACCCCGGTGATCCGGCTCGGCCGCGTACGAGGGATCCAGCAGCCACCAGTCGGGACCGTGCCGCTCCGACCACTCGGCTCCCTGGGCGAACTCCTGCCCCATGAAGAGGAGCTGCTTCCCGGGGTGCGCCCACATGAAGCCGAGATACGCCCGGTGGTTGGCGCGCCGCTGCCACCAGTCGCCGGGCATCTTGCTCACCAGGGAGCGTTTGCCGTGCACCACCTCGTCGTGCGAGATCGGCAGGATGTAGTTCTCGCTGTACGCGTACACCATCGAGAAGGTCATCTCCTGGTGGTGGAACCTCCGGTGCACCGGCTCGTGCGCCGCGTAGCCGAGCGAGTCGTGCATCCAGCCCATGTTCCACTTCAGCCCGAAGCCGAGACCGCCGAAGCCGCCCGCGCCCACATGGTGGGTGGCCCGGGTGACCCCGTCCCAGGCGGTGGACTCCTCCGCGATGGTGATCACCCCCGGGCAGCGCCGGTAGACCGTGGCGTTCATCTCCTGGAGAAAGGCGACCGCGTCCAGATTCTCCCGGCCCCCGTGGGCATTGGGCGTCCACTGCCCGTGCTCGCGCGAGTAGTCGAGATAGAGCATCGACGCCACCGCGTCCACCCGCAGCCCGTCGATGTGGAACTGCTCGCACCAGTAGACCGCGTTGGCCACCAGGAAGTTCCGCACCTCCTTGCGGCCGTAGTCGAATTCCAGCGTGCCCCAGTCCGGATGAGCGGCCCGCGCCGGATCCTCCGGTTCGTACAGCGGGCGGCCGTCGAAGGCGGCGAGCGCCCAGTCGTCGCGCGGGAAGTGCGCCGGAACCCAGTCCATGATCACGCCGATGCCCGCGCGGTGCAGCGCGTCCACCAGATGACGGAAGTCGTCCGGGGTCCCCATCCGCGAGGTCGGGGCGTAGAAACCGGTCACCTGATAGCCCCAGGAGCCGCCGAAGGGATGCTCGGCCAGCGGCATCAGCTCCACATGGGTGAAGCCCAGATCCTTCACATACGCCGGAAGCTGCTCGGCGAGCTGCCGGTAGCTCAGCCCCGGCCGCCAGGACGGCAGATGGACCTCGTAGACGGAGAACGGCGACTCGTGGACCGGCAGATCGCCCCGGTGCGCCATCCACTCCGCGTCGCCCCACTCGTACCGGGACTCGGTCACCACGGAGGCGTTCGCCGGCGGCACCTCGGCCCGCCGGGCCATCGGGTCGGCGCGCAGGGTGTGGGTGCCGTCCGGGCGCATGAGCTCGAATTTGTAGAGCGTGCCGTCGCCCACGCCCGGCACGAACAGCTCCCACACCCCCGATGAGCCCAGCGACCGCATGGGGTGGCCGGTGCCGTTCCAGTGGTTGAAATCGGCCCGCACCCGTACGCCCCGGGCGTTCGGCGCCCAGAGCGCGAAACGGGTGCCCCGCACCCCCTCGCAGGTCATGGGGTGCGCGCCGAGCGCCCGCCACAGCTCCTCGTGGCGGCCCTCGCCGATCAGATGGAGGTCGAGCTCGCCCAGGGCGGGGAGAAAGCGGTACGGGTCGTGGGTCTCGGTCTCGTCGGCGGTGCCGTCCTCGCCCGTCTCATAGGCGATGAGCAGCCGGTACTCCGGGATGGACCGCAGCGGCAGCACCCCGGCGAAGAGCCCGTCGCCCTCCGGGTGGAGCCCGGCGCGCAGCCCCTTGGCGACCACCGTCACGGAGCGGGCGTACGGGCGGAGCACCCGCACCACCACACCGCCGCGTCCGACATGGGCGCCGAGGAGCGCATGCGGGTCGTGGTGGCCGCCGGAGAGCAGCCGCTCGCGGTCGCCGGGGTCGAGCGGGCGGGCGACGCGGACACCGTGGGTGGCGCCCCCGCCCGCACCGCCGTCCCCGGTGTCGCCGGCGCGCGGCCGGGGGGTGGCACCGCGTCCGGCCGCCGGAGCTGCGGGCCTGCCGGCCGCGCGGGCGGTGCGGGGTTTCACCGGCGGTGCGGCACCTTCCGCCCGGGGGCCGGCGGCGGCGGGGGCCGGGGCGGCCGGCGGGGCGGGCGCGGTCTTGCGGGACGCGGGGCGGGGGGTCACGGGGGTGGGCCTCCTTGGAGCGGAACGGTGCCGGCGGGTGGGCCGGCGGACGGGGTGAGCGGCGCCGGATCGGGCGCCCGGCGGGCTTCTCGGTCCTGGCTTCTCGGTCCGGGCTTCTCGGGTCGGTTCTCGGCTGTTGGCGTGCGCGGGCGGACCGGGCGCCGGCCGCCCGGGGTCAGATCACGGCGGCGGCGAGGCGGTCGATGGCCGCGAGGGGCACCGGCAGCCAGTCGGGGCGGTGCCGGGCCTCGTAGACGACCTCGTACACCGCCTTGTCGGTCTCGTACGCCCGCAGCAGCTCGGGTTCCTCGCGGGGGTCGGTGCCCGAGGTCTCCGCGTACCCCTCGCAGTACGCGATGCGGCAGTCCTCGGCCCAGACCGGATTCCAGGGCCGGTGCGTACGGGCCGCGTAGTCGAAGGAGCGGAGCATTCCGGCGATGTCCCGCACCGGCGGCTGCGGTCTGCGGCGCTCGTCCAGCGGACGGGCCGGCTCGCCCTCGAAGTCGATGACCGACCACCGGCCGCCCGGCGCCGCGCTCACGGCCCGGTTCTCCGGGGAGGCGGCCGGCGGGCCGGGCGGGTGTGTGCCCGCGTACAGCGTCTGGCCGAGATGGAGATCGCCGTGCACCCGCTGGGCCCGGCGGGCCAGGCCCTCCTCACCGAGCCCGGCCAGCGCGTCGAAGGCGGCGCGCAGCCGGGGCGCGTACGGCAGCAGCGCGGGCACCGCGCGGGCCGCCTCGTTCAGCCGCCGGTTCATCGCGTCGGCCAGCAGTTCGGTCTGCGCCCGGCGCAGCTCCACCGTGGGGAGCGCGGCGGCGAGGGCGGTGTGCACCTCGGCGGTGACCCGGCCCAGCGCCCGCGCCTCCTCCGTGAACGGCCGCCCGGCGGCCAGCGAGTCCAGCGCGAGCCGCCACCCGTCGGCGGAGCCGCGCAGATAGGGCTGGAGCACACCGAGGGTGTACGGCGCGGGCGTCACCGACTCGTACCAGGCGACCGGCACCGGGACCCGGGAGCAGCCCGCCCGTGCCAGCGCCAGCGGAAGCTCCAGATCGGGGTTGGGCCCCGGCTGGACCCGGCGGAAGAATTTGAGGATGTAGGAGTCCCCGTACACCAGTGAGGTGTTGGACTGCTCGGCGCCCAGCGGCCGGGCGGCCAGGCCGCCGGGGAGGGCGGGGGCGCCGTCGAAGCGGTCGAAACGGAGCGGGCCGAGGGTGCCGGGGGTGCGCAGCCGCTCCAGGACGACCTCGGCGAGGCGGGGATCGTCCAGCCCCTCGTACACCATCCGCCCGGCCAGCGGACCGGAGGCCGGACGGCCGATCAGCGCGGGGGCGAGCCGGCTCGGCAGGACGCCGCGCACCCCGAGCAGGAGCTGGTAGCAGTCGGGGGGAGCGTCGGCGGGGAGCCCCGGGCGGTGCACCCCCAGCAGCAGATGGAGCAGGCCGGGGCCGGTGGAGCGGACGGGCAGCAGCTCGGTCGCGGAGACCAGCGAGAAGCCGGTGACCGGCTGTCCCTTGCCGGCGAACCAGCGGCGCCGGGGGAGCCAGGCATGCAGCAGGGGAGCGAGGGACGGAAGGAGTCCGGCAGAGTTCCGGAAGGAAGCAGCCTCCGACATGGAATCGCGCCCTTTCTCCGGGTTTGACACAAATGCGCCGAATGCGCAGAGTGTCCCGGATCACGGCAGTGACTGTCCGGCGGCGCGCGGGTGACGACGGGTGAGTGCCCGGAGCGGGGCGGCCGGAGCCGCCCCGCGGGGGGCTCTCGCGGCAGCACGGTGCCGGGCCCGCGGGGGTACGGGCCCGGGGTGCCGGGGCGGGGCGGCCGGTCCGTTGTGCACCGGCCGGCCGGTTCCGCACCGGCCGGCCGGGGGGCCGGGGCGGCCCGGCCGCGGCCGGGTGCCGGGGGTCAGACGCCGACGGCCGCCGGCGCGCCGCTCCTCTCCCGGCCCGGGTCGGTGAGCTCCTGGGACCGGTCCTCCTCCCGGGCCCCGGGCAGCTCCCGCGCGTCCTTGCGGAGGCGGAACCAGTAGAAGCCGTGCCCGGCCAGGGTCAGCAGATAGGGCCACTGCCCGATCGGCGGGAAGCGCACCCCGCCGATCAGCTCCACCGGCCGGCGCCCGCCGAACTCCCGCAGATCCAGCTCGGTCGGCTGGGCGAACCGCGAGAAGTTGTGCACACACATCACCAGGTCGTCCCCGTACTCCCGGGTGAAGGCCAGCACCGCCGGGTTGGACGAGGGCAGCTCGGTGTACGAGCCGAGCCCGAAGGCCGGGTTCTGCTTGCGGATCTCGATCATCCGCCGGGTCCAGTGCAGCAGCGACGAGGGATTGCTCATCGACGCCTCCACATTGGTGACCTGGTAGCCGTGGACCGGATCCATGATGGTCGGCAGATAGAGCCGCCCGGGGTCACAGGAGGAGAATCCCGCGTTCCGGTCGGGGGTCCACTGCATGGGGGTGCGCACCCCGTCCCGGTCGCCCAGCCAGATGTTGTCCCCCATCCCGATCTCGTCGCCGTAGTAGAGGATCGGTGACCCGGGCAGCGACAGCAGCAGCGCGGTGAAGAGCTCGATCTGATTGCGGTCGTTGTCCAGCAGCGGCGCGAGCCGGCGGCGGATGCCGATATTGGCCCGCATGCGCGGGTCCTTGGCGTACTCCGCGTACATGTAGTCGCGCTCTTCGTCCGTGACCATTTCGAGGGTCAGCTCGTCGTGGTTGCGCAGGAAGATGCCCCACTGGCAGTTCTCGGGGATCGCCGGGGTCTTGGCGAGGATTTCCGAGACCGGATAGCGGGACTCACGGCGCACCGCCATGAAAATCCTCGGCATCACCGGGAAATGGAAGGCCATGTGGCATTCGTCGCCGCCCTTGGCGTAGTCGCCGAAGTAGTCGACGACATCCTCCGGCCACTGGTTGGCCTCGGCGAGCAGGACGGTGTCGGGGTAGTGCGCGTCGATCTCCTCGCGGACCCGTTTGAGGAAGGTGTGGGTTGCGGGAAGGTTTTCGCAGTTGGTTCCCTCGCGCTGGTACAGATAGGGGACGGCGTCCAGCCGGAAGCCGTCGATGCCCAGGTCGAGCCAGAACCGCAGGGCGGAGACGATCTCCTCCTGCACCGCCGGGTTCTCGTAGTTGAGATCCGGCTGGTGGGAGAAGAAGCGGTGCCAGAAGTACTGCTTGCGCACCGGGTCGAAGGTCCAGTTCGACGACTCGGTGTCGACGAAGATGACCCGGGCGTCCCGGTACTGCTTGTCGTCGTCGGCCCAGACGTAGTACTCCCCGTACGGCCCGTCGGGATTGCTGCGGGACTGCTGGAACCACTCGTGCTGATCGCTTGTGTGGTTCATGACGAAATCGATGATGACGCGCATGCCGCGCTGATGGGCGGCGTCCACGAACTCCACGAAGTCGGCGAGATCGCCGAATTCCGGGAGTACCGAGGTGTAGTCGGAGACGTCGTAACCGCCGTCCCTGAGCGGCGATTTGAAGAACGGCGGGAGCCAGAGGCAGTCCACCCCCAGCCATTGGAGGTAGTCCAGCTTGGCGGTGATGCCCCTGAGGTCTCCGACGCCGTCTCCGTTGCTGTCCTGGAAGGACCGCACGAGGACTTCGTAGAAGACCGCCCGCTTGAACCAGTCGGGATCGCGGTCCTTGGCGGGAGTGTCCTCGAACAAGTCGTGGACGGGCTCATTGACGATCATGATGTGGGTGACCCTCCGATCGGCGGGGACGGTCGCAGAACCGCGATGTGCGCGGGCGCATGGCCCGGCTCCAGGCGCACATAGGCGGATCTGCCCCAGTGATAGGTGTCGCCGGAGAGCTCGTCGCGCACCGGCGCGGACTCGTGCCATGCGAGGCCGAGTCGCGGCATGTCCAACGAGACCGTGGCCTCCTGGGTGTGGTGGGGGTCGAGGTTGACGACGACGATGACCGTGTCGGTGCCGGTGTTCGACACCGACTGCTTCGAGTACGCGATGACCGCGTCGTTGTCGGTGTGATGGAAGTGGAGGTTCCGCAGCTGTTGCAGGGCCGGGTGGCGGCGCCTGATCCGGTTGAGCGCGGTGATCAGGGGCGCGATCGACCGCCCGGAGCGCTCGGCGGCCTCCCAGTCGCGCGGGCGCAGCTCGTACTTCTCCGAGTGCAGATACTCCTCGCCGCCCTCCCGGAGCGGGGTGTTCTCGCAGAGCTCGAACCCGGCGTACATCCCCCAGCTCGGCGAGAGCGTGGCCGCCAGCACGGCCCGCGCCTCGAAGGCCGGCCGGCCGCCGTGCTGGAGATGGGCGGGGAGGATGTCGGGGGTGTTCACAAAGAGATTCGGACGCATGTACGCGGCCGTCTCCCCGGCGAGCTCGGTCAGATACTCCGTCACCTCGTGTTTGGCGGTGCGCCAGGTGAAGTAGGTGTACGACTGCTGGAAGCCGGCGGCCGCCAGGGCGCGCATCATCGCCGGCCGGGTGAACGCCTCGGCCAGGAAGATCACATCGGGGTCGGTGCGGGCGATGTCCGCCAGCACCGTCTCCCAGAAGACCACCGGCTTGGTGTGCGGATTGTCGACCCGGAAGATCCGCACCCCCCGGTCCATCCAGAACCGCAGCACCCGCAGGGTCTCCCGGACCAGCCCCGGCATGTCCGTGTCGAAGTCGACCGGGTAGATGTCCTGGTACTTCTTGGGCGGGTTCTCGGCGTACGCGATCGTCCCGTCGGCCCGCCGGCGGAACCACTCGGGGTGTTCGGTCACCCAGGGGTGGTCCGGGGAGCACTGGAGTGCGAAATCGAGTGCGATCTCCATCCGCAGATCGCGGGCGGTCCGCAGGAAGTGGTCGAAGTCGGCGAGGGTGCCGAGATCGGGATGGACCGCGTCGTGCCCGCCGTCCGCCGAGCCGATCGCCCAGGGCACACCGACATCGTGCGGGCCGGGGGAGAGGGAGTTGTCGGGACCCTTGCGGAAGGTGGTGCCGATGGGATGCACGGGCGGCAGATAGACGACATCGAACCCCATCGCGGCGATGGCGGGCAGCCGCTCGGCGGCGGTCCGGAACGTGCCGGACCTGGGCGGGGCCGGCCGCCGGCCCCCTTTGACACCTCTGCCCCGGGCCCGGCTCCCGGCGGCCCGCTCCGGCACCCGGGCACCCTCCGAGCGGGGGAACATCTCGTACCAGGAGCCGTACAGCGCCCGGCGCCGCTCCACCAGCAGCGGCAGGGGCCGGGAGAGGGTGACCAGTTCGCGCAGCGGATGACGCCCGAGGGCCTCGGCGGCGTCCGGGGCGAGGGCGGCGGCCAGCCGGGCGGCGGGCGGCCGGGTCCGGTCCCGCAGCCCGTCCACGGCGGTGAGCACCGCCTCCCGCCCATCGCTCTTGGGCACCCCGGCGGCGGCCCGCTCGTACAGCTCCGCGCCCTCCTCCAGGACCAGCGCGGTGTCGATTCCGGCCGGAATCTTGATCCTGGCCGTGCGCAGCCAGGTGGTGACGGGGTCGCTCCACGCCTCCACGGCGTAACTCCACCGACCCTCGGTGTCCGGCGTGACCTCGGTGCCCCACCGGTCGGTTCCGGGGGCGATCTCCCGCATGGGGAGCCAGGGGCCGGGGCGTCCGGAGGGGTCGCGCAGCACCGCGTTGGCGGCGACGGCGCCGTGCCCTTCACGGAAGACCGTGGCGCTGACCTCGAAGGATTCGCCGACGACGGCTTTGGCCGGCCGTCTCCCGCAGTCGACTTGAGGGCGGACGTCCAGGACGGGGATACGACCGATCATGGGCTCACCTGAGGGCTGTTCGGGCAGGGACGGGATCGAGAAGGAGGTACATTTTTGTATGCGATGGCACCTTTTGTTCTGATTACTGCTATTTGTAACCGCTTGATCGCCGACTGACGGGCTCGGGGCGTGGACGCTCCGGCCCGCGTTCACCCGCCCGGCCGCGAGGCCGCCCCGGGGGGCGGGTCGTGCGGGTTCGGACGCCCGGGGTGCCGGCTCCCGTAGGGGCCGCGAGGCCGCCCGCGAGGGGACGGGTCGGCCCGACCCGTGCGCCCGGGCTGCCGTACCGGCCGCGAGGCCGCCCGCGAGGGGCGGGGGTTGACCGGATGCGGGCCCCGGCCGCGTCTTCCCCCGTACCTGGGGGCGGACACTCGTGGGGGCGGGTTCGCGCCGGGGTGCGGTGTGGTGGCCCACGGGCCGCGCGCCGGCCGGCCGGGCCGAGCCCGGGGGCGCTTCCCGCCCGACGCGCGGGGCGCGGTTGCGGGGCCGGGGTCGTCAGGGTTTCTTCCCGCCCGAGGCCCGAGGCCCGAGGCCCGAGGCGCGGCGCGCTGGGCGGGGCCGGGTCCGGATGCCGGCGGGTCTCGCCGGGACGCGATGGCCGCCGAGGACGCCGGCCGGGCCCAACGCTCCCGGGCCCCCGCGCCCGGCGGCGGGGCGGGCCCCGGCGGCGCTCACCGCCCGCGCCGGGGTCCGCACCCTTCGTTCACCTCTGCTATGCCTGAGAGACAGTCAGCCCCAGCTGGGCTCGTCCCCGGCGGCGACTTCGCGCAGAGAGGTTAAGTACAGCGGTATGTGATCGGCCATCAGTCCGAAGAGCCTTTCGGTGGAGAGTGTTTGCTGCCTGATAACAATGGCAGGCCAAGGATCACCCAGTCGGCTCATTCCGATCAACCGGAGACGATGGCGGCATGCCGGAGTCCGGCCGGCCCCCGCCCCGCCCCCGCGACACGCCCGGCACCCCACTGGTCCGGACGCGCCCGGCCAGGGTGCCGCCCGAGCGGGCCGATCCGCTCCCGGCCGGCCCGGAAATCCGCAGGTGAACGCGGCGGGCAGGGCCGCGCCCGGCCCCCGGAGCCGTTCCGCCCGGGACGCGCGCCATGCCCCGGGCGGGGGAGCGGCCACTACCGTCGTCGGGTGACGGAGGGACGCACACCGTCGTGCGTCCCCTCGGATGCGTACCTCCCCTGCGAAGGTGGGACCCGTGAAGGCCATTCGTCGATTCACCGTCCGCCCCGTCCTCCCCGAACCCCTGCGCCCGCTCCAGGAGCTGGCCGGCAATCTGCGCTGGTCGTGGCATACCGAGACCCGCGACCTGTTCCACTCCGTCGACCCCGGCGGATGGCGGGCGGCGGGCGGCGACCCCGTACGGCTGCTCGGCTCCGTCTCGGCCGCGCGCCTCACCGAGCTGGCCGGGGACCGGCGCTTTCTGCGCAGGCTGACCGCCGCCGCCGATGATCTGGACGACTATCTGCACGGCCGCAGGTGGTACCAGAACCGGTGCGCGGAGCAGCGCACGGCGGATTCCGGCCCGCCGGTGAGCCCCGACGACACCGCCTTCCCGTCGGCCATCGCCTACTTCTCGCCCGAGTTCGGGGTCACCGCGGCACTGCCGCAGTACTCCGGCGGCCTCGGCATTCTGGCCGGCGACCATCTCAAGGCGGCGAGCGATCTCGGCGTACCGCTGATCGGGGTGGGACTGCTCTACCGCCACGGCTACTTCCGCCAGTCCCTCTCCCCGGAGGGCTGGCAGCTGGAGCACTATCCGCTGCTCGACCCCCATGAGCTGCCCCTCACGCTGCTGCGGGAGCCGGACGGCACCCCCGCCCGGGTCACCCTCGCCCTCCCCGCCGGCCGCTCGCTGCACGCCCAGGTCCGGATCGCGCAGGTCGGCCGCGTACCGCTGCTGATGCTCGACTCGGATGTCGAGGAGAACGAGCCGGGCGAGCGCGAGGTGACCGACCGGCTCTACGGCGGCGGCAGCGAGCACCGGCTGCTCCAGGAGATGCTGCTGGGCATCGGCGGAGTGCGGGCGGTGCGCGCGTACTGCCGGCTCACCGGCCACCCCGCGCCCGAGGTGTTCCACACCAATGAGGGCCACGCCGGATTCCTGGGACTGGAACGCGTCCGGGAGCTCGGCACCGGGCCGGAGCCGCTGGACTTCGACGCCGCGCTGGAGGCCGTGCGGGCCGGTACGGTCTTCACCACCCACACCCCCGTCCCGGCCGGCATCGACCGCTTCGACCGGGAGCTGGTCGCCCGCCACTTCGGCGAGCGCGCCGAACTCCCGACCGTGCCCGCCGACCGGATCCTCCAGCTCGGTGCCGAGAGCCGGCCCGCCGGTGACCCCGGGGTCTTCAACATGGCGGTGATGGGCCTGCGACTCGCCCAGCGCGCCAATGGCGTCTCCACCCTCCACGGCGCGGTGAGCCGTTCCATGTTCGCGGGCCTGTGGCCGGGATTCGACCCGGACGAGGTGCCGATCACCTCCGTCACCAACGGGGTCCACGCGCCGACCTGGGTCGCCCCCGAGGTCTTCCGCCTCGGCGCCCGGCGGATCGGCGCGGGGCGGGCCGAGGACGCGCTGACCGTCGGCGGCTCCGAGCTGTGGAACTCGGTCGTGGACATCCCCGACGCCGAACTCTGGGAACTCCGCCGCGAACTGCGCGAACAACTGGTGACCGAGGTGCGCCGGCGGCTGCGCGCCTCCTGGCGGGAGCGCGGCGCCGCGGCGGCCGAGCTCGGCTGGGTGGACGGTGTGCTCGATCCGTCCGTGCTCACCATCGGCTTCGCCCGCCGGGTCCCGTCCTACAAGCGGCTGACCCTGATGCTCCGTGACCGCGAACGCCTGACCGAACTGCTGCTCCACCCCACCCGCCCGATCCAGATCGTGGTGGCGGGCAAGGCCCACCCGGCCGACGACAGCGGCAAGCGCCTGATCCAGGAGCTGGTCCGGTTCACCGACGATCCCGAGGTGCGCCACCGCATCGTCTTCCTCCCCGACTACGGCATGCGGATGGCGCAGAAGCTCTACCCCGGCTGCGACGTCTGGCTCAACAACCCGCTCCGCCCGCTGGAGGCGTGCGGCACCAGCGGCATGAAGGCCGCGCTCAACGGCGGGCTCAATCTCTCCGTACTCGACGGCTGGTGGGACGAGTGGTACGAACCCGACTTCGGCTGGGCGATCCCCACCGCCGACGGACCGGCCGTGAGCGAGGAGCGGCGCGACGACCTGGAGGCGTCCGCCCTCTATGAACTGATCGAGAACCGGGTCGCGCCGCGCTTCTACGAACGCGGCGCGGGCGGACTCCCCGCCCGCTGGATCGAGATGGTCCGCCGCACCCTGGCGACCCTCGGCCCGAAGGTGCTGGCGGGCCGGATGGTCCGGGAGTACGTGGAGGAGCTGTACGCCCCCGCGGCCCGCGCCCACCGGGCGCTCACCCCGGAGCGGGCCCGTGAGGTGGCCCAGTGGAAGAGCAGGGTGCGGGCGGTGTGGCCCGGTGTCCGGGTCGAGCACGTCTCCACCGGCGGCGCGGTCGAGCCGGCCGAGCACGGCGACCCGGCCGAGCTCACCGCGGAACTGGGCGCGACGCTCACCCTCCGGGTCAGGGTCGCCCTCGGCGAACTCCACCCGGACGATGTGGAGGTCCAGGCGGTGGCCGGCCGGGTCGGCCCGGACGACATCATCACCGACACCCGGGTCACCCCGCTCAAACCGGTCGGCGGCGGGCCGGATCTGGAGGGCCGCCGGGTCTGGGAGGGCCCGCTCGCCCTCGACCGCACCGGCCCCTTCGGCTATACGGTCCGGGTGCTGCCCACTCACCCGCTGCTGGCCGCGAGCGCCGATCCGGGGCTGGTGGCGCTGCCGCCGGACACACCGCCGAGATGAGCCCCGGGGACGCGGTGACCGGCCCCGGCCGCGCCCCCGAACGGAGCGGGCGCCGTCCGGGAGCCGCCCGGGTCCCGGCTCCGCTCCTCCTCCCGGTCCACGTCCACCACCTTCGCCTTGGCGGCCAGCCGCCCGTCCCGGTAACAGAGCCGGTAGGCGGGCAGCGGGCGGAGCCAGGTCGTCCGGTAGTACACGCACGCGTCCACCCCCGCCGGTTCCGGCCCCGCGCCCGACGGGGCCCGGTCCACCTCCTCCTCGGGCAGCCGGGATTCCGTCTCCGCCCGGGTGTCGCCGATCCTGAGCGAGTCGTACCGTCCCGGCTCCAGCACGGTCCGCGCGAGCCGGTACTGCTCGAGACCGATCAGCGTCACCCCCAGGGTGCCCGTGACGACGACGGGCACCGTGATCACCCGCACCAGCCTCCGCCGCACCTGCCGGCGGGCCCGGGTCAGTTCGCGCGCGGAGGTGGTGACCGGCCCGGCCACCGGGGTCCGGGGGCCGGTACCCGTGTCCGCCGGCAGCCGGGCGACGACCTCGAACCCGCCGCCGGGGCGCGGCCCGTGGCCGAGGGTGCCGCCCGCCAGCCGCACCCGCTCGTCCAGCCCCACCAGCCCGCTCCCGCCGCCCGCCAGCCCGCTCCCGGCCCCGGGCGCCCCGGTGTCCATGACACTCACCGTCACCCGGCCGCCCGCCCGCCCCACCCGTACGGATATCTCCGCCCCCGGCGCATGCTTGGCGGCATTGGTCAGTGACTCCTGCACCACCCGCAGCACCGCCAGCGCCGTCATCTCCGGCAGCGCCCCGCTCTCCTCCCCCTCCTCGGCGAGGGTCACGGCCAGCCCCGACTCCCGGGCCCGCTCCACCAGAGCCCGCACGGTCCCGCCCACCGGATCGACCGGTGCGGACTCCCCGTCCGTACGCAGCACTCCGACGATGTCCCGCAGCCGCCCGGTGGCGTCCGCCGCCGACCGCCGCAGCTCCCCGGCGGCCTCCCGCTGCCGTTCGGGGAGGCTCCGGTCCACCTCCAGCGCGGCGGCCCGGACGGCGATCAGCGCCAGATCGTGCCCCAGCGAATCGTGCATGTCGCCCGCGATGCGCGACCGTTCCCGTATCCGCTCCCGGTCCGCCACGGCCCGCTGCTCGCGTTCCATCCGGTCGGCCAGCTCCCAGCCGGTGCGGACGAGCTCGGCGTACTGGCGCACGTACTGCCCCAGCAGCCAGGGCACGACGACGGTGAAGCAGACCGCGGTCAGCTGCTCGGGCAGATCGAACATGTCCCGCCCCGGGGCGAGCAGCAGCAGCGGCCCCGAAACGGCCATCACCCCGAAGGTGATCAGCGCGGGCCGGGCCCGCGCGGAGCGCCGGCCGGTGAGATAGCCGAAGGCCAGCATGGAGGCGCTGTACGCGGCCGAGTGGAGCTGCGGATTCTCCGCCGCGCAGAGCACGGTGACCGCGATCAGCGAGACGAGCGGCCACCGCCGCCCGATGAGGACGGCCCCCGCGACGACCGCGATCCCGGCGCCGGCGGCGAGCCGGGACCCGGTGTCGGCGGTCGCCGCCACAAAGGCGCTGAGCACCCCCCAGAGGGCGATGTCGGCCAGGGTGTCGCGGACCCGTTCTCTGCGCAGCATCCGATCACTCTGCCCGACGCCCCCGGGCGCGGTCCCCCGACGAAAGTCCCGGATTCCCCGGGCGCCGCTGCCCGGCCGCTACTCGCTCACCACCCCGGCCTCATGCGCCAGAATCGCCAGCTGGACGCGATTCCTGAGCCCGAGCCGCGCCAGCACCGCGCTCACATGCGCCTTGACGGTCCCCTCCACCACATGGAGCCGCCCGGCGATCTCGGCGTTCGACAGCCCGGCCCCCACCAGCGCGACCACCGCACTCTCCCGCCCGGTCAGCGGCGCGAGCCGCCGCCGCGCCTCGGCGGCCCGGGTGAGCCGCCCCTCCCCGAACTGCGCGATCACCCGCCGTGCCACCTCGGGCGAGAGGAAAGCGGCCCCGGCGGCCACGGCCCGCACCCCGCCGATGAGATCCCGGGGATCCCCCGACTTGAGCAGAAACCCGCTGACCCCGCAGTCCAGCGCCCGCGCGATGTACTCGTCCTCCGAGAAGGTCGTCAGCATGACGATCCCGGCCTCCGGCACCACCCGCCGCAGTTCCTCGGCCGCCGCGAGTCCGTCGAGCCGGGGCATCCGTATGTCCAGCAGCACCACATCGGGCCGGTGCGCGAGGGCCGACGCCACGGCCTCCCGCCCGTCACCGGCCTCCGCGACCACCTCGAAATCGGCCTCGGAATCGAGAATGGCGCGCACTCCGGCCCGGAGCATGGCCTCGTCGTCGGCGAGCAGGATCTTGATACGGGGATCTGTGTCGTTCACCGGGACAGGGTAGGCGGGCGGTTCCGGTGAATCGATTCCCCGGTACGACTTGTGCGCGCGAGCGGGTGACCTCCCGCTTCTCCCGTTCTCAGCCGGGCGGGGGCTCGCTATCAAGAGTCCATGAGGCAGACCTGTGCCCCGGCCCTCGGGGCCGGTGCGTCGATGCGATCCTGTCCGGCGGGGGACTCCCGCTGCTGGCCGTCACTGCTCATCGCCTGCACGCTCGCGCTCGCCTTCAGCACGGCCGGCCCCGCCCACGCGCTGGGCACCCGCGCCGCCGCGAGCCCGGCGAAGTGCCTGGACGGGGAGAAGGACTCCCGGGGGCGGTCCAGTGTCGACGACGGCGAGATCGCCTGGGAGGACGAGACCCGGTACGACGACGCCCGCGGGCACGCCGTCCGGGTCTGGACCGGCAGCGGATTCGGCAAGGTGCGGATGCCCGCCGACGACGCCTCCCGGATCGCCGATCTGGAGTGGGCGGACGTGAACACCGCCAAGGGGCAGTGGAAGGACGTCGGAGCGGCCTGGACCCCGCTCCCCGGGACCGACTCCATCCGGATGAACCGGGCCTATCTGGCGGGCGGGAGAAAGCTCGGGACCCCGGAGAAGCGCCGCATGGTCGCCGCGCACGAGCTGGGGCACGCACTCGGCTTCTGCCACAAGTCGCCCGACTGGTACGCCACCCTCCTGGCCCCCAATGTCCGCGACATTCCCCCGAGCGGGAAGCCGGCCTCCCGTGACCGCTCCAACTACCGCGCCTTGTGGGGCTGATACACATGAACGGACCGCGCCATGCCGTGCTCGCCGCCGCCGTCGCGGTGGTGCTGGGGGTCTCCGGCTATCTCTCCCATGCCGTGCTCACGACACCCTCGGGCTCCTTCGAGGCCCTGACCCTCTACGACCCGGACGATCCGCGCGAGGTCGCGGGCAGCGCGGACGACGTCTTCCACGCGGAGGTGACGGCGCACACCGGGCGGCGGACCATCGCGCACGTACCGTCCGAGCTGTACGAGGTCCGGGTGGGACGGGTCTTCAAGGGCGGCCTCGCCGGGACGGTCACCATCACGGTGCCGGCCGGGGACCCCGCCCTGGAGGCGGGCACGAAATATGTGTTCACCACCGCCGCCTGGGGCAACCGCGAGCGCGAACACGCGGTGCTCTCGGACACCCGTCCCCTTCTCGCACCCGACCTCGGGGCCCGGGTGCCGGATCTGCCGGGGGAGCCGGTGCGCACGGTGGGGGAGTTGTGGCAGTGGGCGGTCAGGCATCAGATCGATGTGACACCGGAGTGAGAACCGCGGCGGCCCGCGCGCCCGGCGGCCGGCGATGAATGAGTCGAATACGGCGCGATCACGAACCGGCCCCGCTCGCCGCTGAATTCATGCCCATCGAATCGCGCGGCCGTCCGGTGCTCCGGGAATGGATCCGGGCTGCCAAAAGAGCTTTCCGGCAGGCGAGTTCGGAGAACTGGGCACACGGTGACGGTCATTCACGGTAATTCCGCGGCGGCCGGGTGCGATCCGTCCGGCGGCGAACGCCTTTGCGAAGTGTGTAGGGATTGGATAAGTTCTGGGCGTCGCCATCTCCGTGACCGGGAGATGGCCAGCCGATTAATGGGAGAAGCCCCGTGCACAGAACTGCCCTCCGCCGTATATCACTTGCCGGTGTCGCCGCCGTCACCAGCGCCGCCCTGCTCGCCACCGCCGCTCCCGCCGCCATGGCGGATGAGACCGCGCGCGAGATGAATTCCGTTCCGGGTGCCGCGGAATTCCGTCACGTGACCGCCGAGCAGCGGGACTTCATCGAGAAGGGAATGGGCCCGCGGGCCCTCGCCGAGATGTCCGGGGCGATGAGCGGGCAGAGCGCCGGGGACGGCCGTGTCCAGCCCCGGGCCTTCCCCATCGCCGCTGTCGCCATCGGCGCCGCCGCATGGTGCGCGAAGGGCGCCCTGGCCAGCATTCCCACATCCGTGCTCAGCGATATCGCGGCGGGCAAGTCCTCGGGCAAGAAGACCTATGTGCGGAATGCCGTCATCGGCTGCATCGGCGGCGAGATCGGCGGCTGGGCCTGGAAGATCCTGCCCGGCTGGGTCAAGGACAAGGCCGTTAACATGGTCATCGCCTTCATTATCAAGTACATCCGCTAGGGTCGCCCGGCGCGACCCGGAGGTGCCCATGGCATACCTGTTCATTTCCGGTTGTTTCTTTTTCCTCGGAGTCGCCTGCCTCCTGGCCGCCCGTGTCGGACACAGAGGAGAGGTCTGCGACAGATCCGTCGGGTACGACGTACCCGCGGAGGTGAAAGCCGACCCCGCTCTGCGCAAGCGCGCCAATTCGCTGGTGGCTTTCTGGGCCGGCGGTGCCGCGGCTCTCAGCTTCGCGCCGCTGGTTCCGCTGGGAGTCGTCATCCTGAGCGACGGCGGCAAGGCGATATCCACATGGGGGCTGGTGGGCTTCGCGCTCTACGGAATGGCCGTGGTCGTCATGGGGGCCTATCCGTTCGAGAAGATCAAGCATCTCGCCGCCGATTCCGAGCGCTGAACGGCCCTCCCGGCGGCCGGAAGGACGCCCCGGACAGCACCCCGCTGTCCGGGGCGTTCCGGTACGGCCGCATGCACCCCCGGGCCGATGATCATGCGCCGGCCCCTGTTGCCTACAGTGATGCCGGACCCGCTTCCGTGCCCTGTACACCGGAAGGGGTTCTCACCTGGACAAAGGGGGGTGAGCGGCCCATGCCGCTGATCAGAGAAGGACTGTCCCGAAGAGCCGCCGGCGCCGTCGGTGCGAGCACCGCGGTGCTGGCCGCGTCGGTGCTGCTCGTACCGGGGACGGCGACGGCGACACCGGCGGCACCCGTGGCACCGGCTCCGGTTCCGGCGGAGAAGCGGCCGGCTCCCGGTGAGCGCGGCGTGGCGCTGGGGAACGGCGAACGGGCGGAGCTCGTGGACGGGGCCGTACGCGTCACCCGTGACGGGCGTCCCTCCACCGGGCGGTACACCGTCACCTCCGCCGGGGGCGGCGTCACCGTACAGCCCGCCGCCGGCGGCGCGGCGACGGTGCTGCGGCCCGCCCGTGCGAAGAGCGCGCGGGCGGCGTCCGGGCCGCAGACGGTGAAGCTGGTCATTCCGGGCGCCCGGAGCGCCAACTTCTTCGTCTGGGAACGCACGAGCTTGTCGTTCCTGGAGGTCGACAACAGCAACCCCGACGCCAGGGCCACCCTCCGGCTCTCGCCCGGCAAGTACTTCGCCCTGGCGATGAACCACACCAATGGCGACGGCACCTATGTGCTGGCGAAGCCCTTCACCGTGCCGAAGAAGGCCGTCACCGTCACGCTCGACCGCAAGGCCGCCCGGGAGACCGGGATCCGGGCGGACACCGGCTCCGTCGCGCGCTATCAGACATCCGTCGGGATCACCGGGGGCGGAAGCATGGTGAACAGCGTCGGCGGCGCGGAGAAGGTGTACGTCACCCCCTTCTCGGTGCCGGGGGTGTCGCTCCACCTCCATGACGTGCTCACCCGGAAGGGCTCCTCGCTCAACTTCCCCGGCCCGGTCCGGTACGACCTCACCCACACCTTCCGTGACACCGTCCCCGCCAACCCGTTGGTGAAGGCCGTCACCGCGAAGCTCGGCAAGTCGGTCACCACCGTGCGCGCGCCGGGCGCCCGCACCACCGGATGGCTCCAGTCCTCCCCCCGGCTCGGCAACTCCATGAACGGCTACGCGGCCGCGCCGGTCCCGGTCGCGGGGGCGTTCACCCAGTACGCCACGCCCGGGGTGTCCTTCGCCCGCTCCTTCGGATACGGATACGGCCCCGCGCCCGAGCTGCCCGACCGCACGCTCAGGGCCGGTGCCAACCCCGGGGAGATCCTCGGCGCCGCTCCCGTCCAGCCGGTCCGCGACCCCGAGCGGCACAGCGTCCGCCTCGGCAGCAGGATCCTGCTCTGGGAGCCGGGCACCCACGGCGACGCGGCCGGCAACCCGGCCCGGGACGACCGGGCGCGCAAGACCGTCCGGCTGAGCTCGGGCGCCGATCTCATCGCCGAGGCCACGGGCGATGAGGCCGCCGCACCGATCACCGCCCGGGTCTCCGACTCCCGGGCCGACTACCGCCTCGAACACACCGCCGTCCGCCGGGTGCACGAGTCGCGGCTCTCCACCGAGGTGCGCAATGACTGGACCTTCAGCTCCGACTGGGTGGGCTTCGAGGCCGAGCTGCCGCTGATCGATGCCCCGATCAAGGTGGGCGGGCTCGACGCGTACAACCGGGCGGGCACCGGGCCGGTGACGGTCTCCGCCGCCCCGGCCACGCGCGGGGAGAATCCGGCCCCGGCCTCCACGTCGAGGATCGAGTACTCGATCAACGACGGCGCCGACTGGGTGGACATGCCGCTGACCCGGGGCGCGGCCACCCTCACCGTCCCCGCCGCGGCCTCCTTCGTGTCGCTGCGGGTGACCGCGGAGAACACCGGGGGCGGCACGGTCCGCAAGACGGTGAAGCGGGCCTTCGCCGGGCCCCTGCCGGCCGGGGACGAGCAGATCGGCGCCACCCGGATCTCGAAGGCGGTCGTCAACAACGGCCGGCCGATCGAGGTGACCGGGCACGAGGACTTCACCGCGCGGTTCACCGCCACCGATCCGTCCGGCATCCGCGCCGGCGGTATGTACCTCTACAGCGGGTCCCACGACAACCCGGCCGCCGTCCTGGACCTCGGGACGGCGGAGTGCTCCCGGACCGGCGCCACCTCGGCGATCTGCGAGAGCGAGCGCGGCTTCGGCGACTTCCGGGACTCCCTGGGACGCAACAGCCTCGCCGGAACCTGGCGGCTCGCCGCCTGGGCCGAGGCGAACGACGGCACGAGCCTGACCAGCCTGCGCTCGGCCGGCGCGGTCCGGATCCGGCACAACACCGAGATCCTCGTGGACGCCGCGCCGGAACCGGTCGTCAAGGGCCGGACGATCACCGTCACCGGAACACTGCTCCGGGACGACTGGGAGCGCGTGATCAACGTCCCGCTCGCGGGCCGGCCGGTGAAGCTCCTCTTCACCAGGGCCGGTTCCACCGTGCACTCCACCGTGAAGACGGTGCGGACCGACGCCAAGGGTGGTCTGAGGACCACGGTCAAGGCGGTGGCCGACGGCACCTGGCGGTACTCCTTCGCCGGTGACGGCACCCTCGCCGGGACCTCGGCGAGCGATTACGTGGACGTGCGCTGACCCGTGCGCACGACCTGAGGACAGGCGCCCCGGTCAGCTCCCGCCGGCCGGGGCGCCGCCCGTGTTCGCGATGATGCGCCGCAGTACGCGCACCATCACGGCGTACTCGGCGGGGTCGACACCCGCGTGGATCCGCTCCCGGATGAGCGGCGCGTGTTCCTTGACGCGCCGGTGTGCCAGGGCGCCCGCCCCGGTGATGGTGAGCGCCCCGGCGGCGTCCCGGGCGACCAGACCGTTCGCCACCAGGGCCGCCGCCTCGGCCGCCGGATCGGTGGCGTCGTCGGTGTAGGACCGCATCAGCGCGGTGAGACCGGCGACGGTCAGGCCGGCCGCGTCGGGGGCCGGATCGCCGGGGGAGAGATGGCGCAGGATCCAGTACTGCGGCTGGGTCAGCCCCAGCGCGGCCAGCTCCCGCCGGATGAAGGCGACGGTGGAGCGATGGGCCAGCAGGCCGAGATCGTCCTCGTCGTACCGGGGTACCGAGGAGTCCCGCCGTGACGCGCCGCCGTTCCGGACCACGGAGGAGTCCCGCCGTGCCCCGGAGCCGTTCCGCTCCGCCCGCCCGGCCGTCTCACTCGTCCCGCCGCCCATGGCGCATCACTCCCAGTTGGTGGTGACCGTACCGTCGGGACCGTACACGCGCATCCGCTGGACCAGCAGTTCGCCGTCCCGGATCTCGTCGATCCGCTTGAGCAGCAGATCCAGATCGTCCCGGATCGAGAGATAGCGGCCGTGCAGCGCGTCGTACCGGCCGGAGGCCAGTGCGGTCACCAGCCGGCCGCACTCGTCGGGGGAGTTCCACTCCATGTCCGGGTGGCGGGCCGCGAAGGACTCGGTCATCCGGGTGCGCACGACTCCGGGGCTGACCACGAAGGACCGCACACCCGTGCCCGCCTCCTCCAGCGCGAGATCCAGTGTCTCGGTGAGCCTTACCAGCGCGTTCTTGGCGAAGTTGTACGAGGAGAGCGGGAACACCAGCGGCCCGCTGTCGCTGCCGACGCTGATGATCCGGCCCGAGCCCGCGGCCACCATCGACGGCAGCACGGCCCGGACACAGATCAGCGGCCCCCGCACATTGGTCTCGAAATGCCGCCACCAGGCGTCCAGATCGGCCTCCCAGAGCGGCCCCTCCCCGGGGGTGTACACGGCCGCGTTGTTGACCAGCAGGGTCACCGGGCCGAAGTGGCCGCGCACCTGCCCGGTCATCTCCCGGACGGCCTCCGGGTCGGTCATGTCGGCGGGGGCCACGAGAATCCGGGCACGGTCGGCGCCCGCGAGTTCCGCCGTCTCCTCCAGATCGGCGCGGCTGCGGGCGACGACCGCCACCCGGGCGCCGGCTCTGGCCAGTGAGAGAGCTATCTGTCTTCCGATTCCCCGTCCGCCGCCGGTGACGATCGCAATCTGGGTGCTGAGGTTCACACGCAAATCCCTTCGTAGGTGGACAGGTCGCCCCGGTTCGGGGCACACGCCGACGGGCACCCGGATGTTCCCGGGTGCCCTGGCGAGAGGCGCGCGGTCATTTTCGCTCGGCGAGCGTGACCAATCGCGCGACCAGTTGGTCCGGGCCCGGCTCCTTCGCCAGCGCCGCCGAGGCGGCACGGGCGGAGGCACGCAGGCCCTCGTCGTGGAGCAGGGTGTTCAGCAGACCGGCGTCGACGTCCTCCGACTCGCGGGAGAGTCCCAGTCCGGTGCGCTCGATCAGCGCCGCGTTGATCCAGTTGTCGGCGCCCTGCGGCAGTGCCAGCTGCGGGATCCCGGCGTGTGCCGAGGCCAGGGTGGTGGCACAGCCGGCGTGGTGGATGATCGCGTCGCACTGCCACAGCATCATGTTGAGCGCGGTCCAGCCGACCACCCGCACATTGGAGGGGAGTTCCGCCCCGCCGAGGTCCGGGTTGTCGCCGAGGGCGAGGACGAACTCCGCGTCCGTCTCCGCCGCCGCGTCCAGCACCTTGGTCAGACTGCTCGCACCCGTCACATGCGGCACGACGGTGCCGAGCGTGACACAGATGCGCGGGCGCCGCTTCGGCTCCACCGCCCAGTCGGGGACGGTGCCGCCGCCGTGGAAGGGGACCGAGCACATCGTCAGCCCCTCGCCCTCCCCGTGCATCATGTAATCCGGCGCGAAGTACAGCGCGGTGACCTCCGGCAGCTCCACCGGAGTGCCGGTCCGCTCGTACAGCGGTGCCAGATAGGGCAGGAACCGCCGCGGCAGATTCCCCTCCCGCAGGAAGCTGAAGCCGTGTTCGACGGCCGGGACGCCGAGCGCGCGGGCGGCGATCAGCGCGGTGCCCTGGAGCCGGGAGTACACGATCAGATCCGGCTGCCACTCCCTGGCCAGGCTCAGCGTTCCGTCGAGCATCAGATCGCTGACCCGGGAGAACTTCTCCAGGATCACATCCGGGGTCTCCAGGCTCTCGGTCATGGCCATGCCGCGCTCGCGCATCAGCCGTGCCCGGTCCTCGTTCGACCCGGTCCTCGGGAAGATCGAGGCGAAGTCGGCGCCGGGGGAGACATCGCGCACGGCGAGTCCGGCGTTGGCCGCCGCCGCCACCGAGACGCCCGAGGTCGCGACCACGACCTCGTGGCCCGCGTTGCGCAGGGCCCACGCCAGACCCAGGGACGGGTACAGATGGTCGAGTCCCGGACAAACGTTGAACATCACGCGCATCGCGATGACCTCAATTCGGAGGGGGGCCGGAGGAGATCGACGGCAATCTGCTGTCGGCGCCCGACCGTGCCCGCGACTGCTCGATGGCTGCTAGAGGGGCGGCGGAACGGGGCGGCCGGGCACCGCGCCGGCGGCACGGATGTTTGGGCGGCGCCCCGGGGAGGTAATGCGGTGGTGCCGGATGTGCCGCACGCCCGCCGCCCTTTCGCACACGGGTGCCCCGCATGCTCCGGGTCCGGCCGGGTCCGCCCTCCGGCACCGCCCGTCCCGGGCCGTGCCGGCGAGGGCCCCGCGCGGCATGGCCGGTCGTCGCCTCGAGCGCAAGTCGAGTCTCCTTCGAGGTGGTTGAGTGATCGTCACGGCATCGGGCGGGCGGACATCGCCGGCAGATGTCGCTCGATTTCGGGAACCACACGATTGCGGTGATATTCATGAAGGCTGCGGCCCTGACAGAGTTCGGCGGCCCGGAGGTACTCACACTTACGGAGGTACCGGATCCGGAAGCCGGTCCGGGGCAGGTGCGGGTCCGTGTCCGCGCGGCCGGTGTGCAGCACTTCGACACCGGTATCCGCACGGGCTGGGCACCGCCCTCCGTCGACCTGACCTTCCCGGTCGTCCCGGGCAATGAGTTCGCGGGCGTGGTGGACCAGATCGGCGACGGGGTCACCGACTTCGCGCCCGGAGCCGAGGTGCTGGGCTTCACCACCACCCGCAGCTACGCCCAGTACGTCGTGGTCCCCGCCGACCAGATCGTCAACAAGCCCGCGGCGATGTCCTGGGAGGTGGCCGGCGGCTTCTCCGCCAACGGCCAGGGCGCCCACCTCTGTCTCTCGCAGATGGGCGTCAACCCCGGCGACACGGTCCTCATCAACGCCGCCGCCGGCGCGCTGGGCACCTTCTCGGTCCAGCTCGCCCGCGCCTGGGGCGCCACCACCGTGATCGGCACCGCCAGCGAGCGCAACCACGAGTATCTGCGCTCCATCGGCGCGGTGCCCGTCACCTACGGCGAGGGCCTGGTCGAACGCGTCCGCGCGCTGGCGCCGGGCGGAGTCGACGCCGCCATGGACAACGCCGGTCCCGACGCGCTCCGCGCCAGTGTCGAGCTGGTCAAGGACATCAACCGGGTCCGCACCATGGTCTCGGACGAGGCCGCCGAGGAGCTCGGCGTACCGGCGCTCGGCCCGTCCCGCTCCGCCGGGCGCCTGGCCGAGCTCGTCGGACTGTACGAGCAGGGCCTGATCAAGATCCACATCCGCAACTCCTATCCGCTCGCCGAGGCCGCCGAGGCCCATCGCGACCTGGAGCAGGGACACGGCCGGGGAAAGATCGTCCTCGTCGTGGAGTAGTGACGGGAGCGAACGGCCGCTCGGCGGCCGTGCCGTGACCGTACGCCGGCCGGGCCCGGACACGGCCCGGCCGGCGGCAGCCGCATCGGCGGGCCCGCCGGGTCCGCGCGGTCCGCGAGGTTTCGTACGGGCTCGCGGGGGCTCGCGGGGGTCTTCGCGACCGCTCCCGGAGCGCCCGCGCGCACCGCGCGTCCCGTACTCGCCGGGATCCCGCCGTCGCGCGGCCGGTGTCCGCCGACGGCTCGCCGGGCGCCCGCCCGCCGCCCGCCGACCGCACAGTGAAGCCGGAAACAACGGCCCTCGGGCCAGGGAAGGGAAGTAGTGAACATGGCGTCAGAACCCAAACCGGCGGGAGCTCCCGCCCCGAAAAAGGACGCCGGCCTCTTCACTCTGGGTGCTGTCGTCATTCTCGGCACGATCGTGGCCGCGATCGACGGCACCCTCGTGGTGGTGGCGATCGACGCCATCGGCCATGACTTCTCCGCGTCGGCGCAGTCCATTCAGTGGATCACCGGTGCCTATCTGCTGGCCACCTGTGCCTCGATCCCGGTCTCCGGCTTCGCGGTCAACCGCTTCGGCGCACGGAACATCTGGCTCGGCTCGCTCGCCGCGTTCCTGCTCTCCATGGTGCTCTGCGGCATCGCCTGGAACCCGCTCAGCCTCATTCTCTTCCGGGTGCTGCAAGGATTCTCCGGCGGACTCATCGGTATGGTCGCGATGGTCGTCCTGACCAGGGCGGCCGGTCCCGAACGCGCCGGCCGGGCCTTCAGCGCCGTCGCCGTACCCTCCACACTCGCCCCGGTCCTCGGCCCCATCATCGGCGGCGCGGTCATCGATGTGACCAGCTGGCGCTGGCTCTTCATCGGGCAGATCCCGCTGCTGGCGGGTGCGCTGGCGGTCGCCTGGCTGGTGCTGCCGAGGGACACCGCGGACAAACAGGCCAAGCTGGACTGGAAGGGCCTGCTGCTCATCTCGCCGGGTCTGGCGGCACTGGTCTACGGTGCCTCCGCGGTCGCCGACCTCGGCGCCGCGGGACCCATCGCGGTGGGCGACGCCCTGCTCAGCGCCGGTACGGTGATCGCCGGAATCGTGCTCACCGCCTGGTTCGTCGTCCATGCGCGCCGCCGGCGCAGCAGCGCGATCATCGACCTCAGCCATCTCGCCGACCGCGGATTCTCCATCGCGATCTTCATGATCTTCGTGGTGGGCTTCCTCCTCTACGGTCTGCTCTTCCTGGTTCCGCTCTACTACCAGCAGGTGGTCGGGCTCAGCGCCACCGCGGCGGGCACCCTGCTCGCTCCCCAGGGACTCGGCATGGGCATCGCGGCGGCGCTGGTCGGTCCGCTCAGCGACCGGATCGGGGCCCGGCCGATCGTCCTGGTCGGACTGCTGCTGACCTTCGCCGGGAGTATCCCCTTCGCCCTGGCGGACAGTGAGCCCAACAGCGTGGTGATGGGTGTCGCCCTCGTCCTGCGCGGCATGGGGCTGGCGGCCGTCTCGATTCCGCTGGCCGCCTCGCTCTATCAGTCCGGTCCGCCCGAGGCCGCGATCCCGCACATCACCACCATCAGCGGAATCTCCCAGCGGACCGGCGGCGCGCTCGGCGGAGCCCTGGCGGCGGTCAGTCTCCAGCTGCTCTCCAGCGGTGGCTCGACCTTCGACGCCTCCGCCTTCACCACCACCTTCTGGTGGATGACGGCCCTGCTCATCCTGCCCTTCCTCCTCTCCTTCCTGCTGCCGGGCAAGCCCCGGGAGGCCGGGAAGGGCTCGGCGAAGGGCAAGCCCGAGGACGCCCCGCAGGGCGACGCGGAGGACGGCTCACCGGGCGAACCGCCGGGCTCCGGCCAGGACCGCGAACCGTCCAGGAGCGGTACGAAGGACTCACCGGTGGCCGCGGCGGAGTGACCCGCCCCGCCGGGGCGGGGGTGCTGTTCCGCGCCGTGTCCCCGCCGCCGGGCCCGCCCCGGAGCGGGCCCCGGCACCCGGCAGCACCCCCCGGCTCGCGCCCCGAGCCGGGCGCGATGACATCACGGCGTGATGCCGTGGAGTGATACGCGGACCTCCTCCGCGTACGCCCGTACCCCCGGCCGGATCCCCTCCCGGCCGGGTTTCGCGGTACGAGGAGCGGATCCGCGCGACGGCCGGACCCGGGGGCGCCCACCGGCGAGGAAGCCGGCCCGGCGCCCGCCGGCGGAGACCGGAGACCGGAGACCGGAGACCGGCGCCCGGCGCCCGGTGCCGGGAGTCCGCGACGGGACCGGCGACGGAGCCGGTGCGGGGTGACCCGAACGGAGCCCGGTCCGAGGACCGGCGCCCGGACCGCCACGGGGCCGGGGCGAGACCGCCACGGGGCCGATACCGCGACCGCCGGCCGGGCCGCCGGCACAGGGATCGTGCGGGGAGAGTGCCGGGAGACCGGCAGAGCCGCCGGCCGGAGGACCGGCAGAGCCGCTGGTCACAGGCCCCGCCGAAGCCCATGGGCACACCCTCCGCCCATCCGCGGACCCCGCGCACACCTCCCCGGCGCCCGCGGACCCGAACTGAATTGGACGCTCCCTCCAGCCCCATGACCCACGGTGGTGACGCACGGCGGCCACCAGCGTGCCGCGGCGCTCCGGAGAGTGCCACGGCATCGAAGTCACTTCTGCCCCGCCGGCAACACCCCGGCCCACCTTCCGCATCCCCTTGTTCACCATCGCGCCCATCGGAACCAGCCGCCACCACTGACCAGCGCCACCGCAGACGTTCATCCCCCACCGGGTTCATCCCCTCGGAAGGAACACCATGAAGGCAGCGGCCGCATCGTCGTTCGGATCGCCGGATGTTCTGAGACTCCACGACCTGGACGACCCCACCGCGGGCCCCGGCGAGGTCCGGGTACGCGTCAAGGTCGCCGGTGTCCAGCCGTTCGACGCCGCCATCCGGCGCGGCTGGGCACCGGCGTTTCTCTCGGTCCGCACACCGGCCGTCCCCGGCAATGAGTTCGCCGGAGTCGTCGACCAGATCGGCGACCGGGTGACCGGTGTCGAGATCGGCGCCGAGGTGCTCGGCTACAGCACCCTCGATTCCTATGCCGAATATGTCGTCGTCCCCGCCGACCAGATCGTCCGCAAGCCCGCCGCGATGCCCTGGGAGGTGGCGGGCGGCTTCTCCGGCAACGGCCAGGGCGCCCATCTCGTCCTCCAGGCCCTGGGTGTGGGCCGCGGCGACACCCTGCTGATCAACGGCGCCTCCGGGGCGCTCGGCACCATCGCCGTCCAACTCGCCCTCCACTGGGGCGCCGCGCGGGTCATCGGCACCGCCAGCGCGCCCAACCACGACTACCTCCGCTCGATCGGCGCCACCCCGGTCGAGTACGGCGACGGCCTGGTGGAGCGGGTGCGCGCGGTGGCGCCCGGCGGTGTGGACGCGGCACTGGACGCGGCCGGGGCGGACGCCCTGCGCGCCAGTGTGGAGCTGGTGAAGGACCGCAACCGCATCCGCTCCATGGTCGCGCTGGACGAGGCCAAGGAACTCGGCATACCCCTGCTCGGCCCGGGAAGATCCGCCGCCCGGCTCCAGTCGGTCGTGGATCTGTGGAACGAGGGCGGCATAAAGATCCACATCCGGGCCGCGTACGCCCTCGCCGACGCGGCCGAGGCGCACCGCGCGATCGAACTCGGCCATGGACGGGGGAAGATCGTCCTTCTCGTGGACCACACGCTCGCGGACCACGCGTCATGAAGTGCCTCGTGGTCTTCGAGGGCGGCCCCGGTGCCATCCTCCCGCTGATTCCCCTGCTCCACGGGGTGCGCAGCGCCGGGCACGATGTCATCGCCGCCGCCCACAAGGAGGCTCTGCCCACCCTGCTCGAAGCGGGGATCCCCGCGGTCGCCGCCCCGCAGAAGTCCCCGAAGGACTACCGCGAGGTCAAGGAGGGAAAGCTGGTCCCCCTCACCGGTGACCTGGAGGAACGCGCCGCCGTGCTCGGCCGCACCGCGGCCCGGATGGCGGTGGACAGCTACCACGACCTGCTGGAGCTCTCCGGCCGGTGGCGCCCGGATCTCATCGTCGCGGGACCACTCGCCTACACCGCCGCGATGCTCTCGGCCGAGCTGAACATCCCCTGCGCGGCCGTCGAGTTCGGCTTCGCCGAGCCGCTGAACTGGCACCGGGAGACGGTCAAGGCGCTCGGCGAGCTGGGCTTCGACAGCCTCCCCGACCCCGAGCTGTCACTGATCATGTGCCCGGAGGAGATCCGGCACGGTGACGACACCGCCTTCCGCCGGCTCGCGGGCGAGCCGATGCGGTACGTCCCGTACTCCCCGGCCCGGCCGCTGGAGCCCTGGATGGTCACCAAGGGATCCCGGCCCCGGGTCTGGGTCTCGGCGGGATCGCGGGTGGGCACCGACTACGCGCTCGACCATCTCGGCGGGCTGATCGAGTCCGCGGCCGAACTGGACGTCGAACTCCTCATCGCCACCCCCGATGACGTCGCCGCCCATCTCGGCCCGCTGCCGGAGCACGCCAGGGCCGGCTGGCTCCCCTTCGACCTGCTGGCCTCCACCTGCGATCTGGCCGTGCACCACGGCGGGGGCAGCACCATGCTCGGCTTCGCGTCCCACGCCATCCCGCAGGTCATGATCCCCAATGTGCCGGAGTTCGAGGAGTACCTCGCCCCGATGGCCGCCACCGGGGCGGCCAAGGTGCTCTCCGCCGGGGAACAGACCTCCGCCGCCGTGGTCGCCGCCTGCCGGGAACTGCTCACCGATCCCTCGTACCGGCGCGCCGCCGCCGTACTGCGGGACCGCATGCGCTCCGCGCCGTCCCCCCGGGATGTCGTGGTCCGCCTCGAGGAAATCGCCGCCGCGGGTGTCGGCGGCTGAACACAGCACGCGTACGGCACCACCCGGAAGAGGAAATCCGAGGGAGGAACGCGATGTTCGACAGTGAGCAGTCCGCCGAGCTCTACGACCTGCTGTACCAGGACCGCAAGGATTACGCGGCGGAGTCCGCCCGTGTCCATGCCATGATCCGTAAACACAAACCGGACGCCACCAGCCTTCTCGATGTGGGCTGTGGCACCGGAATCCACTTGTCCTCCTTCGCCGGGATCTTCGGCGATGTGGCCGGGGTCGAACTGTCCGAGACCATGCTGGAGCGGGCCGCCCGGCGGCTCCCCGGAATTCCCCTGCATCTCGGGGACATGCGGACATTCGACCTCGGCCGCCGCTTCGACGCCGTGGTCAGTCTCTTCAGCGCGGTCGGCTATGTGAGCACCGCCGAAGACCTCACCAGCGCGATTGTCGCGATGTCCCGGCATCTTGCCGATGACGGAGTCCTCGTCATCGAGCCCTGGTACTTCCCCGACACCTTTATCCCGGGATATGTCTCCACCCACGCGCTGAAAGACGGCGACCAGGGGCGGGGCATAGCGCGGGTGGGTCACTCGACCCTGGAGGGGAATCGCACGCGGATCGAGATTCACTATCTCCTCTGCGACACGGAGAAGGGAATCGAGCACCACACCGATGTGGACCGGCTCACGCTCTTCTCCCGAGCGGAGTACGCCGAAGCATTCCGCGCGGGCGGACTGCGGATGGAGTACCTCGAAACCGACGACAGAGGTCCCGGCTTCTTCGTCGGAAGCCGTATACAGCATGGCTGAGAAGCCAGAGTAAGTAACGGGGTTCCATGAACAGAATGCGAATAAAGCTCGCCCTCACCGCCGTTGTCGCGGCGGTTCTGGTGGCCGGACAGAGCGTCCCGGCCTCGGCGGCGGGCACGTACACGGAGATGAACACGCTGCCGGGCGGCAGCACCAACCGGGCATTCGGCATCAACAGCAGCGGAATCGTGGTCGGGGATTCCAACGCCACCGCCGGATCCACCGTCATGCGCGCCGCGAAGTGGAACAGCGCGGGCGTCATCACCGATCTCGGCACCCTGCCGGGAGACACCTCCAGCACGGCGTTCGCGGTGAACAACCACGACACCACGATCGTGGGACGCTCCACCGGCACGCTGGAACGCGCCGTCCGCTGGGACGCCGGCGGCACCATGACGGTCCTGCCCGGAGTCGCCGGGGCGGTCAGGACCCGCGCGTACTCGGTCAACAACAGCCGGGTCACCGCCGGCTTCTCCGTCACGGCGGACGGCAACTGGCACGCCATGCGGTGGGGCGCGGACGCGGTGGCCACCGAGCTCCCGGGCCTCCCGACAGCGGTGTCGACCGGAGCCACCTGGATCAACAATCTGGGTGTCACCGTCGGCGCGTCGGCGACACCGGACGGCGTCAACCACGCCGTCCGCTGGAGCTCCGGCGGCACGGTGACCGCGCTGCCGGCCGTGCCGGGGTATCCCACCACCGCCGCGACGGCGATCAGTGACTCCGGCATCTCCGTGGGCGGAGCCAGTGCCACCCCCGGCGGGCCGCCCCGCGCGGTCCTCTGGAAGGCGAGCGGCGCGGTGGTGATGCTGCCCATGTACCCGGGTGACACCGCCAGTTACGCCTTCGGGGTCAACAACAGCGGCTGGGTCATCGGCTACTCGCTGACCCCGGCGGGCAAGCACCGCCCGGTGCTCTGGAAGCCGGCCGGCACGGTCCACAACCTCACCCTCGGATCGCCCGGCGGCGGGGACCCGTACGGCATCAACTCGGCGGGCACCGCGGTCGGGGTCGCCAGCCCCGACGGCGGACTGCCGCAGCGGGCGGCGGTCTGGAGCCCGTGACCGAGGGCTCCCGGGACCGGTGAACAGCCGGCCCCGGGAGCCCGGAGCCCCGAGGGCGGCGACCGGTCGCCGCCCTCGGGACAGAGCCGGCCGCGGGACGGAGCCGGCACATGAGAGGGCCGCCCGTGCGCACGGGCGGCCCTCGTCACACGAAACCCGCTAACGCCAGCTGTGCGGCGCCTGGTAGCCCGGGTTCCGCTCCTGCCGCCGCCAGCCCGCGACGGATCGTTCCCCGGAGCCCGTCTCCCGCCGCTCGCGCTCCTGGCGCGCGATGAGGGAGAGCACGGTCACGGCCACGGCGGCGAGTTCTTCCTCGCCCGCCCGGCCGTGTTCGAGGCGGATCACGGTTCCGTTGTCGATGTCCTCAGCCACAGGCCCTCCCGGAGTTTTCCGCCACGGTCGGTGCCGCCGGTCGAGGCCGGCTCGAATCCCGCTCGCGGGCGGCCCGGGGGCGCGTCACCGCGGCCGGCCCCGGGGGCACCCCGCGTCCACCCACGCCGTCAGATCGTCCGTCACCGGCTCGCCGCTCGCCGCGATGTCCCCGTCCACCGCTCCCAGCCCGAGCGGATACACCGACGACCGGTCCCGGCCGTGCCGGCGCATGAAGAATCCGACGCCCCCGCCGTCGTCCCCGACCAGGGTCCAGTGCGGTGCCCGCCGGGCGATCCCGAAGGTCTCGTTCCGTTCCCGCAGGCTGTGCGGACCGTAGATCAGCACCCCGCCGGGCAGCAGCACCCCCGGTGTCGACCGCCACAGCCGCGCCACCGACGGATTCGGCCCGTCCCCGAGACCGGACTCGCGCGCGGTCCACACCGCGAGGAACCCGGCGAAGGACTCCGCCACCCGCTCCTCCTCCCCGGTGAAGTGGTCGCGCCGCACCACCGGATGCTCCACCCCGGCACCGCCGGGAACGAAGGAGTGGAGATCGCCGCCGTCCTGCTCGGCGAAGAAGGGCAGCCGGCCGCCCTCCGGCCGCAGCGCGTGGTGGAGCGGCACGCTCGCGCACGGATCCGGCTCCACCGTCCCGAGCTCCGCGCCGCCGAGGGTGCCGTCCCCGTACTCCCGCAGCCACCAGCGGTACGACGGCGACAGCGGCCCGGTCACCGCCTCCGCCCGCTCGATGGCCGCCTCGGATCTGCCGCGGCCGGGGTGTGCGCGGATCAGCGGTGAGCCGGTGATCAGTTCGCGCAGGAGTACGAGATCGGGGTCCATGCGCCCCGAGTCTGCCGGACGGGCTCCGGACTCGGGGCCGTGGGCTCCGGCCGGGCACAGCCGAACGCGCCCGGGGTGCGGTGAGCACCCCGGGCGCGCGGTCACCGGCCGATCGGAAGCCGGCCCGCCGCCCCACCGGCGGGCCGGAAGCGGTTCAGAAGGTGAGCTTCACACTGTTGATGTAGCCGGTGTCCTGCGCGGCCCGGTCCTGCGCCCGCAGCCGCCAGACGCCGTTCGCGACCTCGGACGAGGCATTGACGGTGTACGTCTCCTGGACGTTGTCCGCCGAGTCGTTGGCGCTGTACGGCTTCAGCGGGTAGACCGTCCCGTCGGGGGCGACCAGATCCACCACCAGGTCACCGCGCCAGGTGTGCACGATGTCCACGGCGACCTTCAGCGCGGCCGGGGCGTTGCCCGTCACACCGGAGACCGTCACGGCCGAGGTGACCGCGGCGCCGTTGTCCGGGATCGCCACATCGGCGGTGTTCTCGAAGGAGGGACCGCCGGGGTTGCCGCCGCCGGGCCGCGCCCCCACATTGATGCCCGCCCAGGCGTCCGTCACCGACTTGACCTCGGCGCTGGTGGCCCCGTACAGCTCCGTCGCCACCGCGATCGTGCCGGTGCGCGCGGCCGCGTAGTTGGTGGTGGAGGTGAATTTGGTGGTGAGCGCCTTGTACCAGATCAGCGCGGCCTTCTCGCGGCCGATGCCGGTGACCGGCAGCCCGTCCGAGGTGGCGGAGTTGTAGGTGACTCCGTTGACCACCTTGGTGCCGCTGCCCTCGGAGAGGGTGTAGAACCACTTGTTGGCCGGGCCGGAGGAGTAGTGGACGTCCACGCTTCCGATGCCGGAGTACCAGTAGTCCTTCGACGAGCCGTCCCGGCTCGGGGTGTCCATGTACCGCAGCGGGGTGCCGTTGCCGCGGATGTCGATCTTCTCGCCGACCAGATAGTCGCCCGGGTCCGACGCGTTGTTCGCGTGGAACTCCACGGCGGCGGCGAAGATGTCGGAGGTGGCCTCGTTGAGCCCGCCGGACTCACCGCTGTAGACCAGCTTCGCGGTGTTGGAGGTGATGCCGTGCGTCATCTCGTGCGCGGCGACATCGAGCGAGGTCAGCGGCTTGGCGTTGCCGGCGCCGTCGCCGTAGGTCATGCAGAAGCAGCTGTCGGTCCAGAAGGCGTTGACGTAGTTGTTGCCGTAGTGGACGCGGGAGTACGCGCCCACGCCGTCGCCCCGGATACCGCTGCGGCCGTAGACGTTCTTGAAGTAGTCCCAGGTGGCGCCGGCGCCATAGGCGGCGTCCGCGCCCGCGGTCTCCAGGTTGGCGGCCTGTCCGTTGCCCCAGACGTCGTCCGGTCCGGAGAAGAGGGTGCCGGTGCCCGAGGTGCCCCGGTTCAGGTTGTTGGTGCGGTGGTTGCCGCGCCCGCTGTCGGTGAGGCTGAAGGTGCTGCCCGACGCGGTGCTGCCGAGGGTGACCTGGCCGCTGTACTGGGTGTTGCCGGTGCCGTTGTGGACGGCCTGCCACTCGTACAGCTTCTCGCCGGTGTCCGCGTCGGTGACGACATGGAGCTCGTTCGGGGTGCCGTCGTGCTGGAGGCCGCCGACGACCGTCTCGTACGCCAGCACGGGCTTGCCGCCGGCGCCGAGCCAGACGACCTTGCGCGGGGCGCGCTCGGCGGCGGTCTTCTTCGAGCCCTCGGCCTTCGCGCGGCTCACCGCCTGGCGTTCGGCGGCGGCCGGGGCCAGAACGGCCCTGGTGTCGATGTTCTTCAGCACGGCGCGGCTGGCCCGGCCGACCGACTCGGTGGCGCCGGCCCGGGTCTCGGCGACCACGAGGTCGCCGCCGAGGACCGGCAGTCCGCCGTAGGTCCGCTCGTAGCGGGTGTGAGTGGTGCCGTCGCGGTCCTGGGTGACATCGCGGACGACGAGCTTCTCCTGGGCTGTGAGGCCCAGTTCCTTCGCGGTGGCGGCACTCGCCGCGCTCCGGGCCCGTATCAGCTCGGCGCGGCGGGCGGGGGTGAGGCTCAGCGGCAGTGCGCCGGGGTCGGCCTTCCCCGCCTTGGCGGGGGTGGGGGGCGCGGCCGGGGCGGCGCCGGCCACCGAGCCGGTCTGGAGGCCGACGGCCATGACAGCGGCGGCGGCGATGATCGCGGCGGCCGCCCTGGTGCGGCGGTGGGAGGTGGGTCTCACGCTGACTCCTTCTGCGAGGGGGGTGCCGGACGGCGGGCCTGATCCGTCCGGGCAGAAATGTGCGGAGCGATCTGGTGCGTGGAGCGGGGGAAGAACGGGGGAAGACTGACAGGCGTGGCTTACTCCTGTCAGGGCCGCGTCAATGAATTGGCCGGAATTCGTTCGTTGACCGATGAGTTGTGTTCGTTGAGCGGACGTTTCAGCGGTATTGCGGATATGTGCGCGCCGGGCCGCCTGGCCTGAACCTGCGGGGTGCGCGGGCGTCGGCGGGGTGTCGTGGCGGTGCCATGGAAAGGGCTTCCGGGGCTGGCCGGCCGGGGTGCGCGCGCATGGCCGGTAAACGCGCGTTTACGGGGGCGGGTGTCCGGATTTCGGTACGCGGCGGGGTGGGGGAGCGGCACGGGAGGGCGCCGGAGGGTGTCCGTCGGGCGGGCGCGCGCGAGTGAGGGTGGGACAAGCCCAACCCGGCATCCGTGTGCGGGAGTTGTACCGGGGTGGCGGTTGGCGGCACGGCGGCCCTACTGTCCATGCACCGCCGGTGTGGCGGTGACCGCCGGCGCCGACTGCCGCCCCGCCGGCGCGGCCCGTGTCCCAGGAGGTCCACTCATGAGCATCCGCCGTCTCTCCCTCGCCCTCGCCGCCCTCGCCGCCGCCGGATTCCTGATCGGGGCCGCCGGGCAGCTCGCCAAGATCGTCATCCCCGAGGGGCACGCGTCGCACTCGGCCGGCGCGATGAACAAGGCCGAGCCGGTCGGCTGAGCCCCGCCTCTCCCGGGCCGGGGCCCGGCCGATGCGGCACCCGGCCGGGTGCGGCGGAACGGCCGCCGCGCCCGGCCGGCGGTGTGTCCGCGCCGGGGTGTCGCGCTTTTTTGGTCGGGTGACCTATATTGGCTCTCATGAACGATGAGCTGACACTCGACCCCACCGGCCCGGTCCTGCTGGTCGGCGGCTACGGCACGGTCGGAGCCGAACTGGCCCGGATGATCGCCCCCGCCCGGCCACTGCTGCTGGCCGGCCGCACCGTCGAGCGCGGCGAGGCCCTGGCCCGCGAGACCGGCGCCCGGGTGGTGCGCTGGGACCTGGCCGCCGCCGAGCCCTTCACCGCCCGGGTGAGCGCCGTGATCGCGGTGGTCAACGACCCGGACGACCGGGTGCTGCGGGCCGCGATCCGGGGCGGTGTGCCCTATGCCGACCTGGCCCGCTGGACCGCCCGGGTGCAGCGCGCCGCGACCGTCGCCGCCCTGCTCCGGCCCGCCTCACCCGTCCTCTTCTCCTCCGCCTGGATGGGCGGCATGGCGAGCCTGGTCACCGCCGCGCTGGCGGACCGGCTGGGCGGCGCGGACACCGTCGAGACCGCGATCCGCTGGGACCTGGGGGACCGCGCGGGCGCCGACTCGATCGAGTTCATGGACCGCCTCGGCCTCGACTTCGAGATCGTCCAGGACGGCCGGCGGCGTACCGTGATGCCGCTCAGCGACAGCCGCCGGGTACGCGTCGGCGCGGCGGAGACCAGGGTCGCCCGGATCGACACCCCCGAGCAGTTCACCCTCCCGCTCACCCTCGGCACCACCACCGCGGTCACCCGGATCGGCTTCAGCTCCCCCTCCTCCACCTCCGCCCTGCTGGCCGCCGGAAGGGCCGGCTTCTTCCGCTGGGGCCGCGGCGAACGCTTCACCTCCGCCCGCCGCGCCCTGCTGTACGCCCCCGGCGACGGCGGCACCGCACAGCTGCGGACCGATGTCACCCACGGGGGCCGCACCCTCACCGCGACCGTCACCGACCCGGCGGGCCAGGCCCATCTGACCGCCCTCGGCGGCCTCTTCGCCCTCCACCGGATCCTGGGCGCGGACGGCGCCCCCGCCCCGGCCGGTGTCACCTTCCCCGAGCAGACCCCGCTCCCCGCCGGTGTGCTGGAGCACTCCGCCGCCCAGGACGTCACCATCGAGGTCGCGGAATCCGCCCCGGCCGCCGCGAGGGCCGCGTGAGCGCCGCCGACGGCCCCGCGGGCAGGCGCCCGGCCGCCGGTACGGGCAAGGGCGAGCGCAAGCGCGCCGAACTCCTGGACGCGGCCGAGGGCGTGCTCCTCACCTCCGGCCACGCCGAACTCTCCATGCGCGCGGTCGCCACCGCCGCCGGGGTGCGCCTGGGCCATCTCCAGTACTACTTCCCGGCCCGCTCCGACCTGGTCTCCGCCGTCCTGGCGCGGATCCTGGACAACTCCCTGGAACGCCTGAGCCCACTGCTGGGCGCAACCGCCCCCGACCCCGCCGGGATCGTGCGCGCGCTCCTCGCCGACCAGGACGATCCCCAATTGGTGCGCCTCTTCACCGAAGTGTGGGCGCTGGCCGCCGTGGACGACACGGTGGCCCCGGCGGTGCGCGGCTTCTACGGCGACTATCTGGACCGGCTCACCGGCCATCTCCGGCTGCACTGCCCCGAACTCTCCGCCCCGGCCGCCCGCGCCCGCGCGGCCGTCTTCGTCATGCTCATCGAGGGAGCCGCCCTCTTCCGCTCCGGCGTCGCGGCCCACCGCACCCCCGAGACCGACGCCGAACTCATCGGCACCGCGGTGCGCCTGCTCACCGCCCCGGCGGACGGCCCGCGACAGCCGCCCGGGTGTCCGTGACCCGACCGGGTGACCACCGCGGTCCCGCACGGGCACCCGGGGACCCCCCGCTCACCGCGCGGGCTCCCCGGCGCCGTGCCAGGAGTGCCAGAGGGCGGCATAGGCGCCGCCGGCCGCCACCAGGTCGTCATGGGTGCCGAGTTCGGTGATCCGGCCGTCCTCCATCACCGCCACCCGGTCCGCGTCATGGGCGGTCTGCAGCCGGTGCGCGATGGCGATGACGGTACGGCCCTCCAGAAGCGCGGCCAGCGCCCGCTCCGTGTGCCGCGCGGTCCGCGGGTCCAGCAGGGCGGTCGCCTCGTCCAGGATCAGCGTGTGCGGGTCGGCCAGCACCACCCGCGCCAGCGCGAGCTGCTGGGCCGAGGCGCCGTCCGGCCGGTACCCCTCCGGGCCGAGGCCGGTGTCCAGGCCCCCGGGCAGCTCCCTCGCCCACGCGGCGCCGACCGCGTCGAGCGCCGCCCACAGTTCGGCGTCCGCCGCGGACCCTGCGGCGATCCGCAGATTGTCCCGGAGCGTGCCCAGGAACACATGGTGTTCCTGGGTGACGAGGACGATCTGACGGCGCAGCCGCCCGGGGTCGAGTCCGGCGACCGGCACCCCGCCCACCGTCACCGAACCGGTCCGCGGTACATCCATGCCCGCCAGCAGCCTGCCCAGCGTGGTCTTCCCGGCCCCCGAGGGCCCCACGATCGCCAGCTGCTCGCCGGGGCGGACCACCAGATCCACTCCGTGCAGCACATCGGGCCCGCCGTCATGGGCGTACCGGACACCGGACACCTCGATCCGGTCGTCCGCCGGGTCGGCCGCACCGGCCCGCGGTGTTCCCGGGACCAGGCCGAGTCCCTCGACCCGGGCGAAGGAGGCGCCGCTGCTCTGCATCTGCTCCACCCGGAACAGGATCGTGTCCAGCGGCTGTTCGAGCTGGCGCAGATAGAGGGCGGCGGCGACCACCGTGCCCAGGCTCAGCGTCTCCTGCCGGAGCAGCGCGCCGCCGGCCAGCAGCACCCCGGCCACCGGGATCAGATAGGAGATGTCCACGGCCGGGAAGAGCACGGTGCGCAGGAAGAGGGTGCGCATCCGGGTGGCGCGGCATTTCTCGATCGACTCCCGGCAGGCCGCGATCCGGCGCCGCTCCAGCCCGAGCGCCTCGATCGTGCGGGCCCCGGCCGCGGTCGCCGCGAGCTGTTCCGCCAGTACGGAATTGGCCGCCCCCTCGGCGAGATACGCGGTGAGCGCCCGGCGCAGATACCAGCGGGTGGCGCACCAGACGCTCAGCAGGCCGAGCACCCCGCAGGCGCCGAGCACCGGGTCGAGCACGAAGACCGCGACCAGGATGAAGAGCGCCTGAACCCCGGCGATCAGGACCTCCGGCGCGGCGTCGCGCAGGGTGGTGCCGACCGCCGCGACATCGGTGGTGCCCCGGGTGGTCAGATCGCCCGTACCGGCCCGCTCCACGACCGGTACGGGAAGCGCGAGCACCCGGTCGGCGAACCGCTCCCGGATCCGGGCCAGCGTCCGCTCGCCGAAACGGTGGCCGAGGAGACCGGCGTAACGCGCCAGCACCAGCTGGGCCAGTGCGAATCCCAGCATGGCGAGCGCGAGCCGGTCCACGGCGGCCGGCCCGGCGCCGCCCCTGACCTCGTCGATGATCCGGCCGACCAGCCACGGTCCGGCGATTCCGGCACCGGCGGCCAGCGCGTTGAGGAGGACGATCGCGGTGAAGGCCCGCCCGTCCAGCCGGATCAGCCGGAACGCCGCCCGCCGGACCACCGCCGGACCGGCGACGGGCAGTGCCCCGCCCTCCTGCGCGGGCCCGGTCCGTGCCGCTGTCATGTCCCTCTCCTTCTCCTCCGGTACGGGTACGGGTACGGCTCCCGGCACCCCGGCGCCTGTGCCCGCCGCGCTCATCGGACGGCCTCCCGGGCCGGCGGAACGGACCCTCCGGCCCCGTGCCCGCCGTCCCCGAGCCCATCCGTGCCATGGCCATCCGTCCCCTGGCCGTCCGCTCCGTGCCCGCCGTCCCCGCCCCCGTCCTCCGAGCCGCGTGTGACCAGCAGCCGGTAGCCGGGCCGGCCCCTCAGCAGCTCCCGGTGGGTGCCGACGGCCGCCACCGACCCGTCGACGAGGTAGTACACGGTGTCCGCCCGGTCCAGTACGAGCGGCGAGGTGCTGGTCACCACGGTGGTGCGGCCCGCCCGCGCGGCATACAGCCGCGCCGCCATCGCCGCCTCGGTGTGGGTGTCGACCGCCGAGGTGGGCTCGACCGCGAGCAGGATCTCGGGATCGGCCAGCAGGGCCCGCACCAGGCGGATCCGCTGCCGCTGCCCGCCGGAGAGACTGGCGCCCCGCGCGGCGACCTCCGAGTCGAGTCCGCCGGGAAGACCGCGTACGACATCCTCGGCCACCGCCGTGTGCAGGGCCCGGCCGATCTCCTCCTCGTCCCTCTCCCGGCGGCCCGAGACCAGATCGCGCAGTGTGCCGGCGAAGAGATCCGCCTCGTTGTCCGCGACCAGGATCCGCTCGCGCAGCCGCGCGCGGCCGATCCCGTCGAGCCGCACCCCGCCCCAGGTCGCGTCCGAGGCGGTGAACCGGCCGAGGCGGTCCACCACGGCCGCGGACTCCGCCGGCCGCGCGGAGGCCAGTACGGTCAGCCTCCCCGGCACCACCTCCACACCGGACGCGGGATCGCACAGCACCGACCCCGCCGCGGGCCCGTCCCCGGCGTCGTCCGGCTCAAGCGGCCCCGCGCCGGGCCCGGCTGACTCGGCGTCCGGCTCACGCGATCCGGCGTCAGTCTCACGCGACCCGGCGTCCGGCTCCATCGAGAGGAAACGGATCACCCGGCGGGCGGCCACCAGCCCGCGGCTGATCTCATAGGCGCCCTCGATGAAGAAGGCGACCGGCACCGCCAGGACGGCCGCGTACCCATAGGCGGCGGCCATCTCGCCGACCGTGATCGCCCCCTGTGCGGCCATCCGGGCCGCGAGCCAGGTCACCACGCCGAGAAAGAGCACCGGAAGGCCCAGCCCGAGCGCCTGGATCCAGCTCGTCACCGCGCCCACCCGATACCCCTCCGCGCTCAGCTCCCGCGAGCCCCGGCGGTACCGCTCGGCGTACACCTCCTTGCCGCCGATGCCGTTGAGCACCCGCAGACCCCCGGCGATGTCCACGAAACGGGCCGTGAGGTCGCCCTGGCGTTCGCGGTACGCCGTCTCGGCGCCCTGGAGCCGTCCCAGCAGCGGACCGATCAGCACCGCGAGCAGCGGCGCGCCGAGCAGCACCACCAGGGCGAGCAGCGGTGAGATGGCCAGCAGCAGTACGGCGACCACCCCATAGGCGATGACCCCGCCGAATCCGGGGCCGGTGATGGTCAGCGCGGTGGCCATCATCCCCACATCGCCGAATCCGATCGTGACGACCTCCCCGGCCGTGACCCGGCGCGGCAGCGCCCCGCCCAGCCTGGTCGCCTGCCGGACCACGACCTGGACGGAACGGAAGACGGCGTCCAGCCGCACCCTGGTCATGACGCGGTGCCGCATGACGCCCACCCACGCGTTCAGCGCGCCCGCGGCCAGCAGCGCGGCGGTCCAGCCGGCCAGCACGGGCCACCGGCCCGGGGCCAGACCGTCGTCGACGGCCCGGGAGAGCAGATAGGGCGCCGCCGTCAGCCCGACCATCCACACGGTGCCCAGCAGGGCTCCCGCGGCGACCCGGCGGCGCTGACTCACCACCAGCCACCAGAGGTAGCGTGCGGCGCCGCGGCAGTCCGGAGTGCCTGGATCCGTGTACGAGTCCGTCATTCACCGAGTCCCTGTGTTCGTCCGTCGGCGGCCCGGGGAAGCGGGCGGTCGAACCGGGATCCCCGGTGCCTCCCACCGGGAGCATCGCAGCGGGCGAGTGATGGGCGCACCGGGTTTTCCGGGTGCCCCGCCCGGCGGACCGCCCGGCGTCCGGGACCACCGGCCCCCGGCCGCCGGGGTGTTCACCGGGCCCGGGGCAGGGGCTCACGGGCATGCCGGAGCGGACCGGGCCGGGGTGCTCCGGGCGGCGGCACGGCCCGCCGGTGGGCGGCCGTGAGCGCTGGTCACAGGGGGAGACCCGGCCGGGAGTCGAAGGGTTGTACGTGATCTCGGATCTTCCGGCGCCGCCGGCATGGGAGTTGTCGCTGTCGAGCGGCGCGGCGGTGGACCTTCCCGGCTCCCCGCCGACAGCACGGCGCCGGCCGGGCTGTTAGCATCCGGCGAATTGCATGGGTGTACCAACGGTCTGGGGAGACCGGAGGTGCCGCCGCCGGACATCGCACGGTGATGAGCTCCGAGCGGCCTCATGCCTCATGACTTCTTTCCGCTGCCCTCGGGCAGTCAGGTTCTGGGGAGGACCCTGTTGACCGAATCGACTCAGCCGCGCCCGAGCGCGCCGGCCGGCCCGGCGAAGGGCGTACGCCGGGGAGCCGCCGCGGCGCTGGTGCTGTCGGTCGGGGCGGGCCTGCTGGCCGCCGCCCCGCAGGCGGGGGCGGCTGCCCCGCCCCGGACACCGGCTCCGGCGCAGCCGCGGGCCGCGGCGGAGACCGTACTGCCCGGCACGATGCGGCCCGCGCCGCGTGAGGCGAGGATCGGCGGCCACGGCCAGTCCGGATTCGTCTCCAGGCCGGAGGGCTCCACCGTCCACCGCTGGACGGAGTACGCCACGGGCGAGAGCCGCGATCTTCCCTGGCTCACCGGCCAGTACGCGCCCCGGCCCAGCGCGGCGGACACCCTGTACCAGGTCTCGAACGGGAAGTACCTCTTCACCGGTCCGGACGGCGCCGATCAGGGCTCGGTCACCGTCCCCCGCGAGCTGCGCGTCCATCGGGTCGCCGGTACCACCGTCATCGCCGTGGAGATGGACGCCGCGAGCTCGCGCGCGATCTGGCTGCTGAAGCCCGGCCCCGACGGCACCACCGTCCGGCAGGAGGTCGGCGGCTTCCCGGGCGCCAGGTCGGTTGTCACCTTCACCACACGGGACGCCCGTACCGCCCTGATCACCTATCGGCCGGCCGACACGACGGCGGCCGGCGTGTACCAGGCGGCTCTGATCGACCTGGACTCCGCCCGCATGACGCCGGTCTTCGAGCCCTACTCGGTGCGGGACTTCGGCAGGTATCTGCTCTCCGACGACTATGTCGGCCGCCGCGCGGCCACCGGTGAGATGCACCTCCAGAGCCGCCGGAACCCGGACGCCCCGGCGATCACCCTCACCGCGGAATCCCTGGCGGGCACATTCGAGCATGTCCTCGTCGGCGACCATGTGGTGGCCCGGGAGACCGGCGCGCTGGGCGCCCTGGTGGCACTGCCGCTCGACGGCGGACCGCGCGAGCGGCTGCTGCCGAAGTCGCACGGTCTCTCCTCGGGCGGCGGCGCCGCGATGGGCGCGGACGGATCCGGCGTCTGGGCGGGCGGCACCGGCGCGGAGGACTGGGCCCTGCACCGGGTCACCCGGGGAGCCGGCGGCGCCCTCGCCGTCACCAGGCTGGCCGAGGTGCCGCGGATCGAGGCCGCGGTCACCGGTCTCGCCCTCTCGCGCTCCACGCTCACCTGGACGGACCGCACGGCCCCGGCCGCGCACGAGACGCAGTTCAAATCCCGCACGATCCCCGCCGGCCCCAACCCGCAGGCCGGTCCGGTGCGTCCGGGCGCCGCCTGGGAGCCGCCCTGTGCCGTCACCTACGCCTGCGCGCCGCTGTTCGGCACGGGTGACGGTTCCGTGGTCCATCAGTCCGGCGCCCGGCTGTTCCGGCAGGACGCCGCCGGCAGGGTCACCGAGACCACCGTCCCCGGGCCCGCCGGTAACACCGTGCTGAGCGCCGCCGGGCCCTACACGCTGACCGGCCCGGCGGAGGGGTCGGTCTTCCTCACCGACTGGCGCGAGCCCACGGCGGCACGCCAGGAGTACCGGGCGGTGTCCGCCGCGCTCTGGGAGGGGCAGCTGTGGACCGCGGCGAAGCCGGGCAGGCTCACCATGACCCGGCTCGGCTCCGCCGATCCGGCGGTCACGGTCAACACGGGGACGGACTGTCTTCCCGATGAGCTCCAGGCCGTGGGCCGCTGGGTGTACTGGAACTGCGCCGCCGAGAGCAAGGCGGGTGTCCTGGACCGGGCCCGCGGCACCTCCGTCCCGGTGGACGGCAGTCCGGCGCTGCTGGGCGACGGCGTACTCGTCCACAAGGACAACACCGGGCCGGATCTGTGGCGCACGGTGCTGACCTCCGGCAGGGCGGTCACCGACCGGCTGGGACAGATCACCGCCGGCGAGAACGGCCCCCTCGGCGACCACAGACGGCTCCACTGGACCCTGGACCCGCACACCAACCGGGTCGCGTACACCGGTCCCCGGGGCGCCATCCACCTGGTGGAGACGGCTCCCGCCGCCGCCCCGGCGGTCCGGGACCACGCCGGTCTGGACGGTGTCGGCGATCTGCTGGCGCTGACCTCCTCGGGTACCTTCACCTTCCATCAGGGCACGGGCACCGGCGGCTACGCCGGGAAGGTCTCGGGCGCCGGCTGGAAGCCGAGGACGGTGGCCGTGCCCTTCGGGGACCTGAACGGCGACGGCTGCAACGACGTCCTCGTACGGCTGCCCGACGGCGAACTCCGCGCCCACCGCCCCGGCTGCGGCAAGGCCCTCACCCCGGCCTCCCCGTCGGTCTCCCTCGGCAGGGGCTGGACCGCGTACAACGTCCTCACCTCACCCGGTGACCTCACCGGCGACGGACGGGCGGACCTGCTGGCCCGCAAGAGCTCCGACAACACGCTCCACCTCTTCGCCGCGAAGAGCGACGGCACCCTGGCGGCCGGGAAGAAGATCGCCTCCGGCTGGACCTACACCCTCACCGCGGGCGCGGGCGACCTGAACGGCGACCGGGCCGGCGATGTCGTGGCCCGCGACAGGACCGGCGTGCTCTACCGCTTCGACGGCACGGGCAAGGGCACCCTCAAGGCCCGGGCGAAGCTCTTCACCAACTGGGGCACCTCCTACAACACCATCACCGGCGCCGGGGACATCACCGGCGACGGCCGGCCCGACCTGGTCTCCCGCGACACCGCCGGCAACCTCTACCGCAACAACGGCGACGGCAAGGGCTCGTTCGGCGCCCGGACGAAGATCTCCGGCGGCTGGAAGGGCTGGACGGGCATCTTCTGATCCCCCGAGCACACCGCTGTGCCCCCGGCCGCCGTGCGGCCGGGGGCACGGTCGTGTCGCCGCGGTGTCATCCGTTCCGTGCCAGCAGCCCGTCCACCAGATGCTCCAGAGCCTCCGTCATCTCCGCCCGCGCCGCCTCGGGATCGTCCGCGTGCGCGACCATGAGCGCCGCCTCGTCCAGCGCGCCGAGCAGGATATGGGCCAGCGGCGGTACGGGCCGGCCGGCCGTCGCCCCGCCCGCCAGCGCCGCCTCCAGGGCCGCCGTGATCACCCCGAGGCCGTGCTCCTGGCCGATCTCCCGCCAGCGCCGCCAGCCCAGTACCCCCGGCGCGTCCAGCAGCAGAATGCGTTCCACGTCCGGCTCGGCGAAGGCGTCGAGGAACGCGCGTGCCCCCGCCTTCAGCGCCCCCACCGGATCCGCGGCGTCCGTCATGACCTGCCCGGCGATCCGCTCGGTCAGCTCCGCCTCGACCGTCCGCACGGTGGCGTCGAAGAGATCGGTCTTGTCCCGGAACTGGTGGTAGAGCGCCCCCCGGGTGACCCCGGCGGCCCGGACGATCTCCTCGGTCCCCACCCCCGCGTAGCCGCGCTCGGCGAACAGCGCCCGGGCGGCGGAGACGAGAGCCGCCCGGGTCGCCCGGGAGCGCTGGGTGTGCTTGGTGCCGGTCGTCTGCATGCTGCCCCCTTGAGTTCCGTACAGTCTGCATGGCACCGTACATACATACAGTCTGTATGTAATTTTACGCGAGGGGCACCGCCATGCCACAGCTCACGCTCGACCAGGGAACCGTCCACTACCGGGACACCGGAGAAGGCGAGCCGGTGCTGTTTCTGCACGGCTACCTCATGGACGGCAGGCTCTGGCAGCCGGTCGTCGACCGACTCGCCCCGGACTTCCGGTGCATCACCCCCGACCTGCCGCTCGGCGCCCACCGCACCCCGATGAACCCCGGCGCGGACCTCAGCCTCGCCGGGGTCGCCCGGCTGGTCGCCGATCTGATCGCCGCGCTCGGTCTGCCCCGGGTGACCCTGGTCGGCAACGATCTCGGCACCGCCGTCGCCCAGATCGCCGCCGCCCGCCATCCCGAGCGGATCGGCCGTCTCGTCCTCACCAACGGCGAGTGCTTCGAGAACTGCCCCTCACCCTGGTTCAGAACACTCGACCCCGCCGCCCGGGTGCCCGGCCTGCTGACCCTCGCCTTCCAGGCCCTGCGGCTGCGCGCCGTCCGCCGGATGCCCTTCGGCTTCGGCCTGCTGACCAAGGGCGCACTGCCCCACGACCTGATCGGCGACTGGCTGGACGCCTTCTTCGCCGACCCCGGCGTCCGGCGCGACTGTGTGAAGGTCACCCGCGGGATCGTCCCCGCGGCCCTGCGCGAACCGGTACGGCGGCTCGCCTCCTTCGACCGGCCCACCCTGCTCGCCTTCGCCCGCGAGGACCGGCTCTTCCCGTACGAGCACGGCGAGCGGCTGGCCGCGATCATGCCCGGCGCCCGGCTGGAGACCGTCCCCGACAGCCGGACCTGGGTGATGCGCGACCAGCCCGAGCTGACGGCCCTGCTCATCGGCGACTTCATCCGCGGCACCCTCGCGGGCGCGGCGCCGGCGGACATCACCCCCGCCTGATCGCCGTTGGCGTGACGCGCCGCCCGCCGGTGACGGCGTCTCAGGCACCGCCGGCCCGCCGGGGTGCGGCGCGGCCGGTACGGGCCCGGTGAGACAGCGCTCGCCCCGGCGGCCCCGGCACGGGCCGGTCCACGGCTCAGACCAGACTGTCCCGCCAGGCCCGGTGCAGCCCCGCGAACCGGCCCGTGCCGCCGATCAGTTCGGCCGGTGAGCCGTCCTCCACGATGACGCCCCGCTCCATCACCAGCACCCGGTCCGCGACCTCCACCGTGGAGAGCCGGTGGGCGATCACCACCGCCGTGCGGCCTTGCAGCACCGTGTCCATCGCGCGCTGGACGGCCCGCTCGCCGGGGATGTCCAGGGAGCTCGTGGCCTCGTCCAGGATCAGTACGGAGGGATCCGCCAGCAGCGCCCGCGCGAACGCCACCAGCTGACGCTGGCCCGCCGAGATCCGGCCGCCCCGCTTGCGCACATCCGTGTCGTAACCGTCCGGCAGCGTGCTGATGAACGCATGCGCGCCGATCGCCTTCGCCGCATGCTCGATCTCCTCCCGTGTGGCGTCCGGCCGCCCGATGGCGATGTTCTCCGCGACCGTGCCGGAGAAGAGGAACGCCTCCTGGGTCACCATCACCACACCGCGCCGCAGTTCGGGCGTGGCCAGCTCCCGGATGTCGACGCCGTCGAGCAGGACGGCGCCCTCCACCGGGTCGTAGAACCGCGCCAGCAGTTTGGCCAGCGTCGACTTGCCCGCACCGGTCGAGCCGACCACGGCGACGGTCTGGCCCGCCGGTATCGAGAGCTCGAAGCGGGGCAGCACCTCGCCGCCCCCTCGGTAGGAGAACCGCACACGGTCGAAGACGACCGAGCGGCCGGGGTGGTCGCCCTTGAGCGGCGGCAGCTCGCGCGGCTGCTCCGGCTCCGCCAGGGAGGGGGACTGGGCCAGCAGACCCGCGATCTTCGCCAGCGACGCGGCGGCGCTCTCATAGGAGTTGAGGAACATGCCGAGCCGGTCGATCGGGTCGTACAGCCGGCGCAGATAGAGCACCGACGCCGCCAGCACACCGAGCGCGAGCGTGCCGCCCGCCACCCGGTACGCACCCCACAGCACGATCCCCGCGACGGCGGTGTTGGCCACCACCCGGGAGCCGGCGACATACCGGGCCATCGCCAGCAGCGCGTCCCCGTTGCTGACCGCGTGGCGGTCGTTCAGCTTGGCGAAGGCCGTGTCATTGGCCTCCTCGCGCCGGAAGGCGCGCACCGGGCGGATGCCGTTCAGGGTCTCGGTGAACTTCACGATCACCCCGGCTATCGCGGTCGAGCGCTCGCTGTAGATCCGGCCGGCGCTCCGCTGGTAGACGCGGATCAGCGCATAGAGCGGGATGAAGGAGGCGATGGCGACCGCGCCGAGGCCCAGATCCAGCCAGAGGAGCAGCACCGAGATGTAGACGAAGGCCAGCACCACATTGATCAGTTCCTGCATGCCCTCTTCGAGCAGTTCGCGCAGGGACTCGACATCCGAGGTGGAACGCGAGATCAGCCGCCCCGAGGTGTAGCGCTCGTGGAAGTCGACGCTGAGCGCCTGGGAGTGGCGGAAGATCCGGCCGCGCAGATCCAGCAGGACGTCCTGGCTCAGCCGGGCGGAGACGACGATGAAGAGATATTGGAGCACTCCGGCCCCGGACGCGGCGAGGCCGTATCCGGTCGCGACGGCGATCAGCGGGCCGTAGTCCTGGTCGCGGAAGGCGGGGACGCCCCGGTCGATGGCGTAGGCCACCAGCAGCGGGCCGACCTGGATGGCGGCCTGCTGGAAGAGCAGGATCACCGCCACCAGGACGACGCGCGGACGGTGCGGGGCGAGCAGCGAGCGCAGCAGTGCCCCGGTCGCGCCCTTCTCGGCCGGGAGGTCGTCCCGGTCGAAGGGATCGTCCGCCGGCTTCTCCGGCTTCTTCGCCTTCTCGGGCTGCTCGGGCTGCTCGGGTTTCTCCGCCTGCTCCGTCTGCTCCGCCTGCTTCGGCTTCTCCTCCGGCGTCGCGGAGGCGCCGGCGGTGTCCCGGTGACCGGTCGCGTCCCGGGGGCCCGGCACGGCGGGACACGGGGTCTCCCGGTCCGCCTCCGCCGGGGTCCGGCCGGCCGCCTCGTCGGGACGGTCCCCGCCCCCGGCTCTGCCGGATGTCGTCGCGGCGGTCATCGTGAAGATCCTTCCGTGAGGTGCGCGCGCCGCACCGGGCCGGTGCCGGCCGCTGTCCCGTCGCCGGCCGCCGTCCCGGCCTCCGGCGCGGTGCCGTTCTCCGCGCCCGACATCAGCCAGGCGTACTCCGCGCTCGTCCGCAGCAGCTCCTGATGGGTGCCGACGGCCGCGATCCGGCCCCCGGAGAGCAGGGCCACCCGGTCCGCCAGGAGCACGGTGGACGGACGGTGTGCCACCACCAGGGCGGTGGTGTCCGCCAGCACCCGCCGCAGCGCGGCCTCCACCAGGGTCTCGGTGTGGACATCGAGCGCGGAGAGCGGATCGTCCAGCACCAGGAACCGTGGCCGGCCGACCACCGCCCTGGCCAGCGCCAGCCGCTGGCGCTGGCCCCCGGAGAGACTCAGCCCCTGCTCGCCGACCTCGGTGCCGATCCCGCCGGGGAGCGAGCGCGCAAAGCCCGCCTGGGCCACGTCCAGCGCCCGGTCCAGCTCGTCCGCGCTCGCGTCCTCGCCGCCCATCAGGATGTTCTCCCCGATGGTCGCGGAGAACAGCGTCGGCTCCTCGAAGGCCACCGACACCAGCTCCCGCAACCGCTCCCGGGGAATCGCGCGGATGTCCGTGCCGTCCAGGGTGATCCGGCCCGAGGTCATCTCGTGCAGCCGGGGCACCAGGGCGGTGAGCGTGGTCTTCCCGCTGCCGGTCGCGCCCACCAGGGCCATCGTTTCGCCGGGGCGGATGTGCAGGTCGATCCCGTCCAGGACGGGCCGGGAACCGGCCGGGCTGTCCGGGTAGCGGAATCCGACCCCGTCGAACCGCAGCCCGCCCCGCCCGGCCCCGCTCTCCGCCGGCTCGGCGGACTCGCCCGGTCCGGCCGTCTCCCGCGCCGTCTCCCGCTCCTCGTTCATCACCTCGAAATACCGGTCGGTCGCCGTCGCCGCCTCCTGGCACATGGCCAGCAGGAAGCCGATCGACTCCACCGGCCACCGCAGCGCCAGCGCGATCGAGAGAAACGCGACAAGGGTGCCCGCCGAGAGATTCCCGTCCGCGACCTGCACGGTGCCCAGCACCAGCGCGCCGCCGACGGCGAGCTCGGGCAGTACGGTGACCACGGCCCAGATCCGGCCCAGCAGCCGCGCCTTCAGCAGCTCCGTACCGCGCAGCCGGCCCGCCATCTCGCGGAAGGCCCGCGCCTGGCTGCGGTTGCGGCCGAAGCCCTTGACGATCCGGATGCCGAGGACACTCTCCTCGACCACCGTCGTCAGATCCCCGACCTGATCCTGTCCGCGCCGCGCGGCCTTGGCGTACTGCGACTCGAAGTAGGAGATCAGCAGCAGCAGCGGCACGATCGGGGCCAGCAGCACCAGCCCCAGCACCCACTGCTGGAGGAAGAGGATGACGAACCCGACCAGGATGGTGGTGAAATTGACCACCAGGAAGGTCAGCGGAAACGCCAGGAACATCCGCAGCAGCGCCAGATCCGCCGTGCCCCGGGAGAGGAGCTGACCCGAGGGCCAGCGGTCGTGGAAGGCGATCGGCAGCCGCTGGAGATGCGCGTACAGATCGGCCCGCATCGCCGCCTCCACCCGCGCCAGCGGCCGGGCCACCAGCCATCGCCGGAGGCCGAAGAGCAGCGCCTCGGCGATGCCGAGCAGCAGCAGGGCCAGCGCCCCGAGCCAGACCCCGCCGGGGTCCCGGTCGGTCACCGGCCCGTCGACGATCCACTTCAGCACCAGGGGAATGACCAGGCTGAGACAGGAGGCCACGATCGCGATCACGGCGGCGAGCGAGAGCCGGACCCGGACCGGCCGTACATAGGGCCACAGCCGCAGCAGTGAGCGCACGGCGGACCGTTCCCCGGTGGGTGCAAGTGAAGTGGACATCAGGGGTGAGCCTACGGTTTGTTGCTTACCGCTCTCATCTCAATTTGCCAACGGCTCAGCCGGTGATCCGCCGTGGATTCAATGGTCATCACTGATGGTGATCCCGCGATTCCATCTCCTGTCCCTGCTCTCACGGCAGCACCACCGCCCGGAGCTCTCCCGGCCCGGCCCACGTTTCCCCCGGCGGCCCCCGGTCGTTGGAGGGGGCATGAATCATGCACTGAAGCGGACGGGACGGGTCACGGCCGCCGTCCTGGCATGGGCGGGGCTGCTGGCCCTGCTCTCCGGCTGCGCGGGCGGCGCGCTGGACCTCAGCGGCAGACCGAGGTCGGCCGAGGACACCATCCGGATCGTTCCGGAGGACGGGGCCAAGGGGGTGGACCCGGACGGCCGGCTCGAAGTGCGGCTGCCCAGCGGGCGGCTCGAACGGGTCAGGGTGAGCCGGATCGAGAACGAGACCCCCGCCGAGGTCCCCGGCGCCATCTCCGAGGACGGGCTGAGCTGGCTGCCGGAGAAGGGGACCGCGCTCGGCGTCGCCGCCAAGTACAGCGTCGACGCGGTGGCGCTCGACGGCCACGGCCGCCGCTCGGCCCGGCACACCACCTTCACCACCGAAGTGCCCGACCACCGCTTCATCGGCTACTTCAAGCCGGAGAACCGGGCCACCGTCGGCACCGGGATGATCGTCTCCTTCGCCTTCAACCAGAAGATCGCCGACCGGGCCGCCGTGCAGCGGGCGATCAAAGTGACCTCCGATCCGCCGGTGCCGGTCGAGGGCCACTGGTTCGGGGACGACCGGCTGGACTTCCGCCCGGAGGAGTACTGGGAGCCCGGGACCAAGGTCACGGTCGAGGTGGGGCTGCGCGACGTGGAGGCGGCGCCGGGCGCGTACGGCATTCAGCGGAAGACCGTCCGCTTCACCATCGGGCGCTCCCAGGTCTCCCTGGTCGACGCCGAGGCCAAGACCATGGAGGTCCGGCGGGACGGCCGCACGCTGGCCACCGTGCCGATCACGGCGGGCGCGCCCAAGAGCACCACCTACAACGGGAAGATGGTGGTCAGCGATCTTTTCGAGGTGACCCGGATGAACGGCCGGACGGTCGGCTTCGGCGGTGAGTACGACATCAAGGACGTGCCGCACGCGATGCGCCTGACCGACTCCGGCACCTATCTGCACGGCAACTACTGGGCGGAGCCCGAGATCTTCGGCAAGGTGAATGTCAGCCACGGCTGTGTCGGCCTCCGCGATGAGAAGGGCGGCAGCGGCGACACCCCGGCGGGCTGGTTCTTCGACCGGACACTGATCGGCGATGTGGTGGAGGTGGTCAACTCCAAGGAGAAGGAGGTCGCGCCGGGCAATGGCCTGAGCGGCTGGAACATGGACTGGCGCCGCTGGCGGGAGGGCTCCGCGCTCCGCTGACCCGGGCCGCTCCCGTACGGCCGTGTCCGCCGCGCACCCGCCCCGGTTGGAACCGAACGGTGACAGAGGTGCGAAGGTTCCGGAACTCCCCCCGTGATTCGCTGGCCCGGTACGCGCTGCTGGGCGAAGGCGCGGACGGGTGGGCCGCGGCGGGGCCGGGCCGCGCGAGGGGAGAGACCATGGGGAACGGGCAGCCGGCAGCGGGACCCCCGGCGGGCGGCACGCCCGGCGGGCCCCCGGACGACATACCCGGCGGCACCCCCGCCGCCCCCGGCCCGCGCCGCCGCACCGGCCGCCGGGCCGCGGTCCGGCCGGCCGGCGCCGCCGCACTGCTCGTCCTGGTGACGGCCTGCGGAGGCGCCGCGGGGGACCGGGAGTCCGGCGCGGGGGCCGGGCGGCCGGGCGCCGCCGCCTCCCGGGCCGTGGTCACCATCGCCCCCGAGGACGGTGCCGCCTCGGTCGCCACCAGCGGGGCCCTGAGGGTGGCCGCCGACGGCGGCAGGCTGACCGAGGTCACCGTCGAGGACGACCGGGGCGCCGAGGTGGCGGGCCGGATCTCCGCCGACGGCGGCACCTGGCGCCCGGCCCGCCATCTGGCCGGCGCCACCAAGTACCGGGTGCACGCGGTCGCCCGGGACGAGAACGGCCGCGAGTCCGCGAAGACCGCGGGCTTCACCACCCTCGTACCGGGAAACACCTTCATCGGCCATCACACCCCCGGTGACGGGGCCACGGTCGGTGTCGGGATGCCGGTCTCGCTCAGCTTCACCCGGGGCATCACCGCACCCGAGGCGGTCGAGCGGGCGATCACCGTGACCTCCGATCCGCCGGTGCCGGTCGAGGGCCACTGGTTCGGGGACGACCGGCTGGACTTCCGCCCGGAGAAGTACTGGGAGCCCGGGACCAGGGTCACGGTCCGGCTGGATCTCGACGGTGTGGAGGGCCGTCCCGGGGTCCGCGGGACCCAGACCGGGACGCTCTCCTTCACCATCGGCCGCAGCCAGATCTCCACCGTGGACGCCCGGTCCAAGCGGATGAGGGTGGTCCGGGACGGCGCGCTGCTGAGGGAGCTGCCGGTCACCGCGGGCGCGCCGGCGACCACCACGTACAACGGCACGATGGTCATCAGCGAGAAGTACAAGGTGACCCGGATGAACGGCCCGACGGTCGGCTTCGGCGGGGAGTACGACATCAAGGACGTGCCGCATGCGATGCGGCTCTCCGCCTCCGGGACCTTTGTGCACGGCAACTACTGGGTCCCGCCGTCCACCTTCGGCGCGGCCAACGCCGGCCATGGCGGCGTGGGGCTGCGCGATGTGCGCGGCGCGGACGACGAGCGGACCCCGGCGGCCTGGCTCTTCGCCCATTCGCTGATCGGCGATGTGGTGGTGGTGAAGAACTCCGACGAGCGGCGCGTCGCCCCGGACAACGGCCTCAACGGCTGGAACATGTCCTGGGCGGAGTGGAACCGCTGACCGCGCCCGCCGCCGCTGTGACCCACCGCACCCGGTCCACATCCGTTAGCCGCGGTTAACCTGCCTCCATGACGACTGTGACATTCGAGGTCGCCGACGGTGTCGGCACCATCCGGCTCGACCGGCCGCCGATGAACGCGCTCAACACCGGCATCCAGGACCGGCTGCGCGAGCTGGCGGCGGAGGCGGGTGACCGCGAGGACGTGCGGGCGGTGATCCTGTACGGCGGCGAGAAGGTCTTCGCCGCCGGCGCGGACATCAAGGAGATGCGCGACATGGACCACGCGGCCATGGTGCTGCGGTCCCGGGCCCTCCAGGAGTCGTTCACCGCCATCGCCCGGATCCCCAAGCCGGTGGTCGCCGCGGTCACCGGCTATGCCCTCGGGGGCGGCTGCGAGCTGGCGCTCTGCGCCGATTACCGGATCGCCGCCGACAACGCCAAGCTGGGCCAGCCCGAGATCCTGCTCGGACTGATCCCGGGCGCGGGCGGCACCCAGCGGCTCGCCCGGCTGGTCGGTCCGTCCCGCGCGAAGGACCTGATCTTCACCGGCCGTCAGGTGCGGGCCGAGGAGGCGCTGGCGATCGGCCTGGTGGACCGGGTGGTGCCCGCCGCCGAGGTGTACGAGCAGGCCCGCGCCTGGGCCGCGAAGCTCGCCCAGGGGCCCGCGCTGGCGCTGCGGGCGGCGAAGGAGTGCGTGGACGCGGGTCTGGAGACGGACATCGGGACCGGTCTCGCGATCGAGCGCACCTGGTTCGCGGGGCTCTTCGCGACGGAGGACCGCGAGCGCGGGATGCGCAGTTTCGTGGAGGAGGGGCCGGGCAGGGCCAGATTCGTCTGACTCCCGCACAGCCGTGTCCATACGCTCCGCACAGCCCTGTTGACACGGTGTCAGCGCAGCTCGGAGCGGTGACGGGGCCCATTCGAGGCCGGAGTCATATGCCCCGGGGCACCCCCGGAAGGGGGTGCCCCGGGGGTGCTATTCCGCCGGAACGGCCACAGCCGCCGGTTAATGCGGCCATGATGGTGGACATGGCGGGCCTCGAAGGTGTGGAACAACCGCGGCAGCGCGGCAGTGCTGTCGCCACCCGGTGGACTTCCGCCATCGAGGACGAACAGGCTCTGAAGACGCTGGAGTTGTACGGCAACCCGGCCGATGCCGAGGTGCGGCTGCCGTCCCTCCCCGAGTCCGCCGCCACCGCGAGGCGGCTGACGCACTGTGTGGTGCTGAGCCACTGGGCGCTCTCGGCCCAGACCGCCGAGCACGCGGTCCTGCTGGTGTCGGAGCTCGTCGGCAACGCGGTGCGGCACACCGGTGCGCGCGTCTTCGGGCTGCGGATGCTGCGCCGGCGCGGCTGGATCAGGGTGGAGGTGCGCGACCCCTCGCGCGGGCTGCCCTGTCTGCTGCCGGTCCAGCCGATGGACGTCAGCGGCCGGGGGCTCTTCCTGGTCGACAAGCTCTCCGACCGATGGGGCGCGGATCTGCTGCCGCGCGGCAAGACGACCTGGTTCGAGATGCGGGTCGCCGAGCGGTTCCCCAGCTCGTAGCGGAAGGCCCGGGGCCGCGGTCCCGGAAACACAGAAGCCCCCGTGCCGGCCGGGGATGCGGCGAGGCGGGGGCTGCTGTGAGCGCCGCGGGCAAGGGGGTGTTTTCCGCGGCGGTTGAAGACGACCGGCCCGGGTCAAAGGGGGTCGTGCCATCGACTATGGCAGATGGGGGCCCGCTTGCCAAAAATCTCTATTCGGTCATAAGTGGATATTCGTCGCGAATGATGAATGAATCCCAGGTGAGGTGCGCCACTGGCCTGGAAAACCACCCTCCGGGTTCGCTCCTGGTGAATGTTTCCTTGATCTTCCCCATCCCGGCGGGCGCGACCCGCGAGTGATGGAAATCGGGCAATCGTTATTTTCTGCCCACTTCGCCCCTACGCTGCTCTCCCGTGACCTCCATCGACCGCCGCGCCGTCCTGCGCGCGGGAGCGGGGGCCGCCGTCGCGGGTGCCCTCGGGACCGGCTGTGCCGATGGCGGTCCCGCCCCGGACCGCCCGCCGCGGCCCGGGGAAGCGGCCCCGGACGCCTCTCCCGCCGACCCCGCCCGCGACCGGCCCGCGCCCCCCGCCGGCCGGCCGTCCGCGCGCGCCCCCGGCCGGCCCGCCCCCGCCCCGCGCCGCTTCCCCGGCCTGCCCGCCCAGATCACCCACGGCCCCCGCGACCGCGACCGGATCGCCCTCACCTTCCACGGCGGCGGCGACCCCGCCACCGCCCGCGCGGTGCTGGCCGAGGCCGAGCGGGCCGGCGCCCGGATCACCGTGCTCGCCATCGGCACCTGGCTCGACGAACACCCCGGCCTCGCCCGTCGCGTCCTCGACGGCGGCCACGAACTCGGCAACCACACCCTCAGTCATGTCACCGTCAATGAGCTCGCCGAGGCCGACGCCCTCGCCGAGATCACCGGCTGCGCCGAGCGGCTGCGCCGGCTGACCGGCTCCATCGGGAGCTGGTTCCGCCCCTCCCGTACCCAGTACGCCACCCCGCTGGTCGTCCGGCTCGCCCGGCGGGCCGGGTATCCGCACGTCCTCTCCTACGAGCTCGACTCCCTCGACTCCACCTCGCCCGGTGCCACGGCCGTGACCCGCACTGTCACCGGGCAGATCCAGCGCGGATCGGTGGTCAGCCTGCACTTCGGCTACGCGGACACGGTCGCCGCGCTGCCCGCCCTCCTCGATGAACTCGACCGCCGCCGTCTGCGCGCGGTGACGACCACGGAGCTGCTCAGCTGATGCACGCCACCACAACCAGTGACCTGAGAACCGGCGACCCGGGCCCCGCGCACCGGTGGACCGGACGGACGCGGCTCCCGCTCACCCGGCGGGCCGGTGCGCTGTTCACCGGCGCCCTGATCGCCCTGCTGGCGGGGTGCGGCGGCGAGGGGGACCGGACCGCCACCCGGGCGAACGGCACCGACGGGGGCGAAAGGACCAAGGCCGCCGCCCCGCCCGCGCGCCCGGCCGTCCCGCCCGGACTGCCGGGGATGCCGCCGGTGCTCGACCCCGAGGACATCTACGCCGCCGACCGTCCGGGCAAGCTCTCGCCGGTGGTGAAGGACTTCCCGTCCCGGGTGTACGTCCCCAACACCAACTCCAACACCGTCTCCGTCATCGACCCGGCCACCTATGAGGTCGTCGAGACGATCCCGGTCGGTATCCAGCCCCAGCACGTCGTCCCGTCCTGGGACCTCAAGACCCTCTGGGTCAACAACAACCGGGGCCACACCCTCACCCCGATCGACCCCAGGACCGGCAAGGCCGGCGAACCGGTCGAGGTGCACGACCCGTACAACCTCTACTTCACCCCCAACGGCAAACACGCCGTGGTCATGGCCTCGCTCGACCGCGAACTGGTCTTCCGCGACCCCCACACCATGGACCGCGTCAAGACCACCCCGGTCTCCTGCTACGGGGTCAACCACGCCGACTTCTCCGCCGACGGCCGGTACTTCATCGTCTCCTGCGAGTTCTCCGGCGAGCTCCTGAAGGTCGACACGGAGAGGATGGAGGTGGTCGCGCAGCAGAAGCTCCCGCTCGACGGCGCGATGCCGCAGGATGTGAAGATCTCCCCGGACGGCAAGACCTTCTACATCGCCGACATGATGGCGCACGGCATGTGGGTGCTGGACGGCGAGAAGTTCACCGAGCCGAAGCTGCTGCCCACCGGCGAGGGCGCCCACGGCCTCTACATCTCCCGGGACTCGCGGGAGATGTACATCCCCAACCGGGGCGAGGGCTCCGTCTCCGTCTTCGACTTCCGGCGGAACAAGCTGACCAAGAAGTGGTGGCTGCCGGACGGCGGCAGCCCGGACATGGGCGGGGTCTCCGCCGACGGCAAGGTGCTGTGGCTGTCGGGGCGGTACGACTCCGAGGTGTACGCCATCGACACGAGGACGGGCAAGCAGCTGGCCCGCATCCCGGTCGGCGGCGGCCCGCACGGTCTGGCGGTCTATCCGCAGCCGGGCCGCTACTCGCTCGGCCACACGGGAGTCTTCCGCTGACGCCCCGGGCCCGGCGGCTCCGCCGGGCCCGGCGGAGCCGCCGGGCCCGTACGCCCGCCTCGGGCCCGTACGCCCGCCTCGGGCCCGTACGCCCCGCGCCGGGCCCCCGCGCCCGCGCCGGACCCGCGCGAACAGCGCCTCCGCGCCGGGGTCCTGCGCCCGCCTCAGACCCGCGCGAACAGCGCCTCCGATCCCACCGCGCGGAAGCCCGCCGCCTGGAAGGTGCGCACACTGCGGGCGTTCCCCGGCGAGACCTGTGCCCACACCGCCGGTTCCGGCACCAGCTGACGGGCGGCGCGGGCCAGTGCGGGGCCGAGCCCGCGCCCCCGGGCCGGCTCGTCGACCTCCACCGCGCACTCCCACCGCCCGGCGACCCCCCGGCCGAGGACCAGGATGCCGCCGTCGGCCGCCCACACCCGTACTCCGGTGCGCTGTCCCAGCGCCCGGGCCACCCGGGGATGGCCGGTGTCCCCGGTGATCTCGCGGAGCCTCACCTCCGGCGGTCCGGGCAGCGCCCAGGCCACGTTCAGCAGGTCGATGGTGTTCATCGCGCGGCCGGTGCGCGCGAGCAGCGAGGCGAGGAAGACCGGGTTCATCGGGGCGGCGAGCCGGTCCGACGGAGTGGCGGCCAGCTGTGCCCGTACCCAGTCGGGATCCTCGTCGGTGAAGACCACCGAGCGCGCGGTGAGGGCCAGCACCCCCGCGTCCCTGGGGCTGGGCTGGCCGATGACCTCGGTCTCCCCGTCCGGCGGCGGGAACTCCCCGCGCGCGGCGGCCCGCAGGATCCGCGCCAGCTCATGACTCATACCCACATGATCGCCGACCGCCCCTCGGACGGACCATCCGGCCCGTGCCGATAATCTGACCTTCGTCAGGAGTGCGGTCACGCACCCATGGAACCCAGGGAGGGCGTTAGCAGTGGCTGACATCGAAGAGGCGCGCACGGCGTTCAAGCGGTACGACCTGGACGGCGACGGGCTGATCACGGCGGCCGAGTACAAGAGCGTGATGGCTCAGCTGGGCGACTTCCGTGTCACCGAGGCGGTGGCCGAGGCGGTCATCAGGACCAAGGACGCCAATGGTGACGGCCGGCTGACGTTCGAGGAGTTCTGGGACGCGCTCAACAAGAACAAGGCCTGAGACGCCGGACGGTTCTCCGGCCGCCGGGCCGGGGGACCACCCCGGCCCCGCGCCCGGGACATCCGGACCATCTCACCCGCCATGACCGCGACCCCCGGTGACGACCGCGCCCCCGCGGATCCCGCGCCCCGCGGCCGGGCCGCCCGCCGCAGGGCGCGCCGCAGCGCCGAGCGCCCCGCCGTGCGGCGGAACGCCGCGCTGGCGCTCGCCGCCGCCCTCGGGGTGCTGTGCATCGCCCTTTTCGGCGGTGAGCCGGCCGCCTCGGGCACCGGTGAGCTGAGAGTCCCCGCCGCGGGCACCACCACACTCCTGCGCACCGCGCTCTTCCTCGCCCTCTCCGTCCACCTCGGCGAACTCGCCCTCGCCCGCCTCGCGGGCCCCGGTCCGCGCCCCCGGCGGTGGTCGCGCGACGCCGCCCTGGCCGGAGCCGCCGCCTCGGCCGCGCAGATCGCCGTACTCGCCGAGGTCAGCGACATCGACCTGGCCACCGCGTACGGAACCCGCGACGGCCGGCTGCTGCTGATCATGATGAACGGCTTTCTGGCCGCCGCAGGCTGTGCCGCGCTGCGCCGGCCCGGGCTCGCGCTCGTCCCGCTGACCGTGGTGATCGGGGCGGAGTCGCTGCGCGCCCACCCGGAGCAGTACACCCCGTGGATCGGCGCCGCGCTCACCTTCCTCCATCTGCCCGCCGCCGCGCTGTGGACCGGCGGACTGCTCTGCGCCCTGCGGCTGATGTGGCTGCGCCGCGCCGACCGGGGCGCCGCCGCGGCCGTACTCGGCGGATACGCCCGGCTCGCCGTCTGGCCCCTGGTGGTGCTCGCGGTCACCGGCACCCTCTCCACCCTCCGTAAACTGCCCTCGGACGTCGTCCTCGACTCGGCCTACGGCCGGGTGCTCGCCGCCAAGCTGATCCTGGTCGCGGTGGTGTGCGCGCTGGCGCTGGCCGCACGGCGGCGCCTGCTGCGCGGCCGGACCGGTGCCGCCGGCGTGGCGCGGGTGGAACTCGCCGTACTCGCCCTGGTCATGGCGGTCTCGGCGATCCTCACCGTGGTCCCGGACCCGCACTGGATCAGCGGCCGGCTCGGCATCCGCTGAGCCGCCCGGACCCCGGCCGGCCCGCGCCGGGACACAGGCGGGGACGGCGGCTCGACGACCTTCGGGCTCCTCAACGGCGCGCCGGCCGACGGTGACCGCCGCGCGGTGCCGGCGCCCGTGCTCTCCCGTCGGGAAGGAGCCGGGCGCCGGCTCTCGGGGTCAGCTCCCCGGCTTGGGACAGAGCTTCCTCAGGGGCAGCAGCGAGCCGCCCTGGTCCTCGTCGTCGGTGCCCACGACGGCCGTACCGCTGCCCCGGCGGCAGGCGACGGCCTCGATCTTGCGGTTGTCGACACTCTTGTCGAAGGAGGCCAGCGCGGTGAGCCGGTCCCGGGTCCTGAGCTCCAGACCGATCCGGCCCGACGCGTTCGACGTCACCTTCCCGGCGACATAGACGGCCGAGGCGAACGGCCCGGAGTTGACGTTCGGGTCCGACGCGGCGGTCAGCAGCAGCGTTCCGTCGGCGTGCACCTTGATGTCACTGGCGTGGCGCACCTCCTGGCCGTCCACCGGCAGCGGATCCGGGACGAGGAAGTCCACCGGCCCGGTCGCCGGCCCGAACACCCCGCTGTCCGGGTCGTACGCCGCGGCCCGCACCTTGGCGGGCACGCCGTCGCTCGAACCGCGGGTCGCCCAGACGGCGATGGTCCGGCCGTGCCGGCGGGTGAGCGCGAAGCTCTCGTAGTTGTCACCGGCCGCGAGACCGGGCACGGGGGAGCTGCCCTTCACCCTGGCCGCGTCCCGGTCGAGGGTGAAGTGGAAGGCGGTGCCGCCGCTGGTGAGCGCGACGTAGTGGCCGGGCCGGCCGGGCACCGAGTCGACCGCCTCCAGGTCCCTGGGCTCGGCCGAGCCGAGCCAGGGCAGTTCCCGTACGACCGGTGCGCTGTCGCCGTAGTCGTACCGCACGGTGGCCACCCGGGGCTCGCCGGGGTTCTTGCTGTCCCGCACCATCACGAGGTCGACCGGGTCGTCCGAATCCGCGCCGTTCTCGATCACCGCGAGCCCGCTGACCCCTCCGGTCATCCCGGTGCCGACGCGCTGCCACTCCCGGGCGTCGGAGCGGTCGGGCCGGTCGGGCGGAGAGGCGGAGGCGTACGCGACGGTGGTGACGGTGGCGGCGACGCTCAGAAGAGCGACGGCGGGGGCGGTCCATCTGCGACTCATCATGGGGGGAAGCTAACGCAAGATCCGGAACGTTCGACACCGGGTCCCCTGTTCGGCCAAATACCGCTGTTCAGAAGGGATTTGACGGGTGAAAGTGCCCTCGAACAACATCAACTCCTGTCACACGGGCCCCAGATGTGCGCCGATTCCCGAGCGGGTGCCGCCCGGCCCCGCCCGCCCCCGGCGACTTCCCGGGGGCGGGCGGCTCCGCCGGAAGCGGGGTCAGACGCCGATGTCCCGGCCGTCCCGTCTCCAGACCGAGACCACGGCCGGGCGCACCAGCTCACCCGGGCCGTCCGGCCAGGTGCTCCCCGGGTTCTCCACGGTCGCGAAATCGGTCTCCCCGGGGTGCTGGACGGCGACCAGTACGCGCCGGTCCTGGATCACCGGCCCGCAGGTCTCCGCGCCGAGCGGGACGGTGAGGAACTGCTTCAGCTCGCCGCGCCGCTCGCCCTGGGTCGCCACGCCGAAGAGCCCGTCGTTCGACCCGAGCTTGTTGCCGTCGGTGGAGATCCACATGTTCCCGTGGCAGTCGAAGGTCACATTGTCGGGGCAGGAGATCGGGCTGACCCTCTCCTTGGGGAATCCGGCGAAGTAGGTGGCGGGGTCGGCCGGGTCGCCCGCGACCAGGAAGAGCCGCCAGGCGAAGCGGTCGCTCGCCGGGTCGTTCCGTCGCTCGGCGAGTTCGAGGATCTGGCCGTGCTTGTTGAGGGTGCGCGGGTTGGCCTCGTCGGCGCCCGGCTTGCCGGGCTTGCCCCGGTCGGTGTTGTTGGTGAGCGCGACATAGACCCGGCCGGTGCGCGGCGAGGGCTCGACATCCTCGGGCCGGTCCATCTTGGTCGCCCCGACCTTGTCGGCCGCGAGCCGGGTGAAGACGTAGACCTCCTCGGCGGTCATCCCCGGCACATGCGAGACATCGCCGGTGGCCAGCGGAATCCAGGAGCCGGAGCCGTCGAACTCGCCGTCCGAGGGATGCGCGCCGCTGCCGTCGATCTCCTGCGGACTGTCACCCGTCAGCTTCGCCACATAGAGCGTGCCCTCGTCCAGCAGGGTGAGATTGTGCTCGCGGGCCGCGCGCGAGGACCCCTTCCGCATCCGCCGGGAGGAGACGAACTTGTAGAAGTACTCGAACCGCTCGTCGTCCCCCATGTAGACGACGGGCCGGCCGTCGGCGGTGAGCCGGGGCTGGGCGCCCTCGTGCTTGAAGCGGCCGAGCGCGGTCCGCTTGCGCGGGGTGGAGCCGGGGTCGTACGGGTCCAGCTCCACCACCCAGCCGAAGCGGTGCGGCTCGTTCGGCTCCCGCGCCGTGTCGAAGCGCGGGTCGAACCGCTCCCACTTGCGCTCGGTCGCCGCGGTGGCCAGACCGTACCGCCGGTCGGTGTCGCGGGTGGAGTTGGCGAAGTAGTTGTTGATGTTCTCCTCGCCGTGGAGCGTGGTGCCCCACGGGGTGGTGCCGCCCGCGCAGTTGTTGAAGGTGCCGAGCGCCCGGGTGCCGGAGGGGTCGGCCGAGGTCCGCAGCAGCGGGCCGCCCGCCGCCGGGCCGGTCATCCGGAACGGAGTGGTGGCGGTGATCCGCCGGTTGAGCCGGTGCCGGGGCACCGGGGTCAGCCGGCCCGAACCCCGCTCCTCCTGCACCACGACCACGGAGAGCCCGTGCCCGGCCCAGCCGATCTTGACCTGCTCGCGGGTCGGGTTCTCGGGATCGTACGCCCGGAACATCAGCCACTCACTGGTGTATTCGTGGTTCGCCACCATGATCTGGCGGCCCCGTTCGCCGGGGAGCGGGAGCAGGGAGAGGAAGTCGTTGTTGTAGCCGAACTGCCCGGCCTGCGCCGCCGCGGTCTGGTTCTCCGCGTCGAAGGCGGGCGCGCCCCGCAGGATCGGGTCGCCCCAGCGGATCACGACGGCCTGGTCGTGGCCGGCCGGGATGGTGACCGTGTCGTGCTCATTGGGCGGTACGGGGGCGAAGCGCAGACCGCGGGCGCCATCGGCGCGCCCGCGACCGCTCGGCGGTGCCGCCGGGGCGGCCTGGGCCGGGGCGGCGCCGGGCCCGGTGACCAGGGCCGTACCGGCCGCCGCGGCGACCGTCACCACGGCCGCCGCGCGGACCATGGAGCGGCGGGAGAGGGCGCCTGCGATGATGTCACCGGCGTACTCGTTCTCACTGGTGTTGGGCACTTCCCCGAAACAGGCGTCGCCGCAGCGGTAGCGGCAGGTGAGCGCGGAGCGCCCGCCCGCGTGTGGCGTGGTGTTCAAGAGCGGCAGCGGTGTGCGCACTTCATCCTCCTACGGCGCGCTGGGCGCCGACAGACGGTCGGAGTCTCTCCGGACTGAACAGACAACAACGGCGGTGCTCGCGGAACTTCTGAAGCGGCGGGGCGCCGGCCGGGGGCGCTGCGCACCCGGCCGGCGGTACGCGTATACACCCCCGCGCCCCCGCCCCCGCGCGCCCGGAAAAGCACACCGCGGGGAGTCGTGCCCTCGGCGGACTCCCCGCGGTGGTGGTGCCGGACCCGCCCGGATCGGCGTTACGGGCGGGCGGCACGGGACCGGGGTCCGGCGGCGGTACGTGCCCCGCCGCCGGACCCCGGCGGCTCAGAGCAGGAACACCCCGAGGACCAGGACCGCGGCGAGGGAGGTGAATCCCTGGACGAGGGTGGCCGCGGTGTGCGCCCGGTAGGCGGTCTTGACGGTCATGCCGGAGAACTGCGAGACCACCCAGAAGTAGGAGTCGTTGACATGGCTGACCACCATCGCGCCGGCCCCGATGGCCAGGACCGCCAGCACCTGCCCGATCGGGATCCCGCCGAGCATCCCGTCCAGCCCCAGGGCCGGCAGCAGCGGCTGGGCCAGGGTGGAGGTGATGATCAGCGCGGCGGTGGTGCTGCCCTGCGCGGTCTTCAGCAGTGCGGCGAGACCGAAGAGGACCAGCAGCGCGGTGAGTCCGCTGACCGACGATCCGTCCCCGATGAGGGAGGCGATGTAGTCGGCGATCGGGGTCGACTTGATCACCGCGCCGAAGGCGCCGCCCGCACCGGTGATGACCAGGATCGGGGCGGCGTCCACCAGGCCCTCCGCCACCCAGGTGGTGAGCGCCTTGGCGTCCCGCTTCGCCGGGAGCAGCGCGAGCGCCAGGATCACACCGATCAGCAGGGCGTTGACGGGGGAGCCGATGTCGCTCAGGAAGCTGCCGAAGGCGCCGTCCACCAGGGTGCCGTCACCGGAGGGGAAGGAGGCGACCGAACCCGTGGCCATGAGGAGGATGGGCAGCAGGATCGGGGTGAGCGCCCGGCTCAGGCTGGGCAGGTGGTCGAACTGCTCCTTGTACTCCTCGAACGTCTGGTGCGCGTCGGGCAGCTTGCTCTCCAGATTCCCGGTGCGGCGCAGCGCCCAGACCAGACCGGCGAGCGCGGCGACCAGCGAGACCGGGATGGAGAAGAGGATGACCCAGACCAGACCGTCGGAGCCGATGCCCAGATTGCCCGCCGCCGCGATCGGACCGGGGGTCGGCGGCACGAAGGTGTGCGAGGCGTACAGACCGGTGGCCAGCGCGGTGCCCAGGACGACCGGGTTCTTGCCGGTCTTGCGGGCTATCGAGCGCTGGAGGGGGGAGAGCACCACATAGCCGGAGTCGCAGAACACCGGGATGGAGACGACCCAGCCGATCAGCGACATGGCGAGGGCCGGATGGCGCTTGCCCACGACCTTCAGCACCGCCTCGGCCAGCGTCACCGCGGCCCCGGTGCGCTCCAGCACCTTGCCGATGATCGTGCCGAAGAGGATGACCAGGCCGATGCTGGCCAGAATGCCGCCGAAGCCCTCGGCTATCACCGTACCGAGCTTGTCGACAAAGGGCTTCTCCGCACCCGACGCGGCACCGATGCCCATCGCCGTCAGGCCGAAGCCATAGGTGGCGATGACGATGGCGAGGAAGGGGTGGAGCTTGAACCGGCCGCAGAGCAGGATGATCAGGGCGATGCTCACCGCCAGCGCGGCGAGCAGGAATGGTCCGGTGGTGCTCATGGGACTCCTTGCGGGCGAAGCGTGTTGCAGAGCGACACATGGGGACAGAGGTGCGTGGGGGAGTCTGTGAGGCCGGCGGGCGGGCGGCCGGAGCCGGCCGGGTGGCCGGCGGGTGAGCCGGTCAGGCGAAGCGCAGGCGTACGGCCTGCTCGGCGGCGGCCGACAGCAGCTCGTCCGCGGACTTGGTCATGATGTCCAGCGTTCGCGGACCGTCCGCGATGCTGAAGGCGGCGGTCAGGCCCAGGGCGTGCAGACCGTCGAAGGGATGGACGATCTCCCCGGCCAGCGCGACCGCCGGGGTGCCGTTCCGCCCGGCGAGCCGGGCCACCAGGGAGATGACCTTGCCGGCCGCGCTCTGCTGATCCAGCCGGCCCTCACCGGTGATCACCAGATCGGCGCCGTCCAGCGCCGCCGCCAGTCCGACCGTCTCGGCGACCAGTTCGCACCCCGGTACCGGCTCGGCACCCAGCACGGCGACCATCCCGCCACAGGTGCCCCCGGCGGCCCCGGCCCCCGGCAGATCGTGCACCCGCACCCCGTAGGTGTCGGCCAGCACATCGGCGAAGCGGACGAGCGCCCGGTCCAGCTCCCGCACCTCTTCGGGCCCCGCGCCCTTCTGCGGCCCGAACACCGCCGCCGCGCCCTCCGGCCCGACCAGCGGGTTGGTCACATCACAGGCGATACGGAACCGGGTGCGGCGCACCGCCTCCGGCACCCCGGAGGTGTCGATCCGGGCGAGGCGGGCGAGGGCCGCGCCTCCGGGCGGCAGTTCGGCCCCGCCGGCGTCCTCGAAGCGGACTCCGAGCGCCCGCATCAGCCCCGTACCGCCGTCGGTGCTCGCGCTGCCGCCGATGCAGACCAGCACCTCGCGCGCGCCCCGGGAGATCGCGTCGCGGATCAGTTCACCGGTGCCCGCGGTCCCGGCGCGCAGCGGATCGCGTTCCTCCGGCGCCAGCAGCGGCAGCCCCGAGGCCGAGGCGAGTTCCACCACCGCGGACCTGGCCTGGGCGCCGAGCACATACCGGGCCCTCACCGGCCGCCCCAGCGGGTCGGCGGCGGTCAGCCCGACCTCGCGTCCGCCGGTCGCGCCGAGAATGCAGTCCAGGGTGCCCTCGCCGCCGTCGGCCATCGGCACCAGGACCACTTCGGCGCCGGGCAGTGCCCGCCGTACGCCCGCCTCGATGGCGGCACAGGCGGCGTCCGCGCCGAGGCTCCCCTTGAAGGAGTCGGGAGCGATGACTATGCGCACGAAACCGGTCCCTTCCGGATGAATCAGCACATCCGGTGTTCCGGTGAGCCGTGCCGGAACTCTAGGGACTGGAACCCGCCAACCGTATTGGCCCGGATGACGAACTTTTCCCCCGCTGGCCCACCCCGTCTTGTGCACGGTGCACAAGACCGGAGCGGGCCGGACTACCGGTCGAGCTCGGTGAGATGGAGCGCGACCTGGAGGACGACGGCGTCCTGGAAGGAGCGCGGATCGCGGCTGGTGAGCTCCTCGATCCGGCCCAGCCGGTAGGCGAGGGTGTTGCGGTGCACATTCAGCACCCGGGCCGCGTCGGTGACACTGCGGTCCCGGGCGAAGTAGACCCGCAGGGTGTGCCGCAGCTCGGCGGAGAGCGGCCCCAGCACCCGCTCGGCCGCGCCCGCCCTGGTCGCCGCGTCGAGCCGGGCGAGCAGTACTGGCAGCTCCAGATCGGCCAGCCGCACCTCTCCGACCAGCCTTCTCCGTACGGCCAGCCGTGCCTGCCCCGTCCGCTCCACCAGTGCGGCGAACTCCTCCGCGCTCCCCGCGTCCAGGACCCCCATCTCCGGCCGGCTCCCGCACAACGCCGACAGCCTGCGCCGCAGCGGGGCGGCGGCGGCCCGGCCCGCCACCACCCACACCACCCCCTCGGCGTCGGCGGAGGCCAGTACGGCGCTCTCGTCCGCCTCCAGCCACCGGTAGAGATCGCGCGGATCCGCGGTCGGGCCGGCCGGCTCGCCGCGGAGCGCGAAGAGGGTGTACGGGGGTTCCACCCGGCACCCCGCGAGCTGCTGCCGCTGGCGCCAGCTCTGCGGGGTCAGCCGGGCGGCGATGAGATCCTCGACGATCTGCCGGCGCACCCGGTGCCGCCAGCCCGCCTCACCGAGAAACGCCTGCTGCATCACCATGACCTCGGCCAGGTGCGCGATGGCCCGGGCGATCTCGCCGACGTCCCGGGGCTCGCCGCTGACCCCGACGACGCCGACGATCTCGCTGTCCAGCCGGAGCGGAAGATTGACCCCGGCCCGGGTGCCGTTGAGCAGCCGGGCCTCCTCGCCCGTCACCGAGAACGGCCGCCCCGACTCCAGCACCCGCAGGGCGCCCTCGTGGAGACTCCCCACCCGGGCGTGATCACCGCTGGCGATGATCAGCCCTCGCTCGTCCATGATGTTCACATTGACGCCGAGCCGGCCGACGATGTCATCGACAATGGCCTGGGCGGTGGTGCCGGCAATCATCGGCCCAACATACCCGTACGTCCGTGACCTGCGGCGGAACAGAAGCGTCCGGGACGGTGGGGCTGTTGTGGCGGGCGGTGCCCGCCGGGCCCTCCGCCCGGAGCGCCCGGAACAGCACACCGAGCGAGGCGGCCCCGCCCACTCCGCCCAGCACGGAGAGCCAGAACCAGAAGCCGACCCGGTCCGCCGGGACCGGCAGCAGGACGATCAGCACGGCGGGATGGAGGAACAGCATCCGGCACAGCCGCCGCTCCGCCGCCGCCCGCCGGCGGAGTCCGGACGGGCGGGCCGGCGGCATGAGCCCGTCCCTGAGGGTCAGCCGCCAGGTGTGCACGGTGGCGGCGATCACCGACAGCAGGGTGACGAGCCCCAGCAGCTGCACCCCCTCGGGCATCTCCTCCGGGCCGGGGGCGAGGGCCGCGAGACCGGCGGCCGAGAGCAGCAGCGAGCTCAGCGCCTCGGCCGCGAGCAGCCGGGTGGCCGGGGTGTGCCGGGGGCGTCCGGCCGGCGGGTGTCCTGTCACGTCCGGCCCCGCGTCAGGCGGTGGTGCGGGCCGCCGGCCGCCCGGGCGCGCGGCCGGGCGGGGCGCCCGGCGCGGGGCTCAGGACATACCGCTCCGGATCGAAGCTCCGGGTGCGGCGCCGGTAACGCCAGGTCGGTTCGGGCCAGATGGTGGTCACCCGCCCCTGCCGGTCGCGGTACCAGCCCGCGCAGCCGCCGGTGGCCCACACCGTGTCGCGCATGCGCCGCTGGAGCTCGGCGTTGTACGAGGACTGCGCGCCGGCCCGCACCTCCACGGCGCCGATGCCGCGCTCGTCCATCATCCGCAGACAGCTGAGCACATAGCGGATCTGCGACTCGATCATGTAGATCAGGCTGGTGTGCCCGACTCCCGTGTTCGGGCCCGCCATCAGGAAGAGATTGGGGAATCCGGCGACGGTGGTGCCGAGATGGGCCTGCGGGCTGCCCTGCCAGACCTCGTCCAGGGTCCGTCCGCCGGCGCCGGTCACCCGCCGGGCGTACGCGGCGTCGGTGACCCGGAATCCGGTGCCGAGGATCAGTACGTCCACGGGGTGTGACGCGGTGTTCCCCCCGGTGCCGCCGGTGCGCACCGCGTCCGGCGCGATCTCCGTGATCGGGTCGGTGACCACCTCGACATTGGGGCTGCTCAGGGCCGGATAGTAGTCGTCCGACATCAGTACCCGCTTGCAGCCCAGCGCGTAGTCGGGGGTCAGCGCGGCCCGCAGGGCCGGGTCGCCGATCTGCCGGTGCAGATGGGCCAGCGCCTGCCGGCGGCCGAGGGCGGCCAGGGTGCGGTTGCCGAGCAGCGCGGGCAGTCCCGCCTCCCGGACCAGATACTCCCGGGCGCGCGCCGCCCGCTGGGCCACCGGCAGGTGCCGGAAGAGGGCGCGCTGCCAGCCGGGGACCGGCCGGTCGTTTCGCGGCATGATCCAGGAGGGGGTGCGCTGGAAGACGGTCACCCGCCGTGCCGCGCGCTGGAGACGGGGGATGAACTGCACGGCGCTGGCGCCGGTCCCGATCACCCCGACGTGCTGGTCGCCCAGATCGAGGCCGTGCCGCCAGCGTGCCGAGTGGAAGAGCTCGCCGGTGAAGCCGTCCAGGCCGGGAATGGCCGGCACGGCCGGTTCCGAGAGCGGGCCCTGGGCCATCACCAGTACGCCGGCGGTCAGCGGGCCCCGGCTGGTCCGCAGCTCCCAGCGCTGCCGCTCGGCATCCCAGCGGGCCGCGCGCAGTTCGCAGCCGAGCCGCAGACGGGGTCCCAGGCCGTGGCTGTCGGCGCACTGCCGCAGATACCGCCGTATCTCCTCCTGGGGCGCGTAGCGCCGGCTCCACTCCGGGTTGGGGGCGAAGGAGAAGGAGTACAGCCGGGACGGTACGTCGCAGGCGCAGCCCGGATAGGTGTTGTCCCGCCAGGCGCCGCCCGGCTCCTCCTCGCGTTCGAGGATCAGCAGATCCCGGTGCCCCTCCGCCATCAGCCGGATCGCCGTGCCGATGCCGGCGAACCCCGCGCCGACGATGACGACCCGGACATGACGGGCCGGCGGCGAACCGGGAGATGGGTGCGTGTGCTGTCCGTCGGGCATGTGCCCCTCCATTCATGCATTGCTCGTTCTCAAAACGATCGTATAGCATTCGAGCGTAATGAAAACGATAGAAGGAGTGAGTCGATGAGGATCCTGGCACTCGGCGGACCCGGTGCGATGGGGGCGGTCGCGGTACGCGTGGCCGCCGGGATACCCGGCGTGACCGAGATCGTGGTGGCCGACCGCCGGCCGGAGGCGGCACGGGAACTGGTGCACCGTCTCGCCGGCTCCGGAGTGCCGATGCGCCCGCTGCGGGTCGACGTGACCGACGCCGCCGCACTGCGGGCGGCGCTGGAGGACGCCGACGCGGTGCTCAACACCGTGGGCCCGTACTACCGGTTCGGCATGACCGTGCTGCGGGCGGCCATCGCCGCCGGCACCCACTATCTGGACATCTGCGACGACTGGGAGCCGACCCGGCGGATGCTCGGCCTGGACCGGGAGGCGCGGGCCGCCGGGGTCTGCGCCGTGGTCGGCATGGGCGCCAGCCCCGGTGTCAGCAATCTGCTGGCCGCCCGCGCGGCCGGCCGGCTCGACCACCTCCAGGACCTCTACACCGCCTGGCCCGTCGATGTCTCGTCCGACAGGAGCCGGGGGGACGAGCAGTTGGTCGACCCCGACGGCCGCCCCAGCGCCGCCGCCGTGCACTGGATGGAGCAGATCAGCGGAAAGGCCGCGGTGGTCAGCGAAGGACGGCTGGTGCACCGGCGGCCGCTGCTGCCGGTGACGCTCACCGTCGCCGAGGGCCGCTCCGGCACGGCGTACACCGTCGGGCACCCGGAGCCGGTCACCCTCCACCGCAGCTTCCGGCCCGCCGGGGAATCCGCCAACCTCATGGTCGTCACCCCCGGCACGGCGGCCTATCTGGACGTGCTCCGCCGCGACATCGACGCGGGCCGGCTCACCAATGAGACCGCCGCCGCCGATCTCTCCAAGCCCTCGGTCTCCCGCGCGCTGCGGGCGGCCGTCGGCGCGATGAGCCTCAAGGGCCCGGGAACCCTCCCGCCGTTCTTCGCCGCCGCCACGGGGACGCTCGACGGCCGGCCGGTCACCGTCCTCGCCCGGCTCGCCGAGACCCCCGGCACCGCCGCGCTCACCGACGACATGGCCGAGGCGACCGGCATCCCGCTGGCGCTGGGGCTCGCCCAGCTCGTCGACGGCGCCGGCCTGCCGCCCGGCGTCCATCCGCCCGAGGCCGTCATCGACCCCGGCCGCTTCTTCCGCGACCTGGTGCGCCGGGTCCCGGGTCTCGGCGGGGACGGCGCCCGCCCGGACGGCGTGATCGTCGAGCTGACTCCCACCGGCCGTGCGCCGGGCAGGCCGTGATGGACTTCGCCGAGGTGGACGGATACCGCGTCCGCCACAGCGTCACCGGCCCCGCCGGCGGCCCGGTGGTGGTCCTGCTGCACGGGCTCGGCCGCAGCCTGGAGGACTGGGAGCCGCTGCGGGCCGAGCTCCCCGCCCACCGGGTGCTCGCGCTCGACCTCCCGGGCTTCGGCCGGTCGCAGCCCCTGCCCGACCTCCGGCTCCCGGCGCTGGCCGGTCATGTGGCGAGGACCCTGGACCGCCTCGGGGTCACCGAACCCGCCCATGTGGTGGGCAATTCGCTCGGCGGCGCCGTGGCGATGCGGCTGGCCGTCCACGCCCCCGCCCGGGTGGCCTCGCTCGCCCTCGCCAACAGCGCCGGATTCGGCCGCGAGGTCACCTGGGCCCTGCGGATCCTCGATCTGCCCCTGCTCTGGCGGTTTCTGCTCGTCCCCGGTGAGCGCGGCGCGCGCTCGGCGGAACGCTCCCTCCACCACGACCCGTCCTTCGCCACTCCGGAACGGATCGCCCTGGCCCTGGAACTCGCCCGCCGTCCGGGCGCGGCCGTGACCCTGCGCCGGGTGGCCCGCTCGCTCGGATCGGTCGGGGGCGTACGGGCCGGCTGGCGGCGGGAGCTGCTCACGGCGGTGCGGGCGCTCGGCATCCCCACCCTCGTCGTCTGGGGCTCCCACGACCGGATCCTGCCGGCCGCCCATCTCGCCAACGCGTCGGCCGCGCTGCCCGGCGCCCGTACCCGTCTGTTCCCCTGTACCGGCCACCTGCCGCAGATCGAGCGCGCCGGGGAGTTCGCCGCGCTGCTGGAGTCCTTCTGGTCCGGCCCGGGGGCGGGCCGGACCGGGCGGTGAGACACCGGGGCCGTGCGGATGGGCCCTGCTCATCCGCACGGCCCCGGCGGGCCGGCCGCCCGTGCTCGTCCGGCCGGGGTCGTGCTCATCCGGCCGGGGCCGAGTTCATCCGCCCGCCCGTGCTCGTCAGGCCGGGCGGGGGAGGTTGCGCAGAAACGTTTCCTGGTCGCGCAGGAAGCGGTCCGCGAAGACGGCGCGCGGAGCGAGGACGGCGGTGACGGTGAGCCGGAACTCCGACCGGGCGAGCGAGTCGTCGACCATGGTGTGATCGGCGTCCGGGTAGTGACGGACCGTGAGCCCGCCGCCGGCCTCCAGCCGCTCCCGGTACCCGGCCTCGGTGTCGGCGCTGTCCACATGGCGGTCATGGCCGCCGAGGGCCAGCAGTACGGGCACCCCGCGCAGCGCCGGCAGCGCGTCCATGGCGTCGGCCGTGTGGTTCCGGCCGATGAACCCCCAGCGGTCCTCGGTCATGCCGTCCGCACCGCCCATGGCCGCCAGGTACTCCCGGTGGGTCGCACCGCGCCGCAGCAGCGCCCGGACCCGGTCGCTCCGCGCGATCTCCTTCTCGGCCTCGGCGGCCGGGGCACCGCGGTCCTTCAGCTCGGCCAGCAGATGGAAGCGGCCCTGCCGGAGCCAGTTGATCGCCGGGGCGACGGCGATCACAAAGGCCACCTCCGTGCGCTCGGCGACCTTCGGCATGACCCAGCCGGCCTGGCTGGCACCCCACAGCCCGATGTGCCGGGCATCGATCTCCGGCCGGGAACGGGCCCAGCCGATGGCCGCCGCGACCTCGTCCGCCCGGTCGTCCATGGACTGCTCCAGCCAGTTCCCGGGCGCCCCGTTCACCCCGGGCTTGTCCCAGGACAGGGTCGCGTACCCGGCGCGCGCGTACGCCTCCCACAAGGGCTGGTACCCGTCCTCCCGGGTCGCGTCGACGGGGCCGTCGCCGTGGACCATCACCACCAGGGGATGACGTCCGCGTCCGCCCTCGGGGGTGGTCAGGACGGCGCGGAGGGTGTGCCCGCCGTGCGCGATGGTGATCCGCCGGGTCTCCATGTCGTACGAGTGCTGCCAGACCACCACGCCGCCGAGAACGGCGGCGATCAGGGTCACCACCGCGGCGGTCAGGGCGAGGACGCGCCGGCGGCCGTGCGGAAGGATGTTGCCGCGGCCCATGACGGCCACCTCCAGATGGGAAGGAAAGTGAAACGATCGTATCCGATACGATAGATTAAGAATCGTAAGCATGTGGGCGGATGACCGCCACCCCCGCCCCCGTCCGCGCGGATTCACCCTGATCCGCACCACTCCGTCCGCTCCGGCCCCGCGTCCCCCTCCGAAAGGCCCGCCACCCATGACCTCCGCGCACGACCTCCCGGCACCCGCCGTGCAGGTCCCCACCCGGATGCTCGTCGAGGCCCTGGTCCGTACCGACCACACGGTCGACACCGGCGAGCTCTACGCCGCCGCGCCCCTGCTCGGCATGACCGACCAGCAGGTGCGCCTCTGCGTCAAGCGGCTCATCACCGAGGGCCGGTTCACCCAGGAGGGCAGGGGCCGCAAGGCGCTGCTGAGGGCGACCGGCGCCACCGGGCAAGCCCTCGCACCCGACGTCGAGTTCGTCACCCACGCCTACCGGCAGGACGCCGGCCTCGCCCCCTGGGACGGCACCTGGCATCTGCTCGGCTTCGCCGTCCCCGAATCGGCCCGCACCGCCCGCGACGCCCTGCGCACCGCCGTCACCCGGCTGGGCGGCGCCCCCGTCCAGGGCGGTCTCTACGTCAGCCCGAACCCCTGGGAGCCCTACGCGGAGACCGAGGCCGCCCGGCTCGGCGTACTGGACCACGTCTCCTTCCTCACCACCACCGACCTGCGGCACGGCACCGAACGCGACCCGGCGGCCCTCGCCCGGCTCTGGTGGCCGCAGACGGAGATCGCCGAACGCCATCTGCGCCTGACCGCCGTGACCCGGCCCCGCCTCGCCCGGCTCCGCGCCCCCGAGCCCCTCTCCGCCGCCGAGCGGCTCACCATCGCGGTCGAACTCGCCGCCGAATTCACCCGCGCCATGGAACCCGACCCCCTGCTGCCCCCCGAACTACTTCCCCGCCCCTGGCCCGGCGCACGGGCCCGCGAGCTCTTCGCGGAGTGCTGGTCGCTCCTGGAGGAGAAGGGCGGGGAGGGCGCCGGTGTCCGCCTTTTCCGGCTGTACGCGGATGTCGCCCGCCATGCGGCCGGCGGCGCCTGACCCGGGGCCTTCTCCCTGATCGGCCGGGCCGCTGATATGCGCGGCGAATATCCGGGATTCAGAGTCGGCGAGAGTGAACAATATCCTCGCTCACCAGCTCTTTCTCTCGAAAGATGGAGCAAACGGCGGATGCCGGATAAAGATATCCATGCGCCTGCGCGGAATATGGATGACGCATAGGCATTATCTCTCTGAATAAGCGTTCATTGCGGTCGGCGGGCTTCCCTGCCCGGTGTGACGGCCCCGGGCGCGGAATCGGAGAGAGCTTTGACGATCAGCCTTCGAGGGAGGGTGCCCAGGGCCCTCTCGATTCGCAGACCCGGCCGTATGGTGCTGGTTCTCGCTGTCCTGGCCCAGCTCGCCACGGTGGGCATGGGGACGGCTGTCGCGCAGGCGGAGCCCGCGAAAGCGGAGGTGTCGGCGCGGGTTCCGGCGGCGTGTCTGCCGGGGTTCGGTTATGTGCTGTCGGGTGGTGACGGTTCGGTTCAGGAGGTGAATCTCTCCACGGGTGTCCGTTCCGCGATCGGTACTTTCACCGGTGTCGCCCCGAACCTGAACGCGATGGACATCTCGCCGGGCGGGCTGTCGGCGTGGGCGCTGTCGCCCCCGGCGGCCTCGGGCAGTCCGTACAACGTGTACCGGCTGGACCTGGCGACCAACACCACCCAGGCGTTCCCGGGCGCGGTGCAGCCGCCCGCGGTGGGCGCCATCCTGCGCGGGGCGATCAACCCGGTCAATGGCTGGTACTACTACTCCGGTTCGCTGAACTCGTCCTCGGCCCAGGCGATCTACGCCTTCGACACGGTCAACAATGTCAGTGTCGGCCAGGTGGGCACGCTGACCTACCCCACTCCCGGCGGGTCGGGCGACATGGCCTTCGACAGCGCCGGGAACCTGTACATGCTGATCTCGGGCGGCACGACCAGCGTCCTGGTCCGCATCAACCAGACCCTGCCGACGACGGCCGCGAACATCCCGCTGACCGCGAGCCTGCTCTCCACCCTCCCGCCCTCCGCGAGCGGGACGGCGTACGGCGGTGTGATGTTCGGGGCCGACGGCTACCTCTACGTCACCGTCAACGAGGGCGCGGCCGGCGTACTGAGCAAGATCGACCCCAACACCGGGGCGCTCGTGTCCTCGGTGAACATGTCGGTCCCGGGCGGCACGCCCTCCGGGGTCGCGGACGCCGGGAACTGCTCCTTCACCGGCTCGCTGACCGCGCAGAAGAACGTCGTGGGCCGGGTCAACCCGGGTGACCAGTTCCAGGTGTCGGTCACCGGGAACGGCATCGGCTCGGGCAACACCGGCACCACCACCGGTACGGACACCGGCCTCCAGACCGCCGTCGGCGAGACCACCACCGTCCCCGCCGTCGTGGGTGAGACCTACACCTTCACCGAGACGGGCGCGGGCGGCACGAATCTGGCCGACTACACCACCACCTACTCGTGTGTGGACACCGCCCACAACAACGCGCCGATCGCCTCCGGCAACGGCACCTCCGTCCAGGTGACCCAGCCCGCGTCCCCCGACGCGAACGGTGTCCAGACCACCTGCACCTTCACCAACTACCCCGGCGCCGCCACCGACCTGGCCCTGACCAAGACGGCCACCCCGGCCGCCTACAGCCCCGGCCGGCCGCTCACCTACACGATCACGGTGACCAACAACGGCCCCAGGGACTCCACCGGCTACACGGTCACGGACACCCTTCCGGCCGCCCTGGTCAACCCGTCCACGACGACCCCCGGCTGCACCATCACCGCCGGAGTCCTCAACTGCACCGGCGCCGCGCTCGCCAACGGCGCCAGCACCACGATCACGGTCACCGGCACCGCCGGGCCGGGCACCGCGCCCATCACCAACACGGCCACGGTCACCGGCGACGACCCCGACCCGGTACCCGGCAACAACACCGACACGAGCACCACCCCGCCCGCCTCCGTCGACCTCGCGGTCGACAAGACCGGCCCCGCGTCGGTGACCGCCGGCGGCGCCGTGTCGTACACGATCACGGTCACCAACAACGGCCCGGACAACTCGACGGGCTGGACGCTCGCCGACCCGATCCCGGCCAATCTGACGAACGCGGCGACCACGACGCCGGGCTGCACGGTCGCGGGCGGCAATCTGAACTGCACGGGCGGCCCGCTGGCGAACGGCGCGAGCACCGACATCACCCTGACGGGCAACGCGGCCCCGAACGCGACGTCCATCGTGAACACCGCGACGGTCACGGGCAACGACCCCGACCCGGACCCCACCAACAACACGGACACGATCACGACGGCGGTCGGCCGGAGTGCCGACCTCGCGGTCGACAAGTCGGGCCCCGCGTCGGTGACGGCCGGCGGGAACGTCTCCTACACGATCACGGTCACCAACAATGGCCCGAGCGCGTCAACGGGCTGGTCGCTGTCGGACCCGATTCCGGCCGGACTGACGGGCGCCGCCACGACCACGGCGGGCTGCACGGTCGCGGGTGGGAACCTGACCTGTGACGGTGGTCCGCTGGCGAACGGCGCGAGCTTCAACATCACGCTGACCGGTACGGCGTCGGCGAGTGCGACGTCGATCGTGAACACGGCGACGGTGACGGGTGATGACCCGGACCCGAACCCGAACAACAACACGGACACCGTCACCACGACCGTGACCCGCAGCGCCGACTTGGCGGTCGACAAGTCGGGTCCGGCGTCGGTGGCCGCAGGTGGTGCCGTCTCGTACACGATCACGGTCACGAACAACGGTCCGAGTGGTTCGACGGGCTGGTCGCTGTCGGACCCGATCCCGGCGGGTCTGGCGAACGCTGCCACGACCACGGCCGGCTGCACGGTCGCGGGCGGGAACCTGACCTGTGACGGTGGCCCGCTCGCCAACGGTGCGAGCTTCAACATCGCGCTCACCGGCAGCGCCGCACCCGGAACCGCGTCCATCGTGAACACGGCGACGGTCACCGGTGATGACCCCGACCCCAACCCGAACAACAACACCGACACGACCACCACAAATGTTGGCCGGAGTGCCGACCTCGCGGTGGACAAGTCGGGTCCGGCGTCGGTGACGGCCGGCGGGAACGTGTCGTACACGATCACCGTCACCAACAATGGCCCGAGCGCGTCAACGGGCTGGTCGCTGTCGGACCCGATTCCGGCCGGCCTGACGGGCGCCGCCACGACCACGGCGGGCTGCACGGTCGCGGGTGGGAACCTGACCTGTGACGGTGGTCCGCTGGCGAACGGCGCGAGCTTCAACATCACGCTGACCGGTACGGCGTCGGCGAGTGCGACGTCGATCGTGAACACGGCGACGGTGACGGGTGATGACCCGGACCCGAACCCGAACAACAACACGGACACCGTCACCACGACCGTGACCCGCAGCGCCGACTTGGCGGTCGACAAGTCGGGTCCGGCGTCGGTGGCCGCAGGTGGTGCCGTCTCGTACACGATCACGGTCACGAACAACGGTCCGAGTGGTTCGACGGGCTGGTCGCTGTCGGACCCGATCCCGGCGGGTCTGGCGAACGCTGCCACGACCACGGCCGGCTGCACGGTCGCGGGCGGGAACCTGACCTGTGACGGTGGCCCGCTCGCCAACGGTGCGAGCTTCAACATCGCGCTCACCGGCAGCGCCGCACCCGGAACCGCGTCCATCGTGAACACGGCGACGGTCACCGGTGATGACCCCGACCCCAACCCGAACAACAACACCGACACGACCACCACAAATGTTGGCCGGAGTGCCGACCTCGCGGTGGACAAGTCGGGTCCGGCGTCGGTGACGGCCGGCGGGAACGTGTCGTACACGATCACCGTCACCAACAATGGCCCGAGCGCGTCAACGGGCTGGTCGCTGTCGGACCCGATTCCGGCCGGCCTGACGGGCGCCGCCACGACCACGGCGGGCTGCACGGTCGCGGGTGGGAACCTGACCTGTGACGGCGGCCCGCTGGCGAACGGCGCGAGCTTCAACATCACGCTGACCGGTACGGCGTCGGCGAGTGCGACGTCGATCGTGAACACGGCGACGGTCACCGGTGATGACCCGGACCCGAACCCGAACAACAACACGGACACCGTCACCACGACCGTGGGCCGGAGCGCCGACCTCGCGGTCGACAAGTCCGGTCCCGCCACGGTGGCAGCGGGCGGAAACGTCTCGTACACGATCACGGTCACGAACAACGGTCCGAGCGGGTCAACCGGCTGGACCCTGACCGACCCGATCCCCGCCGGTCTGGCGAACGCCGCGACCACCACGGCGGGCTGCACCGTCTCCGCCGGCAACCTCACCTGTGACGGCGGCCCGCTCGCGAACGGCGCCGGCTTCAACATCACCCTCACCGGCACCGCCGCCCCGAACACGACCTCGATCGTGAACACCGCGACCGTCGACGGTGACGACCCCGACCCCAACCCGAACAACAACGAGGACACCACCACCACGAACGTCGGCCGCAGCGTCGACCTCTCGGTGGTGAAGACCGGACCCGCCACCGTCACCCCCGGCGGCGAGATCACCTACACCATCGTCATCACCAACAACGGTCCCGGCGCTTCGAGCGGCTGGACCCTCACCGACAGCATCCCGGCGCAGGTCACCGGGGCGTCCACCCAGACACCGGGCTGCGGCATCGGAGCCGGCACCCTCACCTGCACCGGTGGCACCCTCGCCAACGGCGCGAGTGTCACCATCACCGTGACCGGCACCGCCGCCGCGAACGCCACCACCATCACCAACACCGCCACCATCGAGGGCGACGACCCCGACCCCACCCCCGGCAACAACACCAGCACCACCACCACCAAAATCTCCAAGCTGGAGATCACCAAGAAGCAGAAGGGCGCCGCGACCGTCAAGGCCGGCGAGGAAGTCGCCTACACCATCACGGTGAAGAACACCGGGACCGCCGCCTACACCGACGCGAACCCGGCCACCTTCAGCGACGACCTCACCGAACTCCTCGACGACGCCCGCTACAACAACGACGCCACCGCCACCCGCGGCGACGTCACCTACAGCGAGCCCGTCCTGGAATGGTCCGGCGCACTCGCCCCCGGACAGACCGCGACCATCACCTTCTCCCTCACCACCAACGCCCGCCCCTTCGGCGACCTCAAGCTCGACAACACCGTGGTCTCCGACACCCCCGGCAGCAACTGCCCCGTCAACGGAACCGAGGCGACCCCCGACCCGCGCTGCACCACCCATGGCACGGTCGACGCCAAGGACAAGGACAAGGACGGCCCCCGCGCCGCCCGCCGCTCCTGACCTGTGAAGCGTGTGGCCCGGGACGCGAGCGCGCGCCCCGGGCCACCGCCATGTCCGGGGCCGGATCAGGGGACGGCTGTCGGGCCGGAGTCAGGCCCGTCCGGTCGGTTCCACGCGGAACCCGGGGTGTCCAGCCGGGCACACGCCCGCCCCTGGCATAGCGTCCGCTGTGCCGCATTCACCGCCGTCGCAGCCGAGTGATCCCGGAGTTGTCTCCATGCGTCCGATGTTCTCGCCGCCCGCCCGCCGTCGCCTGCACCGCCTGGGACTCGCGAGCCTGCTCACGCTCGCTCTCGGGGCCGGCGCACTCGCCTGTGACAAGGGATCCGGCGCTTCCGACGACGGACGGGCCGGGGCGCCCGCGGGCCCGGAGGCCCGGCCGGTGAAGCTGCGGATCGCGTCCGCGGGTGTGGACGCGGTACCGGTGACGGAGCTGAAGCCCGGCAGGGCGGGGGCGCTCCCGCTGCCGCCGGCCGAGAGCGAGTCGCGGGCCGGCTGGCACTCCGGCAGCGTCGCTCCCGGGCAGCCGGGAGTGGCCGTGCTCGCCGGGCGCGTCCACGCCGGTGACGGCGCGGGGCTGTCGAAGAACGTGGCCAGGACCCGGGTCGGCGACAAGATCGTGGTGGAGCGGGCGGACGGGGAACGGGTGACGTTCGTCATCGGCCGCATCCAGGAGCTGAGCGAGCCCGCCCCCGACCCCGCCGTCCTCAAGAGCTCCCCCGGCGAAAAGGACAAGGGCAAGGGCAAGGACAGGGCTCGTGAACTGCGCGTCATCGCCCTCGGCCCGCCGCCCGCCAAGGTCATCAAGGACACCGAGGACACCGAGGACGAGGAGAGCGCGGAGGACGGTGAGAAGGAGACGAAGCGGACGAGCCACGGCCTGGTCCTGAGCGCGACGGCCGCCCGCTGACCGTCGGCCGCCGCCCGCTGACCGCAAGCCGCCACCGCCGACCGGGCTCTCGCGGGGTCAGTCGCCGGTGCGCCGGCCCCAGACATGGACCTCGTCGCCCAGCCGCAGCCCGCTCCACAGCGCCTTCGCGTCCTCGTAGCGGAGATTGACACAGCCGTGCGAGCCCGGGTCCTCCCAGATGTTGCGGTAACTGCCGTGCAGCGCCTGGCCGCCGTCGAAGAACTGGGCGAAGGGCATCGGCCCCTCGTAGAGCGTCGACCAGAACTCCTTCTGCCGGTCGAATATCGTGTGCCACCCGGCCCGGGTCGGGAAGTCCGGCGACCCGGTACGCGCCGGCACCGGCCGGAAGATGACCCGCCCGGCGTTCTCGACCCACAGGATCTGCCGGTTCATGTCGACACACACCACCACCCCCGAGGTGTCCGGACACCCGCCGATCGCATCCCCGTCGGCCACCGCCCGCTCCCACATCACCCCGCGATACGTGTACAGGCCCGCGTATCCCTGGTCGGGATGGATCCCGAGCTCCCGCTGGAACTCCCGGATCACCGCACAGTCCGCGGCGGACTGGACACCGTCCACCACCAGCCCCAGATGCTCCTCCACCTCCTCCTGATACGGCCCGGTGGAGAGCGTGCACGCCGCCGTGTCGCTGATGGCGGATTCGGTCGCGGCGATCTCAGGGCCCGGCACCTGCGGCCCGGACCGGTCCGCCCCCGCCGCGTACGCCACGGGCAGACCACCCGCCCCCGCCAGGACCAGCAGAATCGCGACGCATATCAGCCGCCGCACCCGTCCGGATTCGCACCTTGTCATGGTCGTGCTCCTCGCAGCTCGTCCGCCGTCGCCGCGACGGCCGAGCCTCGCGGCGCGGGCACCACCAGCAACACATAGACCCGCACCGCCGTCCGCAAACCGGCGCGCCGCGCCTCTCACCCCACCATCCGAACGACACCACCCACACGGCGCAGCGCGCCCACGCCCCGCCGTCCGCGGACATCGCCGACCAGCGGTGAGGCGGCCGGGTCCGGGCAGGCGCTCGGTGAGCAGTCGACGGGTGGCAGCGGCCGGCGGTGCGAGGCCGGAGGCCAGGCGATCGCATGCGAGCCCGCCGGCCCCGACCGCACCGTGAGACGAGAAGCGCGTGTCAGGGCCCCGGCGCGGTGCTCAGCACTCGATGATGTTCACCGCGAGCCCGCCCCGCGCCGTCTCCTTGTACTTCACCGACATGTCGGCTGTATTTGGCCATGGCGCGGACCTGCCGAGGAGGGCTCCTGTCCAGGGCTCCCCGCTCAGCGCCCCGATCCGCACAAGGGGATGGACCGAGGCGCGGCCTCGCAGGTCAGACCTTGACGATGCGGATGCCGGGGCGGCACAGTGCGAGGAGGTCCTCGGGGTCCGACGTCAGTACGGTCACGGGGGAGGGCGAGGCGAGTGCGGTGGCGGCCACGATGGCGTCGAGGGCGTACTTGTGGCCGTGCAGACCGGCAGCGGCGAGGAGCTTGCTCGCCTGGCGGGCGATGGTTTCGGTGGGCGGGACGATGTTCACGCGGGAGACGGCGTAGTCGAAGCGGGCCTGGTTGACCTTGGGGTCGCGTGCTTCGACCAGCGTGACGGAGCTGGTGACCACGCGGATGTCCTCGTCCTCGGCCGCGGCCAGCCACTCGGTGACTTCAGGGGAGCGTCGTACGAGTTTGGACAATCCCTCACAGTCCAGGACGAGCGTCCCGCTCACGCCGCGTCCGCCGAGTCGGCCGTGTCGCCGCGGAGGATTGCCCGCTTGGTCTCGACCGCTGCCCGGTCCACCGGGCCGTGTTCGGCTTCCGCGTCCTCGATGAGTTCGCGCAGCAGGTCCCGCTCGAGCTGGCGCTGGATGAGCGCTTCGACGTAGGCGGACATGCCTCGCCTGCCGGTACGTGCCTTCAGGGCGGCGATCGTGCCTTCGTGGAGGGAGACGGAGACCGGACGGACGGGGCCTTCGCCGGGAGCGGAGGGGGTAACCATGCGGCCACTTTAACAAAACTCTTGTTATTCGGGGGCCGCCGTCCGTGCCCGGCCCCAGTGCAGGTATCGCCCGCCGAACCGCTCGAACGGTGTCAGGGGGAGGGTCCGACGTCGAGCAGATGCGAGGAACCCCAGGTCGGACGCCGATCCATGAAGGATTTCCCAGGGACTTTTCAGGGACTTTCACGTCCGTCCCGGGGCCGATCCCAGGGACTTCCCGCCGTGTGGGCAGGGAAGGCCCTGACAGCGTCGAAAGAGGAAAACGCGCTGGTCAGGGCCCACCCGTCGAGACGGGCTCAGCACTCGATGATGTTCACCGCGAGCCCGCCCCGCGCCGTCTCCTTGTACTTCACCGACATGTCCGCGCCGGTCTCCTTCATCGTCTTGATGACCTTGTCCAGGGAGACCTTGTGGCTGCCGTCGCCGCGCATCGCCATCCGGGCCGCCGTCACGGCCTTCACCGCCGCCATGCCGTTGCGCTCGATGCACGGGATCTGGACCAGGCCGCCGACCGGGTCGCAGGTCAGGCCGAGGTTGTGCTCCATGCCGATCTCGGCGGCGTTCTCGACCTGCTCCGGTGTGCCGCCCAGGACCTCGGCCAGGGCGCCCGCCGCCATGGAGCAGGCGGAGCCGACCTCGCCCTGGCAGCCGACCTCGGCGCCGGAGATGGAGGCGTTCTCCTTGAAGAGCATGCCGATCGCGCCCGCCGACAGCATGAAGCGGACGATCCCCTCGTCATCGGCGCCGGGGACGAAGTTCATGTAGTAGTGGAGCACCGCCGGGATGATGCCCGCCGCGCCGTTGGTGGGGGCGGTGACGACCCGGCCGCCGGCCGCGTTCTCCTCGTTCACGGCCATCGCGTAGAGGGTGATCCACTCCATCGCACGGGCCAGCGGGTCGCCCTCGGCGCGGAGCTGGCGGGCGGAATTGGCCGCGCGGCGGCGGACGCGCAGGCCGCCGGGGAGGATGCCCTCGCGGGCCATGCCCCGGGCCACGCATGCCTGCATGACCTGCCAGATCTCCAGCAGACCGGCGCGGATCTCCTCCTCGGTGCGCCATGCCTTCTCGTTCTCCAGCATCAGCGCGGAGATCGAGAGGCCGGTCTCCCGGGTCAGGCGCAGCAGCTCGTCGCCGGTGCGGAAGGGGTACTTCAGTACGGTGTCGTCGAGGACGATCCGGTCCTCGCCGACCGCGTCCTCGTCCACCACGAAGCCGCCGCCGACCGAGTAGTACGTCTTCTCCAGGACACCGGCGCCATCGGCGTCGTACGCGAAGATCGTCATGCCGTTGGCGTGGTACGGCAGCGCCTTGCGCCGGTGCAGGATCAGATCGCGGTCGAAGTCGAAGTCGATCTCGTGCATGCCGAGGAGATTGATCCGGCCGGACTCCCTGATCCGCTCGACCTGCGCGTCGGCGGTCTCGACGTCGACGGTCCGGGGGGAGCTGCCGGTGAGACCGAGGAGGACCGCCTTGGGGGTGCCGTGGCCGTGGCCGGTGGCGCCGAGTGAGCCGTAGAGCTCGGCGCGTATCGAGGCGGTGTGGGCCAGCAGGCCCTCGTTCTTCAGCCGCCGGGCGAACATGCGGGCCGCGCGCATGGGGCCGACCGTATGGGAGCTGGACGGGCCGATGCCGATCGAGAACAGGTCGAAGACCGAGATGGCCACGGGGAACTCCTAGGGGTTGGTAGACGCCGTTGTCCGCCGGGTGGTGCAGATGGTGCGGTGAGCAGCGGTGCGCGGGGATGGGGCCGACGCGTGAGCGATTCGGATGGTGTGCTGGGACGGGGCGGGGCACCGCGCTCACTCTCCAGTGTGCGCGGTGCCCCCGAGATTCGTATGCGTGTGCGGGTGGCGTTGCGTACGGACCTCCCCGGACGGGCCTACAGCCCGGGGTAGAGCGGGTGCTTCGCGGCCAGTGCCGACACCCGGCCGCGCAGGGCCTCGGCGTCGTACACCGGCTTCAGCGCCTCGGCGATGATGTCCGCGACCTCGCGGAAGTCCTCGTCGCCGAAGCCGCGGGTGGCCAGGGCCGGGGTGCCGATCCGCAGGCCCGAGGTCACCATCGGCGGCCGGGGGTCGTTGGGGATGGCGTTGCGGTTGACCGTGATCCCGACCTCGTGGAGGCGGTCCTCGGCCTGCTGGCCGTCGAGCTCGGAGTTGCGCAGGTCGACCAGGACCAGGTGGACGTCCGTGCCGCCGGAGAGCACCGAGACGCCGTGCTCGCGCACATCGTCCTGGATCAGGCGCTCGGCCAGGATGCGGGCGCCGTCCAGGGTGCGCTGCTGGCGCTCCTTGAACTCCTCGGTCGCCGCGACCTTGAAGGAGACCGCCTTGGCGGCGATGACATGCTCCAGCGGGCCGCCCTGCTGGCCGGGGAAGACCGCCGAGTTGATCTTCTTGGCGAGGTCGGCCGTGGAGAGGATCACTCCGCCGCGGGGGCCGCCCAGCGTCTTGTGGGTGGTCGTGGTCACGACATGGGCGTGCGGCACCGGGTTGGGGTGCAGACCGGCCGCGACCAGGCCCGCGAAGTGGGCCATGTCGACCATGAGATAGGCGCCGACCTCGTCCGCGATCCGGCGGAAGGCGGCGAAGTCCAGCTGCCGCGGGTAGGCGGACCAGCCCGCCACGATCAGCTTCGGCCGGGACTCCTTGGCCAGCTTCTCGACCTCGGCCATGTCGACCTGGCCGGTGGTGTTGTCCACGTGGTACGCGACCACGTTGTAGAGCTTGCCGGAGAAGTTGATCTTCATGCCGTGGGTCAGGTGCCCGCCGTGCGCGAGGTTCAGACCCATGATCGTGTCGCCGGGCTTGAGCAGCGCGAACATCGCCGCCGCGTTGGCCTGGGCACCCGAGTGCGGCTGCACATTGGCGTGCTCGGCGCCGAAGAGCTCCTTGATGCGGTCGATGGCGATCTGCTCGATCACATCGACGTGCTCACAGCCGCCGTAGTAGCGGCGGCCGGGGTAGCCCTCGGCGTACTTGTTGGTGAGGACCGAACCCTGGGCCTCCATGACCGCGACCGGAGCGAAGTTCTCCGAGGCGATCATTTCCAGGGTCGACTGCTGACGGTGAAGCTCGGCGTCGACGGCGGCGGCGACATCCGGGTCCAGCTCATGGAGAGGGGTGTTGAGAAGCGACATCTCGGTTCCCTGTCGTGGTCGTGGTCGTGGTCAAGAGGCGGGCGCGGCGATGATGCGCGGTGGATCAGCCCGCGGCGAAGGCGGTGTACTCGTCGGCGGAGAGCAGATCGTCCTGCTCGCCGCTGACCCGCACCTTGAAGAGCCAGCCGCCCTCGAACGGAGCGGTGTTCACCAGCGACGGGTCGTCGACCACGTTCTGGTTGAACTCGGTGACCTCGCCCGAGACGGGGGAGTACAGGTCACTCACGGACTTCGTCGACTCCAGCTCACCGCAGGACTCGCCCGCGGTCACCGTGGAGCCCACCTCGGGGAGCTGGGCGTAGACGACATCGCCGAGCGCACTCGCCGCGAATTCGGTGATGCCGACCGTCGAGACGCCGTCCTCGGCGACCGACAGCCACTCGTGCTCCTTGCTGTAACGCAGCTGCTGGGGGTTGCTCATGACCTGAATTCTCCTGTACGCGGAAGGGGCTGATGAACGTGGTGAGGGCGGCGGGAGGTGCTGATGGTCACTTCCGGCGCCGTGACGGCCGTATCCGGGGTTCCGGATGCCGTCCCCGGGGGTATCGGTGATCGCCCGCCAGGCCCGGCGGGCGGGGCCGGCCGATCGTGTCGGCGGCCGGTGTGTCCGGCGGTGTCCGAAGGAGCCGTACGGGCCGGCGGCCGGAGCGCACGGGCCGCCGACGGTTCCCCCGGCCGGGCGCGGCGGGGCGCCCGGGCCCTCAGACGGCGGAAGCGGCCGGCCGGAGCGCGGCGGCCGGGACGGGCCGGGGCCCGCCCCGCCCGCGCGGAGTCACTTCTGCCGCTTGTAGAAGGGCAGTGCGACGACTTCGTACGCCTCGTGGGTACCCCGGATGTCGACTCCGACGCCCTCCGTGCCCGGGGCCGCGTGGGCCGCGTCCACATAGGCGATGGCGATCGGCTTCCCCAGGGTGGGGGAGGGCGCTCCGGAGGTGACCTCGCCGACGGTCTCGCCCCCGGCGACCACCGAGAAGCCGGCGCGCGGCACCCGGCGGCCCGCGGCGATCAGCCCGACCAGCTTGCGCGGCGGGCTGGCCTCGGCACGCGCGGCGGCCTCGGTGAGGGCCGCGCGCCCGACGAAATCACCGGTCTTCTCGAACTTCACGACCCGGCCCAGACCGGCGTCGAAGGGGGTGAGCGCGGTGGTCAGCTCGTGTCCGTACAGCGGCATCCCCGCCTCCAGGCGGAGCGTGTCCCGGCAGGACAGCCCGCAGGGGATCAGCCCGGCCGAGGCGCCCGCCTCGGTCAGCGCGCGCCACAGCTCCTCGGCGTGCCGGGGCTCCACGAAGAGCTCGAAGCCGTCCTCGCCGGTGTAGCCGGTACGGGCGATCAGCGCGGGGACCCCGGCGACTGTGCCCGGGAGCCCGGCGTAGTACTTCAGACCGTCCAGATCGGCGTCCGTGACCGACTTCAGGATGCCCGGGGACTCCGGACCCTGGACGGCGATCAGCGCGTAATTGTCCCGGTCGTCCCGGACCTCGGCGTCGAAATCGGCCGACCGCTCGATCAGCGCGTCCAGTACGGTCTGCGCGTTTCCGGCGTTCGCCACCACCATGTACTCGGGCGTCTCGGGAGCGCCGAGCCGGTAGACGATCAGATCGTCCAGGATGCCGCCGTCCTCGCGGCAGATCATGGTGTAGCGGGCCCGGCCGGCCCCGATCGAGCCGATGTTGCCGACCAGCGCGTAATCGAGCAGCGCGGCGGCCTGCGGCCCCGTCACGGTGATCTCGCCCATGTGGGAGAGGTCGAAGAGGCCCGCCCGGTTGCGCACGGCCTGGTGCTCGTCGCGCTCGCTGGCGTACCGCAGGGGCATGTCCCAGCCCGCGAAGTCGGTCATGGTCGCGCCCAGCGAACGATGCAGCGCATCGAGGGCGGTCCGGCGAGGGGCGTTGCTCATGAAAGGGGCTCCCAGGGCATGACGGCGAGGACAATCCTCCCCATCTGTCATCGGAACCTGAGAGGTTCACCACGACCCGGCGTACAGGTGGTCGCGGTTTGCACCTTGGGTGGAGCCCCGGAACGGCGGCTCGCTTTTCAGATCTGCCTCATCACGCGCGGTACGGGGCCTGAGAGATTCAAGGGAGGAACTTGCTCCTTCGGCGCCCGGCACGGGGCCGGGACTCTCCCGCGTGGATTCAAGCGGCCGGTATGCAGTTGGCGGGCACATCATTGCACGCCCGGCGGCTCCATGGGGGTCCGGAGCCGGGCCTTCTCGCCGGCTCTCCGGCGCCGCGCCGGCCTCCCCCGACGGCCGCCCGGCCGGCCGGGCGGGCCGCCGCCCCTGTTTCCGCCGGAGCCGTTCGCCACACGCCGGACGCGCATCAGACGCAAATCAGTTGCGCCCCATTACCATTTCTTTACGCTTCTTGGGCAAGTGTGAGGGAGACCTGACATGGGGGAGGGTGTGATGACGTTGCAGCACTCCGGTGCCTACGCCACGACCACGGGTGTGCCCGCGCCACCGGCGGCGGCCGTCCGGAAGATCGGGAAGCTGCTGGGCGGACCCACGCCCGTCCTGCGTGATCTGCGCGCCCGCGCGGGGCGCAGCCCCCGGCGGCTGCTGTTCGCCTCCGGTGACGTGGTCGTCGTCTCCGGCCTCCCCGGCAGCGGAAAGTCCACCCTGATCCGGCGCGCGGTCCGGGGCCGGGGCATCGACTCGCAGAACACCCGGGACCGCTGGGACTCCCGGATGCCCGGATTCCTGCCGTACGCCGTCTACCGCCCCCTGGTCCGTTTCTCCCACTACGCCGGGCTCCGGCACGCCCTGCGGTCGGGTGCCAGTGTCGTGGTCCACGACTGCGGCACCCAGGCCTGGGTACGCCGCTGGCTGGCGCGCGAGGCCCGGCGCCGGGGCGGGGCCCTCCATCTCGTCCTGCTCGACGTCCCGCCGGATATCGCCCGGCAGGGCCAGCGGGAGCGCGGCCGGGGTGTCTCCGGTTACGCCTTCGCCCGGCACCGGCGCGCGGTCGGCGGCCTGATCGGCGACGCGGAGGCGGGGAGACTGCCGCGGGGGGTCGCCTCGGCGGTCCTGCTGGACCGCGATGCCGCGTCCGTACTGAATCTGCTCGGCTTCGAGTGACGGCCGCCTGACCGCCTGACCGCCTGGCTGTCTGACCGTCTGAACCGTTTGGCTGTCCGGTCCGCCGACCTGGCGATCGGCCGCGGCCACGCCTCGCGGCGGGCGGGGAGGGAGCCGCCCGCGCGCCGGGGCCCGCCGCCGGGCGCTCGGCCTCCGCGCGTTCCCGTACCCGTGTCGTGAGCGGGCGCGGTGGTGCTCGCCTCGCCCCGACCCGCGCCCCTCCTCCGCCGGGCTCTCGGCCGCCCCCGCCGGCCGCCATCCCGCCCCGGCGCGAACGGACCCCGGCAAGCCGCCCCGGGCACCGCCGGTGTCACTCGCCCGCCCCGCCTCCCTCCCCAGGCGATATACGGCGAAGTGCCCCGTCATGCGCGCGCGGTCGTGCCCCGTCGCCCTCCCCGGCATTAGGGTCGGGGGGACAAGGCGTGGGGAGACCGGCACCGCCGGGGGAGAGGGCCAGCAACATGACCATTCCGGAACAGGCGCATCAGCAGCCGCAGCAAGGCGGCTGGCCCGCGAACGAGCTCGAAGAGGTGCTCGCCGCATCGCTCGGCAACCCCTCCGCCGGGCCCCGGATCGTCGAAGTGCTCGGCCGCAGCCACCTGTGGGTACCGCTGCCCCGGGGCGGTTCCCCCGAGAGCCGCGACCTCGATCTCCCCACCATGGACATCGACGACGGGGCGTACGTCCCCGTCTTCAGCTCCGAGCAGCAGTTCACGGCCTGCGCCGGCCCCCACATGTCCTTCACCATCGCCCCCGCCCGCGAATTCGCCCGCGGGCTCCCCCCGCAGCTCGGTATCGCGGTCAACCCCGGCGGTGCCGTCGGCATCCCGCTGCCGCCGGAGGCCGTCGCCGAGCTCTGCCGGACCGGGCGCACCCCGCTCGACGGGCCCGCGAGCGGCGGCAGGGTGCGGCTGTTCGAGCCCGACTGGCAGCAGGAGCCGGTCGACTTCCTCGCCGCCGCCGCCGGGGAGTTCCAGGCCGCGGGCGTGGTGGCCACCGCCCGCCGGGCGCTCGCCTCCATCGAGGGCGATCCCCCCGTCCTCTTCATCGGGGTCCAGCTCGCCTCCCGGGAGGGCGCCGAGCAGAGCGCCCCGCTGGACGCTCTCGGCCGCGCTCTCGGCCGGGTCCAGCCGCCCTGGCCGGTCAATCTCATCCTGCTCGACATGGCGCAGGATCCGGTGGTCGAGTGGATGATCACCCAGGTGCGGCCGTTCTACCAGCGCGATCATCACTAGTACCGGCACCGCCGGCCGGCGGCGGTGCCCGCCGGTCCGGATGCCCGGGCCGCCGCCGCCGACCGCTGCCGGAGCGGCCGATTAAGCTGGCTTCCCGGCCCGGCCTCCACCCGCGCCCGACCCCCTGCGGTCCGGAGGCCGAGGCCACACGCATGCAGTTCGGAGAGGGGCGGAACAGGGTGAGCGCGTCAGGCACCGCGGCGGCCGGGCAGGTCGAGCACATGCTGCGCCAGGTGACCCCCGGACGCTACGACGCGTACGAGGCACTGCTCAAGGCGCTCGCCGACCCGGCGAACGGCCAGGTCTGGATGCTGCTCTGGCACGGCGGGCCGGGCTCGCCCGACGCCCAGTACGGCAACATGGAGATCGACGGCATCGGGTACGCCCCCTGTGTCACCTCCGCGCAGGAGCTCGCCGTCTCCGGCTGGAACCGCTCCCACGAAGTGGTCAGCGGTGTCGACATCGCCCGCTCCCTCTTCCCCGAGCGCTGGGGAATCTGGCTCAACCCCCATGCCCCCGGCGGCGGTGTCGGCATTCCCTGGCCCGACCTCCGCCGGATCGCCACCGGCCTCGACCGGATGCCCGCCGGCCCGCTGCGGCTCTCCGAGCCCGCGATCGAGATCCCGCACTTCTACGCCCTGCTCGCTCAGAACGCCCACCGCACCACCCCCATCCGGTCGCTGCGGCGGGCCTGGGTGCAGCCGGCCCTGGGAGCCCCCTATCTCGTCATCGGGCTGGATCTGTACGACACCACCCGGCCGTCCGTGGACGCGGTGCGGGCGATGATGCAGCAGTCGATCGCGGCGGTCCCGGACGGGCTGCCCGTCTCCACCGTCGCCATGTCCGACGCGTACGACCCGGTCTCGCTCTGGCTGCGCGCCCATGCCCGCCCCTTCTACGACCGTGACGCCCACGGGGTCACCGGCCGCGCCTGACCCTCCCCGGAGACCCCCGCACACCACCCCCACCGGCCGGCACAGCAGCCCGCCCCGGCCCGTGCGCCCCGGCGCACGGCGCGCCGTCATGTGTACCCGCCCGCCCTCCGGATACGCCCCCGGTGCCGTCGTGCGCCGCTCCCGGAGGCGGATCTCATCGGCGCGATCCGGCCATGCGCGGATCGGCGCTCTCCGCACGCCCCAACTCGCCAGTAGCCCAGCCTTGATCGCATATGTGAAGGGCGTGGCAAGCGCCCGCGCGGTTCTTCCATGTCATGTCCGCGCTATGACCTGCCGATCACACCCCGCAGACGCAAGGGCCCTTCGAAATCCAAGCCCGAAGAGGTGTCCGAATGTCGGTGAGGTGTTCAACTGGCGTCCCTTTTTGGCCAATTGGAGTTCCGCTCAGCCGGAGTTCCCGTCCGGATAACGGAAGACAGCGACACTCATCACGGTTGGGCAACCATTCCGCGAGGGGTCTGGCGGCTGATCGCGCGGCCGTTGAAGACTCCCGCAGCAAGGGAGCGGTTCGCTCCTGCGCACGGCGTGCTTCACGGGCATCTCGCGGGTACCTCTCGTACCAACAGCCCCGCACGCAGCAGAGGTTCGGTACCAAGCGGAACCGCCGCAGCGGCGGGTACGGGCCGGCCATGTCCGGCCGAGAGGGGTCCCCACCACGATGACGGCACCATTGCACGACACGAGCGCGGACGCGGAGCGGACCGCGACGGCCGATGTCGCGGCGGCTGAAGTCAAGACGGCGGTCGAGGGGCGCTCACTGCGCCGCATCGCCTGGTCGCGGCTCAAGCGCGACCGGCTCGCGCTCGCCGGTGGCATCGTTGTCCTCCTGCTGATCCTCACCGCCGTCTTCGCCCCGCTGATCGTGAGCTGGCTGGGCCATCCGCCCAATGAATTCCACCAGGACAAGATCGATCCGCTCTTCGGCACCCCCAAGGGGTCCTTCGGCGGCATGAGTTCGGAACATCTGCTCGGTCTCGAACCCAACAACGGCCGCGATGTCTTCAGCCGGATCGTCTACGGCGCGCGGATCTCCCTGCTGGTGGCCTTCCTCGCCGCCCTGGTCGCCGTGGTGCTCGGCACCGTCCTCGGGATCGTCGCCGGCTACTTCGGCGGCTGGGCCGACTCGGTCATCAGCCGGGTGATGGACATGCTGCTGGCCTTCCCGCAGCTCCTCTTCATCATCTCGCTGGTCTCGGTCCTGCCCAACGATCTCTTCGGAATGACCGGCAGCAGCGTCCGCATCTCCATTCTCGTCGGGGTGATCGGCTTCTTCGGCTGGCCCTATGTCGGGCGCATCGTCCGCGGCCAGACCCTCTCGCTCCGCGAGAAGGAGTACATCGAAGCCGCCCGCAGCCTCGGCGCCGGCCGCCGCTATGTGCTCTTCAAGGAGCTGCTGCCCAATCTGGTGGCCCCGATCACCGTGTACGCCACGCTGATGATCCCCACCAACATCCTCACCGAGGCCGCGCTCAGCTTCCTCGGCGCGGGAGTCCGCCCGCCCACCGCCTCCTGGGGGCAGATGCTCTCCACGGCGGTGGAGACCTACCAGTCCAACCCCACCTTCATGGTGGTGCCCGGTCTGGCGATCTTCGTGACGGTGCTCGCCTTCAACCTCTTCGGCGACGGTGTGCGCGACGCCCTCGATCCCAAGGGCAGCCGATGACCGGGCCCGGCCGGTGTTGCCCGGCCCCGCGGCGGCCCGCCCCGCCGCCCCCACCGCGCCACTGAACAACACCGCCCCCGCCACACGGGCCGGGCGGCTCCCCGACCGTTCCCCGGCAAAGAGGCGGGGGAACCGTGCTACCCCCGGAGGTTCCAGGAACTATGACTTCCCTGCGTTCGTCGAGGACGAGGACCAGGCGCATCGCCGGAGCGGCGCTCGTCGTGGCCGCCCTCACGGCCACCGCGGCGTGCGGCGGCGGTGGCGGTTCCCAGGACGGGGAGGGCGGTGACGGCAAGGCCGCCGGCTACAACGCGGCCATGACCGGTGTCGCCAACCCCTCCGCCAAGAAGGGCGGCACGCTCAAGTTCATCGGCAAGCAGGATCTGGACTCCACCGATCCGCAGCGCCAGTACTACGGCATGGCCTGGGACTTCTCCCGCTTCTACGCCCGCCAGCTCGTCTCGTACGCCCCCAAGCCGGGCGCGGGCGGCGCCGAACTCGTCCCCGACCTGGCCAAGGCCAAGGGGGTCGTCACCAACGACGGCAAGACCTACACCTATGAGCTGCGCGACGGGATCGCCTGGGAGGACGGCTCGCCGATCACCTCCAAGGACATCAAGTACGGCATCCAGCGCGTCTGGGCCGCGGATGTCATCACCGGCGGGCCGCAGTATCTGCGCCAGGTCCTGGACCCGGAGAACACCTACCCGGGCCCGTACAAGGACACCAGCCCGGACAAGCTGGGCCTGAAGGCCATCGAGACCCCCGACGACAAGACGATCATCTTCCATCTGCCGACCGCCAACGGCGACTTCGAGCAGATGCTGGCGATGCCGTCCGGGTCCCCGGTGAAGCGGGAGAAGGACACGGCCGGCAAGTACCAGCTCAAGCCCTTCTCCTCGGGCCCGTACAAATTCGAGTCGTACGCGCCGAAGAAGAGCGCCGTACTGGTCCGCAACGACAAGTGGCAGAAGTCCACCGACCCGATCCGCGCCGCGCTGCCGGACAAGGTCACGCTCACCATCAACTCGAACATCGAGGCGATCGACGAGCTGCTCATCAAGGGCGAGTACGACCTGGACCTGAACGCCACCGGCATGTCCCAGGCCGGCCGCACCAAGGCCCTCCAGGGCCACAAGGCCAATCTCGACAACATCGAGACCAGCTTCATCCGCTATGTCGACATCGCCACCAAGGTGGCCCCGTTCGACAACATCGAGTGCCGCAAGGCCGTGATCTACGCCGCCGACTACGCCTCGATGCAGCAGGTCCGCGGCGGCCCGGACGCCGGCGGCGACATCGCCACCAACATGCTGCCCAAGTCCATCAAGGGCTCGGACGACTACGACCCGTACGGCATCCTCGCCCGCAAGGGCAAGCCCGATGTCGAGAAGGCCAAGGCCGCCCTCAAGGCATGCGGCAAGCCCGGCGGCTTCTCCACCAACATCAGCGCCCGCAGCAACAACCCCGGCGAGGTGCAGACCGCCGAGGCGCTCCAGCAGTCGCTGAACGCGGTCGGCATCAAGACCGAGGTCGAGACGATCGACGGCGCCGAGTCCTCCAGCATCACCGGCTCGCCCGCCGTGGTGAAGAAGCGCGGTCTCGGTCTGGTCATGACCGGCTGGGGTCCGGACTTCCCGACCGGGCAGGGCTTCTCCCAGCCGATCATCGACGGCCGCTTCATCGTCGGCAACGGCAACTACAACGTCTCCGAGACCAATGACCCGAAGATCAACAAGTTCTTCGACGACGCGCTCAAGGAGACCGACCCCGACAAGGCCGGCGCGATCTACCAGCAGATGAACCACGCCGTCGCCGACCTCGCGGTCCAGATGCCGTTCATCTACGAGAAGAACTTCACCTGGCGCGGCTCGCGGCTGACCAACGCCTACTCCAGCGGTGCGTACAACGGCCGTTACGACTATGTCTCCCTGGGCGTCGTCAAGTAGCGGCACTCCCCGGTGACCCGTACGGGCACCCGCGCACCCGCCCGCCGCGGCGGGTGCGCGCACCCCCGTCGCACCGCCCCACCATCGCCCAACCCGCCAGTCCCGAAGGGCAGGTGATGGCCTCGGGCGGCGGCCCGCGCGGACCCTGAGCCAGGGCTCCGCGGGCCGCCGCCGGGCCGCGCACAGTGCTTGCATACGTCATCCGGCGATTGTTCGCCGTCGCCATGATGCTGCTGGTCGTCACCCTGACGACCTTCGTCATCTTCTTCGTGCTCCCCAAGTGGGCGGGCTCGGACCCGGCGTATCTCTTCGCCGGAAAGCAGACCGACGAGGCCGCCATCGAGGGCATCCGGCAGAAACTGGGTCTCGCCGATCCGGTGCTGGTGCAGTTCTGGAACTTCGTCCAGGGCCTCTTCGCCGGCCGCGAGTACGCCAACGGCCCGGACGTCACCAGCTGCCCGGCCCCCTGCTTCGGCTACTCCTTCCGCACCGAGCAGGAGGTGTGGCCGCTGCTCACCGAGGCGATGCCGGTCACGCTCTCGCTCGCCGCGGGCGCCTGTGTGCTCTGGGTCACCGGCGGGGTGGCGGCGGGTGTGGTCTCCGCCCTGCGCCGGGGCACCCTGTGGGACCGGGCCGCCATGACGGTCGCCCTCGCCGGGGTCTCGCTGCCGATCTACTTCACCGGACTGATCTCGCTGGCGGTCTTCAGCTATCAGCTGGACTGGATCAGCGGGGTGTACACCCCGGTCGAGGAGGATCCCCTCCAGTGGTTCCGGACCCTGATCCTGCCCTGGATCACCCTCGCCTTCCTCTACGCGGCGATGTACGCCCGGCTCACCCGCGCCACCATGCTGGAGATCATGGGCGAGGACTACATCCGCACCGCCCGCGCCAAGGGCCTCACCGAGCGGGTCGTCATCGGACGGCACGCCATGCGCTCCACCTGGACCCCGGTGCTGACCCTGCTGGGACTCGACCTCGGCGCCCTGCTCGGCGGGGCGGTGCTCACCGAGTCCACCTACAGCCTGCCCGGCCTCGGACGGCTCGCCATCGAGTCCATCGAGTCCAAGGATCTGCCGCTGATCCTGGGCGTCACCCTCTTCGCGGCGCTCTTCATCTGTGTCGCCAACCTCGTCGTGGACCTTCTGTACGCCGTCGTCGACCCGCGAGTGAGGATCGGATGACCATCCCCATCGAAGAATCCGGCTCCGCCGCCCCCGCGGGGCTTCCGGGAACGGTCGCCCCGCCCGGTTCACCGGCCCCCGACGCCTTTCTCGAAGTCCGCGATCTGCGGGTGCACTTCCCCACCGACGACGGTCTGGTCAAATCCGTCGACGGGCTGAGCTTCCGGCTGGAGAAGGGGAAGACCCTCGGCATCGTCGGCGAGTCGGGCTCGGGCAAGTCCGTCACCTCGCTGGGGATCATGGGCCTGCACACCGCCGGCCAGTACGGACGGAACAAGGCGCGGATCTCCGGGGAGGTCTGGCTGGACGGCCGGGAGCTGCTCGGCGCCCATCCGGACGAGGTGCGGAAGCTGCGCGGCCGGAACATGGCGATGATCTTCCAGGACCCGCTGTCGGCGCTCCATCCGTACTACACGATCGGCCGCCAGATCGTGGAGGCGTACCGGGTCCACCACGACACGGACAAGAAGACCGCCCGCAAGAGGGCGGTCGAACTGCTCGACCGGGTCGGCATCCCGCAGCCCGACAAGCGGGTCGACAGCTATCCGCACGAGTTCTCCGGCGGGATGCGCCAGCGCGCGATGATCGCGATGGCGCTGGTCAACAATCCGGAGCTGCTGATCGCCGACGAGCCCACCACCGCGCTCGACGTGACCGTGCAGGCCCAGATCCTCGATCTGATCCGCGATCTCCAGAAGGAGTTCGGCAGTGCGGTGATCGTCATCACCCACGACCTCGGGGTGGTCGCCGAGCTCGCCGACGACATCCTGGTGATGTACGGCGGCCGGTGTGTCGAGCGCGGGCCCGCCGAGCGGGTCTTCCACGAGCCCCAGCACCCCTACACCTGGGGGCTGCTGGGCTCGATGCCCCGGATCGACCGCGAGCAGACCGAGCGGCTGATCCCGGTCAAGGGCTCCCCGCCCAGTCTGATCAACATCCCCGACGGCTGTGCCTTCAACCCGCGCTGCCCCTACGCCGACGTCCCGGAGGGGAACCGGACGCGTACCGTCCGCCCCGAGCTCCACTCCGCGGGCGGCCGGCACTTCTCCGCCTGTCACATGGCGCAGGAGGAGCGGACGCGGATCTGGACCGAAGAGATTGCGCCGAAGCTGTGAGCGACCGAGTGAACATTCCCGCGCAGAAGCCGCCGGCCACCGCCCCGGACGCACTGCTGAGGGTCGACGGCCTGGTCAAGCACTTCCCCATCCGCGAGGGTCTGCTCCGGCGGCGGACCGGCGCCGTCCAGGCGGTCGACGGGCTCACCTTCGATGTGCGCCCGGGGGAGACCCTGGGCGTGGTGGGTGAGTCCGGCTGTGGCAAGTCGACCATGGGGCGGCTGATCACCCGGCTGCTCGAACCGACCGGCGGCCGGATCGAATTCCAGGGACACGACATCACCCATCTCGGGGTGGGGGCCATGCGCCCGCTGCGCCGCGATGTCCAGATGATCTTCCAGGATCCGTACTCCTCGCTGAACCCCCGGCACACCATCGGCACCATCGTCTCGGCGCCGTTCCGGCTCCAGGGCATCACCCCCGACGGCGGGGTGAAGAAGGAGGTCCAGCGGCTGCTGGAGCTGGTGGGCCTCAATCCGGAGCACTACAACCGCTATCCGCACGAATTCTCCGGCGGCCAGCGGCAGCGCGTCGGCATCGCCCGGGCCCTGGCCCTGAAGCCCAAGCTGGTGGTCGCGGACGAGCCGGTCTCCGCGCTCGATGTCTCCATCCAGGCGCAGGTGGTCAATCTCCTGGACGACCTCCAGGAGGAGCTGGGGCTCACCTATGTGATCATCGCCCACGACCTCTCCGTCATCCGCCATGTCTCGGACCGGATCGCGGTGATGTATCTGGGGAAGATCGTGGAGCTGGCGGACCGCGGGGCGCTGTACGCGTCGCCGATGCATCCCTACACCAGGGCGCTGATGTCGGCGGTGCCCGTACCGGACCCCCGGCGGCGCGGGGCGCGGAGCGAGCGGATCCTGCTCAAGGGCGATGTGCCCTCGCCGATCTCACCGCCGCTCGGCTGCCGGTTCCACACCCGGTGCTGGAAGGCGACCGAGATCTGCACCACACAGGAGCCGCCGCTGGTCGAGCTGCGTCCGGGGCAACAGGTGGCCTGCCACCACCCGGAGGGCGTCACTGCCGCGGCGGAGACCCCGGATCCGGCCCCCGCACCCGGCGCGAAGGAGTAGCGCACCCCCGGTCCGGCGGAGCCGGGACGACCGCCGCGAGACGGCACAATCGTCCGGTGCTCCAAGAATTGTTCACGCCCTCCGTCCAGCATGCGCTCGACCTCGCCGGAATCTTCGTCTTCGCGATCTCCGGCGCACTCCTCGCCGTACGCAAGAACTTCGATGTCTTCGGCATCGCCGTCCTCGCCGAGGTGACCGCGCTGGGCGGCGGGCTGCTGCGCGACCTGATCATCGGGGCCGTCCCGCCGGCGGCCTTCACCGACCTCGGCTACTTCCTGATGCCGCTGGTGGCCACGGTCCTGGTCTTCTTCCTCCACCCCCATGTGGAGCGGATCCAGGTCGCCGTCAATGTCTTCGACGCGGCCGGCCTCGGGCTCTTCTGTGTGACCGGCACCGTCAAGGCGTACGAGTACGGTCTCGGCCTGACCTCGTCGGCGGCGCTCGGCGTGGCGACCGCGGTCGGCGGCGGTGTGCTCCGCGATGTGCTGGCGAACGAGGTTCCCTCACTGCTGCGCTGGGACCGTGATCTCTACGCCGTCCCCGCGATCGTGGGCGCGACCATGGTGGTCCTCTGTCTCCGCTTCGACACCCTGGACGCGCTCACCAGCGCGCTCGCCGCCGCGACCGCCTTCGTGCTGCGGCTGCTCGCGATGCGCTACCACTGGCGGGCGCCGCGCGCCTGGAACCGGCGTTCGGCGACGGCGGAGGAGAGCTGACACGGCGCCCGCCCCCGTACGGCACCGGTCCGCGGGGGCGGGCACACGAGGCGGGTCAGCCTCCGCGCCGGGTCACTTCCAGAGCCGCGAGAGCAGCTGCCGCAGCGCCCCGGCCGTCAGGTCGCCGTCCGCCTCCGGGCGTTCCAGGGCCCAGGAGTCGAGGGCTTCGAGCACCCCGGTGGTCGCCACCGTCACCAGCTCGATGCCCGGTTCGTCACCGATGAGACCGAGCCGCCGGCCGTTCTCGATGAAGTCCCGGATCCAGGGGTGGCCGCCCGGCTGTTCCCGGGGACGGGCGGAGAGCACGGCGCGGTCGTCCGGATGGGCGCGCAGATGGGCCCGGAGCCGGTCGCTCCCCGCCCCGGCCCGCTCCCACAGTTCGTCCTCTGTCGCCGCCTCAGTCCACGGCCCGAGCGCGGCCAGCGCCCGCTCGGCGGCGTCGGCGACCACCTCACCGAAGAGATCGTCCTTTCCGTCGAAGTAGTGGTAGGCGGATGTCTTGGAGATCCCGGCGTCGGTGATGATCCGGTTGAACGAGGCGCCGTCCTTCCCGTCACGTGCGAAATGGGCGCGGGCGACGGCAAGGATGGCTGCCTTGGCGTCGGCGGGCAGCCGCTGAAAACGGGGCAGGGCCATGGCTCCCTCAGGGTCGGTACACAGGTGAAACGGCCGTATTGCCGGTGGCAAGCGCGCGTCGGACGCGGGCCGTCATGATCCAGTGTGCAACCCAGAGCGGAATGGCGATCGCCCCGCCGAGGTAACCGGGTGTCCCGGGGAGGAGCGACAGGATCTGGAAGGCGCACCAGGCGTACCCCAGTACGGCCCAGCGGCGCACCGCCTCCGGCGCGGTCCGGCCGTCCGCGGTGAGCGAGCGGGTGAGATTCCGGACGATGTAGAAGTCCTCGGTGAAGTTGTACGGAATCGCGAACATCCACCACACCGAGGCCGGGGACGCGGCCCGGTCCTCGGGCCCGATCAGGGCGAGGGTCCGCTGGAGCAGCCGGCAGTAGAGCGCCACCAGCCCGAAGAAGACGGCGACGGTGAGCAGGGCGCCGGATATCCCCAGAGCGGAGACCTCGCGGAGGATGCCGGGGTCGGCACCGGGGGACCAGAGGGGCCTGCTGATCAGGGCCGTGACCAGAACAGTGCCCAGGACTTTGACGATGATGGTCGGCATACGCAGAGAGTGTACTACTGGTACACCCCTATGGTGCGTGCCACTGGTTCCTCTTTTGTGATCGGCGGCCGCAAAAAGCTACCGCTCAGTACGTGATTGTTGTACGGTGCCGCCATGGCACAGGCAGTTCAGGCATCCATCGGGGACAGCGAATTCGACCGCGACACCGCCGTCACCCCGCGCACACCGGGCGTCTACGACGCGGAACTCTCGGCGGGCTGGACAATCCTCCGCGCCGTCAACGGCGGCTATCTGCTCGCCATCCTCGGCCGCGCGCTCGCCCACGCGCTGCCCCACCCCGACCCGTTCACCGTCTCCGCCCACTACCTCAGCGCGTCCCAGCCGGGCCCCGCGGTGATCCGGACCGAGACCGTGCGCACCGGCCGCACCCTCTCCACCGGCCAGGCATCCCTCTTCCAGTACGCGGAGGACGGCACCGAGACCGAACGCATCCGCGTGCTCGCCACCCACGGCGACCTCGACGCACTCCCCGACGACGTCCGCACCTCCGCCACCCCGCCGCGGATCCCCCCGTACGGGAAATGCCTCGGCCCCGCCGACGGCCCGGCCCCCGACATCGCCGGCAGCTCGGAGATCATGAACCGGCTGGCCATCCGGCTCGACCCCGCCACCGTCGGCTGGGTCGTCGGCGCGCCCTCCGGAAAAGGCGAGATGCGCGGCTGGTTCGCCCTCGCCGACGGCCGGGACGCCGACCCGCTCTCCCTGCTCCTCACCGTGGACGCCCTGCCCCCGACCTCCTTCGACCTCGGCCTCAAGGGCTGGACCCCCACCATCGAACTCACCACCCACATCCGCTCCCGCCCCGCCCCCGGGCCGCTGCGCGTCGCGATCACCACACGCAACCTGGCGGGCGGCTTCCTGGAGGAGGACGCGGAGGTCTGGGACAGCCGGGACCGCCTCGTCGCCCAGTCGCGCCAGCTCGCGAGGGCGCCGCGCTGATCCGGGAGCCGCCCCGGGGTGAAGCGCGGCCCCGGGGTGAAGCGCGGCCCCGGACCGGTGTGCCTTCCCGGGGCCGCGCCGCCGGATGTGGTCGGGTGCGGGATATCCGAGGAGGACCCATCCCATGCCCCACGAACCCGACCCCGCCGGCTCCGGCGACCGCGACGACGATCTGATCGCCCGAAGCGCGGACTTCACCGCGGAACTCGAAACCGCCGCCGACGGCCGCCGCACCGTGCTGCGGATGACCCGCTCCCTCCCGCACCCGCCCGAGCCGATCTGGAACGCCCTCACCCGGCCCGTGCCGCTCTCCCGCTGGTTCCCGACCGGCGTGACGGTCGACCCGCGACCCGGCGGCACGATCCGCTTCGTCTTCCCCGGCGACACCGAACCGGGCATGACCGGCACGGTCACCGACGCCGAGGAGCCCCGGCTCCTCGCCTTCACCTGGGGCGCGGATCATCTGCGCTGGGAGATCACCCCGAGGGGCGGCGGGGGCTCCGACCTCACCCCGCAGGACGGCGGGGGCTCCGACCTCACCCTCACCCACACCTTCGACGACCACGCCGGCGCGGCGAGCCACGCCGCCGGCTGGCAGATCTGCGTCACCGGCCTCGCCCAGCTGCTCGACGGCGAGGAGATCACCGCCGAACGGGACACCCGAGGCGCCCTCCACGAGGCGTACATCGCCCGCTTCCGCCTGAACCAGGGCGTGATCGAGACCACCGGCGACGGGTGGTGCGTCCGCTTCGACCGTCAGCTGATCCGCCCGGCGGAGCGCGTCTGGTCCGAACTGACCGCCGGCACGACCCCCCTCCTGGGCGGCCCCGCCCCGCGCGGCTTCACCACCCCCGTGACCCCCTCCGGCCCGGTGACCGCCCTCCGACCGCCCCTGCTCCTGGCCTACCGCCCGGCGCCCGGCTCCGAGGTCCGCGGGGTTCGCGGGGTTCGCGGGGTCCGCGAGGTTCGCGAGGTTCGCTGGGAGCTCGCGGAGGGGACGGGCCACGGGGCGCGGCTGACACTGACGGAGCGGGGGGAGGCGGGGGAGGACCCGCGGGAGGTGCTGGGGGCTTGGCGGGTACGGATTGATCGCCTGGCGACGGGGTTGCTGGCGGGCTGACGGGGTGCGGGTGCCTCTGGCGGGGTGGCTTGTCCGGGGCTCCGCCCTGGGCCCGGCGCCTCAATCGCCGGCGGGGCTTGGGTGTGCGGGTTGCCCGTTTCCCCGGGCCGGGTGCTTGTTGGTGCGGGTTGGGTGCCGCTCCGGTTCGGTACTGGGGCTGCATGATTTACGGCGCGCGCACCCGGTCTTGTTCTGTTCGCCCGGGTTTGCGCCACAAATCACGCTTGATGCCCCAGTACCGCTCCTGCGCGTCCCCCTTTCCGCGAGTAAGCCCAGTGCGTGATGACCGTGGTCTGTCTGCCCGTGCGTTCCGAGTCGGTTTCACAAGGCGGGGAACCCCGCTCCGGAAGGTCACCCGTGGGTGAGTGGGTGAGGGGCGTCAGAGTGGGCGGGTGCCGCTGGGCGGGCGCTCCCGTACGAGAACAAGCCCGGGTGTGGTGGGGGGCCGCTTATCGGGCGACGTTCGTGGAGGGGGTGTGCAGGGTCGTCCCCGGAAGAGCCGGCGGCAATACCCGGGTACGCGATACAAGGGGGCCGGTTTCCGCCGGCTCTGAGGAGTCGAGCCCGGAGGACCCCCGGGCCGCCATAGGGCAAGGTGTCCCGCCCCGTACCCGCGCCCCGGAGGGGAGGGAACGGAACAGGGCCCCGAGGCACTGCAAGGCGCCGAAGGTGCCTGAAGGCCCGCACCCCCGGCAACCCGAACGACGCGGGGCGAGGACGCGACACCGCCCACGCACCCGCCCGCACCTGCGAACGAGAGCAAGCAAATCAAGCCTCGCCGGCGTTTGAGGCGCCGGGTCCGGGGCGGAGCCCCGGGAAAGCACCCGCACCACTGGCGGTCCGAACAACACAGGCGAGGGCGCGACACCACCCACGCACCGACCCGCACCCGCGAACGAGGGCAAGCAAATTCAGCCTCGCCGGCGTTTGAGGCGCCGGGTCCGGGGCGGAGCCCCGGAAAGGGACCCGCGCCACGGGGAAGGGCGCACAAGATTCGGCCCCGCCGGAGGCAGCCGCCCCGGGAAAGGACCCGCGCCACGGGCAGGGGCGCACAGGACTCCGCCCCGCCGGAGGCAGCCGCCCCGGGGAGGGGGAGGTCAGGCCGGGGGGAGGGCGCGGCCGGCCTCCAGCCGCACCACCCGGTCCGCCCGCCCCACCGTCGCCGGCCGGTGCGCGATGATCAGGGTCGCCCGCCCGCCCGCACCCGTCGCCAGCGCCCGCGCCAGCTCCGCGTCCGACTCCGTGTCGAGCTGCGCGGTCGTCTCGTCGAGGACGAGGACCCGGGGGCCGGTCAGCAGCGCGCGCGCCAGCGCGACCCGGGCGCGCTGGCCGCCCGAGAGCGTCGCGCCGCGTTCCCCGACGGGCGTGTCGTACCCGGCGGGCAGCGCGGACGCGATCCGGTCCACCCCGCAGAGCGCGGCCACGGCCCGCATCCGTTCGTCCGGCGCGTCCGGCGCGGCCAGCCGGAGATTCTCGGCGAGGGTGCCGTGGAAGAGCGGCGCCTCCTGGCCGACCACGGCGACCGCGGCGCGCAGCTCCGGCTCCGTGAGGTCGCGCAGATCGACCGGATCCCCGTCGGCCGGCAGCAGTTCCACGCTCCCCGCGGACGGGTCCCAGAACCGGGCCACCAGATGCGCGCAGGTCGACTTCCCGGCGCCGGATACCCCGGTGAGCGCGACCGTCTCACCGGCGCGCACGGTCAGATCGAGGCCGTCGAGCACCCGCGCGCCGCCGTAGTCGAAGCGGACCCCGCGCAGCCGGATCCCGAGCGGCCCGGGCGGCACCGGGCGCGGAGCGGCGGGTTCCGGCGCGCCGGCGGGGGCGTGGATCGCCGCGCCGACCCGGGTCGCGGCGGATCGCAGCCCGCCGGCCCGCCCGAGCGCGGCGGCCGACGCCGCGACGGGCGCGAGCATGCCCAGGGCCAGCGCCATCGCGGCCGGCGCCCAGGCGCCGTCGAGCCCGCCGGACGCCGCCGCCCGCCCGGTGAGGGCGACGACGCCGGCCACGGAGGCGACGACCAGCAGATCGCGGACCGCGCCCATGCCGGCCTCCCAGGAGTGCTCGGCGCGCTGGGCCGAGCCGAGCCGCCGCCCGAGGTGCCGGAGCCGTTCCCGGCGGTGCTCCAGCCCGTCGAAGGCGAGGAGTTCGGGCAGGCCGTCCACGGTCTCCACCGCCTCCGCGGAGAGTTCGGCGGCGGCGGCCCGGGTGCGGGCCCCGCGCCCGGCGCTGCCCCGCCCGTCGAGCAGCGGGACGGCCGCGAGCAGCCCGGCCGCCGGCACGACCGCGGCGAGGAGCAGGGGTTCGACCGCGGCCAGCACGGCGGCCCCGCCGCCGAAGACCACCCCGGAGGCGGCGAGCTGGGCGATGGCATGGGCGTAGAAGAACTCCAGCTCCTCCACGTCGCCGAGCGCGGTGGCGGCGAGGTCGCCGCTGCGCCGGCCGGCTATCCGGGCCGGCGCGGACCGGGCGAGCCCGTCGAAGACCCGGACCCGCATTTCGGCGAGGACCCGATAGGCGAGATCGTGGGAGAGGTCCATCTCCCGCCAGGTCGCCACCGCCCTGACCAGGACGAGCGCGGCGAGCGCGCCGGCGGTCCACGGCCCGGGGAGGGCCCGCTCGATGACGGCGGTGCCGACCGTGTGCGCGGCGAGGGCGATCAGGGCGACGAGGGCCGCCTGGCCGGCGAGAGCGGCGGCGAAGGTCCGCGCGGTCATGGCGCGGTGCGCGGCGAGGACGGGCAGGAGCGCCCGGAGCGCCCCCTTCTCGACAGTGTTCACGCGGCACTTCCCTCGGGTGTCCGGCGGTCCGCCGGGGTGTCCGTCCCGCCCGCCGCGGCCAGCCGGGCGTAGAGCCCGCCCGAGGCCAGCAGCGAGGCGTGATCGCCGACGGCGTCGACCCGGCCGCCGTCCAGGACGACGATGCGGTCGGCGTCGCGTACCGCGGAGAGCCGGTGGGCGACGATCAGACAGGTGCGCCCGCGCCCGGCGGCGGCGAGCGCCGCGCCGATCCGGGCCTGCCGGTTCTCGTCCACCGCGCTGGTGGCCTCGTCCAGCACCAGGACGGAGGTGTCCGCGAGCAGCGCCCGGGCCAGGGCGAGCCGCTGGCGCTGGCCGCCGGAGAGCGTGGAGCCGCGTTCGCCGATGACGGTCTCGTATCCGTCGGGCAGTGCCCGGATCTCGTCGTGGATCCCGGCGGTGCGGGCGGCCTCGCGCAGTTCCCGGTCGGTCGCGTCCGGCGCGGCCAGCCGCAGATTCTCGGCGACGGTGCCGTGGAAGAGATACGCCTGCTGGGAGACGACGGCGATGGAGCGCCGCAGGGAACCGAGGGCGTACTCCCGGGTGTCGGTGCCGTCCACCAGTACCCGGCCCGTCTCGGGGTCGTGCTGCCGCAGCAGGGTGCCGAGCAGGGTGGACTTGCCCGCGCCCGAAGGGCCGACGACGGCGGTGACCCGGCCGGCCTCGGCGGTGAAGCAGACCCCGCCGACGGCGGGCGCCGTGGCGCCCGGATGACGGAAGACGACGCGGTCGAAACGTATCGCCGGCGCGGCGGCCCAGCGGGCGGCCCGGGTCCCGGTGTCGGGCACGCCGCCCTCGGCGGTCCGCAGCCGGGCGATGCCGTCGGCCGCCGAGACACCGAGATGGCCGGCATGCCATTCCCGGGAGAGGTCGCCCACCGGACGGAAGCACTCGGAGGTGAGCATCAGCAGCAGAAACGTGGCGGTGGTCGCGGACCGGCCCGAGGCGGCGGACCAGCAGGCCACCAGCACGGCGGCGACCGTGCCGCCCTGGACGGCGAGATCGGTGAGGCCGGTGTCGACCAGGGAGACGCGCAGCTTGGCGACGGTGGCCCGGTGCAGCTCGCGGGAGAGCTCCCCGAGCCGGGCCCGGGTGCGTCCGACGGCCCCGGCGGCCCGCAGCACCGGCATGCCCTGGAGCGCCTCCAGATAGTCGGCCGAGAGCGCCTCGTACGCCCCCCAGTGCTGCTGCCCGCGCCGCTCCAGCAGCCGGTCCCACCAGCGGGGGGCGAGTACGGCGACGACCAGCGCGGGGCCGAGCGCGAGTGCGGCCCACGGTTCGAGGAAGGCGATGACGATCAGCAGCAGCGGGGGCACCGCGCAGGTGATGACGGCCTGCGGCAGATAGCGCGAGACATAGGCGTCCACGCCCTCCACCCCGTCGACGAGCGTCGCCCGGACGCCGCCGGCCCGTGTCCCCTCCTTTGTGCCGCCGGTCCGGCCGAGCCGTTCCAGCAGGGTGTCGCGCAGCCGTACGCGGACGGCGGACCCGGCCCGGACGGCGAGTATCCGCTGCCGGTGGGAGAGGACCGCGCGCAGCGCCACCAGGCCGAGGACGCCGCCGAGGAGCACGGGCAGCCGCTGGGTGCCGCCCCGGGCGATGTCGGCCAGGGCGAGGGCGAGCAGTACCGCCTGGGCGAGCTGGGTGAGGGCCACCGTTCCCAGCAGTACGGTCGCGGCGAGCAGCGGCCCGCGCGCGGTGCGGGCGGCCCGCAGCAGTTCGGGGTGGAGCATCATGTGGGCTCGTCGCCTCCTTCGTTGCTTGTGCCGTCGGGTTCGCCGGGGCTCCCGAGCGCGAGTCCGTGCAGGACCCACTCCCGTCCGGCGCCCCGGCCGAGCGCGGCGCCGAGATCGGCCCGCTGCCAGGAGCCGGAGAGCCGTGAACGGAGCCCGAGCGCCGCGGCGGTGACCTGGGCGAAGCCCATGGCGTACCCGGCGGCGAGATGGTCGGTGCGGACGCGTGCGGGCGGGGCGTCGCCGGGGCAGCCGGCGGCGAGCACCACGGCCCCGGCCCCGGCGAGCCACCCCTGTCCGGCGGCCCAGGCCGCGAGCGCGGGCCGCGCGTCCCCGGCGGCGACCCGGCGCAGACCGCCCTCCGCCCGCCGCCACACTCCCGGCCGGGGGCCGCCGGCCGCCGCGTACCAGGACAGGGGTACGGGACAGGCGTCCTCCGCCGCCGCGAGGACGGCGGTCAGTCCGCCGTCGCCGGGCACCCCGGGAAAGTCCGGTGCCGAGCTCCGCCGCGCGAGCAGCACGGCGTCGGAGACCGGGCCGGGCCGGCTGCCCGCCACCCGGTGCCGGCGGGGCCGGGCGAGCGGGCGCGGGGCGCGGGTGAGCGCGGTGAGGATCCGGTGGGCGGCGGCGAGTTCCGGAAGGGCGGCCGGGAGGTGTTCCGGTGCCGCGCCGGAGCCGCCCGGGCGGTGAGTCTCCGCGCCCGGCTGTGCCGTGCCCGTACCGGCTCCGTCCGCCGGACGCCCCCGCGCCCACCGCTCCACCGCGTCCCCGGGACAGTCCGCCGTCAACTCCACCGCCAGCAGCGGATGCTCCTCCGTCCCGGCGCCGAGTCCGGCCGCCGCGGCGAGGAGTCCGCCGTCCGCGTCCGGCGCGCAGGCGTGCGCGCCCGCGAGGGCCAGCGCGGCGGCGGCGTGGCCCGCGTCCAGCAGCAGGAGCGGCCAGGCGCGGTGGCCGTAGTGGGTGACGGTGCGCCGGGGGGTGACGGTGAGCACGGCGAGGATCCCGGGCGGCGCGCCGGCCGGTGCGGGGCCGGTCCGGTGGAGGCGGTGGGTGAGCGGGTCGTAGATGTGGCGGCCGGGCGGCAGCGGACCGCCGGGGCCCGCCAGCAGACGGGCGTTGACCGGGTGCAGCGCGCCCGCCGATGGCACCGGCCGCAGCCGGCCGCCGGACGTGCCGGGCAGGGCGGCCAGCGAGAGCCGCAGCATCCGGTCGAGGCCGGGCGGGAGCGGTACGGCGGGCCCCGGCCGCCCGCCAGGGAAAGCGCGCCCGCGCACCGGCGAAACGGCGGCCGGCGCCTCGCCGGAACGCGCCCGCGCGAGCGCGGCCCGGACCAGCTCCGCGTCATGGCTGCTCATCGTCTTTCCGTCCCTCACATGTGCGGCGGCGGCGCGAGCGTGAAATCGTCCGGCCCGGCCGGGGGAGTGATCCGCCAGCCGCGCGCCAGCGCCGCCTCGGCGAACCGGGGCGCGCCGAGATAGGCGAAGGCGGCGGGGGCGTTCGGGATCAGCCCGGAGACCAGCACCCGGGCCACCCTCAGCTCGGTCTCGGCCACGTCCTCCGTGGTCAGGTCGAAGGTGACGACCCGGTGCCCGCGTCCGGCGAGCCGGGCCTCCAGCGCGGCCCGCCCGCCCTCGCGGGGCGCCCCTGCCTCGCTCACCGGCACGACCCCGAGCGCGGGTTCGGTGAAGCGGCCGGCCAGCGGCGCCATCCGGGGGTCGAGCCAGACCTGGACATGCGCCCCGAGGTCCCGTACCCGCTCGAAGCGCTCGCCGCAGTCGTCCAGGTATCTCCGGTCGGCGCGGTGGTCCAGATAGAGCCCGCGCGCCAGCATGCCGTTCTCGACCGCCTGGAAGACCCAGCCGCCGGGGTCCACGGCGCCCTGGGTGAAGACCCAGGTGTGCACCGCTTCGAGGACGGCCTTGCGCGCCGCCTCGGCCGGGTCGGGGCGGCAGGCGAACCCGGCCGCGTGGATCCCGCGTTCCGGATCGTGGACCAGCGCCGCCATGCAGGGCGCGAACTCGGACGGCATCTCCACGATCCACACATCGAGTCCGCACCCCTCCAGATCGCGGGCGAGGCCCGGCACACTCGCCGGGTCGATGCCGCGCGCGGGGCCGTCGAGATGCCACCAGAGCTCCAGCGCGTCGCGTTCCACGACTTCGAGGAGCCCGCGTTCGATCGCGTCGTCCAGGCCACGGCCGGTGGCTATCCCCGCGTAGTTGAGGTGGTGGGTGCGCGGGAGCGCCCGCCACCCGCCCTGGCGCCAGTTGAGATGGGTGAGGGCGACGGGTGCCCAGCACTCCCGTCCGTCCTCGGTGCCGCGCGTCCAGAGCGCGGGGGTGTCGTCGGTGAGCCGGCGGTAGGGGAAGCCGGGGGAGTCGTACTGCCAGCCGGCGTACTCGGGCAGCTCGCCGGGCCCGTACAGCCGGAGCCCTTCGGCGCGCAGTTCGGCGGCGGTCGCGCGGCGGGGTTCGTCCGGGTGGCCGATGGGCGGCAGCCGGTTGCCGCAGTAGCGTTCGGCGGCCTCCGCGATGGCGGCGATCCGGGCGCCCTCGGGGTCGCCGAAGGTGGTGCCGAGCGAGACGCGGTCGGCGGGCCAGGCGCCGAAGCGGCGGGCGTCGCCGACATCGGCGGTCACGGCGGTGTAGCGGGGTGGTGCCCCGGTGGGGTGCGGTACGGGCGCGACGGCGCGGATCACCCCGCAGACGGGGTCCACCAGCGCGTCGAGGGGCAGCGGGGCGGGCGGTGGCGGCTGGGTGTTCAACGGCATGTCTCCAGAAGGGGATCGACGCCCCGGGCACGGCCCGCGGGCAGCAGCAGAGCGCTCCCGGCGGCCTCGACCCTCCGGCGGGAGGCGATCAGCCGGGTGGCGGTCACCGGGTTCTCGCCGGTGTGGGGCTGGCGGACATGGGCGGGGAAGTGATGGCCCGCGATCTCCACCCGCAGCCGGGTGCCGGCGGGCAGCCGGCGGGCCACCGGCCCGAGCGGCACGGTGAAGGAGGCGGGGGCGCCGGGCGGGTCCGCGCGGCGGACCACGCCGAGGGCGAGCGGGTCGGCGCGGCCGTCCGGGGCGAGGGCCACCACCCGTACCGCCCAGTCGGCGGGGGAGGTGTCCGCGACGGCCGTCAGCCGGGCGGCGGCCCCGCCGTGCAGATCGAGCGGCCGGGGCAGCGGCGGGGTGAGGAGCAGAAAGCGGTCCGGGGGTCCGTCCGCGGGCACGTCGAGCGAGTCGGAGCGCACCGGCCGGGCGGGGTCGGCGGTGAATTCGGCCCCGTGCAGCGGACGCGGTCCGGACGCCGCCCCGAACTCCCACCGCACCTGCGGAAAAGGGGTGTTGGCGTCGCACCACCTCTCGCTGCCGCCGAGCGCGACGGCACCGGCCGGACCGGCCGCGAGCCGGCCGGCCAGCGCGGCATGCGCCCAGCGGACGTACAGCGCACCGAGGTTCAGCCGGTGTCCCGGCCGGGCCTCGGGGCCGGGGGCGGCGGTCAGCCCGTGCCCCCAGGGCCCGATCAGCAGCCGGGCGGGCCCGCCCCAGGCGCGCCAGAGCCGGTGGGTGTCGTCCGCGAAGGGGTCCCGGGTGCCGCCGACCGCGAGCAGCGGTACCGCGCCCCGCTCGGCGCGGGCCATCAGGGGGCCGGGGCGCCGGGTGTCCCAGAGGCCCGGCCAGGAGGGCAGTGCACGTCCCAGCCGGGCGGGCAGCGCGGTCACGGGCACCCCGTCGAGGAGTCCGGGGTCGGCGGCGAGCGCCCGGCCGAGCGCGCCGGGGTCGGAGTCGGGCCGGTCGCCGTGCTCGGCCCACCAGCCCGCCCGCGCCAGCAGCCGTTCCGGTCCGTGCGGTTCACGGGCGGTCTCGGCCGCCCCGAGCGCCGGTACGGCCGCGATGACCGCGTCGGGCCGGCCGGGTCCGGCGGGGAGCAGGGCGGTGGCGAGGGCGCAGTGGGCGGCGTACGAGCCGCCCGCGGCGATCACCCGTCCGTCGCTCCACTCCTGCGCGCGGATCCAGCGGAGCGCGGCGGCCCCGTCGCCGGCCTCGCTCCGGTACGGGTGCCAGTCGCCGCCGGAGCCGTGCCGTCCGCGTACGTCCTGGACGACGGCGGCGAATCCGCGCGCCGCCCAGGCCCGCGCCTCGGCCCGGTGACCGGCGCGTCCGTACGGGGTGCGGACGAGCACGGCGGGACAGGGCCGGTGCGCGGGCCCGGGCAGGTGTACGCCGGTGGCGAGCCGGACCCCGTCGTCCATCCGCACCAAGGCGTCGGTCATGTGTCGTTCCCCGGTGCGGGGTCCGGCGGTACGGGGAGCAGCGGGGCCACCTCCGGCACCGGCAGTACGGGGCGTTCGGTCACCGAGAGGTCGCGCAGATCGATCTCCCGCAGCCGGCGCCGTACGGGCAGCGGACCGCGCCCGGTCCCGCCGGCGGCCCAGGCGAGCAGATCGGCGGTCAGCAGCGCGGCGATCAGCGCCGCCGCCGCGCCGGTGACGGGCGGTCCGGTGTCCGGGGTGCCGCCGCCGTCCCAGCTGGCGGAGAGTTCGGGGTGGGCCGGAGTCACCGCGAGCCGGCGCAGCCGGACATGGGCGGAGGTGACATCGCCGGCCCGGTCGGCGAGGGGTTCCAGCCGGACCAGGGCGCCCTCGCGGTGGCAGCGCAGCCAGGCGACGCCGTGGCGCGGGAGCCGGTCGGCCTCGTCCCAGAGCCCCGGCGGCACCGGGGAGCCCAGACACCAGACCACGGCGGCGGGGCCGGCCGGCCGGGGGCCGTTCCCCCGGCTCAGAGCGGCGATCCCGGCCGCCTCGGCGGCTCGCGCGGTGCCGCCCTCCGTCCGCACGAAACGCTCCAGCGGTCCGGTCAGGGCCGGGTCGCCGAGGAGCAGTACGGTGCGCCCGGCGAGCCGCCCGGGACGGACGGCGGGTACGGGTTCCGCGTAACCGGCCTTCTCGAAGGCGGCGGTCAGCCGGGCGGTGTCCGCCCCGCCGCCCGCCGGCCGGGCGGTGTCCGTGCCGCCGCCGGCCTCCCGCCCCGACAGCAGGGCCATCAGCGCCCCGGGGTCGGTGTCCCCGGTGTCGACCCTCAGGAACTCCCCGCCGGCGGTGCGGACGGCGAGTCCCCGGCCGGGCACGGCGACGAGGACGACGCCGGGGGCGAGTTGCGGTGTACCGGCCACAGAGCTGTCTCCTGAAGGAAGGAAGGAAGATGGGGACGGGCCCGTCCGGGTGAGCTCCGGACGGGCCCGCTGTGCGGGAACTACTGGTCGCCGTCGGTTCCGGCCGCCGTGTCCGCGTCGTCGAAGGGGTTCTCGACGAGGGCGTTGGAGTGGGTGGCGGAGTTGTGGGCCAGCTGACCCAGGTCACCGATCGGCTTGAACACCGTTTCCTGCTCCATGAGTTGAGCCTCCATTCGCTGAAAACATCTCGGGAAACGCCTCCGGGAACACCGGAGGCGCTGTCGCGGCGGCGAAGCACCGTGCGACACCGACGACCTTAGTGAAAACGATTGTCATTTTTCAATACTGCTCCGGGAATTGGAGCGGGTGATCCGGATAACAGACCGGCCAGCCGCCCTCCGGATCCCGTCCGACACGGCCCGCGACCCCCAGCGCGTCTGCGAGCAGCCGCGGGGTCACCACCTCCTCCGGAGCGCCGTCCGCGATCACCTCGCCGTCCCGCAGCGCCACGATCCGGTCCGCGAACCGCGCCGCGTGACCCAGGTCGTGCAGCACCATCACCACCGTCAGCCCGCGCTCGGCGCGCAGCCGCACCACGGTCCCCATCACCTCCAGCTGGTGCCGGAGATCGAGATAGGTGGTCGGCTCGTCCAGCAGCAGTACGCGGGTGTCCTGCGCCAGCGCCATGGCGAGGCGCACCCGCTGCCGCTCGCCGCCGGAGAGCGAGTCCACCGGGCGGTCCGCCCAGGCGCTCACCCCCACATCGGCCATCGCCCGCGCACAGACCGCGTCATCGCCCTCGCGCAGCATCCCGAGCGGTCCCCGGGCCGCGTACCGGCCCTGGCGCACGAGCTGGCGGACCGTCATACCCGGTACGGCGGGCGCCGACTGATGCAGCAGCGCCACCCGGCGGGCGGTGGCCCGGCGGGAGAGCCCGGCCGTGTCCGCGCCGTCCAGCAGCACCCGGCCCGCGGCCGGGCGGAGCAGACCCGCGCAGAGCCGCAGCAGAGTGCTCTTGCCGCAGCCGTTGAGCCCGATGAGCGCGACCAGCTCGCCCGCGTCCACCGTCAGCTCCACCCCGCGCAGCACCTCCCGGCCCGGATATCCGAACCGCAGGCCCTCCACCCGCACGCTCCCCGCCGGCGGGGCGTCCGCCCCGGCCGTACCGGCCCCGAACTCCGTTTTCTCCCGCGCCTTCATGCGATCCCTTCCGTTTCTCCCGCCGTCCGCGCCGATCACTGCTCACCGCTCCTGCTCCGGTGCGCGACGGCCAGCAGCAGCACCGCGCCGACCCCCGTCGTCACCGCGCCGACCGGAAGCGAGAGCCGGTCCGCGTCCAGCACCTCCGCCAGAACCCGCGACAGCCACTGCGCCGCCGCGTCCGCGCCCGCGACCACGGCCGCCCCGATCAGCGCCGCGCCGGGCAGCGTCACCCGCAGATCCGCGCCGAGGAGCGCGAAGGCCAGATGCGGTACCAGGAGTCCGACGAAACCGAGCGCGCCCACCGCCGGCACCGCGCCCGCCGTCAGCGCCACCGCGCAGACCAGGGCCGCGGCCCGCGCCCGCCCGGTGGCCAGCCCGGCCGCCGCGGCCTGTTCCTCGCCGCAGCGCAGCAGCGTGAGCGGCCCGGCGAGGAGCCAGGCCGCCACGCCCCAGAACAGCGCCCAGGGCCAGAGCAGCCGCCAGTGCTCCCAGACCCGTCCCTCGACGGACCCGACCAGCCACTGCACCACGCTGCCCAGCTCGCCCGGGGCGACCAGCAGCACCATCGCGGTGAGCCCCGCCAGGACGGCCGAGGTGAGCACCCCGTACACCGCCACCTTCGCCGGATCGCCCTGTTCCCGGCCCGCGAGCAGGGCCAGCAGCCCGGCCCCGGCGAATCCGCCGAGACAGGCGGCGGCGACCACGGCCGCCGGGTCCTCCCAGCCGGCGAGGCCGAGCCCGGTGGCCGTCACGGCCCCCAGCACCGCCCCGGGAGTGACCCCGGTGACCTCGGGACCGGCCAGCGGATTGCGCAGGGCGGACTGGAGCACCGCGCCCGCGAGTCCGAGCGCCGCCCCGGCCCCGAGCGCCACCAGGGTGCGCGGGAGCCTGAGTCGCAGCACCACATGGCGGGCCGCCGCGTCACCGTGACCGCGCAGCACCTCCCACACCCCGCCCGCGCCGACCGTCCGTCCGGCCACCAGCCCGGCCACCCCGGCGGCGGCCACGAGCACCGCGAGCACCGCCAGAACGGCGGGTACGGGAACGGCACGCGCCCTCATCGGACCGCCTCCCCGCCGGAGCGCCGTCCGCCCCGCAGCAGCGCCACCCCGACCGGCACCCCGAGCAGCGCGGTCCACGCGCCGACCGGGGTCTCGACCGGGGCGAGCGCCAGCCGGGCGGGCAGATCGGCGACGACCACGACGGCGGCGCCGAGCGCCGCCGACCACGGCAGCCAGGTCACGGCCGTGGCGCGGGGCCGTATCCGCCGGGCCAGATGCGGCGCGAGGAATCCGACCCAGGCGACCGGCCCGCAGACCGCGACCACCGGTGCGATCAGCAGCGCGGCCAGGGCGAGGGCGGCGAGCCGGGCCCGCCGCACCCGTACCCCCAGAGCGCGCGCGTCCTCGTCGCCGAGCCGGAGCACGGACAGCACCGGCGCGCAGAGCACGAGGGCGGGCAGCGCCGCGAGCGCCCAGGGCCAGAGCCCGATGACGTCGTCCCAGGTGCGAGCCGAGAGACTGCCCAGCAGATAGCGGTAGATGAGCTGGAGCGACAGCTGGTCGGCCAGCACCATCAGCACCAGCAGCGCCGACTGGAGCGCGGCGGTGACCGCGGCCCCGGTGAGCAGCACGGCCGAGGGACTGCGCCCCAGACCGGCCGCCAGCAGCGTCAGCAGACCGCCGAGCACCGCCCCGCCGAGCGCGAGCAGCGGGGTCACGACGACGGGCAGCGAGAGCGCCAGCACCAGCGGCGCCGCGACGCCGAGCGCCGCCCCGGAGGAGACCCCGAGCATCTCGGGCACGGCCAGCGGATTGCGCAGCGCCTCCTGGAGCACCAGCCCTGCGGCCCCCAGACAGGCTCCGGCGACCAGCGCCAGGACCAGCCGGGGGAGCCGCAGTTCGGTGACGACGACCCCGGCGAGACTGTCCTCGCCGAGTACCCCGGGCAGCGCGGCGAGCGGCACATACGGAGTCCCGAGACAGAGCGCCCCGACCGCCGCGGCACCCACCACGACGGCGACCAGCGGGAGCCCGTACGAGACCCGCCGCCGGCGGGCGGACGCCTTCGTGCCGTGCCCCGGACCGGGCCGCCCGGCCGGGTGGGGGATGCGCGGTTCCGGGCCGTCCGGCCGGGACCGGTGTTCTCCGGATCGGTCCGGCGGTCCGCCGGCGCGCGTCTTGCGCATCGGCGCGGCACGGTCCGCGCCGTCTCCGGGCTCCCCTCCCCGGCCCGGGATGGCGTACGGCTCCGGCGGGCGCGCCTCCGCGGGCCGGCCTCCCTCGGAAGCGGCACCGGCATCCGCACCGGAAGCGGCACCGGGCGCGGAGGGCGGTGAAGCGGCGGCCGGGCGGGGCAGGTGCCCCCCGGCGTCCTCCCGCGCGGGCGCGGCGGCGCCCGGCGGCCTGCGGACCGGCGCCGGCGGCGGCTCGCCGCCCGGACCGGGACTCAGCGGCTCGCCGCTCACCGCAGCGCGGCCGTGGCTTCGTCGAGCACGACGCCCAGGGACCGGGTGCCGCGCCCCTTGGCCCACACCTCGGGGTCGACCTCGATGACCCTGCCCTTGCGGACCGCCGGGATCTTCGACCAGAGCGGGTTGCCGGCGAGTCTGTCCGAAAGGCGCTCGCCCTTCTTCGCCGGGCCGCCGAAGGAGAGCGTCTCGACGAAGAGGACTTCGACGTTCCGGGCCAGGATCTCCTCCAGGCTGTAGGTGCCCTCGATGCCCCGGCTCTTCCACGGGTAGTCGGCGATCCCCGGCAGGATCCCGGCCGTGACATCGGTCCCCGGAGTGGCGACGCCGAAGTTCTCGTCGCTGCCGAACATCACCAGCGCGGTCCGCTCGCTCGGCGCCGCCTCGGCGGCGGCGAGCTTCTTGCGGAAGGTCTCCTCGGCCCGCTCGCCCGCGTCCGTGCGCCCGGTGAGCGCGGCCAGATTCCGCAGATAGCCGACGCTGTCCTGCCACTTGGCGGGCTGCACCGGCCAGAAGACGGTGGCGTCCTTCAGCGCGGGGGCGAGCTTGCCGTGGGTGTCCTCAAGGCCGATGACCAGATCGGGCTCGTAACCGAGGATCGCCTCCACCTCGGGGTTCAGGAAACCGCCGGGCACCACGGGCACCTTCCCGGCCTTCGCCGGGCCCAGGAACTTCTCGTGGGCGAGCAGCCGCGAGTTGGTGGCGGCGGGGGTGATCCCCAGCTCGGTGAGGATGTCGTCGCAGAGCGCGACGAGGCAGACGATGCGCTTGGGCACCGCCTCCGTGGCGACGGTGACGCCCCGGCCGTCGGTGATCTTCCGGGCGGCCTCGATGGGCTCGGCGGTGACCTCGGTCCCGGCGGTCCCGCGCGTGGTGGATCCGCCGCCCCCGGCGCCGTCCTCGACGGTGGTGCCGCATCCGGCCAGCAGCCCGCCCACGACGGCGGCCGCGGCGATGCGGCGGATGCGGCGGAGAGTTCTGTGTGACATGGTCCCCGGTTTTCCTTCCCTTTCGGCACGAATGTCCGGCCTGATGTCCGGTCGATGTCCGGCGCGGCGATCCGGATCGGGTGATCCGGCCCACGCGGCGCATCCGTGCGATGCGGCAGAGTGATGCCACATGATAATCATTGTCAAAAAGCTCCCTGCTCAGGAGGTCGCCGCGATGCCCCTGCCCCCACGCCTGCTGGTCGCCGATCAGATCGCCGGGACCCTGCGCGTCCTCAACCTCCCGGACGGCGAGGAGACTTCGGTCCTGCCGGGCCGCCATCTCGCCGAGCACGCGGGCTTTCTGCTCCTGCCCGGGGCCAGGGCCGCCTTCGTCGACGACCGGGCGGGCGAGCTGGTGGTCCTGGATCCGTACGGCCCCGACGCCGGCCGGCCCCTGGTCGAGGCGGCGGTTCCGGTCGCCGTCCCCGCCGAGCACCTCGCCGCCGATCCGTCCGGCCGGCTCCTCGCCGTCACCACCGGTCTGGGCCGCAACTGGGAACCCTGGACCGACCTGTTGACCGCCGTCGACCTCGGAGCGCCCGGCGACCCCCCGGACGCGGTCCGGGTCCGCACCCGGATCGGCGAGCCCGGGGTCACCGTCCTCGGCGGCCCGGACCCGCTGGTGGTCCTCCGCCACCGCGAACCGGGCGGAATCGCCGCGTACCGCCACAGCGCACTGATGCGCTCACCGGCGGCCTGCCCGCCCGCGGAACCGGACGCCACCCTGCCGCTCACCGACGACGACGGCCACGGCGACGCCCATGACCCCGTACGGGGAAGGGTGTTCGCCGCCGGCGGCTCCGGAGTCCACCGGGCCCGCCGGGAGAACGGCACCCTGATATCCGAGCCGCCCCTGTCCTGGGGCGGCCCCGGCCGGGGCTACTACCTGCGGACCGACCCGGTCCGGCGGCTGCTCTGGTCCTGTGTGCGGGGCGGGCCGCCGGAGCCCGGACGCTGGCCGGAGTGGACCAACGACGCCTGGTGGCACGGGCTCGACTCCGGCCGCACCGGGCGGACACCCCTCGGCCCCGGGCTGGTCTTCCGGCTGGCCGTCGCCGCCGGGCATGTGGCGTACGCCAGGGTCCACCCCGACGGCGACGAACTGATCCTGCTCGCCACCGGCGCGGGCGAGCCGGTGATCACTGCGCGCACCCCCCTGCCCGCGATGGCGGGCGCGCCGCGCGCGGGCGGCACCCCGTGGGACGGCGTCCAGCGGCGGGCCGTCGCGGCCTCACCCGCGGGATCGCTGATCGCGGTGACCCGGGGCGGCCACGGCGAGATCGAGCTCGTCGACGCGCGCGACCCGGGGCGCCGCACCACCCTCACCGTGCCGACCCCGCTCGACGACGGCGGTCATCTGGCACTGATCCACCCGGACGACCCGGGCCACGGTGACCCGGTGGGCCGCTGAGCCGATCCGGCGTCTCCCGTCCGGCTCCGAACCGGGTCTCGCGCGGCTCCCCGGCCGCGGGGCTGTGCGCCGGGGTCTCTCCTCCGGATCCTGCCGGGGCTCGGGTGCCGTCCCGGCCCCGGGCTTTCGGGCCCTGCTCTCACGCCGCGTTGTCGTCGGTCGCCCATGACCGCCCGCGCACCGCGGGCATGGGCGGGGGCCCCGGCGAAGTCAGGGGGCGTGCCCTCGCCGCGGCGGCTCAATCCTCCGCCTCGCGATCCACGGCACCGGACCGTCCCCTGCGCCCGAAGGTGCCGGAGGCGCCCCTGGAAGAGAGACCCCGGGGCTTTCGGGCCGGGGAAGCCGCGGCGTACGTGTCTCCGTGCGGCGGGTCGTCGGTCGCCCACAGGTCCCGCGCGACCCGGGGGCGGCATGGGGGCGAATCGCCGGGGCCGGTCGACGGTCGCCCATGGGTTCCGCGCGCCCCTGCGGGTGTGCCGAATGCCCTCACTCGCCACCCTGCCGGTCACTCCGGCGCAGAGCCCCCGGCCCCGCCGCGATGTGATCCGTCTCACTCCTCGGGTCCGCCGGGCACGGGTGTGTCCCGGCCGGCGTCCGGCGGGGGCGGTCGGCGAGCGGCCAGGGTCCCGGTGCGGGGCGCGGACTCCGTACCGGTGCTCACCGGCGCCGGGGGTGCGTGCCATGTGCACCCGGGCGGCGGCGAGCCCGGCCGGTGGCGTACGGCATGCACCGGAGCCGGCCCGGGCGGGCCGTACGCCCCCGGCGGCCATACGCACCGGTACCGGACAGACCGCGCCCGCCCCGTGGCGCATACCCCCCTGCACCGCACCGGCGCCCGCGCACCGCCTCGTAGAATCGTGCCCACCATGGCTTACCTCGACCACGCCGCGACCACTCCGATGCTGCCGGAGGCCATCGCGGCGATGACCGCGCAGCTCACCGTCACCGGCAACGCCTCGGCTCTGCACGCCGCCGGACGGCGAGCCCGGCGCACCGTCGAGGAGGCCCGCGAAACCCTCGCCGAGGCCCTCGGCGCGCGCCCCAGCGAGGTCGTCTTCACCTCGGGCGGCACCGAGGCGGACAACCTCGCCGTCAAGGGCCTGTACTGGCAGCGCCGCGACGCCGACCCGGCGCGCACCCGTGTGCTGGCCAGCCCGGTGGAACACCACGCGGTCCTGGACGCCGTCGACTGGCTCGGCGAACACGAGGGCGCGACCGTCGAGTATCTGCCCGTGGACCACCACGGCCGGGTGCACCCCGAGGCGCTGCGCGAGGCCATCGAACGCGATCCGGACGATGTCGCCCTCGCCACCGTGATGTGGGCCAACAACGAGATCGGCACCGTCATGCCGGTGACCGGCCTCTCCGCCGTGGCCCGGGAGCACGGAATCCCGCTCCACTCCGACGCGGTCCAGGCATTCGGCCAGCTCGACGTCGGCTTCGCCGCCTCCGGACTGGCCGCGATGACCGTGTCCGGCCACAAGATCGGCGGCCCGTACGGAATCGGCGCACTGCTCCTGGGCCGGGAGTACACCCCGGTCCCGGTGCTGCACGGCGGCGGCCAGGAGCGCCATGTGCGCTCCGGCACGCTCGACGCCCCGGCGGTGGCCGCCTTCGCGGTGGCCGGCAGGCTGGCCGCCGAACGCCGCGAGGAGTTCGCCCGTGAGGTCGGCGCTCTGCGGGACGAACTGATCGCGGCGGTCCGCGCGGCGGTCCCGGACGCGATCCTCGGCGGCGACCCCGACGGCCGGCTGCCCGCCAACGCCCACTTCACCTTCCCCGGCTGCGAGGGCGACTCCCTCCTCCTGCTGCTGGACGCCCAGGGCATCGAATGCTCCACCGGCTCGGCCTGCACGGCCGGAGTGGCCCAGCCCAGCCATGTCCTGCTGGCCACCGGCACCGATCCCGACCTGGCACGCGGCACCCTCCGCTTCAGCCTCGGCCGCACCACCACCCGCGCGGATGTGGACGAGGTCGCCAAGGCGATCGGCCCGGCGGTGGAGCGGGCCCGCACGGCCGGACTGAGCTGACGGCGGCGCCCGGCGGCCTCCCCCGGCGGGCCCCGGGGCACTCAGGCGCTCTTCCTCCCCACCTCCGCACGGGCCCGGCGCACCAGCGTCAGATAGCGGTCCCAGTCCCAGTGCGGCCCCGGATCGGTGTGGTCCGTCCCCGGCACCTCCACATGCCCGATGATGTGCTCCCGGTCCACCGGCAGCCCGTACCGCGCGCATATCCCGGCCGTGAGCCGCGCCGACCCCGCGTACATCGCGGCCGTGAAATCCTGCGGCCGGTCCACGAACCCCTCGTGCTCGATCCCGATACTGCGCTCGTTGAACGAGCGGTTCCCCGCGTGGAAGGCCACATCCAGCTCGCGGATCATCTGCGCCACATGCCCGTCCTTGCGCACCACATAGTGTGTGGCGGCGCCGTGCCCCGGATTCTTGAAGACCTTCAGGGCCACCGGATAGCTGCCCTGCACCACATGGATGATCACCCGGTCGATCCGGTAGTCGTCCGGACGGTCTGCCAGCCGCCAGTTCGCCGACGAGGCGGCCGTCCACTCCGCCCCCGGGTGATCCAGCTCACCCTCCTTGCGCGGCTTCGCCACCCCCGGCACCTGCCACCACAGCTTCCCCAGCTCATCCCGCGCCAGCAGCCCGCCGGCGCCCGCCACCGCGACCCCGCCCCCGATCAGCATGGCTCTCCGGCTCACCCGGGGCCCGCCCGCCCCGCCGCGCCCCGAGGACGCCCCCCGCTTCGTTTCGCTTCCCATGAGCAGTCCAACGTTCACGGGCGAGCTCCCGGTTCCCGGGCCCGTACCCTGGTAGGGCTATGACTCAGACTTCCCAGCGCCCCCTCCGTGTGCTCGCCGCCATGTCCGGCGGCGTGGACTCCGCCGTCGCCGCCGCCCGGGCCGCCGAGGCCGGACACGATGTGACCGGAGTGCATCTGGCGCTCTCCGCGAATCCCCAGTCCTTCCGCACGGGCGCGCGCGGCTGCTGCACGATCGAGGACTCCCGCGACGCCCGCCGCGCGGCCGATGTGATCGGCATCCCCTTCTATGTGTGGGATCTGGCCGAACGCTTCCGCGAGGACGTGGTCGAGGACTTCATCGCGGAGTACGAGGCGGGCCGCACCCCCAACCCCTGCCTCCGCTGCAACGAGAAGATCAAGTTCGCCGCGCTGCTGGACAAGGCGCTGGCACTGGGCTTCGACGCGGTCTGCACCGGCCACTACGCGACCGTGGTGACCCTGGAGGACGGCAGCCGCGAGCTCCACCGGGCGAGCGACATGGCGAAGGACCAGTCGTATGTCCTCGGCGTGCTGGACGAGCGCCAGCTCGCCCACGCCATGTTCCCGCTCGGCGACACCCTCACCACCAAGGAGGAGATCCGCGCCGAGGCGGAGGAGCGCGGCCTGGCGGTCGCCAAGAAGCCGGACAGCCACGACATCTGCTTCATCGCCGACGGCGACACCCAGGGCTTCCTCGCCGCCCGCCTCGGCTCGGCCGAGGGCGACATCCTGGACGAGTCGGGCGCCAAGCTGGGCACCCACGACGGCGCCTTCGGCTTCACCATCGGCCAGCGCAAGGGCCTGCGCATCGGCCGCCCGGCCGCCGACGGCAAGCCCCGCTATGTCCTGGACATCTCCCCGGTGAACAACACGGTGACCGTCGGCCCCAAGGAGGCCCTGGACGTCACCGCCCTCACCGCGATCAGGCCCCGCTGGTGCGGCACCGCTCCCGCCGCCCCCGGCACGTACACCGCCCAGCTCCGCGCCCACGGCGGCGAGACCGAGGTGACGGCGTCCCTGGAGGGCGACGAGCTGAAGGTCACCTTCGCCGAACCGGTCCGGGGTGTCGCGCCCGGCCAGGCGATCGTCCTCTACGACGGCACCCGTGTGGTCGGCTCGGCGACCATCTCCTCGGCGCACAGGGTCGCGGCCGAGGTGAGCTGAGCCGGGGAGTCCGCTTCTGCCCGCCGACTGAGGGAGCAGCAGGGTCAGCCCGCCAGGAAGTCCCCCAGCATCGGCGCCAGCACATGCGGCGCGACCTCATGGGTCTGGCCCGTCAGGGTGCGGTGCCGGCCGCGGGGAAGGGTCTGGGCGACCAGGCGGGCGGCCTCACGGGTCCACGGCGGGCTCGCACCGCCGTCCACCACCATCACGCGGGCGCCGATCCGGCGCAGCAGGAAGGACGGGACCGAGCCGTTGCCCATCACCTCGTGGTCGCGGGGGAGGGTGTGAGCCACCGACTCCAGCTCCGCCCAGAGCGGCGAGCTGCGCATCCGCGCCAGGGTGTCGGCGGGCATTCCCGTGTCGGAGAGATGGAGCGCCAGCGCCTCCCCGGGCCGCCCCTGGGCCAGCAGCTCCCGCAGCCGGGTCCCGTACCCGGCCGGGCGCTGGTCGAGCCGCGCCGACGGGTTGAACGGCGGCTCGTACAGGGAAAGCTGAGTGACCGGAACCCCGGCCGCCGCGGCCCGCAGGGCCAGCACCCCACCCGATGACATGCCGTGCACGGAGGCGCTGCCGCCGATCTCCTCGATGACCGCCGCCAGATCCTCGATCTCCCGGGGCACGGCATAGGGGGCGGTGTCGCCGCTCGCGCCCCGGCCCCGGCGGTCGTAGGTGACGACGGTGAAGCGCTGCGCGAGGAGCGCGGCCAGCGGGGCGTCCGTCGCCGCCGTGCCGAGCGCGCCGCCGACCAGTACCACCGGCGGTCCGTCGCCCCACACCTCGTACGCGATGAGCGTGCCGTCACCCGACCGTGCCCTGCTCAGCGTCCGGCTCATGTTCGTCATACGGGTGGGGACCGGCGCCGCGCACCGGACTCATCGCTCCCGGCCGAGATTTCTCCGCCGAATTCCGGTTGAATCCGGGAGCACCGCGGGCGCCCTCCGGCGCCGTACCGTGGAGGCCATGAATATCTGTGTCTTCCTCTCCGCCGCCGACCTGGACGAGCGTTACACCCGCCCCGCACGGGAGTTCGCCGAACTCCTCGGCAAGGGCGGCCACACCCTGGTCTGGGGCGGATCCGAGGCCGGTCTGATGAAGGTCGTCGCCGACGGCGTACGGGAGGCGGGCGGCCGGCTCGTCGGGGTGTCGGTCGAATTCCTGGCCACGCTGACACGGGCCGACGCCGACGAGATGGTGATCGCCAAGGATCTCGCCGAACGCAAGGCCCTGCTCCTGGCCAAGGCCGACGCGGTGGTCATCATGGTCGGCGGCACGGGGACGCTGGACGAGGCGACCGAGATCCTGGAGCTGAAGAAGCACGGCAAGCACACCAAGCCGGTCGTACTGTTGAACACGGAGGGCTTCTACGACGGCCTGAAGCAGCAGTTCCGGCGGATGGACGCCGAGGGCTTCCTCCCGCTCCCCCTCACCGACCTGGTCTTCTTCGCCGAGGACAGCGTCTCGGCGCTGGCGTATCTGGAGGAGTCCGCCGGCGTGCGGTGAGGGCCCGGCGGGGTGCGAGCATGGGCGGTATGGCAACACACCTGATCACCGGCTCGGGCTCCGGCATCGGCGCGGCCGTCACCCGGCGGCTGCACGAACGCGGCGACGACCTCATCCTCCTCGCCCGCGACGCCGGCCGGGCCCGGCAGCTCGCGGACGCCCACCCCGGCGCCCGCACCCTCGTCGCCGACCTCGCCGAACCGGACCGGATCTCCTGGGCCTTCTCCAAGCAGCCGATGCCCGACCGGCTCGACTCCCTCCTCCACATCGCGGGGATCGTCGACCTCGGGCCGATCGGCGACCTGCGCCCCAAGACCTGGCACCAGCAGCTCAACACCAATCTGATCGCCCCCGCCGAACTCACCCGGCTGCTGCTGCCGCAACTCCGCGCCGAGCGCGGCCAGGTGATCTTCGTCAACTCCGGGGCCGGACTCAGCGCCCGCGCCGAGTGGGGCGCGTACGCCGCCGCCAAGCACGGCCTCAAGGCGCTCGCCGACGCCCTGCGGCAGGAGGAGCGCGCCAACGGCGTACGGGTCACCTCCGTCTTCCCCGGCCGCACCGCGAGCCCCATGCAGGCCAAGGTCCACTCCCAGGAGGGGAAGGAGTACGACCCCGCTCAGTGGATGGACCCGGAGTCGGTGGCCACCGCGATCATCACCGCACTGGACATGCCGCGCGACGCCGAAATCGACAACCTGAGCATCCGCCCGGGCCACTGAGCCGAAGCCCGGGGCCGGGGAAATCAGCCCGGCCGGCGCCGGGAAAATCAGCCCCGCCGGCATGCCCGGGCCCGGGAGAACAGCCCCGCCGGCATGCCCGGGGCCGGGAAAAACAGCCTCGCCGGCGTGTGAGGCGCGGGGTCCGGGGCGGAGCCCCGCAAGGGCCCGCACCCCGCGAGCGAGCGCGCCAGCGAGCGCGCCGCCCCCGCCCCCGCACCCCGGCCGGAGGCCGCCCCGTACGCTTCGCGGGTGAGCGAGAAGCATGAGTTCAGCTGGGGCCCCGCCACCGGCGTCGGGTCCATGCCCGGCGGCGACGCGCGCGAGGCCGCCAAGACCGTCACCGGAACCTTCGGAGACTTTCCCTTCCTGCCGGAACTCCCCGCCCGGGGCCCCGGCGCCGACATGATCGGGCGCAGTCTCGGCCTCCTGGTCGAGATGTACGCCCATGTCGAGCCCAGCGGCTGGCGCATCAGCGACCGGCCGGGGCGCGACACCCGCAGGGCCCGCTCCTGGCTCGGGGAGGATCTGGACGCACTGGAGGAATTCACCCAGGGATACGCCGGCCCGCTCAAGGTCCAGGCCGTGGGTCCATGGACCCTCGCCGCCGCGCTGGAGCTGCGCGGCGGCGAGGCGGTCCTCTCCGACCCCGGCGCCTGCCGCGACCTCGCGGCCTCCCTCGCCGAGGGGATCCGTACACATCTGGCCGAGGTGCGCCGCCGGATGCCGGACGCGCGGATCGTCCTCCAGCTCGACGAGCCCTCCCTCACCGCCGTACTGCGCGGACACGTCCGGTCCGCCAGCGGCTACCGCACCCACCGTGCGGTGGACCGGCAGGTGGTCGAGTCCACACTGCGCGAACTGATCGCCGACGAGCCCGTGGTCGTCCACTCCTGCGCCCCGGACGTCCCCTTCGCCCTGCTCCGCCGGGCCGGTGCCGCCGCCGTCTCCTTCGACTTCGAGCTGCTCACCGAGCGTGACGATGATGTGATCGGCGAGGCGGTCGAGGACGGACTGAAGCTCTTCGCGGGCGTCGTGCCGCCCACCGACACCGCATTGTCGGAGGCGCCGGGTAGCGTCATGGGTGTACGGAAGCTGTGGCGCAGGCTGGGGCTGAATCCGGGGACTCTCGCCGAGTCCGTGGTGGTCACTCCCGGCTGCGGTCTGGCGGGCGCCTCACCGGCGTACGCCCGGGCCGCGCTGGACCTCTGCGTCCGTGCGGCGAGATCACTCGCGGACAACCCTGAGTAGTGGTTGCCGGGAATCGGAAGGACGAAACGGTGGCTGGCGAAGAGCAGCGGACGGACCTGTCGGAGGCCGGGCCGGACGATCCGTCCACGGCGCGTGCGGCATCGGAGCCGGAGCCGGTTCCCGTGCCGGAGGAGGAGGGGCCGGCCGAGCTGCCCGAGGCGGCCACCGGGGCCGCGGCGGAGCTTCCCGCCGAGGCCCGGGAGCGCCATGCCGCGCTGGCCGAGCAGGTGGAGGAGCACCGCACCCTCTACTACGCGAAGAGCAGCCCGGTCGTCACGGACGCCGAATTCGACCGGCTGCTGCGCTCGCTGGAGGCGCTGGAGGACGAGTATCCGGCCCTGCGCACCCCGGATTCGCCGACCCAGAAGGTCGCCGGCGACTACGAGACCGATCTGGCGAAGGTGGAGCACCGCGAGCGGATGCTCTCGCTCGACAACGCCTTCGACGAGGAGGAGCTGGCGGCCTGGGCCGAGCGGGTCGCCCGCGATGCCGGCACCCCCGACTTCCACTTCCTCTGCGAGCTCAAGATCGACGGCCTGGCCGTCAATCTGACGTACGAGAAGGGGCGGCTGGTCCGGGCGGCGACCCGGGGCGACGGCCGGGTGGGGGAGGACATCACCCCCAATGTCCGCACCATCCGCGACATCCCGGAGCGGCTGAGCGGGGACCGGATCCCGGAGCTGGTGGAGATCCGCGGCGAGGTCTTCTTCCCGATGGACCAATTCCAGCAGCTCAACGAACGCCGTGTGGCGGCGGGCGAGCAGCCGTACGCCAACCCCCGCAACTCCGCCTCCGGATCGCTGCGGCAGAAGGACCCGAAGGTCACCGCCACCCTGCCGCTGCACATGGTGGTGCACGGCATCGGCGCCCGGGTGGGCTTCGACATCGACTGTCTGTCGCACGCCTATGAGCTCCTGAGCGAGTGGGGTCTGCCGACCGCCCGGCACAACAAGGTGGTCGACTCCCTGGAGGGCGTCCGCGCCTTCATCGCCCACTACGGCGAGAACCGCCACTCCATGGAGCACGAGATCGACGGCGTGGTCGTCAAGCTCGACGAGATCCCGCTCCAGGGCCGGCTGGGCTCCACCGCGCGGGCGCCCCGGTGGGCGATCGCCTGGAAGTACCCGCCGGAGGAGGTCAACACCAAGCTCGTCAACATCCGGGTCGGAGTCGGCCGCACCGGCCGGGTCACCCCCTACGCCCAGGTGGAGCCGGTCCAGGTGGCCGGCTCCGAGGTCGAGTTCGCCACCCTCCACAACCAGGACGTGGTCAAGGCCAAGGGGGTGCTCATCGGCGACACCGTGGTCCTCCGCAAGGCCGGGGACGTCATCCCCGAGATCCTGGGCCCGGTTGCCGAGCTCCGCGACGGCACGGAACAGCCCTTCGAGATGCCGGCCGAGTGCCCCGAGTGCGGCACCCCGCTGAAGGCGATGAAGGAGGGGGATGTCGACCTCCGCTGCCCCAATGCCCGGTCCTGCCCGGCCCAGCTGCGCGAGCGGCTGTTCTATCTCGCCTCCCGCAAATCGCTCGACATCGAGAACTTCGGCTATGTCGCCGCCGCCGCGCTCACCAAGCCGCTGGAGCCCGCCGAACCCCCGCTGAAGGACGAGAGCGGCCTCTTCTCCCTCACCGCCGAGCAGCTCCTGCCGATCCGGGCGTATGTCCTGGACCAGGACAGCGGGCTGCCCAAGCGGGACCCGAAGACCGGCGAGGACAAGATCGTCTCCGTCTTCGCCAACCAGCAGGGCGAGCTGAAGAAGAACGCCGCCGCGATGCTGGTGAACATCGAGGCCGCCAAGAACAGCCCGCTCGCCCGCATCCTCACCGGACTCTCCATCCGCCATGTGGGGCCGGTCGCGGCGGAGGCGCTGGCCCGGCAGTTCCGCTCCGTCGACCGCATCAGAGCCGCGAGCGAGGAGGAGCTGGCCGCCACCGAGGGAGTGGGCGCGATCATCGCCGCCTCGCTCAAGCAGTGGTTCGCCGAGGAGTGGCACGAGGAGATCCTCCGGGCCTGGGCCGAGGCCGGGGTCCGGCTGGAGGACGAGGGCGCCGGCGAGGACGAAGGACCCCGCCCGCTCGAAGGTCTCACCGTCGTGGTGACCGGCACCCTGGAGAACCACACCAGGGATGGCGCAAAAGAGGCCCTTCAGAGCCTCGGTGCGAAAGTGACCGGTTCTGTTTCCAAGAAAACCTCGTTCGTCGTGGTCGGAGAGAACCCCGGATCCAAGTACGACAAGGCCATGCAGCTGAAGGTGCCGGTTCTGGACGAGGGCGGCTTCGCCGTGCTGCTTCAGGAGGGACCGGACGCGGCTCGTGAGGCGGCAGTGCCGCAGGAGGCGTGATGGAGGGGGCGTGCGCGGTGCCGGGAGAGGGCGCGCCCCCTGAGTTCCCCCGAGCGCCAGGGGCGGGAACCGGACGTCCTCGGCGGATGGGGAACGACCGGTACAGGTCACCCGTTCAGCGCATACCAGATGGATAAGGGTGGCCAGGTCGCATTCGGGCAAGAGCAGTAGAGCGCTGCCCGTCGAACCCTCCCGCGGCCTACTGTTGAGAAGCGCGCCTGTCGTGCACGGCTGTGTGATGGCGTTTCAGTCGTGGTGGCATGAGAAAAGGAACCATCGCCAGGCATCGGCACCGCCGGCTGTGAGAGGGACGGGAATGGAACCGACCGAGAGCGCCGCCCCGGTCCCACGGCCGCATGGGTTCGCAGCCCTTGCCGGCCTCACCGGCAGGGCACCCGGGCTCTCCGTGGCCGTCGTCACGGGAGCCATGGTCCTTCTCGCCACCGGCCTCACCGGCGCGGTCCGCGCGGACCGCGCGCTCTTCCCCGGCTCCACCGTGGGCTGGACCCTCGCCCTGCTCACCGGCATCATCGTCGGCCACCTCGTGGCCCTCGGCCGCGACCGCTGGTGGGGCGGCACCGGCTCCGGCGCCGCCCTCACCATCGCCGTCCTCCTCCTCTACGGCTGGATCCCCGCCGGGCTCGTCAGCCTCGCCGTGGTCGCCCTCGTCGGCACCGCCCGCCGCCACCGCTGGCGCCACGGAATACTGCACGGCTCCGCCGACATACTCGGCATCGGCGCCGCCGCCCTCGTACTCAACCTCTTCGGCGCCTCACCCTCCGTCGAACACCCCTGGGACCCACTCCACTGGGGTATCGAGGCCGCGCCCGAAGTGATCCTGGCGGCCACGACGTATCTCGCGGTCACCCGGCTGCTCCTCTGGTACGTCCTCGCCCCCCAGGGCGGCGGCCTCCCCACCATCGCCCGTACGGCCCTGCTGCGGCAGGGCCTCGTCGCGATCGCCCTGCTCGGCATCGCCCCGCTGATCTGCGTGGTCGCCGTCGCCATGCCCCTGGTGCTGCCGCTCTTCGCCGTCCCGCTCATCGCGCTCGACTCCACCCTGTGGATCGCCCGCGCCCGCGCCGAGGAACAGCTCCGCGACCCGCTCACCGGCCTGCCCAACCGGCAGTGGCTGCTGGAGCGGACCTGGGCGGCCCTGGAGGAGGCCGAGACCCACGGCACCCGCGCCGCGCTCGTCCTGATCGACCTGGACCGATTCCGCTCGGTCAATGACACCCTCGGCCACCTCGCCGGGGACCGCCTCCTCCTCCAGATCTCCCACCGCCTCAAACACGCCCTCCCGCGCGGCGCCGAGGCCGCCAGGCTGGGCGGGGACGAATTCGCCGTCCTGCTGCCCACCGCCGACTCCATCACCAGCGCCCAGCGGGTCGCCCGCCAGCTCGCCACCGAGCTCTCCTCACCCCTCGACCTCGACGGCCTCACCCTCGTCCTGGAGGCCAGCGCCGGCGTCGCCGTCTTCCCCGAACACGCACTCGACGCGGAAGGGCTGCTGCGCCGCGCCGATGTCGCGATGTACCAGGCCAAGCGGGACCGCACCGGCGTCGAGGTCTACGAATCCAAGCGCGACAGCAACACCCCCGACCGGCTCGGCCTCCTCGGCGACCTGCGCCGGGCGCTGGACGCGCGCGAGGTGGAGCTCCACTACCAGCCCAAGGTCCGCTTCGACGGCCATGTCGCGGGCCTGGAGGCACTGGTCCGCTGGGTCCACCCGGACCGCGGCCGGGTCCCCCCGGACGAGTTCATCGCCATCGCCGAGTCCTCCGGCCTGATGCCCCACCTCACCGAGTACGTCCTCGACACCGCCCTCGCGCAGGTCGCGAAGTGGCGCTCGCAGGGCCTCTTCGTCCCGGTCGCGGTCAATGTCTCGCCGCGGGACGTCCACACCCCCGGCTTCGCCGGCTCCGTCGCCGCCCGCCTCGCCCGGCACGGCGTGCCGGCCGGCTCCCTCCAGCTGGAGATAACCGAGCACGTCCTGCTGGAGGACCCGCAGCGGGCCGCGGACACCCTCGCCGGCCTCACCGACCACGGCGTCAAAATGTCCCTGGACGACTTCGGCACCGGCTACTCCTCCCTCGTCCACCTGCGCCGCCTGCCGGTCAGCGAGCTGAAGATCGACCGCTCCTTCGTCGCCCGCCTCGCGGTGGACAACGAGGACGCGGAGATCGTCCGCTGCACCGTGGACCTCGCGCACTCCCTCGGCCTCCTCGTGGTCGCGGAGGGCGTCGAGGACGACGAGACCTGGGAGCGGCTGCGGGATCTGGGCTGTGACGCGGTGCAGGGCTGGCTGGTCGCCGCCGCGATGCCGCCGCAGGAGGCCACCGCCTGGCTCCGGGCCCGCGGGGAGCGGGGCTGGCACCGGCAGCCCCGGGCCACGGCGCCGGCGCCCTCGCCGGCCGCCGCGGAGCCGAACCCACAGCCTCAGCCCCACCCCCTCCCGCACGCCCAGCCGGGCCCGCCCGCCGGCCACCCGTCCCCCCACCACACCGACGCGGACGCCCCCTCGGGCCAGGCCGTCCCCTGACCCCCTTCCCTTCCGGGCCCCGCCCGGGGTGGGCGCCGCCTCAATCGCCGGCGGGGCTTGGGTGTGCGGGTTGCCTGTTTCCCCGGGCCGGGTGCTTGTTGGTGCGGGTTGGGTGCCGCTCCGGTTCGGTACTGGGG
>NZ_JBDQQP010000012.1:0-320317 GCF_039888735.1 Streptomyces sp. CAU 1734
GAGCGGCGGCGCGCCCGGCGACGAGGCCGGCGCCGGCCAGGTCCGGGCAGGGCGGCGGCCCTGGAGCGCGCCAACCCCAGCCACACCGCCTCGCCGACGGCCACACCCGCGAACACCCCGGCCGGTGTGCGAACGCCTCCGCCAGCCCGCGGACCGCGGCGACACCATCACCCCGGCAGCCGCCGGCTCGGCCCACCAGACGGCGGGCACACCCAGCACGGCCGGACCCACCAGCAGCGCGGCCGCGGCACGCCCGGCCGCACCCTCCGCGAGACCGGCACCATCCCGCAGCGCACCGATCAGAGCCACACGGCCCAAGGACCGCGAACACCAACAAACCGAGCGAACCGATTGACACATAAAACTTGACATCAATCCACCCCGCAAGGTAGACTAATTAATACCGGGCGGGGCCGTACATCCGCCCGCCGATCACTCAGAGACGGAGACCCGCATGGCACATGAGGTCCTGGAGAGCTTCCCCGCCACCTCCGACGGCCTGCTTCAGGCCCGAAAGGCGCAGCGGCGCCACGCCGAGTCGCTGACCCGTAAGGGCCTCGGCAGGAAGTACGGCGTCGGTGTCGTCAAGCGGGGCGGCTCCTACTGGGTGACGCTCGTCAAGCGCTGAACCGCCCATGCCAGCGCCCCGCCCCCAAGGAAAGTGGGGGCGGGGCGCAGCGCTGACATGGTACGAACGTCGGCTCAGCCGGCCGCAGGCGCCTCCCCGTGGGCCCGCAGGTGCTCATCCAGCGCCGCCCGGCGCTGCGCCGTGGGCCAGGCGCGGAACTCCCAGGCCCGCAGCACGCCCTCCAGCTCCAGGCCGTCATGCGTAAGAATCTCGGCCACGGCCTTCAGGCGCAGAGCCCGCGGCAACGCCTCCTCCAGGCGCACGACACGCGCCGCCAGGGCCTCCTCGTCGACCGGGCCCGACGGCCCGACCGCGCCCGCCCCGGACTCGGTCCCGGCTCCCGCGCCCGCCGCGGTGTCGTCGGCGAGGTAGGCAGTCACCTGGTCGAGCGTCATCGTGTAACCACCCACACCGCTTCCCGCGATGACGGACCCCGTCTCGGCGTCCGCGATGCGGTACAGGCCATACCCGAGCGCCTGCGGATCACGCGCACGCGACCGCTGCAACACCATCCCCCGCCGGCGCGCGACACCCCGCAGGCGGGTCTCCTCGATCTTCCGGGCAGATGTCTTCGTCATGAGGAGAATCCTAGAACTATTCCCAGAATTATTCCAGGAAGCCTTCTGGGAAGTTACGCAGGCAACAAGGCCGGCGCCAGCTCCACTCACACCGCAGCGGAGCGGGGCGCGGGCCCGGTGAACGGCGAGGACTACGGGACGGGGCGAACGGGCCGGGCGCACGTGCGCGAACAGCCGGTACCGATACGCCGTCGCCGGTCACGGCGCGGGCGGCACGACGGCGAGCGGCGGAGGACAGAACCGCCGGCAGCGGGCAGGGCCGAGAGGGGCGGCACCCGGCAGCAGCCTCGGCGAGGCGGAACGCGCCAGGCTCCGGCAGCCTGAGAACGGCCAGGACGACGGAACGGACCGGCTGTCCGGGCGACCGGGTCGGCGGCCACGAGGCGGCGCAGGACCACCGCGCAGCCGTCATTGCCCGCGTCCCCGGCCAGCGCCACGGCGGCCGCGGGCGGCGGTCAGAGCGGCCCTCCCCCTGACCGGCACGAGGGCGGGGGCGGTGCGCGGGCCGGGCGGGCCGGCGGACTTCAGACGCCACACCGCATGAAGCACCGGCCCGCAGCCGGCCAGAACGCCCGCAGGCAGCACCGGCGACCAGTCCCACACCCGCAGCCACGAGACGAGCGGCCCCGCGAAGCCGTCCACCTGCCGACGTCGGCGGGAAGAACCTCCTCCACCCCGTCGGCCGCCGCCCGCGTCCACCTCCGCGGCATCGGCCGGGAGGTGGCGCGCGGAGCGGAGGCACAAATGGCGGCCGGTGCGGGGCAGGTGGTGAGGATCTACGGCTGCCGCGCGCCGTACTTGCGGTCGGTCTCCTCCACACGGGCGCTCAGGCGGGCGACGGTGTAGCGGGCGCTGTCGACGGCGTCGCGCACAACCTCCTCCATCGCCTCCCTCATGCTGTGGGCATCGCGCTCGTTCGCGAACGAGCGCGATGCGCCCACACCGACGCCTTCGAGCTCCACGGTGCCGGTCAGGACGACATCGTGTTCAACGTGATCCGTCGGCTTGCTGTAGTACCGGCCGTCATCGGGCTCGGCCCAGCGCACCTCGACCGTGACGGTGTAGCCCTCGTGAACGAAACGGGCGGTCCCGTCGAGGTCAAGACGAAAACCCGGATCAGCGGGAGTCCGAAGCTGATGCAGTTCCATGCGAAGTCTCCTAGTCGTAGGGGCGCCGTCGGCCGGTGGGTACGGGACGGACGGCAGAGCCGCGTCGGAGGGCATCCGGCGGACCGTGTGCGGGTCAGCGGTCCAGGAGCGGGCGCGGTTGGTGCCGACAGAGGCCGATGGCCTCGCGGACGCCGACCCCGGCGGATCCGCACCTCTCCGGCCTGAGCGTGACCGCCGGAGAAGCCGACGGCGATGTCCAGCAGGCCGTCGGAGTCGCGCGCGGCCGGGCGTGGCGGGCGAGTGCTCCTGCGCTCGAACCCCCGCCCCGGTTCGAAGGGCCTGTGCCCCGACGGACGCGGCCAGCGGTCACCCCGCGGTCTCGCGGCGCCACAGGCGGCCCTCGCGGCGCCTGGCTATGCGCTTGACCGTCCGGTCGTACGAGCGGCTGCCACGGCTCTTGTGACCGTAGTTCAACGTGCGGCTCCGGCGGATCACGATCGCCCCCTCTCCGATGAAACGGGGCCAGCGCAACCGCCAGGCACCTAAGCGACAACACCCCCGTTCATTCATTAATCTACCCCCAAAGGGGATACTTGTCAAGTCTTATGTGTCACGCCTGCCCAGGCGGAGCCGGAGGCCCGGCCCACGGGACGGACAACGAGCGGGAAGCCACAGGCCACGGCCGTGCACACGGCCACAGCAGATGCCGCAGAACGGAGAAAGACGTTCGGGCACCGCTACCGCAGCGCCCGAACGCCTCGAACTCTCACGCCTGGGCGGCACGACGCTCCCGCTTGACCTCGCGGGCATTGCGCCAAATCCCCACAACCTCCACAGGATGGGTCACCGCGAGGAGGGCGAACAGGATGTAGGTGCGGACACGGCTGCCGGTCCAGCGGTTCACGTTGCGCGGCGCGCACTGCTCGAACACCCATGCACCCAGCAGGTTCCACGGCCCAACGACCCCGATGCCATAGCCCAGGGCCAGAGCCGAGAGAACCAGGATGACCGTCATGGTGACTCCTTGAAGAGGGGTTGGGGTGGAAAGGCGTCGACAGCAAGCCACCACTAAGCATTAATCTACCGTTCAGGGTTATTGATGTCAAGCTATATGTGTCGCATGGCGAGTGCCCGCGCCGAACGAGGCCGCCGCACGAGCCCGCCGAGCCGCTGTGCGACACGCAAGGCGGCGGCGAGCCGGGCACGGAAGCGAGGAGCCGCCCGACCGGTACGGCCGGCCGGGGCCCGGGAAGCGATCCTCAGAGCGCGTCAGGGGTGAGATCGCGCAGGAACACCCTCGGGTAGCAGCCGAGGTCGTCGACGACCGAGATGACAGCCCGGCCGGTGTGGTGGCGGCAGGTGCCCCGGACCGTTCCGCTCTGCGTGAGGCCCGCGCCGCCGGTCCAGGTGATGCGCCTCGGCGTGCTCCGGCAGAAGCGCCAGCGGGCCCCGGGGTCCTTGTCGAGCCACGCGGCGGTGCCGGTGAAGTCCGTGAACTCCGCCTTCACCGCAGCCTCGGAGATGCGGCAGGCACACCGGACGTGCAGCACCAGGCGCTGTCGGCGAGCCTCCACACGGACCAGCGCACTGGGCTTCTCCGTGTGGAGGTAGGGGCTGGCTCCGTATACGGCGTCGCGGCGGGTCAGCGCGAGGGGGCCGTACTGGCGGCGGTCGCCGTCTACGCCCCGCACCGCCCAGCCCTGCCCCGAGGGTGTGTGCGTTCCGGGCAAGTGGAGCACGGCGAAGGCCCACGGCCGGGAGGCCGCAGCGGCGTCGGGGTCGAAGAACCAGCCGTCGACGCCGAAGACGTCCCGGACGGTCATCCGGGGCTGATCGCGCTCGCCCGCTGGGAGGGGGCGGTACTTCCTGAACGCGGGCAGAGAGGTGTGTCGTGTCTGCTGGTCGGTCGCGTTTCGCGTCAAAGGGGAAACTCCTCGCAGGTCAAGTGCCGATAGTCGGTCAGATGTGTTTCCGCCGCCCCGTGGCGGATGGGCGGGGCGGATCGGCAGGTGGGGAGACGAGTGGCCACCAGTCCCAGAACGGGCCGTAGCGGTGAAGGTAGAGGTCGATGCAGGCGAGGGCCTCCTATGGGGAGGCGTGGCCGTCGACGCCTCAGGTCGGTTGTGCAGCCGGGCGCGACCGAAGCGGTTCGGAATCCTTACCCCTACGGGCGTCGGGGACGCCCCCGGCTCCGGGTGCGAACGGCCCACAGTGGACCCGAAGGTGCTTCGCATCGTCCCGCCCCTTCCGCGACCCGCAGAGGTACGCGGATCCTGTCACCGTCGGCGGTGACGGCGGTGACGGGGCTGGACAGCTCGGCGAGACCGTCCACCCCGTCGGCGCGTGCGGGTGCCTACAGGTGCACGCACTCCGCGTTGCCCGCCTCCACACCGCTCAGCTCCGGGAGTCCGTAGGGGGAACTGGTGTGATCGGCTGAAGCCCGGATGCTGACACGCGCGCCAAGTTCACCGGCGATCCCGGCGAGCGTGCGGGCCATCGAGACGGGGTGGGTGCGAGACGGGAGGTTCGGCCGGTAGATGAGGACAACCCTGTAGCCGCAGTCGTCCACGGTGATCCCCTGCTCGGAGAAGCCGTAGCTCTTGGCGACTTCCTCGCGGTACGCGGCCGCAGCAGCTGCGGGATGGCCGCTGTAGGGCTCGCGCGTGACCAGGACATCGGTGACAGACGCCAGGGGAATCGCGCGGTAGGGCTTGGAGTTCAGCAGGTCGTCCAGGTCCGCCGCACGGGGAGTGGTGATGGTCCACACCTCGTCATCCGCCCACGGCCCACGGCTTCCGTCCCAGGCGGGCACCGGCGGGTGCCCGGGGCCGGGACGGAAACCCGCGATCACCCCGGTGCGGGTGCCGTCACCGTTGTCACGGTCCCAGTAGCGCCCGCTCCGGATGAAGCCGGGCCCAGGCGTCCAGCAGTTCACGGGCTCCGCCGCCCACTTGAGAGTGACCACGACGACGTGCGCGTTGGGGTTGAGCGAGAAGGGCACACAGGCGGCAACCCGCACAAGGCGACGCGTGAGACTGCGATTCACAGGCACTCCCATAAAAGTTCGAACAACAACACCTTTCATTCATTAATCTACTCTACAAGTTCCACTGAGTCAAGTTTTACGTGTCATACAGCCGCGCCGCCCGCAAGCGAGGCACCCCCGCCCGACAGGCGGGCGGCGACACCGAGAGGCGGGGAGCATGCCTGAGTACCGCAGGCGGGCCGCAGGGGCGGGCCGGCCCGGACCGAGCGACAGGCGGGTCCGAGGCTCGACACATAAAACTTGACCGATGAGAGCCCTTGAGATATATTAATGAATGAGGGCGGGCGCGCCGCCACCCTCCCCCGACAAGGAGCGCCGACTATGGCCGACTTCCTCGCCAGCCCAACGCACGTCCTCGCCCTGGTCAAGGGCACCGCCGAGGGCGACCCGATCAAGCACACCACCGCCTTGGGCCTGGGCACCCACCTCGGCGACGCCGTTACCTGCGGCCTGCTCACGACCACCGGCGAGTGGGACCCGGTCCTGACCGGCACCGGGCGCGCCCTGTACGAGACGCACCTCAGTAACCTCCCGGACGGCCGGGCCAACCACTGGGGCAACGCCGTCCCGGCAGCCGCCGTCGACCACGTGCGCCTGCTGCACTTGGAGGCCACCGGCCGCCTCGTCACCGTCGAAGCCGAACTGACCGGGTCGGGCCACGGCGTCGTGACCGTCCTCCGCGGCACCCGCCGCGCCCGGCCGCCCCAGGGCACCCTGGGGCGCACCCGCAACGCCGCAGGACGCGCCTCCGGCTGGTACGTGAACAACACCCTTACCCAGGGCACCCCCGCAGCAGACCGGGCAACCGGGCGTACTAAGAACGACGCCATCCGCCAGTACCTGCGCACCCTCGGCATCCGTCCCGACGCGATCACCTACGCCCGCATTCACTACACGGTGAAGCCCTGACAAGCAGCCCGGCTGACGGTCTGCCGGAGCGGAACCGGCAACAGCGGCGCAGGACGGGGACGATGCCGCGCTTAACAGCCTCGGCCACCCGTAGGCGACGCGGGCCCGGCGTCGTCACCGAGCCTGCGAACACCCCCGGCGCACCCCCAGAAGGCCACTCGCCCACGGGCCGCGCCGGATCAGACCCGGAGGACTCATGACCTGGCCCGTGGCATTGCACCCCGGCGTCGACATCCGTCTTGAGCGGCTGATCCTGCCCGACGAGGCACTGGCCGGCGGACGCCTCATCACCCCGCCCGACGTCGCTGCGGCCGCGCGCCAGCGCCGGGCTCTGCTCATGACCCTCACGGAGTGGCTCGGCCAAAACCCGTACGACGCCCGGCTGGGCACCGCGCCCGCCCGGCTTCCGGGCCACCGCGGCCCCGCGTACGCCTCCGTCGTCCAGGACAACAGCGCGGCCCTTCACGTCTGGTGGTGCTGGAGCGGCCTTCGCACATCCGTCGAGGTCCTCGACGTCGCCCTCACTCCCCGCTTGCCCTCAGCCCCGGAGCCGGGCCCGTGAGCCCCGATCCGGGCACGGGTGCGGCAAGCCTCTCTGTCGATCGGAGCGTTAGTTGAATCTCGTGCAGCAGTACGTCCACCTCGACCTCGACGCGGTTGCGGCGGTCACCCCCGAGCAGATCGACACCTACCTCTGCGGCGCCCGGTGGGTACGCGCTGAAGCGATCTCGCCGGACTTGCAGGCGTGGACGCGGCCCGCCAGCGAGCCTCTCCCCGGCCACCTCCAGGCCCTGTGCACGCTTCCGGCCCGCCAGGCACGGCTCATCTGGTCCGGGTACGTCTCCTCGCCCGTCCGCCGGCGACGCGACTATGCCGCCCGCGTGGAGGAGCTCCTTCTCGTCCTCGGCATGTTCGAGCGCCGCCTGGCCTCCGCCGTCCTCTCCGATATCGCCACCGTCCCCGTCGCCTGATCACTGCGGGGCGCCCCGCCGAGACTCCCAAGGGACATAAAACGCCCGTGTTTCCCGGCATCGCGGCACAGGTAACGAACCGGGACACGACAGACAGGCCACGTGGACGGGGCGGCCCGGACCGAGCGAATGCGACGGGTGGCCCGGGACGCGGCACCACAGCGACCGGAGCGCCGAGAACAACCTCAGCCACGGACCCGGGTCGGGGCCGGACGAAGACACGGGCGCAGCGGGAGCCGGGACGGACTGCGGAGTCACGAACGCAACGGCCGGACGGGCACGGAGACAGACCGAGCACAGCCGACGGGCACCGGCACAGCACAAACCCAGACGGCGCGGGCGGGCCCGGGGGCCGGACGGGACCAGGCGGCGCGAGCGCGTTCAAGGCAGGCCGAACGCTGCTCCACCGGTGTTCGACGCCACCAACCCCCGGGCCGCGGCTCACTTGCCGGAGACGACCAGGCGGCCGCCACCGGCGGGGTGGTCCTTCACGGTGAAGCGCTGCTCCAGATACTTCCGGACGGCGACCTGCCTCTCCTTCCGAAGCGAGCCGTCAGAGCCCCACGCCGCGCTGCACTCCACGTAGTCCACGATCACGCCGAGCACGTGCGAGGTGCGGACCTGGACACCTTCCGACCAGCGCTGCCCGGACCGGCGCCCGGTAGACGTCCTGCTCAAGGGGAACTCCTTGCCGAGGTAGTTGCGGACAGAGGCGTAAGTGGCGTTGGCCATGATCGGTTCCTTCTCTCGACGGGGGAAGCACGGCGGGCACAGACGGGCGAGACCCGGCGGACCGGGGCGGATCACGGCCGGGCCGGGCGCCGCAGGACGGCCCCGGCCCGAGGGGGCGGGTGATGCGGAGCGCGTCAACGGCGCCGCCCGGGAGTCAGAGGGTCTTGCCCCGGGGTGAGGGCTTGCAGCCGTGGGAAAGGACCGCGTCGAGCAGGCGGCGGGCGTTGTCGGGGTGATCAGTGATCTCCGCCTTCAGACCGCACCGGCCGCACGAGTACTCCATCGTCTGCATCTGGGCAGGAAGCCAGGCGCGGATCTGGCGGATCAAGTCGGTGAGCATCTCTTCCGAACTCCTCGCGTCGGCCGAATAACACAGCGACCGACGACGCGATCGCGCCACCCGCCCGCTCCATTCATTAATTTACCCTGCAAGACCTATAAATGTCAAGTTATATGTGTCACTTAGTGAGGAGTGCCCCTGTTGGTGACGCTGCACAGCGCGGCTGGCCGCGAGCGCCAGCAGGACGGGCGCCCCGGGCCGCGGCGGGCGGTGAACCGGCCGGCGCAGCAGACCCCGGCTGAGCCCAGCCGCCCCGGAAGGGGGAAGGCACTGGCAGCAGCGCGTGAACAAGAGCCCTCACGAGGGAGGCACACCTGGCATCCTGACGTCAGCCGGGCAGCCCGGCCTTCCGCCCCGCTCCCCGCCCGCCGACGAACGGACCGCGGTGCCGAGTAGCACGGAGTGGGCGTGACAGGGCCGGCCGCTGGAACCAGGCGTTCGCTGAAGTCCGTTACCGGACACCGTCGGTGCGGGGCGGGCGCACAGCCAGGCAAACGGCACGCCGGGGTCGGGAGCCCGCGGCCGGACAAGATCGGTGGGCAGGAGCGCGGGAGGAACGGACGCCGGCGACCGGAACGGCCGCGGGGCGCAGCGGCGACGCGGCCGGGAAGGAGAGGGCGGACGCGGACGGACGACCACGGGCGGGCGGATCCAAGACGCGACACCGCAAGGACCGGAGCCCGAGAACGGCAGGCACGCCGGGGGCTCCCACGCTCGGCCAGCGAACGCACAGTTCGTATGGGGACACCACTGCCCGGCGCGGGCAGACACGGACAGGCCGCTGTCGCGGCGGGCGGCCGATGGCCCGCCGGACCGGCCCCGGCGTACCGGTACTCCGAAGTGGCGCGGTGGGTGTGCGGTGCCGGAACGACGCACAGAAACGCGGCACGGCGGGCAACGGCCTCGCGGACCCCGGGGCAGGGACAACGGCCGCACTCGGCCGAGCGGGCGGTCAGGCCGGCCGGAGCGCGACGGGCGTGTTCACCCCTGCTCTCCCCCCTCTGACCGGGGCGGCGGGTGCGGGGCACCGGCCTCCTTGCTCGCCCATTCGTGGTCCCGGGCCGCACCGCACCAGCAGTGCTCCGGGCTGCCGATCGGGTAGCCGGGGAAGCCGACGCTTCCCCGTCCCCCGTCACTTCGGCGGCGGACGGCCGGGCGCCAAACGGCGAACTTGGCGGCCACCGCTCGGGCGGCACGCTCTCCTCTGGACGACGGCACGGGTGAACCTCCAGGTCGGATCTGCAACTGCGGGGCTGCGGCCCGGCGGGATAGCAGACGGTGCGGGCGGGCATCGGCCGAACCCGCGAGGCGCGGCAGGTTGCCCTGGTGGATCCCGTTGGGCAGCCGGCGCTTTCCAGGCGGGAGACCCTGAACGGAAGGGGACAGCGGGAGCGCAGCGGGGCAGACCCGCAGACACATCCGGCCGGTCCCCGGTCGGTAGAGCTCTACCAGGCCGCGACGCGTGCAATGTGCGCGAGCAGGGCGGCAGTGACGCCCTCTGAGGTCGGGACCTCCGCGTCGACGGTCATGACCGAGGCGCCGAATCCGCGGCTGGCCGCGTGCGTAATCACGGCCGTGCCGTCTTCCGGGGCCAGCGAGAAGGACGGCACACCGGGAAGGCGCTCGGGCAGCTCCGGTGCCGCAGCACCCCCGTTCGCGGGCGTCACGACGGCCGAGTCGGCCAGGTCGGCGGCGAGGTGGCGCAGGTGCCAGTCCTCGTGCGCGCACTCTCCGTGACACTTCACCCCGGCCAGGCGCCGGGCACCCGCCGCGTACAGCACGTGCCGGGTGTGGTCCCGGTACTTCTTCGTGCGCACAACCGTCTGCTCGGCACCGAGGCTGAGCCGGACGATCCAGAAGGCTTCCCCGCCCTGATCGTGGAACTGCCAGGTCATACGGATCCCGGTGGCGACTGCGAGATCCGGCCAGCCGACGACGATGCCGGTGTCCTGGCCCTGCCAGGTGTGCAGGTGGACGCTGCTTCGTCCGGCGGCCGGGTCGGCGATCCACATTCCGGGGGTACGCGGCCAGTCCCGTACCCGACCGAGCACCAGCGGAGTCCGGCCGGGCCACCTGGGCAGCGAAGGATCCGCGTGCGCGTTCTGGTGGACGGGGCAGGATCCGCACTGAACACGCGGCGTGTCCGGAGAGGCAGCCGGGGCGGGCCCCAGGGCGAGCTTGGGGTCTGCGCACCGCTCGAAGCCGCCCCAGCGCTGCCGCCCGGTACGGGCCTCGAAGAGCGAGGCGAACCGGACCGGCCGGAGCCCGCAGTGGGCAGGTGCGTCGAAGTGAGCGTTGATCGAGAGCCGGTTCCACCCCTCCCCGTCCGGCCCGCGCGAGCCGTAATCGTGGGGGTTGTCAAGGTAAACGGGCACAGGATCTCCAGTCACAGGGGTGGTTGAACCTCGGCGTCGTGCTCTCCGAGGACTGCGCCGAGACGGTCAGCGCGTCAGGATCGTCCGGGCCGTCACCGCTAGCGCGCCACAGGAGCGCTCCCCGGGAAGGGCCGCCAGGACCAGGACGCCGGGCCGGGATCATGCGGAGGCGCTGCCCACGAAGAGCCTGCCGCCGTCGTCCACCGGAATCGCCCCGGCGGGCCCCGCTTGTCGCGGATGCGCTCGCCGTCGGTTTCAGCAGGTGCACGGCGTCCTCCTCGGCGGCGTCGTTGCACGGGATTCCCCGGGCGGCCGTCCACTGAGGCTGCGCGGTGCCGGCGGGAACAGCGGGATGTCCGGCGCACCGGCGCCAGGGCTCTTCATCACGCACCGGCCCCGTCCTCGTCATCGTCATCGCCGTCCCCGGTGTCGTCGCCGGACCAGCAGCGTGCGCAGAACCAGGCCGAGGAGAGCAGCTCCGACGACCTGTTGCTCACGCCCGGATGGGTCTTCTGCGTTGCCTCGAAGAGCCGCTCGGTGCTGTGCGAACACGACTCGCACCGCGGGAGGGCGATCGACCGGTGGACCAGATTGCGACGGGTCATCTCGCGGCGCAGCGTCTGAGCGTACTCGTAGACGGCGCGGCTGTTGTCGCCCATGATCTCGATGAGCTGAAGGCCGCGAATCAGCGTTGCGCTGTCCATGCGCTCCCGGGCGGCACGGGTCATACCGTGCCGCGCGAACCGGGCCGCACTGGTGCGCAGTGCGGTGAACTCCCCTGCATCGGGAGCACGGTAGCCGTCCGGTGGCCAGAGCCGCACCCGGGGCGCGAACGTAGCCGCCTGCCGGGCCCAGGGCGCGAAGGGGTCGGCCATCACTTGGGCGTCCCGGGCATGGTCCGCCAGGGTCTGGCGCCGCGCGGCGGTCTTCGTGGTCACAGTCAAGGGGGTGGCTCCCGACAGCGTGGAGGGTGACGGTCAGCGGGCGGCGGGAAGGCTCACGCGGAGGCGTTGCCCACGAATATCCAGCTGCCGTCGTCCACGGGGATCGCCCCGGCGGGGCCCCGCTTGTCACGAATGCGCTCGTCGTCGGTGTTCAGCAGGTGCGTGGCGTACTCCTCGGCAGCGGCCAGGGACATGGGACGGTCCGCGACCAGTACGAAGCCATCCTTCTCGGCGATCGTGCCGGTGTACTGGCGGCGCCCGGACTCCAGGACCGCGTCCGCCTTGGCGTTGAAGAACGCGCGCTCGACGTCCCCGCTCGCACCAGGGGTGATGAATTCGTAGGCACCCATGAGTCGTGGCTCCTTCCAGCAGCACCGCAGTACATGGCCGCCCGCCGGCCCGGGTCCCGGACACACCGCCTGATGGCGGGGATTTCCGGGCCGGACCGGCAGACGGTGTTCATGAGGTCCGGCCTGCGGGGACGGGAAGCGAGTCAGCGCACGGCGTGGGGAATCCGTACGGCTCGCACGTCCCGCCCCGGCGGCCGGGGCACCGCTCCCCCAGGGGGGATGAGGTGAGCGGTGAGCGCTCCTGCGGGGACTTGAACCCCGTTTCCCGGACTGACAACCCGGTGTCCTACCGCATGGACGACAAGAGCCTGCGTGTGCGCTGCCCGCCGAGGAAAGCGCGGCAGGGCGGAAAGCTGAGAGCGGCGACCCCGAGGGGGTGGGGACGCCGCCGGTACCCCCGGCGGGATTCGAACCCGCGGTCTCCCCATCGAGAGTGGGGCGAGATAGCCGGACTACTCCACGAGGGCGTGGATTCCCGCCACCAGCCGGGGATCGGATCAGGTAGGGCCCGCGAAGGGTTTGCCCATCACCTTCCCCGGCCGGGGCGGGGTCGCGAAGGCCCCTCCCCAGGAGCCTTCGGCGACGCGTGCCAGCGGACCGGATCCGCCCGGGGAGGCACCACCACCCCGCTGACACATCGTGAACGAACGGGATTCGAACCCGTAACCAACCCCGCAAGGCCGCTCTGCCAATTGAGCTACCGCTCCAGAGGAAGCGTCCTCCCTCCTTCAACCCACCCGGGTGATCAACCGGGCAAGTCCGTACTGTCGTGCCGGTGCGCGCCCTCTCAATAGGGACAACGCCTCAGGAAAAACGCACACCGGCACGTCGCGATCCGAGGGGACTCGAACCCCTGCCCCTCCCCCGGCATGGGGGACGCTCTACCGAACTGAGCTACGGACCTGCCGAACAACGCGGACCGGCCGCTCCGCACCATTCGGCGCCAGCCGGGTCGATCACCCCTGCTGACACATAAAGACTAACATCAAACTCGCCTCACAGTCAAGCTATATGTGTCACGGGTCGGGGGGCGGCACACACCCACACACAAGAGGAGTCGCCCGTCACCCAGACGCCGGCTGACTGCACCCGGGGCGCTGGAGACCGGGCCGCCAATGGGCGGCGGGGGCCGGTAGGGACCGCGGAAGCGGCCCGGAAGGCGAGCAGCCGGGGTGCCCTCGGCTGGCAATCCCTTGCGGGGGCCGTTTCCCGCCCACAGCCAGGCCCCGAGGGCGAGTTCATCGGTCGCGGCGTCGCGAGCCTCCCGGGGCGATCCTTCCGAGGCGTCGTCGGCGTTAGACATCCGTCGGTCGACGGACGTGCGGGCGGCATCTCCATGAGGCGCGGTGTCACGCTGTCACGCCCGCCTGTGGCTTGCCCTGTTGAAGTCTTCTTCGCAGTTCAGGGCCACTATTGAGTCACCGTGACAGGCGGCGTGACACCAGGCTGGGAGGGACACCGCCCCTGGCTGCCGTTCGTCACTTCACGGGGGAGAACCGGTTCGTGGTCCGCTCGCGGCCTTGACGATCGCGGTAGGCGAAGGTCTGGGTGCTGCCGTCCACACGGGAGACCTTGCCGTCGTACTGCCACCGTCCCACCCGGGCGCGGATGTACTCAATCTCGATGGTGACAACCCGGTCCCCCGGGTGCAGCTTCGCCGCATTCGCAGCGTCCTCGGGCGTGGCATAGAGGACCGCAGACGTCGCAGCGTCCGGCCGGTAGACCTCCGCGAAGCGGTTGACGGACATCGCGCTGTGCGTGGTCGACGGGCTGTCCCGCCCGTCGGCGCCAAAGGCGTCGAAGGCCACGGCGGGCCCAGCCTCGGACGCCCAGATCCGCGTCACCTTGACGCGCAGCCAGCGTCCGGCATCGTTCGCACGCTCGTAGGTCAGACCCTCTTGGATGTCCTTGACGTACATGTGTTCCCTCAACTTCGGCGACAGTAGATGAGGCGCTGCGAGCGCCTGGCAGGTGAGCAGCGGTGCTTCCTACCCCGACAGGGACGAGTAGCGGATCGCCGCCCGCTTCGCTCCGCTGCGGTCGCGCTGCCGGTTGGTCCCGCCCGCGTGGAGGCCACTCGCGCCGGACCGCCGGAGGTTCTGGACCGCCAGCGCGCGGACGCGGTTCTTCGAGCTGGGGATGTGGCTGTTCTTCTGCTTCACCGATCTGCCTCCTTGTCAGGTGCTGTGCACTAATGCGAGGTGAGACGTGCGAAGACGCGGCGGCCTGCGGCCTCGTCGGGGTGCCGGTTTCCCGTGAGGGCGTCGAGCGCGATGTAAAGACCGGCGAGTTCGCCGTCGTTGCGAGCATCGGCGCACGCCGAACCGGTCCGTGCCCAGCCCTCGCGATCCCGGATGGTGTCCACAAGGGTGTTCACTGCGGTGGCGGGGTCGATCACGGTCGGCTCCTTCGTTCGGCACGCAGCAGGCCGGCAGGTGCCTGCATCGCCCGCCCCCTATTCACTAATCTACCCTCCAGGCCAGCATAAGTCAAGTTTTATGTGTCACTCAGCCGCGAGGAGCCCCGCTCCCGCGAGACACTCTCCCGCTTCATGCTGACACATAAAACTTGACTGCTATCCCTTCATGGGGTAGATTAATGAATACAGGCCGGGGTGATGCAAGCGCCCCGGACGACGCCACTACAGAACACCGCAGGACAGGAGTCGCCATGACCACCATGCTCGCCGAGGCCCCGGCCGCCACCCTCACCCGGCCCATGGAGGTCGTGGAGTTCGACAGGATCGCCTGCGACCAGTGCAACCGGAAGTCCGCCTTCCTCGACGACGAGGACGAGGGCACCGAGGCCGCGCACGACGCCGGATGGCACGTCTACAACCGGGACGACTGCGGCTGCCCCATCCTGTGCCGCGACTGCACCGAGGACTCGTGCGGCGTACGCGATGACTCGCCCCGCCTCTTCGGGATGAGAGTCATCTGACCACCCACACCGGCGGGCCGCACCTGGCGGCCCGCCCTCCACTCCCCTCCGCCGAGAAGCAAGGAGTCGACTTGCAGGCCGACCAGCGCCAACAGAGAATCCGCACGCTCATCCAGACCGCTTCCGCCGAGCAGCTCCGCACCGCACTGAAGGCCGTCCTGTCGGTCACGGCCACGGTCCAACGCGAGCGCGATCACTCCGACTTCCCCGACTTCCCCGACTACTCCGACTACGACCTGCCCGGCTCCCGATCGCAGGAAGACGGCGAGTTCAAGGCCCGCAGCTACGTAGGCCAAGACGTGGACGTCTTGGTCCTTGCAGCCCTTGAGGCTGGGACCGACTGCGGTTCCTGATCGGCCCTCCCGCCACCGCGTCCGCGCCGCGCTGGCCGCACACCGTCCACGGCTATCCGAGGAGTTCCATGTCGCACGAGACCACCAGCCCCGATCAGCCGGCTCACCCGGCAGCCGATACACGTCGCTCCACCGCGCTCGTCGGCGTGAGCGCGTCGTTCACGCCCGACGAACTGGAGTGCCTGGTCCGCACGGCGGCTGACGCGGTCTACGGGGAACCTGAAGACCTCAGCAGCCGCCAGCTCGACATGGCAGCGCGCGCCCGCGTTCTGATGGACCTGGAGATGGGGGCGGACGACGGCGAACTTCCTGAGTGAGCGGTGACGCCATTCTCACGAACGCGCTGCGTGCCCGGCCGTGCAGGAAGGCGGCGGGGTGGGCCTGTGCGCCGCCCGCTTCGCGATCTTCGAACTGCGTGCTCCCCTGTATCGCGCACCGCCTGGGCCGTCGGCGGCCGACGTGGTGGCGTTGCAGGGCATCACCGAGCGCGTGATCCACGACTCCCCCGGAACCGGCGATCAACCACCAACAACTGACACATAAAACTTGACTCCGCTTCACTGGTTGAGGTAGATTAATGATTGTCGGAACGGGGTGATGCAAGCGCCCCGAACGGCCGCTACAGAACCCATCGAAGGAGTCTCATGTCTCTCCCCGCCATCGCCCCCGAAGGCACCTACGACGTCCGCCTCCACGAGCCCGCGCCGTTCAACTACGCCGTGGAGACCAAGCGCGGCGTGCCCGGCTCCCAGGTGGTGGAGGTGGCCCGCGAGCTGATGAAGAAGGACGCGGTGGACCACGCGGCCACGTGGTCCGACGTTGAGCCCGCCTATGTCCCCTCGGCCTACCAGGTGAAGGTCTTCGATGTGAGCGGCAAGTGGCCGGTGCGAGTGGCCTTCCAGCTCTGACGGAGCGGGCCGCGCCCCAGACGGGGCGCGGCCCGGCCCCGCACACCGCTTGCCTCACCTCCTGGAGAGACTTTTCGATGGACACTCCCCGTGCCGCCCGCTCGTTCCCGCACCGCTGGTGCACCTCCGTCGGCCGCCCGGTCCTGGTCGCCGGGGTGCTGCCCGCCCTCTTCGGCGGGGCCACCTCGGTCATGCTTCTGGCGCTCGTCCTGGTCGGCGGCCTCGGTGCGCTGATGCTCACCTGCGCACTGCACGAGGGCCATACCGACCACCACCGGCCCGCACGGGCCGGGTTCGCACTGGCCACCGACGCGCTGCTAGTACTGGTGGCCGCCGGGCTTCTCCTCGGTGCCCTGCTCGCCAGCACAGGTACCGCGCCTCTCCTGTCAGCCGGTGACACCGTCATGTTCCTCGCGGGCTTCGCCATCCTGTGCGCGCTCCAGCACCTCAGCCACCGGCACTCGCACCGCCGCCGCTACCGCTGAACCACCTGCGGGTCCACCGGCAAGCACTCCTCCGACCACCCACACCGCGTGTGCCGCCTGCTCCACGGGGCGGTATCGGCAGACCTGCTCACCCTCGCCGCCCTCCTGTGTCGTGCGCACCTGGCTCGCCCCGGCCACGGCGGCCGTCCGTGTGCCGAGCCCTCCGGACTCTGCGCCGTGTTCTCGGTCCCCATCCTCGGCGCGCTGCACCACCTCGCCCACGGCCGCGCGGTGCGCTCCGTCGAGCCTGCAGCGGAGCAGGACGACGGCACCGGCACGGACCGCGTACGCGGCTCACACACCTTGACCCCGAAGGAATCCATGTCCCTCCCCACTCGCGCCCGCCAGTTCAACACGACCGCCGGCTATCTCCCGCCGGACCGTAGCGACCCCGACACCTTTCCCGTCGTCGTTCTGGCCGGGCTCCGGATCGGTGCCTTCATCACGGACGAGGGAAGCGTGTTCATCGGCGTGAGCAGCGAATTCGCCGACCCCGAGTTGCGCTCGCCCGACGCCATGATCCCCGTGGAGTTCCGCATCGACAGCCACCCCAGTCAATACGGCCGATGCGCCTGACCCTCCCCCAGGGCGACACATAAAACTTGACCAATGAGAGGATTTAAGGGTAGAATAATGATTGTTCAGGGGGTGGACCTTCCGGAGCGGAAGACCACCCGACCCCCAGGCGAAGGAGAATCGGTGCCCCATCTGCCCCGCGAAACCTCGACCGACACCGCCGAATACGTGTGGATCATGTCGCGCGGCGAGCATTACGAGGGCAGCGAAGTGGTTGAGGTGTTCACCGATCCCGCCTTCGCACTGGACGAATTCGCCGCCGAGGCGAAGCGGCAGGGCCTCCCGCGGGCGGAGAAGGTGCGCGTCATGCTCGAATTCCATCTCTTCGAGCGCGGCGTGCACTACCTGGAGCTGCGACGGCACCCGGTACGCCAGCGCACACCCCGCCCCGAGCGGGCCGAGCGAGGATAGAGCCGCAACCAGGGTTCCCCCCCTTCCCATATTTGACACATAAAACTTGCCTCCAATCCGACTCGCGCGATAGAATAATGTCAACTGATGGGGAGGCAAGCCCCGCCGGCGGACGCTACGGAAAGCCGAGAGAACGCTGTGCCGAGCACCCGACTAACCACCACCCACCTCCACGAGGCCCTGCACGAACTCCTGCTCGCCGCCCCCCTGCGGGCCGATGACGGGCATCCCGAGTTCCCCCTGTTCGTCTACCACGGCCGCCCGGCCTGCCTGAACGCCGAGCTGCTCGCCGGGTTCGGCGCGAACATCAACCAGCTCAAGTCCATGGCCGGAGCACTGGATGCCGCCGAGCAGGAATGGGAGAAGGTCAGGCATCCGCTCCGGCGCCGGTTCACCCCGCACGCTTGGTCGTGCCTGGGCCGTCTGGTCGGTGGCGGCACGGCGGGCGCGTGGGCGAACAGCCACCGCCTGGCGTTCGGGCCGACGCGGCGCTCGCTGAGCGCCGAACTTGAGTGGTCGATCGACCGGCGCAAGCGCCCCTGGCTGTACGACCCGGCGGAGGTCGAGCAGCCGAAGACCCTCCGGGAGCCCCACCCCGGCTGCTCCGAGTACGTCGTCCCTCCAACTGCACGCCGGGGTTGGATCTAGAGGTGCCCTGAGGCGCTCACGCCTCGAATCTCAGGCATCGACGCAGGTCAGAGGTGTCACGCCATTCACCGTGACACCCGCCGTGACACCCGGCGTGACACCCGGCGTGACACCCGGCGTGACACCTCTCGTGACAGTTCGGCGCCCTGCCCGGCCACCGTCGCCGGAAGGGGCCGGCCCGGCCGCGCCGCAGGCCCTGCTCCACGGCCGGACACGCTGGAGTGGTTCCCGCACCCTCAACGAGCCGGAGCGCCTCACCCGTTCGACGTCCTCTGCGCCGTCCGGCCTGTCAGACGGCGCACCCCTCTGTCCTATCTGCTGCGGCTCGGCCGGGCCGCAGCAGATAGGGCAGAGGGGTGGCCTCATCAACGCGCTGCATAGCGGCGTTTCGGAGCCGCTGGCTCGACGCGCTCCACAACCGGCGCACTCAGCCCGCTCAGACCTCGCCCGCTTCCGCGGGCGACACACCCCGTGTCCCTCCTCGGCGGCGCGGCCGGTGAGCCGGAGCGCCGTCCCAACACGGGTCTCCCGCGACCGCCGCCCCGATTCTGGCAGCCGGCGGTCCAGCTCGTTCCGCCATTCACCGCGCGCTCTCGCGCTGGAGTCTCCTGAGCACCACCACTTCCGACCCTCTTGCCAGATTAATGAATGCTGGGGCCGATCTCGGTATCCCCGCTTCCGGCACGCGCTCCCGGTCGCCGAGCCGAGGAGGATGTGTCTCGCGCCCGATCAGCGCCGCCCAGGTGACAGCTCTCGGCCGAGAGCCCCACCAATACCTTCGGCCCGGAACGGTCGAGGATCCACCCGGCCTGCTGGCAGACCTCCGACACCGTGAGGCTGTCGGGCACCGGGGACCGCTCGGACAGCCTCACGGTCACCGCCCGCCGGACCAGACGAAGACCTGCTTCAGCTTTTCGTCTGGGCAGCATCACCGCCGATCCGGAGGCGTTGCTGCCGTCCTGCGTGCCACGGTTCTCCTCGTGCAGCAGGCCGCCGCGAGTCGCCGTTCACTAAACGGCCGAGCCGGGCAGTCCCGCAGCACGACGCCCCGCACGCGACGGCAGCACGGCAGCAGCTGCACCCCCGGTGGTGCAGCTGCTGCCCGGCGAAAGTGCAGGTGAAGGGTGTGCAACACGCTGTGTTGCAGCGCGCTGCACACGCTCGCCGTACTGCCACTTCTGGTGCGCAGCATGACGAGAGCCTGCGGGCAGGAGTCCGCGTGCAGCGTGCTGCCAGCAGCGCTGCCCTGGCCCGGCGCTGCACGGCCAGCGCTGTGAGTCCGCGGCCGTGCAGCTGCTGCATGTCCGCAGCAGGCACTGCACGTCGGCCTCGCACGCGTCGACCGGGGGACACCGCGGCGGCAGCGGCTGCCGCTGGAGTCGCCTTCCACACGGCGCCGGCAAGGGCGCCGCGCTCGCGGGCCGCAGACTGCGCCCGTCATGGCACGCGAGCCCAGGCCCGGGGAGTCATCACATAGTGACACATAAAACTTGACTGCCGATCAGGCTTGGCGATAGAATAATGATCATTGAAAGGATGGGATTCTGTAGCTCCCACGCGTGCCGTACGAACTCTCGGAAAGTACGCGTTGGCCCCGCCTGTCTGCGCTCGACCGTCTCGTCCGGACCATCATGGAGAGGAACGCGTGACCAACACCGTCACCGAAACCAGCCCCGACCCCGGCTCGCTCCAGCACTACGTCCTGCGGGCTTCCACTGATCCGGTCAAGCACGACCTGGAGCTGATCCACACCACATGCGGCTCCCGCCTGTGCGACGCCGAGCACGACGACAGCCTTGACGTGCTGGTCCACGTGGCGGGTGCGCACGCCGCCAACTGCAATCGCCCCTGAGCCTCAGTCGGGCCTCCCGCGTCTCGGCCGCACCGAAGAGCGGATCACCGTTCGAGCTCTGCCAGCCGGGCCGCTCACCGACTACACCGCCGTCTGCTCGGTCCACGGCGACGTCGGCCTGCCCAACGAGCAAGAAGAGGCCATCTTCCGCCGCAAGGCCCACATCGTCGAGGCGCACACCGCGCGTCCGCTGCCCCTGGGCCGCTCAGCCTCCGCGCAGGCGCTCCCGCCAGTCGTACTGGGCCACCTGCGGGCCGCCACCGAACTGCGCCGCCTGAGCCTTTCCGACCCCACGGAGACGCTGCTGCAACTCGTCGTCGAACTGCTCGCCGACACGCGCCCTGACGCCTGACCATGCCTTCCCGGCCCGCCCACCACGCACCCGAAGGAGCAAGCACCCGTTGAGCGCCGAATGCCCCGATGAGGTCCCGGAGAAGGTCGAAGTGGACCTCCACGCGCTGACGCTGCGGGGGGACACCACGTTCCGCGACCTGCGCGAGGGCAGCATCATCCGCCTCGACCAGGACACCCTGGCAATCCCCGCCGGATGGTGGCGGGCCGGCTCCGTCTACAGCAACGGAGGAGGCAGCCACCGCTACCGCTGCCGGACCCTCACCCCCGCCGATGGCCAGCACGACGGCGCTCCGGTAGCCCGTGTCGCCGACGGCTGGTCCTCGCCCTGGCCGGTCCAGGTTCACGGCGTACGCCTGGGCGAGCTGCGGGCCAGGCTCGCCGACCTGGCCGATGTCGACGACGACGCGCTCGTCGTGCTCGCGCCGCCGGACCACTGCGCCGATGGCGGCGAGTTCTCCCCCGTGTCGTTCGTGCACACCGGCCTGTACGTCCCGGACATCACCGGCCGCGGCTCGGTCGGAGGGCTCTACGAAACGCATCCCCGCGACCCCGCCGACGCGGCGCCGCCCGGCGCGCTGCCGGCCGTCGCCCTCTACGCCTCCACCTGACCACGCAGGCACATAAAACTTGACAGTCAAGAACCTTGCGTATAGATTAATGAATATCAGGAGAGAGTGACCCGTCTTGCGTGGTCTCCCTCCACCCGCCCCCGCTACAGCTACTGGAGTCGCCATGAAGAGCCGTCAGGAGGTCATCAAGGCATTTGCCGAGCTTCCCGAGGACATCACGACCCGCGACATCGCGGGCGCCACGGGACGTGGCGTGCCCGGTGTGCAGAACTGGATCACGCATGACAAGACGTTCCCGGGCGAGTCGGCCCCGCCCCGGGGCCGCACGAAGTACCGCAGCAAGACCAAGGTGCTGGAGTGGTACCTGTCGCAGTCCTTCGCAGGGGATGACCGGCTCGGCCCGCGTGCGATGGGTGAGTCTGCCCGGCGGGTCCAGCCGGAGCTGGAGCGCATGAACATCAAGGAGCTCGCCGGCGTCCTGGGTGTCACTCCGGCCGCCGTGCGGCACCACATCACGGCCAACCAGCCGGGCGAGTGTGTAGACCCCTTCCCCGCATCTGGCGACGACGGCAGGCGGCCCTGGCCGCAGGTGCGTTCGTGGCTGCTGCGTCACGACGATCCGCTGCCCGGACCCGGTGAGTCGGGGGCGCCGGACTGGGCCGAGGTGCGCGGGTGGCTGCTGCGGAATGCCGCCGACGGCCTGGAGCATCCCGACGCGGAGGGTCTGACACTGGGGCAGCGCGACCTCATCGAGCGCGCCCGGGCAGCGAAGGCGGCCGGAGTGAAGATCCCGGCCGAGTGGCTGTCGGAGGTGCTCGGCATCGAGGACACCCGCAAGGTCGGCCGGCTCCTGCGGGGAGCTCCGGCACGCGCGCAGCCCGCGCGGCTGCGTCCTACGGCCCTGGCCCGGCACTTCGGCCTGACGGTGAGCCAGGTGAAGCATTTCGAGCGCCATTACGTCCCTGAGGAGTTCAGCGACGCCTTCCCCGGCAAGGACGAGAGCAGCACCCGGGACGTCGGGGACGTCCGGGCGTGGCTGGAGAGGAACAACAAGCTGCCCGCCGACAGCCGGTGATCGGGGCGGGGACCGTGTTCCCGCCCCGCCGTTCTCACGGCTCCAACCCCCCCGGGCTGTAGCGAGGGGTCAGGCGATCTTGCAGTCCGCTTCTCCGGAAGCGGAGGGCTTCGACCCTGTCGTCTGGCTCCGTCCTCATGTCCGCGCGTCCGCACCGTCCGCCCGCATCCGGCCGACGGTGCGTCAGCCGCGCTCGTCGGCGGCCCCGGTGGCCTTGGCCACCCGCTCCTGGTGGCGCCGGCGCCAGCCGTCCCGGGCAAGCCACACTGTGCAGACTGCCGTGCACGCCGCAGCCGCGAGGCTGAGTCCGCCCGCGTTCTTCGAGGCTGCCGCCAGGGCCGCGGCCAAGGCGAGAGTCCCCACCACGACGACTACTGAGGCGCGGGCGTTCGCCCGCTTCACAGCACGCTTGTCCATCTCTTGTCCTCCACTCGTCACGACTTGTCCGGGGGCGCGCACCCCATGCTGCGCCTGCGCATTCTCGCGAACCCCGGGCCACCCATCCATTATGACACATAAAACTTGACTCAGTCGACCCATCCGAGGTATATTATATGTGTCAGGAGGTCGGACGGGGCCTCCACTGGACGAGGGAGACGCTGTGACTGTTCTTGAGATCCCCAGCACTGAGGGAACCGCCCGCCGCGCGCCGGGCCGCCCCGACGCCTGGACCATTCTGGGCACCGACGTGTCGGCCGCCGACACCGCCCGCGAGGCCCTGGACATGGGTCACATGCGCAACTGGAACGTCCGGCTGTGGACGGACACCCGTGCCCGTCACGCGGACGAGTCCGGCGTAACCGAGCTGGCCATGCCCGACACCCGGGCGGCTATCCGCACCAACCCCTCCACGGGGGACGCCGAGTACATGGGCCGGGTCGGCAACCAGTACACCGCCGTCCAGGTAGAGGACCACGAGGAGATCCTTGACATGGTCCGCCGCGAGTCCGGCGCGACCTTCCACAAGCTCGGTGCCTACGGTCGCAACGGCAGCCGGTACTTCATCTCGATGACCCTGCCGCGCGTCGTACGCATCGGCGGCATCGACGAGCACAGGATGCACCTGACCCTCTTCGGCAGCCACAACGGCTCCTCATCCAACTCCCTGCACATCGGCTCAACCCGCCTGGACTGCGGCAACATGCAGCGCTTGATCATCTCCGGGGCCAAGCACAAGTATTCGATCCCGCACACCGCCTCGGCCCCGGTCAAGCTGCTCAAGGTCCAGCAGTCGCTCGCCACCCTCTTCGAGTGGCAGGACGCCTTCGAGCGCGAGGCACAGCGCCTGCTCGACACTCCGCTGACCCTCGGACAGTTCGAGAAGGTCGTCACCCGCGTCTTCGACGACCCGGCCCTCCCGAGCAAGACGCAGCACAAGAACATCGCCGTCCGGAACAACGCGCTGCGCGGCCTGTTCGAGGACGCCGCGACGCAGCAGACCATCCGGGGAACCGCCTGGGCGGGCTGGAACGCGATCGGCGAGTACCTGGACCACATCGCACCGGCGAAGTCCGGCTCCAGCCGCGCCGCCCGCTCACTGGCCGACTCCGGAGCCGTCACCGATCGCAAGACCGAGGCGTACAAGCTGCTGACTCTCGCCGCCTGACAGCCGACTCACCGGGGGCCGCTGCGCCCCCGGTGAGCCCGACCCACACGCAACCCGCTCCGAGAGGGTGCCGTGGCAGTCGAATCCGCTGGCCAGACAGTGGGGGCAACGCGCGGAGCTTGGACGAGATCCGGTTCGACGGTCCGCACACGGGCAAGGCGCCCGGACCGAACCAGGACCGGGGGTGTCGGAGCTACTGCCCGGCCAGCCTCCGTGACGCGCCCGCATGGGTGCGCAACCTCGCCGACGACCACGGCGTTCCCGATCCGCTGGCCGCCGGGCAGCGGCCCTGAACCGGCCGTGCGGCTGACCGGCCCGTCCCCGGAGGCCGTACGGCCCCGGTCCGGCCCGCCGTCTTCCCCCGGGGGGGCGGGACCGCTCCCGCCCCCCCTCTGCCCCTCCCTCACCCTGGAAGGACCCCGCTGCACGTGACCGCCATGCTCGCGCCCGACGAGGCGCCGCCGTCCCTCACCAAGGTCAACGGTCTTGAGGTCATCGAGGTCGAGTTCGCCGACACTCCCCTGAGCACCCCGGACCGGCCGGTGCGCTTCAAGCAGCTGGAACTGGCCCGGTCTGCCCAGATGCTGCACACCGAACTGGAGCGCACCACCCGCGAACGCGACCGCCTGACCAAGAGCCTCAATGAGGAGTGGAAGCCGCGCGCCCTGGCCGCCGAGCGGCAGCTGAACAACATTCAGCGTGCGCTGGCGCCCGTCAGGTGAACACCCCCGCTCCCCTGCCACCGACGAAAGGACACATCGTTTCCATGACGGCTTCGACCGTCCAGCTCATCACCGTGGACTCCACCGCCTACGGCCCATACCCCGGGCTGCTGCCGAAGGAACTCGGCGCTTACGACGCGCCGCTGTTCACCCGCCGCAGCACGCAGCACATCATCGACGACCTGCACCGAGACGCCTGCGGCCTGTCGGCCGTTTGGGAGGGCGAGAGCCTGCGCTTCACCTGGACGAAGGCCTACCGCGGTGACACCGGCACGGAGATCGTGCACCCCGACCGGCACGGGCGGTACGCCATCGGCGGCCTGTGGCCGTGGATGGTATGGGACGAGGCCCTGCCCCATACCGCCGGGCAGCGCGCGTTCGCCGACGGGGTACGCGAAGCCTGCTCCGCCGGTGTCCCCGTACCTCCGGAGGGGCTGCGGCACCTGTACGACCGGGGCCGCGCCGAGGCGCAGAGCCTGACGCTGCTGCCGCTGCTGACCGCCTCCCCTGCCGGGTGCGGGGAGGGGTGAGCTCACCCGCCCTCGCCAGCGCCGACGTCGAGCGCGTGGCCCGTCACTTCGGAGCCGCCGAGCACGAGGCAGCCGGCACCGGGTGGCGATTTCGCTGCCCGTCCTGCGCGGGGTGGGACTTCGGCCCCACCCTGCCGTTGGTCACCTACGTCCGCATCTGGCTGCAAGGCGGCCGGATGCCCGGCGGAGTCCTCGGCGGCGCCGCGTGCCTGGACTGCGAGTACATCACTTCGCCCGGCGCGGTGGATGTCCCGCTCCCCTGACAACCGTCCACGCGCCCCGTCTGCCCTCGACCTGTCCGACCGGCCGCTCCCCGTACCCGATCTGATCCCTCTGCCAAGGAGGCAACCGCTTCGTGTCCCCCGCTACCGTCACCGTGCCCGACGCCCCCGCCGCTCCGGTCGCCCTGGCCCCGGCCAGGCCGACCGCGCGCATGTTCCTCGACCACGGCCCGCTCACCCGCGCCCTGAAGATCGCCGAGTTTGGTGTCGGCATGAAGTCCCTCTCCGAGGCGCAGCGCGGGGTTTTCATTGAGACGGGACGCGGCCGGGCGACGCTCACCACGTTCGACTACAAGACGGCCGTGTCGGTCTCCGTGCCGGGGCGCGCCCGCAAGGGCGGCAGTCTGCTGCACTTCGGGCAGTTGCAGAAGGCGCTGGCGGCCATGGTCGCAGGGGAGACGAAGGCCCGGGCCGAGCGCACTTCGGTGTCCCTGTCCGGCGACCTGCTGTCCACTGAGCACCTGACCGTGCCCATCGCCGCGCTGGAGATGGAGGAGTTCACCCGGCCGCCAGAGCCGGTGCCCGCGATGGCGACGGTGGACGCCGGGGAGTTCTTCGCCGAGCTCAAGCGGGTCCTGCCGGCCGTCGGACGCGACGACACCCTGCCGGTCCTCACCACGGTCCATCTGACTCTGTCGGGCCAGACCCTCACCATGGCGGCGACCGACCGCTACCGCCTGGCCGAAGGCCACGTCCGGGCCGAGGCCACCGTCCGCCCGCAGGACGAGCCGCTGAGCGTCCTGTTCCCCGCCAGCGTCCTTGCCGCGCTGCTGAAGCGGTTCACGTCCTACGACGGCCCGGTCGGCATCGGCCTGCTGGACGCCGCCAGCAGCGACATCCCCCGCGCTACCCTGTCGCTGGGGGACACCACGGTCACAGTGCGCGCCGAGGAAGGGAAGTTCCCCACCTACGCCGGGTTCTTCCCGAGCAAGTTCGCCGCCAGCGTCCGCTTGGACCGGGCCACCCTGGTCAAGGCGGCCAAGAAGAGCCGGGCCATGGTGCAGGCCGTCGGCGGAACGCACAGCCCCGTCGCCCTGCGCTGGAGCGGCGAAGGTGCGCTCGTCCTCGCCCCCGTCATCGGCACCCCCGCCCAGCAGGCCCGTGTGAAGGGCATGGCCGTCCCCTTCGCTCTCGACCATGGCACTACCGCGGACGTCGCGGGGATGAGCGTCCACCTCAACCCCGCCTTCTTGCTCGCTGCGCTCGACGCCTTCGCCGGTCAGGACACGGTCACCCTGCGCATTCGCCAGTTCAAGGAGGGGCAGGCCCGCGGGCCGGTGCTGCTGGCCGACGACCCGGCCGCCAAGGACACCTACCGGCACCTGCTGGTGCCGGTCCGTATTGGCCCGCCCATGTAGCCCTGCACGGCTCCGGACCGGGGCGCCGCCCGTCCGCGGCGCCCCGGTCCGGGTCGGTGCCCGGGTGGCGGCGAGATTCTCCCCAACCCCCACGGGCTGTGCCCCGCCACCCGCGCTGCACCGGCCCCCAGGACCAGTTGGAGATCCGCCCCGACTGGACCAGCTACCGCGCCAGCCACGAGCTCTCCTCCCCCGATCTGCTCGCCGAGGACCAGGCGTCTGGAACGCACCTTCTCCCCCGGCGCGCCGCCCGCCTGAGCCAGCGCGGCAGCGGTCATCGGCCTTGGTCTCTGTCCACAGGACCCCGGACCCACCGTTTGGGACGAACGGCCGCAGCCGAGCGGCCCGGGGCGAGGAGGACCCGTGTGTAGATCGCAGGCCCAGGGCGGTCGCCGCTGCCGCGGCAGCAGCCTGGCGGTGCGGCGGGCGACATACGCCGTGAGATCCTCCGCCGCGTCCAAGGCGGTCAACAAGGCCCTCGCCGACGGCGAGCTCGACCAGAACTCCGATGCGTACCGTCAGTTCGCGCTGGCGCACTCGTCCGCGCTGCGGGCCCGGATCCTGGCCAAGGAGGGGGACCACGACGGGGCGGCAGATGCCGCACTGAACGCCAAGAACGACATGAACCGCGCCGCGCGGCTGCTCAAGGCGGACGTCGCGCGGCGGGCCGAGCAGCGTCCGCCCGCGCAGAGCGCCGACGAGCAGATCAAGGGGACGCTGGAGAGGATCAACACCAAGTACAACCGGGACGATCCGGCCTACTCCCACAACTGCACCAGCGTGGTGCAGGCCTACGAGCTATCGAGGCGCGGCCAGAGTGTGAAGGCCGGCCCGCTGGAGCCCGGCAAGACCGGGGGCCGACCGCTGTCGGTGATCGAGGAGGCCTGGGGGGCATCGTTCACCACGGCCTACAGTTCACTTCCGTCGGATTCCGACGGAGGGCGCGCCGAGGTGGAGGAGGCGTTCAAGGAGCCCGGCTCCCGGGGGGTCGTGTTCGTGGCGTGGCGGTCGGGCGGTGCGCACGTGTTCAACGTCGAGAACTCTGGCGGCACGGTGCGCTTCGTCGACGGCCAGCCCAACCCGCCGGTCACGAACGCCGGCTTCTACTTCCGCCGCAGCCTCGTCACGAAGTGGGTGCGGCTCGACGACAAGCCCACCCCCGCGCCCGGCGCGACAGCCCGCTACCTCGAGCCATGATCCACACCACACATCGACACATATAACTTGACAGTACGCACCCTCATAGTGTAGATTAATGAATAGCTGAACGATAGAGGATGGGGATTGCCATGACGCTTTCTTACGAGGACGCCCGCGCGCGGGTCATCGACACGGCCAAGCCCGGCTGGGACAACGGCACGTTCTGCCTGGACGACCGGGAGATCACGGAGAACGACGACATGTTCGTCTTCAACGTCGGGGCTCGGGAGTTCCTGGTGGACAACAACACCTCGTTCGCGGTCGTCGGCGGCGTCTGGGTGGTCTACAAGTCCGACGGGCGGGTGACCACCGTCCCCTCCGTGGAGGTGGCGATGGACCAGAGCATCCGGACCCGGCCGAACCCGGACCCGACGATGAGCTGAGGCCCCTCGAACGGGCTGTTCGAAGCGGCGGCCGTCCCCTGAACGGGACGGCCGCCGCGTTCGCCGTGGCCACCGCGCCGCTCCGTCTCTGCCTCTGTCCACTACCGGATGGCACTGTGCCGCCGGCACCTCTGGCTCGCCTGGTCCGGAGGGCAGCGGGCAGCGGGCAGGACACCGTCCGCTGAGGGACCGTCATCGACTTCCGCCCGTTCCGGCAGATCGTGGACAGCCATGCCGACACCTGGCTATGGCCCCGCGCCCAAGAGGCCCCGCAGGATCACGGCGACGACGTGGCGGCCGGTTTGCGGGCCGCGCACAGCAGTCTGCTGACCGGTCTGGCCTGGATCGAGCGGCGCCGTCCCGCGGAGATGGGGCACGCGCTGGCTGCGGCCCTCGACCACGCCGCCCGGCTCGCCGAGACGCTCGACGCCGCGGACCGCGGAGTGAACTGAGCCCCGGCGCCGGACGACCTGGCGACCGTACCTGCGCGGCGGCGGAGCACTGGTGGGGCCGCGCGCTTCTGCCGCAGCCCGCCGCGCCGGTGAGCGGGGGCCCGGCCCGCGTCCGGGCGGGGGCTGCTCGCGCAGCGTGGTGCCGCTGCGGGTCCCCTGCGCACCGCGGTTCGTGCCGTCCGTCGGGATGAGGGAGTCGGCTCTCGGCCCGACGCCTCACCCGGCGAAGGGCCCGCCGATCCGCGCAGCGACGATGCCGCCGTCCCCGCTCGCGCAGGCGCCGTGATCACTCTTCCGGCTGCGGGCCGTCGCCCTTGCCGAACCGCTGGTGCCAGCGCAGAGCGCCCAGGTTCTGCCACAGCACCCCGAGCTCGATCTGGGCCTGAGTGAGCCCGGTCTCCTCGGCCAGCTCCTCCGGGCTGATCTTTCCGGCGTGAGCGTCGATCGTTCGTCCGATCTGGCCTGCCCACAGCTCGGCGTCCACGAACTGCCGCTGTCTGTACTGCTCCACCAGCTCAGCGAGGTGTTCGCGCGAGCACCCGACGACCCAGCGCTTGCCATCGAATGTCGGTTCCACCGCGTGGATGAACGACGAGTCAGGGACGAGGGCGTACAGCTCCGAGCTGTCCGAGACCATCGCCCCGCACAGGTCACACAGCTCGGGTTGAGCCTCTTCCCCATCGCCGATTTCCGGCCGGCTGTCCGTCACCCTTCCTTCATACCGCTCAGCCGCGGCAACCGGGCACCACGACGCCCTGACCTTGGAGAAAGCACCCCGATACCGCAAACAGGTACTGGGGATTCCCCAAGTCCCAGCGCGCTGCTGACGGTGCGGGGACGGGTTCTGATGACCGGCCGTCTACTCCCTCGTGGCCCGCGCCCGGCGTCCCCGGCCGGGGCGCCGCGGGCGCGCCGTGTGGCCACTCGCCCCCCCTATGTATGACCGGCTTTCCCGCGATGAGAGGACTCACATGGACATCGACCCCGAGATCAGCACCGCCAACGGCTTCCACATCGAGGACATCCCGTCCCGGTTCGTCAGCGGCTTCACCCGGTGGATCGAGGAGCGCGCCGACCTGAGCTGCCCCGGCGCGGAGTTCCTGATCGAGATGTGCGGCTTCCTCGCCCGGACCGAGGGTCTCGACGAGGAGGCCCTGCGCATGGTCGCCGGTCTGACCGGTGCCGACCCGCAGGAGATCGTGCGCGTCTACCGCACGGACAACACGACCTGGGCACAGACGCAGGCCGTCCTGGACGCGCAGGGCCTGACCAGCCTCGACGAGCACCTCGACGAGATCGGCCGGTGGGGGTGACACCGACCCAGCGCCGGGCACACCGCCGTCAGGCGGGGTGCCCGGCGGCGCGGGCGCACCGGTCCGGCGAAGGAACGCAGCCGGACCGGGATGGGACGCGGACGGGTCAGCGGGGTCCGGCGCCCGGGCCGACGGAGAGGTGATCGGTCACGACGACGGCCAGCCGCGCGCCGGCGACGGCCTGCGGACCGCCCGCCTCGGCAAGGACGGCAGTGTTCCCGGGCAGTTCGGCCAGTTCGGCCAGCCGGGGAACGAACGTGACGCCCAGGCCGCCGCGTTCCCCCAGGACGTGGCCGACGTCGGCGAGCTGCTGCGGGTCGACGTCCCCTCGTACGCGGTTGAGGGTGATCAGCACGCGGTCTGCGGGCAGGCCGCGGTCGGGCCGTGGAAGAAGGTCCGCGACCTCGGCGGCCGGGCGCAGGACGTCGATGCGCTCGATGAGGTCCCCGTAGGGCTGCAGGAGGGGCCGGTTGGCCGCACGGGCCGTCACCCACGCGCGGCGGTGCTCCTGCCACAGTCCTGCACCCCACCGTGCGATCGCCTCGGTCTCGACGCTCTCCAGAAGCTCCTGGCACAGCTGTTCCTGTTCGGCGTCCTCCGGCTCGGTTGCCCGCAGTCCGGCCCGGTTACGGCGCCGGCTGTGGGCGGGCCAGGCGGAAGAGACCTCGGGCCAGAGGCCGGGATGGCGCCGTGTCCCCTCCGCGCCGGCGACGGTGAGGAACTCGGCTCGCCACCTGTCGAGGTCGGGTTCCTCGTCCTCGGCGGGCAGCTCCTCGATGTCGCGGGCATCCAGTTCGTCCAGCTCGGCCAGGAGGTCCCAGTCGGGTTCCCAGCCGGGGTCGCCATCGCCCCAGGTGCGCTGGAGGACCCAGTCGGCGAAGGCGACGTCGAGGAACGTGAGCAGTTCCGACGCCGGGCTCAGGTCACGGCGGGGCGGCTGCTGGAGATACTGCTGGTCGAGCCAGGCCCACATCTGGACGTGTCCGGGGCGACGGTCGATCGTCTCGGTGTCGGCAATCCAGTGCCGCTGGTCGTAGCGCGTGACCGCCAGGACGAGGTCCGCTTCCTCCGCCAGGTGCTGGTGCGGGTAGGCGCCGTTCCCGGTGTCGATGAGGACGACGTCGGCCCGCGTACGGGCGGCCTCGGCGAGGGCCCCGGCCTCCTGACGGTCCTGCGGCAGGGCGGCACCGCGCAGCGTGGGCAGGCCGGGTGCGACAGGGCGCCAGGGGGTTCCGTTCTCCCGGTCCTGACCACCGAGCGGAGACGACGGGTCGCTCGCGTCCGCCAGGAGCGCGACGCGGGTCCCGCCGCGGGCCAGGGCGGCGGCGAGCTGCAGGGCGACCGTGCTGCACCCGATGCCTCCCAGGCCGCCGGCCGGGGTGATCGCCACCGTGCCGCGGACGCTCCCGGCGAGGGGGCCGACGGCGCGGGGACGCAGCTGCCGGGGCTTGGGGCCTTCGAGTTCGGCGGCGAGCGGCGCACGGCTGGACCACGGGGCCGGATCTGCTGCGAGGGCGGGGCGGCGCAGGGCCCGGCTCCACAGCGCGCTCTCCCCCGGCGCGAAGCCGTCGGTCACCGCCTCCCAGGCGTGCCGCTCCCCCACGGCCGCGGCCTTCTGGTCCCACAGCGGTTCACGGCCGGCCGTGAGCGCTGCGGCGCGGGCCCGCTCGACATCGGCTCCGGTGGCGCGGACTGTGATGCGCGCGGCCCGGCCCAGGAGACGGACGACGAGGTCCTGGTAAGGGCCGGTGACCGCGCGCAGGGCGGGCAGTCCGGCGATGCCGTCGGCGGACCGGGTCGGCAGCAAGTGCAGCAGGAAGTCGGTCATGTGGTCCGGGTGCGGCCACAGCACAAGGCTCTCCACGCCGGGGGACGCGGCGCTCACGCCGAACGGGGCGCCGGGCGTGTGCAGCGGGCCGAGAGCCGAATGGGGGCGGGCCAGGGTGTGCAGCACGGCGGCCTCGAAAGCCTGCTGCTGCGGGTCGTTGGTGTCCGGGACGAGCCCGAAGTGCATTCCGTGGCGGCGGTAGAAGGCGAGCGCGGCCTGGCGGCCTTCGCCCGTGTACTGGCGGCGCAGCCGCACGGCGTGGCGTTCGGTGGACATGGGAGAGGTCCGTCCTGCGGCGCGACTGCCCGGACCGGCGCGCCGACAGACGCAGGTGAAGTCGGTGCGACTGACGTGGCGTTCGCCTCTTCCCGCCGGGTCGCATCCATGGGTCCGGGCCACACGATACGGACGGTGGCAGCAGTTCCTGCCGTGGGACACGATAGCGCGCCGCAGACCCGGGCCGTCACGCCGGCCGGACGGGCCGGGGCGGGAAACCCACCCCCATATTGACACATAAAACTTGACAGAAAGTGCCGCACAGAATAGACTAATGATCACAATGGCAGGCAGCGAGACCCGCAAGGAGCGCACCGGATGACCAGCAGGCGGATGCCTTTGGAGGCCAATGGCCACGTGCTCTCCCGGTCGGGAGAGGTGGAGGTCCGGCAGGTGTTCGACGACGCGGACCCCATGGTCTCGGGCGCGGCGTACGCCTGCCGGGTCTGCAACCGTCCGCCGGTCTACCGGTTCACCGATGACGCAGTCCACGTGCTGGAGCCGTGTCCCTACCCGGACGGGATCACCACGACGGTCACCATCGCCGTGCCGTCCGGGAAGCTGCTGGTCTCCGACAGCCTGCACCCCGTCTTCACCTGGGTCGACGCGGACCCGATGAGCTACGAGTCGACGTTCGGCAAGGCGGAGGCGATCCGGCAGATGGCCGACGCCGGGTGCGCCTTCGGGCCCGCCGACAACTGCGGCCTCGGCCTGTACCGCACCGGGCCGGACACCTACATCATCGCCAGCCCCCGCCTCGACGAGGACGACGAGCCCTCACTCCCGGAGAGCAACCGTCTGGCGGGCATCTGCACCGACGTGTGGGCCTACGCCTGCGCGGACTTCGAGCTCTGGAAGGACCGGGGCGGCGATCCCGGCACGCTCGGCTGGTCCGACACCGTGGTGGACGTGCCGCCCGGCACGTACCGCTTCGTCCACCGCTCCGGCGAGCGCGGCTTCGACCGCGACAGCACCGACACGGTGGTCTACGCCGACGTCGAGCGCGTCTGAGGTCGGCCCGGGGCGGCGCCCTGCGCCGCCCCGGCGGCAAGAGCCGGGTACACCGGAACGACGGCACCGACCAGTTCAGCGAGAGGTCCCCGGCGCCCTGCGGCGGGGACCACGGACGAGAGGAGCACAGGATGGGCGACAGGGTCGTCTCCGAGCAGCACGCGGGCCAGTACGTCATCGACGGCAGGCGCGTGGACGTCACGCGGCTGACCTGGCGGGACGCCAAGGGGCTGAGCTACGACATCACCGACGCCGAGACCGGCGAACTCCTGCGGGACGAGTCCTTCGACGAGTACCCCACCGAGGCACAGGTGCGCGAGGCGCTCGCCGAACACGAATAGCCGCCGCTTCCGTGGCCTCCGGCCACCTCCTGCACACTGCGCAAAGGGACCACCGAGCAGAGGAGCACGACCATGGCCAGCACCGAGTACGGCATCGCGTCCACGTCCCGTCCCGACGACATCGAACCCCTGGGGCGACTGAACCGCCGTGCCGCTGAGGCGGTCGTCGCGGACAGCCGCCTCTCATGGCCGGACGTCTACCTCGTCCGGCGCACGGGGTCCTCCTGGGCGCCCGCCGCCGGGCAGTAACCGCACAGGGCGGCGCCCCGGCTTGTGAGCACCCGCGAGTTCCGGGCCCTGATACTGCGGCGGCGGCCGGTAATCCCCGCCCGGGCCGGCACTCCCGGCCGCCGTTCATCCCGGGCGGACCCGAAGGACGCCCCCCGCTCCGTGTTCCCGGAAGGGGCGCGGACATCGAGAACACGAACGACATGAAGGAGCTCGAATGCCGTCCACCTCTTCCGCCACGCCCGGGTCCAGGCGGCCGCGCACCCGTACGGCGATGTGCGTCTCCTACGGCTACACCTCCCGGCGCGGCGGCTGCGGCCTCCCTGCCACCAAGCTGGTGACGGTCACCTTCGCCGAGCGCCGCACCGCGCGGTACCGGCTGTGCGACCGGCACGCCGCCGACGTGCACGAGGACGTGGCGAGCCCGGTGTTCGCCTACCTCCGCGCGACCGGGGTGACCGAAACCCCCATCGGCGGCGCCCCTCACACGGAGGCGGCCGACGTCGGCTGACGACCGGGCCGGGCCGTGACCGTCCGGGGAGGCCGAACACCCATCCACATGACACATAAAACTTGCCCTCTGGTACCCATTTCGGTAGAATAATGAACTATTCGGGGGTTGCTGCTCCACCCCCGGCCCGGCCGACGCCGGCATCTCCGGCCCCGCCGATGAGGCGACGGCCCGGCTTCCCCGCTTCCGCTGCTCCCGCCTCCCGGCGGGTCGCCCACTGCTGCCCCGAAGGGACATCCCTGCATGTACGAGAGCGCCACCGGCGATCACGAGGAGATCTACCGCCGCAGCCACATCCGCGTCACGACCATCCCGGGCTTCACGGTGGCCTCCGCCGCCAGCGTCGGCGCGCATCTGGCGCTGCGGGTGAACGGGCGGGCGGTCGTCACCCGGGCCCGTTCCGTCGAGGCGGCCGTGCACCGCGGGCGCCAGGCGGTCGACCGCACTCTGCTGGATGCCCGGATACTGCCGGTCCTGCGGCCTCTGGCCGCGATGCGGTCCAGTGCCGCCGGGCTGGTCGCCGCAGGCCGGGTCAGCGAGGGGGACACGGTGTGGGTCCGCAACCGGGGCATGTGGCGCCGGGGGCGGGTCACCCGCATCGTGCGGGTCAACGTGCTCGTCTCGTACGTCGACGCGTCCAGCGACGCGGTGCACCACAAGGCCGTGCCCGCTCCGAACCTGCGCCGCGACCCCTCCTCAACGCCGGCGGCCCCCGGGCCCTCCGAGGAGGAGGCCGCCGACGCCTGCCGCCGCTGCGGTGCACGCATCGGCCTGTTCGAGGGCCTGTGGTGGGGCGGGGACGACGACTTCATGTGCCCGGACAGCGAGAGCCAGCACGCTCCCCGCGGCCTGTGGGAGCAGGGCTCGGACCGCAGGCCGCCCGCCCGGACCAGCCCCGTGGAGGGCTCGTTCATGCGCTCGGTGAATGGCGGCACCCCTCAGCGCGTACCCGCCCGCGCGGCGCTGGGCGAGATCGAAGCGGCGCTCGGCGACGGCCTCCCGGTCCAGGATCTGCCCGGCGGCGGCGCCCTCCTCCCCTTCCGCGACCGGCGCGGCCGCATCACGCTGCGCCCGGCCACCGCCGAGGAGAACGCCGCGCCTGCCGTCGCCGACCACGAGGTCTACGGGCCCGGCAGCGAGGTCACCGTCCGGCCCGTGACGTGGGACCGCGCCGCGCGTCAGCACGTCGCCGGTGAGGAGTTCGCCGCGAAGGTGGCGCACGGCGTCAACGGCGGCCGCTACAAGGTGCGCGGCACCGGCGGCGAGAGCGGCGTCTTCACGCTGGACGAACTGCGCCCGGCGGGAGCCACTCGCCGGCCGGTCGAAGCGCTGCGGGCCGGGTCGCACGCGGTGTGGAACACCGGCGCCCGCACCGGGGACACCACGTCCCGGCGCTGGCCCTCCGCCCCATACGTGTACGCGTGCCGCGACTGCCGTCGGCGCGGCACCCGCGGCGACCTCGAAACCCTGCGGTGCACGCCCCGGGTCGAGACCGCCCTGTCGCTGGAACGGGCCGGAGGTCTGCTGCCGGAGGCGTTCACGCGGTGGGAGAGCCGGGTCACCACCGGCATCGGTACGGACAGCGGCGTCTTCAGCCGGGGTGTGGCGGTGGAGATGGCGGCGGCCGAGCTGCGCGCCGGTGCCTCACACGCCTGGGAAGACGACGGCCTAACGCTGCGCCGTGACGGCTTCACCACCGTCATGGAGCCCTACCGCAGCCCCCGGGAGCGCGCGGCCGAGGCTGCGGAGCGCGCCGCCGAGGACCTGCGCTGGCAGAAGATCCTCGCCGACACCGAGGACGTCGCGTTCGAGGACCTGACGGTGGGTGACGTGCTGGTGCGCGGCCACGGCGACGGGCGGCGCGCCCGGGTCGTACGGCCCGCCGAGGACTTCACCGACCGTTTCGGGCGGCCGATGCGCCGCCTGTGGTGCCGGGCCGTGGACGGCGGGGACCGTGTGGGCTGGGTCGAGTTCGGGCCCGGCGGGCGCACCCTGCGCCAGATCCCCGGCGACCGCCAGGACCCTCCGTCGCTGCCCGAGGACGGGCAGCTCTTCCGCTGCGGCCACTGCGGTGCGCCGGTCACCTGGTCCTGTGGGGACCCGGCGCCAGGCAGTGACAACGCCCTCGACGCCTGGGCGGACGGCAGCGGCGGCCAGGAGTGCCCGGCCCGCGAGGGTCTCGCGGATCCCGGCCACGTCCTGGCCGCTGCCGGGGCGCTGGGCCTCGGTGGCGTGCGGGCCCGGTTCCGTCGTGCCATGGACCGTCTCGCCTGCACCGGCTCCGACGACTCCGACGACCGTCTCGCGGACCTCCTGGTCCACGCGGCGGTGCTCTTCCCCGTGCTCGACGGCCGGGACGGCGCCGACGAGGTGCCCGAGCAGTTCCGCGCGGTGATGCACGCCGCCACCTCCGTTACGCACCCGCCGGTCCTGGCCGCGCTCGCCCGGCGCGCCGGGCGCCTGTGGCAGGGCGGCGCGGAGAGCGGCGAGGGGACCGGGGAGGCGTTCGTGGGCTGCCTGCCCGAGCACGCCGGGCACCCGGCGGTGCGGGCGGCGCTCGCACAGGCACGCGGGGCGGGCGTCCCGCTGGCGGTCATCGGCCGGGACTGGCGCTGGGGCTATGGGGAGCACGGCGCGCAGGGCCTGTTCGTCGTCCCCACCGGCGAGCGGTCCGTGAAGGGCACCTGGTTCATCGACGGGCGCAGTGAGGAGGGCGCGCTGCGGCCGGCGCAGGTCCGGCGTGTGCGCCCCGTGCGCAACGGTGCCCTCGCGGAGGTCCGTTCCGCCCTGGCGGGCGCGGGGTGGGGTGTGCTGACCACAGCCAGCCGCCGCACGCACACCCCGCGGAGGCTGAGTGTGCTGGCCGCCATGCCGGACCCGGACGGGCTGTGGGGCTGAACGGGGCCTTGGGCCCGGCAGCGGGCGGCAGCGGGTCCGGGGAGTTGTACGGCTCCCCGGACCCTGCTGGACCGGCCCGGGTCCGGTGGTGCCGAGTGGGCCGGTTCCGGCTCTTCCGTACCTGGTGAGAGGGCCTGTCGCCGGTGCCGCGTGAACCCCGTCAGCATGATTGCTCATAATTATTGACAGAGTACAGTTTTATGTGTCATCATAATTCTTGACGGCGTTCAGCAATAGGGGAGAACATGGCCAGCAAGAAGGACACCCGACAGCTCATCAAGAAACTGGAGAGCCAGGGTTTCGCCGTGACACTGCGCAACGGCCACTACCGCGTCTTCAAGGACGGCAAGTTCGTCCAGGTCATGCCGAGCACCCCCAGCGACTCGCGGGGCTTGAAGAACGCCATGGCCTACTTCAAGCGCGCGGGCTTCCAGCCCTGATCTGCCCGGGGGCGCCGGGGCAACCCGGCGCCCCGGCCGTCGCGCCGTCAACGCCCCCGAAGAAAAAGAGGAAGACATGACCGACTCCCCCTACACCGTGTACTCCGTCTATGTGGAGTTCGCGGTGCCCGACGCGGCGGCGGACCTCTACGACGCGCTGCTCGACACCCTTCTCGAGCGCCACCCGGACAGCGGGCCGGCGCTCGGCCCGGCCAGCAACGACAACCTCAGCATGCGCTTCTTCATCGACGCCGACAGCGCCCTCGACGCCGTCACCCGCGGCATCGAGTACGCCCAGGGCGCGGTCATGACCCACGGCATCCACCCCAGCACCGTCGTCGGGGCCGAGGTCGTCACCGAGGCCGAGCTGGAGCGCCGCAACGCCGCGCCGCTGGTGCCCGAGCTGGCCGGCGTCACCGAGGCCGCCGAGATCGTCGGCGTCACCAAGCAGCGCATCAGCGACCTGAGCGGGCCCCTGCGCAAGCACCTCGTCCAGGACCTCGCCGCCGGCCCCGTCTACCTCGCCGCCGGCGTCCGCGAGTACGCCGCCACCGAGCACAACGCGACCCGCGGCGTCCGCATCGCCGACCTCGGGCTCTCCCCCGCCGAGCGCGCGGTCCTGGAACTCCTGCACGCCATGACCGAGCACCTGCCCTGGTCGGCGGACACGCCCGCGCGGCAGACCGCCGACCGGGCGCTCCACGTCGAGGAGATCCTCACCGAGGGCCGTCTGCGCGTTCACCCGCGCAACGGGAGCGACTTCGACCTGGAGGCTGCCCTGGAGCGGCTGGTCACCCACCGGCTGCTGAAGACCCGCAAGCCCTACCGCGCCGAGCGGCTCGACGGCCACGACACCGACCTCGTCGTCACCATCACCGACAAGGGCCGTCGGCACGCCGGGGCGGGCACCGCCGGCAGCACCCGCTGACCCACCCACCACCGACTCCGTCCGAGGGGGACACCACACCGTGAAGGACGACACCAGGAGCGGCCGGCTCGTCGTGCCGCGGCTCACCATCGACCCGGACCTGCCCGTCGCGGCCAAGGAGATGCTGCGCGCGGCCAAGCCCGCCGAACTGCTCCGCGCCTACAGCCGCGTGGAGCGCTCCACCCTCACGAAGGCGACCGGCGACGAAGCCCGGCCCGTGCTCCAGGCCCGCCAGGCAGTCCTGCGGACCGCCCTGGACGGCATCGAACGGCGCGTGGCAGCGCTGGAGACCTACGCCGAGCAGACCGCCGAGGCCGATCGGCGCTACGCCGGACTCCTCCAGATCCAGAAGATCACCACCACCGGTGACGAACTGCTCGAACTGCTCGCCCACAGCGTCCGCGACGACCTGGCCGCGCCGGCTGCCGTCTGACCGATCGCCCCGTCCGCCGCTGATCAGCGGCGGTACACATCTCCTGAAGGAGGAAGCGAATGATCTACAAGCTGACCGCCGTCGAACTGACGGTCGTGCCCACGCGCATCGCCTCGGAGCTGAAGGGCCCGCTGTCCGTGCTCGACGGCACGGCGCCCGGCTGGAGCCCGCGTCTCCCGGGGCTCCGCCGGGCGCACACCGGCCGCGGCTCACAGACGGAGGGGTCCTCGTGACCAGGTCGGAGCCGCAGGACCCGCTCGACGAACTCGCCGTGCTCGTCAACGCGGCCGCGGCCTCGTCGCGCTCCATGGTGCTCCTGGTCGGTCCCCCGCTGTCCGGGATCACCCGGGCGATGTACGAAACCGCGATGAGCCAGCTGTCCCAGGCCCGCCTCGTCCAGTGGACCGCTGGCGAACTCGCCGAGGCCCACGCGCAGAAGCGGCTCGACGCCCGGTACGGAACCGGCCTCTTCCTCCAGTGGATGGACGACCTTTCCCCGGCGGACCTGGTCCTGCTCGGCCACGGCGCCCTCGCCGACGTCCTCCCGAGTGCGGTGGTCCTGGCCTCCGTCAACGCCGGCTGGTACGAGCGCCTCCTGGAACACCCCTCGGCCATCACGGCGCCGGCCCGCACCGTCCTGATGGAGTACGCCGACCGCGTCACGGTCCCGTTCGCCATGACATCGCGCGAGAGGTCCTGGCTCCGGGCCCAGGGCTACCTAGTCAGCAAGGGCATCGCGGAGTCCCTGGTCGGCGGCGAAGTCCTCGTCAAGCACTACCGGAAAGCGGCGCGCACCAACCCGCGCGGCCAGCTGCTGGTCCAGGCCGCGGTGGACGCGCGGCGCTGCGGAATCCACCGGCCGTTCTCCGAAGACGAGCTGATGGCCCTGTGGCTCGCGTGCGGAGGTGAGGACGCCGACGCCTTCCAGCAGGCCCTGGACTGGGCGAGCACGCCGCCCGAAGGCACCTCCACCGGTCTGATCTTCCCGGCCGGCGGTGACCCCAGCCGGGGATGGCGCCCGTTGGCCTACGCCGCCGGCGCGGACGACGGTGACCACGGCCACAAGCCGCGCCCGCTCACCAGCCGGCGGTGGCAGGAGGTCACGGGCGCTCTGTCGAAGAAGGCCGATCAGTACGCCCTGGGCATCGCTGCCCACCTGCACGGCGAGCAGGCCACCGCCGCATTCGCGTTGTGGCAGGCGGCTGGCGGGGCTGGCGCAGTGGCGCGTGCAGCCCTTCGCGCGCTGGACCGCATCGAAGACCTCGCGTGAACGCCCTGCTTCCGGCCTGATCCCCTACCCTCCGTCCGAAGGAGAATCCCGAATGCATGAAGAAGCCCTGTCGGTCACCTCGGTCGGCGACGTCCGCCTTCTCGCGGAGCGCGCCCACGCGGGCCAGACCGACAAGATCGGCGTGCCGTACATCGCCCACGTTCACGCGGTGGCCGCCGGACTCGCGCCGTTCGGCGACGAGCTCGTCATGGCAGGCCTGCTGCACGACGTCGTCGAGGACACCGGCTGGACCGCGGAGCATCTGCTCGCCGCCGGCGTGCCCGGCCCGGTGGTCGCGATCGTGGAGGTGGTGACCAACGAGGACGGCGTCCCCTACGAAGACAAGATCCGGCGCATCGCCCGCGATCCGCACGCAACGCTGGTCAAGATCGCCGACAACGCCCACAACTCCCGCGCCGACCGGGCCGCCCGGCTTCCGGCCGCCAAGCGGGAGCGCCTCGCGGCGAAGTACCGTGCCGCCCGCGGCGAGCTGTGGCCGGCCGCACGCCGCGAGGACATTGAGGCGATCGTGCGCATCGTCAATCCGGCGCTGCTCACCGAGCTCGACGATCACGGCCCGTACCGGTCGGTCAACGCCGCGGTGGTCCCGTCGGCTCCCACCGCGGCATCCACGGCCGTCACCTCGCAGAACCGGTAGAGAGGGGAGACGGTGGCCACGGTGGAGGCGGCACAGCTGCTGCGGATCGTCGAGGCGGTGCCCCCGCGCCGGGCGCGCGCGAGCGAAGGGGTGCGTCTCGTGTACGACCAGGCCCACCTGACGATGTCCGCCGAGGACCGGCCCGGGCAGACGCTCGCGCGGGCGCAGGTGCATGGGTATCGGACGGCCGCGTGGGAGCTGACCATGTACGCGGTCAGCACGATCGCCGTACGGGCCTGGCTGATGGAGATGCCCGGCACCACGCCGGTCGGCGTCAGCCCGTTCTGGAGAGGCCCCGGGCCCGTCCAGGTGGTCTTCACCGCGGGTGGTGCGTCCATGCAGTTCCCGGTCATTGCCTGCCCCTCTGCGCCCGCGTCCTGACCGGCCGGGTGTGCCGCCCATCCTCCATCCCCCCCGGTGGCGGGCAGTCGTTGGCGGCTCGGTAGACCTGCTAACCACCCGCCCGGCGCGGCGACCCGGACTCGCGTGGTGCTGAGACGGGGCAAGCGGGAGACCGCACAGCGCTTGATCGTTTTCCGCGCCAGTCCCGCAGGATCTGCCTCCTCTCTGCACCGGGCGTTCACTGACCGCCTGCGCCAGACCGGCTACGGCGACGTACCAGGCTGGAACGGGTGCGCGCGGTTCAGGAGGACCTGGCCGCTCTGGTCAACAGAGCACTCAAGAGCGTCGAAGTCGACCGAATGCCCCGCTGACCTGGGTGTCTCTCCCGCTGTAGGGGCGTCGTCAGTGCCCCGGCTGCGCTCCTCGTCTCGCCCGCAGGCCGACGGCCTCGCGGACCGGACGGCGGGCCGGGTGAACGCGCTTCGCGATCGCGAGGCTTGCTCCCTCAGTTTGAGGGCGCGACCCGGCCTGCCGACGGATGCCGGACGAAGGGAGGGTCACCGAGGGTCGGCGTGCTGGCCAGCGACGGTGGTGATCCATGCGGCGAGGTCCTGCTCGTAGCGGCGGCGGGCGACGATCGCTCCGCCGTGGAGCGCGGCCAGGGCTGGCTCGTGGGCGTGGATATCGGCGGCGAGCCAGTCGGGCATGACCGTGATGAGTTCGGCAACGGTGCGGCCGCGGCCGGGAGTCGCGCTGCGGGCGAGGCAGTTGGTGACGAGCTCGGCAAGAGCGTCGCGGTCGTGGCGGGGACTGCCTGCGACGGCCGCTGCTGCGGCGAGTTCGGCCAGGACCACGTCGTGCATGAGGCGGTTGTAGTGCGCGTCGTTCAGGGCGTGGTGCTGGGGGGTCTGCTGGTCGGGGATGGTGAGGTTGAAGTCCTCGATCAGGTCGGCGAGTTCGCGGGGCCGCCGGGGGACGCCGGCGGGCATGCGGCCCCAGTCGTGGCCCCACAGCTCGTGGATGCGGATAAGGTCGCCGGCCCCGAAGTAGGCCCACATCCGGGTGCCGGTCCGGGCGGCGTAGTAGGTGGCGATCTCCTGGCGGATATCGTCGGCCGGCTTGACGTCCGGGTGGGTCCGGTCGAGGGCGAGGTCGGCGGTGAGCGGCAGGAGCGGCCACACGTGCTGCCTGAGCCAGACGGCCGTCTCGTCGTCGGAGTGCCGGATGTACTGCTCGTCCATGTCGGCGTTGACGGCGTAGTAGTCACGGTCGGTTCGATCGGCGATGCCGACGGAGATCAGGCCATGGACGCTCATGTCGTGCCGGATGAACTCGCAGTCGGCGTAGGTGTCGTACGGGGTGGGAAGCACGGATCCTCCTTGGTCGTGGTGCTCGGGGCAGAATTCCGGACGGCACTGACGCCGACGGGCCGGCGCCGGTGAGGGCGCCGGCCCGGGCAGGGTCAGCTGGTGATGCGGCCGGTGGCGAGGTCGACGGTGAGGGTGTCGGAGTTCTCGGGGTGGTCGACGCTGGAGAGATCGGTGAGGTGGTCGGCAACCTTGTCGCCGCAGTCCAGAGCGCTGACAGTGCCGTCGGCGTGAACGAACTCGGCGTTCATCTCGGTGTAGAACACCCCGTTCTCCCAGATGCTGGTGCCGAAGCGCACCGAGGTGACGGGGCTCTTGCTCTCGCTGTCCCCGCTGGCGACGGCCAGGACAGCCTCCCAGCGGACGGACTCCAGCAGCCGGGAACTGAAGTGGCCGGACATCCGCCCCTCGCACAGGGTGCTCAGCGCGCACAGCCGGTCGACGTCCAGGGAGTTGAGCCAGGTGCCGAGCAGCCGCTCGAGTTCGCGCTGTGCTGCGAAGAACGGGTGGGGAGCGAGGACCGGGGGTTCCGGGGCCGTCGGGACGGGCGCGATGCTGGCGGGCGGGGCGGGGGCGAGGAGCGCGCAGGTGATGGGTGGGTCCTTCCTGACGGGGGCGGGAGTCAGCCGGGCCGGTCGGTGCGGTGGGAGAGCGTGCCGGGCTTGATGGGTCTGGTCCGGTGCGGTCCAGGTGGACCGGTCAGCAGTGGTGGTACACCGCCGGAAGTGGCGTCCTGGTCGAGGCGAGGCGGTGACGGCAAGCGGTCGGGCAGTCAGGAGCTGGTGGTGGCCAGCAGACGGGCCAGGGCGTCGGCGGCCTTGGCGCTGTCGGCGGCGCAGTCGTCGTCACCAAGGCCGTGTGCCAGCTCGGTCCAGTCGCCCTGATGGCTGGCGAATCCGTACCAGGCCGAGTTGTGCATCCATGCTGGGTGGTTGGCGCTGTTGCCCTTGCCGGGCCCGAGCAGCCGGTAGAACAGGGCCTCGAAGCCGGGGACGCGGTGGGCGACGTGGCTGTTGCCCGCCTCGTCGCTTTCCACCGACGCCTTCATCCCGCGTGTGGCGAGTGCCTCGATCAGCAGTTGAGAGGCCGGGCGTTCATCGACGGTCTGAAGCCCGGCTAGACGGCGGCCCAGCGCGCTGACGTAGGCGGGGTCGGCTGCGGTACCGGGGAGACCGTGGGCCGTGAGCCGGATGGCCAGGCCCTCGCGCAGCAGGGACTCCAGTGTCGGCCAGGCGACGGCGGGGGCGATGCAGCCGGTGGCCTCCGCGCCGAGCAGGGCGTTGAGCTTCGGTACGGTCAGCAGTGCGGCACGGCCCTCGGCGGTCAGGGAGTAGCGGGCCGGGCCCGGTACGCTGCCGTCCGGCTCGCGCTGAATCCACTCGCGCCGGGACATGTTGGCCAGTGACCGGGCGGGGATGTTGTCGGGCATCAGCAGGTCGGTGTCCCCGAGCGCGGTGAACATCCAGGCGCGCTGGCGGCTGTTGGGAGGTGCGGCGGTCATGTCCGTGAAAGTCCTCGCTGGTCAGTCGTGCAGGGCGACGCGCAGTACAGCGCCGAAGTCCGGTGCGCGCTCCAGCGCCTCCAGGAGTCCGGCGACCTCGGCGTCGGAGAAGTCGGCGGGGACGGTCCGGGCAGCGAAGTGGAGGGTCGCGAAGTGCGGGGCCCACTCCTTGAGCGAGTTGAGGGCGAAGGACACCGCGTCGGGGCTCTCTTCGCCGGTCGCCGTGAAGTGCCGGCGCAGGGTGATGAGGATCTCTTCGAGCTCGGCGGGGCTGACGAGGGGCGGCCTCAGGTCGCTGATGCGACGTCCGTCCGGCATATAGCCGCAGCCGTCGCACAGGTGGGTCCCGCGTGCGTTGTCGTCGCGGCAGCCGGGGTTCTTGCACTGCCACAGCAGGCCATCCCGGCGGAAGGCTTCCCGTACGACCGGTTCCTCCGGGTCGGTGGCGGCCGTCAGTGCTTCGTCGAGGACAGAGGCGAGAGTCAAGGGCGAGTCCTTCGCGAGAGTGTCACCGGTAGCCGCCACACCACCAGGCGACACATAAAGCATATCGCCAAGCGGGGATGTAAGTCAAGTTTTATGTGCATTTCTCCGTGAGGGCGAACCGGCGAGCGAAGCGGTGGATTCGCCTGCAGGACCCTCGCAAGGCTCTACGATGGCCCTCTGGCCAGACGCGTACTGCCACGGTCGCCAGCCGCTGCGTCCACATCCGCAGCGGCACTCGCGGCGGCGAGGGTTTGCGGACCCCGCGCAGTTGCCGGTGTACCTACGCTTCCGCCGCGGCACGATGTGGGCACCCCGCGCCGCGGCCGAGGAGCCGATCCTGATGACCAAACGACGGACCACAGCCCAGCAGCGCGCCCGCGAGATGCAGCACGCCCCCGGAGCCCGGATCACTTACGGCAAGGCTCTGGAGTCGGCCCGGCGGGTGCCGAGCCCGGACCAGGCGCGCTCAGTACTGCGTGAGCTCGCCGAGGCCGCCGGCGTCTCCGTCTCCTGGCGGGAGCGGATCCGTCACCACCTGGTTGGCGCGGACCGCGATGGCTGGCCAGGCCTGGTCCATGCCGCCGAACTGCGCGAGGACCTGTACCTTCTGGCCGGCGCCACCCCTCCGTCGCACGACGTGCCCGCCGTCCCCGCCGCGTTCGAGCACTTCCCGCTCGCCGTCCTGCACGAGGCCGCCCGCAGGAGCGGGGATGCCTTCGCGGCGGCGGCCCTGTGCGTTCTGGGTGGACCGCTGCGCCATCTGCTGCGGCACCCCTATGGACAGCCGCCGCGCCTGAACGATGTGGTCTACCGCTCCCGCACGGCCCCGACCACCGCGCCGCGCCGCCGGCTGACGGTCGAGAGTCCCGACGGGCTCCACATCCAGGACGTCTTCTACCCCAGGCCCTGGGGCACTCAGGACGTGGCTGGCTTCTACCGCGGCGACGAGGCCCGCGGAAGGCGCGAGGTGGCCCGGGCCGTCCTCGCTCATGCGCTGGGCGGCGCCGCGCCGTCGAGCCTGGCGGCCTGCCGGGCCTGCCAGGGCAACGGCTGGCTCCGCGCGCTGGACGGCGGCCACGAAGAGCACGCCCCGGCCTACCGTGCCGACGGCGGCCCGGTGTGCGTGTGCGCCGGCTGCCGCGGGACGGGCCTGCGCCCGCTGCCCGCGGCCAAGTTCGACGGGCTCTTCGGACGCCGACTTGAGGATGCGAGGCCCGGGACAGGCGTGACGCGCAGCGAGATCCTGGCGTGGGACGCTGCCCGGATCCCGGCCGGAGCGGGCGAGTCCGCCGGATGCGGCGAGGGCCTGCAGAGCGGGTACTCCGCCGCCGTGGTCGATGCCGTGCGGGCGGCCGGCTTCACGGTCGACACGGAGCTCTGTGGGCTCGACTTCGACGTCGACGGCGGACTGGGTGCCCACTTCTACGCCGGCGGCGAGGCCGCCGAGCGTCGGTTCGGCCGGGAGCGGGTCCTGGTCGCCTGGTATGACGACCGCGGCTGGAGCGTGACTGGCTTCGGCGGGCACCGCCCGCTCCTGCCCGGCGAACTCGTCCCCGCACCGCAGGATCTGGCCCGGGCGCTGACCGAGGGCGGCCGGGCCGGGGACGAGCGCGAGGAGCGCATCGCGCTGCGCCCGCGGGACGTCGACGTCTACACCGCGGTCCTGTCCTACCCGGTGTCGGCGGCCAGTTGACGGCGCGCGGCCCGCGCGGCGCCCGGGTTGGGGCGCGGCGCGGGCCGCAGGCGGTTCAGTGCGGGTCGTGGTCCGGCGCGCAGGCGCCGCACAGCCCGTCGGCCTCGTCCTCATCGTCGGTCAGGGCCGTGTTGCAGGAGTTGCACCAGCCTGCGGGCCAGGTGAAGCCGAGGTGGGCGAACCAGCTGGTGATCTCCATGTAGGCGTCGGCGCCGGAGAGGTTCTGGTCGGCGATGTGGACCAGGGTGACGCGGACGGCAGCGACGGGATTGGGCACGTCGCAGCGGCGGGTGACGTGGTCGGTGAGGGTGATCAGGAGCCGGGCGAGCGGGTTGAGCAGAGCACGGGTCGCGGTGTCCAGGAGGGTCGTCATCAGGCGGCCACCTCCGCGGTCTTGCCGCCGGTCGGCTGGCCGCCGAGGGAGTTGAGGAGGGGGCCGACCATGGAGCGGGCCACCGGCATGTCCGCGTCGCGCCAGGTCGGGTGGGAGTCGATCAGCTTCCACAGGGCCGGGCTCGTGGGGACGATGTCGAAGCGCTCCTCGGCGCGGACGTCCTGCGGGTCGTGGGCACCGTTGGCGTCGATGAGGTAGCCGTCGTGCGGGCGGACGGCGGCGAGGTGCGAGAGCTGGCAGATGCACAGGTCGTCGGCGACGGCGTTGCCCATGCCGCAGGTGTCGTACTCGTCGGCGCACTCGCGGTCGGCCAGGACCACGGTGGCCCAGCCGGTGGTCTCGGCGACGGCGCGGGCCAGCGCGTGGCACTGGCCTTCGGTGAACGCGGTGCGCGCGGTCTCATCGAGACTGCCGGGCGTGACCTGGAACTCGACTCCGCTGGCGCCGAGGACGGTCACGGGCCGGTCGTCGGGAAGTCCGAAGGCGTCGGTGAGGAGTTGGATGAAGGTCTCCAGCTTCTCGTCGGCTTCCAGGGCCGCGACGCGGCGGGCCTCCTCGTACGCGTCGAACTCGCCGTCCATCACGCCCTCGACGTCGCAGTGCTCCTTGAGCGCGGCGTGGTGGCGGGCGGCCATCTGGCGGTAGTCGGCGAGGATCTGGTGGACGACGGAGCGCGGGTCGGGCGTGGCGGGCAAAGGCGGTCCTCTCGGCAGCGAAGACGGCGCGGGTGCGCGTCTGCGGCGCCGGTGCCGGTGAATGGGCACGAAGACCTCCAGGTAGTAGTCGGGGTGACGGGCGGGACGTCGGGGTGCGGCAGCCGAACCTGCTCAGGCCGAGGTGGTGCTGGGGAGCGGCTGCTGTTCGTGTGTGCCTGTCGTCAAGGTTCCTGCGGAGCCTCGAAGCGTTTCAGCGCGCGGTCCCGGTCCCGGAGCAGGGATTGCCATCACGAGCTCCAGAGCCGGGACCATCACGCCTTGACACATATAATATACCACATGGGGTGGCGTTTTTCCAGGTCAGAGCCTGTCTGGGTCCGTAGTCAGCTCGGGTCGGGGGACTGCAGCAGCCTGTACGGCCGACCTTCGTCGTCGAACCCGTCCGGCTTCTCCGCCGGCGCGACCTTCCTGCGCTGCCCTCGCTTTTTCTTCTGCTCTTCAAGGGTTTCGCCGTACCAGAAGGGCCTGAACAGCTCGTCGTGCCCGTCCGGCTCCGGGATGGCACCCTTGGAGCGCATCTGTTCGAAGCTCTCGACGGTGGCGTAGCTCAGTTCCGTCGCGGCGTGCGGAACGTAGTACCGCAGCGTCGGCGTGCGGCCGCGGCTGGTCGGGTCCACGGTCGGCCGCACCGGCAGCCACCGGCCGCCGCCTTTCTGCTGGATCTCCTCCACCGGTGAACCGTCGGGGTTCATGTAGCCGACCGCCTTGAGGAAGGCCTCGACCACCCGGCGCGGATAGCGGGGGCGCTCCTCGAGAGCTTCGGGGACCTCGATCTCGAGGTCGGCCGCCACTTTTTGCAGCGCGGAGGGCAGCACCGCCTTTTTGTTCTTCGCGTGCTGCGGCGGCGCCTTGTGCCATCTCTGCGCGGTCTGCCGACTCACGCCGGCCAGTCTGCTGATCTCGGTTAGGCTGAGCAGCTCGTCGCCACGGGCCATCGAATTCTCCTGTCACTTAAAGTGTACCTCCATGAGCGTACCGGTAAGCTATACGTGTCGCGCAGTTTGTCGGTTGACCAGGCGGGCAGCAGTGCGGTGACATCCACCTGGCGACCGGGTTGCGCGGCCGCCGTCGAGTGACAGGCACAGCCGCTGCCCGGGAAGCGGGCCGGTGGGTTGAGCCTCGGCTGTCACGCCCGACTCCGAAAGGGTGATGGCCTCGGCCCGGTCCTCCAGTCCCGGCACACGGTTCGCAAGGGACACCACATCGTGGAGCATCGCGGCGGTTCGGGCACGACGGCGCTGCAGGGGCCGGGGTACTGCTGGGCGGAATCGGACAGTGACGAACTGCGGCCAACCCCGGGGCCGGCCGCAGATCTGGCGCAGCGGTTGACAGCAGCGGGGCGGCGAGCGTACAGCGCCGAGGGTGCTTGGGAGCGCCGGGCGGCTTCGAGTTCGGCGCGGTCGGCACCAGATCGCGGGTGCCAGCTCAGCGACGAGGCTGTGCACGCGCGCCTCGTCAAAAGCATGGTGACACCCAGCCGGTTCTCAGGTGGTCCTGCGCAACCGCTCGTCCCAGCAGCATGAGCCCACCCACCTGTTGTCGTGCCGGTGTGATCTGTTCCCGGACGAAGTACTGCTCCCCGCTACCTCGAACGGGTCGTGGTCGATACTACGGACGAGGACGGATCCGGGCCTTGGGGTGTTTCCCACAGCGACTACCGACTTCCCTGCCATGCCGAGGGCTGAAGCCCGTACGGCTACTGTGGGCGGTGGATGCGGTCATTCCGTTCTGCGAGGGCGCTCAGGCGGTCGACGGTGTGGCGCAGAACCTCTTCCAGCGCCTCCCTCATGCTGTGGGCGTCGCGCTGTTCGCGAAGGAGTCGGCCGCGCCCACATCGACGCCTTCGAGCGTCATGGTGCCGGTCATGACGACATCGTGAACGGCGTGATCCGTCGGCTCGGCGTAGTACCGGGTGTCCTCGGGCACGGCCCAGCACACCCGGGCCATGACGGTGTAGCCCTCGTGAACGAAACGGGCGGTCCCGTCGAGGTCAAGACGAGAACCCGGGTCAGCGGGAGTCCGGAGCTGATGCAGTTCCATACAGAACCTCTTGGGGCCTGGGGCACCGGCCCCACAATTCGTCCGGCTCGGTCTGAGGGGCAGCTCTGGTCAAGTGGCGTCGGCCGTGGTGGCCTCCGGGGCTGCGGGACGGCGACCGTCCCTGGCGCGTCCCTTGACCCGGTACATCGCGGTGTCGGCGGCCCGCATAGCGGCCTCCCGAGTCGGGGTGTCAAGCTCGGCGACCCGTACCGCACCGATGGAGGCACCGACGTTGACCTGTCCGCCCTGATAGTCGACGGGCTCACACAGGAGTGCCCGGAGCTCGTCCAGGTCGGCGGCAAGGCGGAGCCCGTCCCGGACGACCACGGCGAATTCGTCCCCGCCAAGCCGTCCGGGGACACCGCTCTCGCCGCACCAGGCAGCGAGCCGCTGACCAGCAGCCGCGATGACAGCGTCACCGGCCGCGTGACCCCAGGTGTCATTGACCGCCTTGAAGCCGTCCAGGTCGATGACCAGGACGGCCGCGCGGTCATGCCGCCGGATAATGCGGTCCGCTGCCCGATTCCAGCCGTGTCGGGTGAGCAGCCCGGAGAGCGGATCCCTGCGCACGCGGTGCAGACGCTGGTGGAGGAAGTGCGCGTGGACGATCCACCCCCCGGCCAGAGCAGGGGCCAGAAGCTGCGAGATCGAATCCTTGATGGGGGTCTCCATCTCTTCTCACGGACGAAAGGGCGTGCGCCCGGACGCGCGGGCGGGAGACCGGCGAGAGGCGCGGGAGGGCCGAGCGTGGATCAGTAGTCCCTGATCGGGCCGTAGTGGTGCTGGTGGATGTCGATGGCCTCGTGAATGTCGGCTTCGGTGAAGCCGCACGTCTCGGGCGTGAGGGTGCCGTCGGAGAAGTCGATAGAGATGTCCAGCAGGACGGCCAGCAGGTCGTTGAGGTCGCGCGGGGGCAGGGTCAGAGTGTGGCGGGGGCTGCCGGGAAAGAGCTGGGCGGTCACGAGGCGGGCCAGGTCGTGCCAGGCCGGATCACCCCAGCCGAGAAGGTCGGCGCACAGGTGGCGGGCGATCGCGGTGGGCAGGGTGACGATCGGCGCGGCGTACATGACGTTCGGCCGACAGCGGTAACGGGCCACCAGGGTGCTCCTCACATGCACGGCGAACGGGCGGGTCGCGGGTGGTGCTCCGGTAGGGGCGGCTGGCCGGGACGGGAAGCGAGCTGGTGCGCGGTGTGGGGAGCCGCGCGCTCGCGTGTCCGGTCTCGGCCAGCCGGGGTTGGGCGATCGCGTCCCGACGGGACCATCGCATCTGGGCACCGTGAGCGGCGCGGCAGCAGGGAGGAACGGCAACTGCCGCCCGCCCCGGGATCGAACCGGAGCGGGAGCAGCTCGGGCAGAGGTCCACCTCGCTCCGGGTCCGGAAGTCATAGGCCGACACCGGGCGCACCGCCTGAAAGGCGGGGAATTCCGGACCTCGGGGTCTGTAAAGACGTTCCGGGCTCGGACAGTGAAGCCGTCCGTCCGATGCCGTTCCTGGCACCGGACGGACCTGCCCGGGTGAGGCCGGGGCCGTACGACGCCGTGGGCTGGCGTGGCGCGATCCCACCCCACCAACAATTCAAGAATACTCCACTAGGCGGACTGCGTCAAATTAAAGACTCCACATGGAGGCGGGTGCCCAGCCCGACCGGGGCGGGCACCCCCTTGCCGGCGGCGGGGGGCGGCACGCGGCGGCCGCAGGGCCAAACTCTCCGGCCTGCCGGTGTCCGCCAGCGCAGCTGACCAGCAGCACTCCGGCCCGGGCGACGCGCAGACAGGCGCACTACGGAGGCGAGGGTCCGGCCGGCGCCGAAGTGACAGGCGGACAATCGGCGAATCCGGGAACGCGCCCCTGCGGCCAAGAAGGGCAGCACGCCACCCCCGGCATCCCCGGGCCTGCTCGGGCGCGGGGCACCTTCACCACCACGCACCGCCGGGACAAAGGCTCGCCCTTCGGCAAGTTCCCGCACAGCCCGGGGCAGTGGGCGGCGGGAGACCCCCACCCGGGCGAGCCTGCAGGCCAGTACCACTCCCCCGCGCCGCGCGAGCCCAGGGCCGGCCACCCCTCAAGCCCATCAAAGATTGACCAGGTCCACACATCTGAGTACACTAGAGTTTAATGAATTCAACGTCCGCCCCTCTACACCCTGAAGGAGTGCGCATGTCCGCCATGCCCCCCGCCGGAGCGCCTCCGGGCAAGCAGGCCGACGCTGACGACCGATGCCACGACCTGGTGGCGGGCTACAACGAGGACGGGCCCACCGCCTTCGAGTGCGGTGCCCCCGTGAGCCACACGGAGACGGGCTACGGATGTGCGCGCGGCCACTCCTACACCTACGCCGAGCACCGCCGGGCGGAAGGGTGGGACTACGCTAGCGACGCCGCCGAGGCCGAACTCCTGGGGCGCGCCGGAGTGATCGGTGTGCTTCCAGGCGACGGCCGCCCCTGGCTGTGACCTCCACACCCCACTGCAATTCGCTCGGCGGCCGAGTCGCAGGGCCTCCGCCCCCGCGACGAGGAAGATTCCCGACATTCGCCGGACCGTCATCGGCACCCGCTTCACGACTGGGTGCGGACACTCGTGAAAGCGCCGCCACCCCCGGTGGAGCGTCACGGAACCGAGTGGCGCAAGCACCGACTGCGGTGAGCCCCCTCGTCCCGCAGGAGCAGTTCCACGGACAGGCCGGCACCACCGTGCCCGCCGCCGTCCACGCACCACTGCTCCACAATCAGCTCGCCTTGAAAACGGACGGCGAGTAGCCCGCCGGCGGACGCAACATCTTCTGCATGTGCTTCACCACCGGCTGACGGTCACCGACCGGCAGAGCAACTCTCGGGAGGAGCCCCCCTCCTCGATGCGGGGCCGCCCGCGGCCCCGCTGGCGCCAGCACCCCTGAGACCGTGGACAGACCCGGCACTCAGACGGGGCCGGCCTGCCCCCGTCCACTCGGTGTGACGCCCTCTCTTCGTCGGGCCCTGATGCCGGTGGAGCCCGGAGAGAGTGCCCCGCCGGAGTAAGAGCACGGCGGATGCCCTGCGGTCCACCCGGGCGCCGGGGACGGTTTATCCTGCCCCGCGCCTCCAGGCGGCGGTGCGCCTGGCCATGGTGAACGGCTGCCCCGGACCGACCGCGCGCAGCTCTGGCGGGCGGCACCGGATCGCGTTCCGGGCAGCCGGGCGGCGCTGCGGGGCGAACTGCCGGGCGAGCCCGGGCCGTGAAACGGCGGGTCAGCGGGCCGGAAGGGACCACGGAGTCACGGTGCGCACTTGCCTGCGCGCTGCGGGCGGCACCTGGTGCTTACACGGCATCGACCAGCGGGTCAACGGTGCCCGGGACAACGCCGGATAACGCCGAACAACGCCCCCACCAGCGGAACCATCCCGAGCTTGCAACGACGTCCGGCAAGGCACCGGAGGCAAAGCCTCCAGGAAGGTGAGGGCGCCTCCAGACGAGGAGCACCTGGTCGAAGTCAGCCGGTGCCTGCGGTCCCGCAAGATGGCAATACCAGGTGTGACAAGCGGAGCCGGGTCGTGATCATCCGGCCCGCACCACCTCGCTGGGCTGAGGGAAGGTACGGCGGCCGCTCTCCAGGCGGATCGTCATCAGACCACCCGCGTGAACCTCCTCCACCACACCCGCCTCACCAGGTTGCGCGGTGTGTCCCAGAGCGGTCACCTCAGCCGTCAGCTTCACACCATCCCCCCGGACATAGACCCCCTTGACATGGGCGGCGTCCGAATCCCTGGCAACAACGGTGTTCATTCCAGATCCTTTCGACGTCGCACACCGCCCCTTGGAGCGGCCTTCCGGCGATCCCTCAACCATCTATTCTCTAATGTACTCCATTTGGGTTTTTTAGTCAATGATTAATCGGATCGCTGAGGGGGAAGCTGGAAACGAGAGTGTGGAGCCCGACTTGAGAGCGTGAGCCCCCAAGCGAGAGCGACAACGCCAGTGCGTCAGGGTTTGCGCTGACCTTGCAGGCTCGGCGGCTGGCGCACGAAGGGCCACGAAGGGCGGGGCGGACTCGTGGTCCCGCTCCGCTCTCAGCTCCGCTGACCCGCTTCTCCGCCTCGTCGACGAACGTCACGGTGATAGCGCGCAGGTCAGCGACCTGGTCAACTGTCGCCTTCGCTGTCGGCTCTCAACCACCACCTGACTGTCCCGCCGATACCGTGAACGCGTTCGGAGCGCCCACCGCGGGGACAGTTCGACCATTGGCCGGCACCTCGGATGACGGTCAGCCCCAGGCGGCCCGCGCCAACGACGCTCGGGCGGGTACGGCGGGAGGGAGGCGGAGCACGAGCCGCGAGGACAGGGGGTCGTGGTTCTCGTCAGCCCGGTGGCTAGAACGGGTGGGCGATCGGTGCGGCCGGCCTCTCTCGCATCGCCCGGGGAACTTCAGCGACGTGGGGGAACGGGGGAGCGCAGCGGTCTCGGAACCCGGCGTCGGGTAGAGAGCGGGATGAGGGCGGAGGCCCGGGGCCGGCTGCGGCAGGCTGGCGTGTTTCCCGGGCGTCACGAAAAGGCGCAGCCCATGAACGGCCAGGGGACCGCTACTCACCGGGGTCGCGCCGGCGAGTCCATTTGCCGCGTGCGTTGTCGGGCTTCAGCGCTTCTCGACGGCGGCCTGGTGATGGGAGCCGTGCATGACCGCTACGAAGCCGTGTGTGAGCACTCCTGCCGGAACTCGAACGGGGGAAGGAGGCGGCCTCTCCTTCGGAACCGGCAGCGGCGCGTGGCAAAACAGCGCATCCCCTCGGGCACCAACCACCAACGCCGGAGCCGGAGGCGCAAGCAACGGCGGGGGCTCAGGAGTTAGGACCGTTCATTCAGCAGCCTGCAGTTCAGGCAGAGCAGTTCCGTCTTGCTGCATGTGGCAACGCAAATGTGCTCCGCCTTCAGGAGTCCATTGAAGCAGCGCTTGGAGTCGTGTCCGCGCGGCGGGACCGGCCTGTACTTGTAGGGGGTCATACGGTCGCTGCCGCAGAGGCGGCAGCGGGCCTTGTTCAGGGGTGCGGCGTCACCAATCAAGTTTTCAGATTCCACAGGAATTGGACTTTCTACGAAGGTTGCGCGGAGAACGCGTTGGAGGGGTTGCACGACGGAACATCTGACCGGTGATGGAATTGCTCAGTTACAGCGGCATGCAGGGCCGGACCGGTGGAGGCCGGTCGCACCCTCAACCCTTGCCGGGCCGAGTGATTCGAACCCCGCCCGGTGCCCTTCGGCCACGCACCTACGCGGAGAGGGTCCGCAGAACCGACAGAACCACCCCCCTCTCGATGACCTCCTCAGGCAGGACCACCACGCTCTGCGCGGCATCGAGAGCCTTGAACGCAATGTCCGACAGCATCTCCGTGCTGATGGGGCAGGAGACCTCCACGTAGACACCGGAACCGGCTTCCGGGGCGATCACGACCCAGTCCCCCTTTGCGGTGACCTTCGCGACGAAGTCCAGGGCGCACATCACGTCCTGCCCCGCCGGGACGGTCAAGTCCTCCACGACTCCATCCCGGAAGACCCGGTGAACCGTGACCTGGAACGACAGCTTCCTCATAGCAAACTCCCTTGTCGTGACGCCGACCTCTCCATCTATCTCTAATGTACCCACTTTGGAGGTAGAAGTCAATTCTTAGATGCAAGCACCCTTGAACCGGGGCCTCCGGGTGGCCAGGAGGGGCGGTCGACTCCTCGGTCGCCTCGACGCGGCGGAGGGTGGGGCGGCGGGGGTGGCGGGAGGGTCGACCGCACCCCCGTGGCAAACCTCGCAAAATTTGACCCCCACCCCCTTTCTTGGTACATTAGAGATATCGGATGGCAGGCAAGGCCACCCCGAACACCACGAGCCCCCAGCGCGAGGAGTGCCCATGACCGCCATGCTCACCGACACCGTGGTCGACCTCATGGGCACCGGCAGGTTGACGGTCATCGAGTTCGACCGGATCGAGTGCGGCCAGTGCAACAGGCCCGGACCTTTCCTCGACGACGCAGACGAGGGAACCGAAGCGGCACACGACGCCGGATGGCACGTCTACAACCTCGATGACTGCGGCTGCCCCCACCAGATGTGCCCGGAGTGCGCCGATGAGTGGTGCGGAGTCCGGGACACCACACCCCGTCTGTTCGGGATGCGGGTCGTCTGACTTCCCCAACCGGGGGTGGCCATCGGCCGCCCCCGGCTACACACCGCACCGGAGCCCTGGCGGCGCCCGGCGAGAGCACCTTGAACCGCCCGCACCTCCCAACACCAAACGACGGGAACACACCGTGATCGTGGCACCGACAGAACTGGCCGAGGGCCCGCACGCGGCCGACTACCTTGCGCTGCGGCTGCCCGCCGGGACCTGGGTGAGCCACGAGGACGACGACGACGTGATCCGCCGCGTCTGGATCGCACAACCCTGCGCGTGCACGATCTGCGTGTCGGCAACTCTGGTGGGAGCACCCTCCACACACTACGAACTGCACCGGGCCGGCGATCGCAACACGACCCTCGCCCATGTCCGGTACACCTCGGTCGTCCCCCACCTCCACCCGGACGAGCTGTTCCAGACCTGGGCATCTCCCCTGACGCAACCTCAAATCGCCTCGCACCTGCGCAAGATGCTCCGCGAGGCCTTCCCTGCTGTGCGGTTCTCCGTGCGGCGCCAGCGCAGCCTGAAGCTCTCCGTGCGCTGGAGCGGCGGACCCTCCACCGTCGAGGTGGCAACGGTCGCGGCACCGCTGCTCGCGGACTACACCACCCCGGAACGCCGCCGGGCACGGCCGGTCACGGTCACTCGTTTCGGACGGGTCACACACGGGACGCCGCTCGTCAGGGCAATCGCCTTGAACCGCCGTTGACCGAGCCGCACACCCCAGCAACATCACAGCGGCTTCCCCCGCCCGCCCCTTCCCGAATCCATGTTTGGCAGCGCCTCTTACCGCGCGACGGCGGGGCCGATGCCTGCCGGACTGCCTCCGACGGGTCGGTGGTCAGCAATAAGAGCTCCGTCACCCTGCGGCTGCTCCTGTGCGGTCCCCGACCCGGCACCGGAGCCCCGGCCTCCTGTCCGGGAAGAGGAACACACCGATCCCTGGTTCACACACGGCAGCGCCGCACGATCACCGTCAGGCCCCGCCCGCCGTCACCATGGCGTGCGCGCTCGATGGACGCCTGGCCACGTTCCTGCTCCGGGAACCATCCCCTCTGGCCGCTCAGGCGGGCACGTGGAAGCCACAGCTCTGGTGCTCGACAGATACCGCGCGCGTGGGCGCCCGGGGACATCTACGGCGCTCTCGTGCGCGGCCGTTGCGGGCCGCGCGCCGATGCCGGTGAACGGCCCGAGGGTGTGGACGCTGTGGGTCCTTTCACCGTGCCGACGGCCGCGGGTGGACGGGACCAGGCATCACCGCTCCGCTCCCCGGAGGGCGCGGCTGCGGTGCTGGTCCGAAGCCACCTTGCCCAGGCCGGCGCGGAATCACATGTGCCGCGAGTCGGCCTCACTGCGTGGGGTGCCACGGCCGGGTCCCCTGCGGCGGCAGCCGGCTGCCGCCGCAGGGGACCGTCACGATTGACACAAGACCTCCAACATGGGAACATTAGAGGATATTATCGAAACGAACGGGCCCCCGGTCCCCTTTCCCGGCTGCCAGAATGCCCACCTGGAGACCCCACATGAAGAACATTGAAGAAGTCCGGGAGGCCTTCAAGGCCTTGCCCGAGTTCGTCACCGGCAAGGAGATCGCCGCCGCCACCGGGCGTGCGCACATCCAGAACTGGGTGGGGGACCCCACTTTCCCCAAGGTCCGGCGCGAGGGACGCACAGGCTACTGGCCCCGCGACGAGGTTCTGGCCTGGTACGCGTCCAAGGGCTTTGCGGGGACCAACCGGTCCGGCCCTCGCGGGCTGAAGCAAAAGATCCTCGCCGCAGAGCCGAATCTGGTGCTGATGGACTCCAGCGCGCTGGCCGACCTTCTTGATCTGACGCGTCGCGCCGTGAACAAGTACGCCGAGCGGTTCGCGCCCCGCGCGGTTGCCGATCCTTTCCCGCCGGCGGACCACGACGGCAAGCGCTCCTGGAGCCAGGTTCGCGGATGGTGGCTGCGGAAGGACGACCCGATGCCGCAGACCGACACGGGTGAGGCACCTTCCTGGGCAGACCGCCGCGCGTGGTTGCTGCGGCACGCCTCCGACGGCAACGAACCGCGCGCGGACGGCACCGTCTATCTGGACGAACTGGGGCTCACCGTCGGCCAGCGCGACGCCATCGAACGCGCCCGGGTCATGCGGTCCTCCGGTGCCCCCGTATCCACCGAGTGGCTGTCCGAAGTTCTTCACCTGACAGACCCTGAGCAGGAGGAGTGGCTGAACGAGTTCCTGGACCTGCAGAACGCAGGGCTGGCCGCCCTGCGGGTGGGAAGTGCATCGCCCGCGCGGGAGTCACGTCGCATGGGCGTCACTGCACTCGCTCGTGAGCTCGGCATCAGCCCTGTGTCCATCAAGCACTTCGCACGCGTTTACACCCCGGACCTGAAGGACGATCCCTTCCCGGCCAAGGACGAGAGCAAGACCCGCGACGTTGCGGAGGTCCGCGACTGGCTGATTCGCAACCGAAAGATCCAACTCGGTGAGGGCGCCTCCACCGAGGGCACAGCCTCCGGCTCCTGACGGATTCCCAGGACAGACGCAGGAAGATCAGGATCCCCAACCGGTGAGCCTCGACTCGGGTGTAGCCACGAGTCCACCGCCGCAGGTTCCGTGCTGGGAGTCACACGACGCGGTCGGTACCAGCGCGGTCCGGTCAGCAGCCTCGGCACCACGACGGAAGAAGCCCTTGAAAGGCAGGACGGCATGATCCAGACCGCACCGGAGCCGACTGATCCGGCCGGCATCGCAGCACTGCGCGGCGTGTTCTCCGACGGGTACACCGCTGACGACATCAATCGCGTCTTCGGCATCATCCACGACGTACTCGGCCAGCGGCTGGTGTGCCGCTGGGAGTTCCTCGACGAAGGCTGCTATCGGGGGAGCTCAGAGTTCTACTTCGAGAACAGCGGCGTCTACTACTACGACGGAGGCATCTATGGCTGGCTGAACGGAAGCTCGGATGCCCCCCTCAACCTCGGTGATCCGTTGCGGTGGCGCGGCGGCCCCGTTCCGGACACCGACCGCGAGGGGCCGCAGAGGGCAGCGACCGAGGACGGGTTCCACAACTGCGTGCTGTTCGACAAGAACGCATGACCGCGCGCCATCCCGCCCGCAGCCGGGGACACCATCCCTCACCCCGCCGGGAGGACTCCCGGGAGCACCGCGGGCCCTGCCGTGCTCCCGGGGGGTAGAGTAGATTCGCGTTCTTCTCCTGCCCGGTGTACTGGGTGGGGGGTTCGTGGTGAGGGGCCGGGCGGTCTTGCACATCCCCTTCGTCCCTGAAGGGGAAGACTTCGGTCTGCCGTCCGGCCCCGTTCTTGCGCCCGCGGCTCCTGTGGCGCGTTGCTCGGCGGATTCTCCCGCTCGTGCCGCCACCGCCGCCAGGCGAGCCAGCCCGTGCACACGGCCACGCCCGTCAGAGCAGTCCACACCGTTGCTGTGCCCCATACCTCTGACTCGGCGATCACGACTACGTCGCCGGGCCCCTTGCCGGCATTTCTCTCTGTCCCGCCATGCAACTTCCTCCCGGAGCCCTTGCGGCACGGGTGCGCGTACTGCACCGCTCCCCGCACCGCCTTGGCTGGCGACGTCTCCGCCGAGCGGCATTCTGCCGTGCCCGCGGGACTGCGGTAGCGACCCTCCCCCATGACGTCTTTAACTTGACTCTAAAGTACCCCTCATGTTAAATTAAAGACATCAGGGAGTTGGATGGGACTCCCGGTTGACCGAGGAGTCTGCCTGTGACTGTGCTTGAGACCCCCACCGACGGAACCGCCCTCCGCGCCCCCGGCCGCCCCGACGCCTGGAGCATTCTGGGCACCAGCATCCGCGAGGCGACCACCGCCGGCGAAGCCCTGGACACGGCCCACCTCAGCAACTGGGACGTCCGCGTGCTCGGCAGCGTCACGGCCAAGAGCGCCACGGTCTCCAAGGACGGCGTCACGATCAACGAGATCAAGATGCCGGACACCCGTGCCACGGTGCGCACCAACCCGCGCACCAGGGAGACCGAGTACCTGGGTACGGTCGGCCGCAAGTACACCCCGGTCCAGATCGAGGCGTACGAGCGGGTTCTGGACCTGGCTCGCACCGAGAGCGGTGCCGTCTTCCACAAGGCGGGGGGCTACGCGGGCGGCCGCAAGTTCTTCATCTCGATGAGCCTGCCCGGCACCGTCCGTATCGGCGGGGTTGACGAGCACGACATGCACCTGACGCTGTTCGGCAGCCACGACGGTTCCTCATCCAACTCTCTGCATATCGGACCGACCCGTCTGGACTGCGGGAACATGCAGCGGCTCATCATCGCGGGGGCCCCGCACAAGGTCTCGGTCCCTCACACCGCTTCGGCCCTCAAGAAGCTCGTCACGCTGGAGAAGGAGCTGGCCATCCTCTTCGACTGGCAGGATGCCTTCGAGCGTGAGGCCGACCGCCTGCTGAACACTCCGCTGACGTTGGGCCAGTTCGAGAATCTCGTCACCGGCCGCGACCTGTGGCCCGTCCCGACCAGTCCGACCACACAGACGCGCAGGAACTACGAGCAGCGCATGGCCACCCTGCGCGGCCTCTTCGAGAGCGCGGGCACCCAGGAGAGCATCCGGGGAACCGCATGGGCGGGATGGAACGCCGTCGGCGAGTACCTGGACCACTTCACCAAGGCCAAGAGCAACTCGCTGCGCGCAGCACGGTCGCTGGCCGACACCGGAACGGTCACCAAGAAGAAGACCTCCGCCTACCGGGCACTGCTCTCCCTGGCAGCCTGACGGCCCCGTTCGGCCGCCGGGAGCACTCCCCCGCTCCCGGCGGCCCCTCCCTCAGCGACTGAAGCGACGGAGTTCCCGTGTTCCACGATGCCGAGCACGATTCCGCCCAGTACGGGTACGGAATCAGCCGCCACGACGACGGCGTCCTCGTTCACATCGCGGCCGGGGCCTGGTCGGTCCGCTACTGGCCCGGCAACCCCGACAGCCTGCGGACCGAGGAGCGCACCGGCTACTGGATCGCATCCGTCTGGGGACGCTGCGGGCGCGGTCTCACCTGGAAGTCCGGCCCGCCCGAATCCGGCGGCCCGCGTCCCTGCCCGGCCTGTGGTTTCAGCCGCGCCGAACTCGCCGGTCGCCGGACACGGGTCCGGCCCACCCGTCCCCGGTAACCCGGTCACGGTGAGCCGGGCCCGTCCCCGGCTCCCCTTGACCGCCCTGCATCCGCTTCCGCCCTCTCCCTCCACACGTTAGGAAACTGCATCTGTGGCAACCTCCAACGGGATTCTCAATGGCCAGGAGGTCATCGAGTTCGAGTTCGCCGAGACGCCTCGCAGCACCCCCGAGAGCCCCCGGCACTACAGGGAGGTTCTGAAGGTCCTCCTGGCCGACGGCTCCGTGGTCTACAACTGCGTCTGGCCCGAGTGCGCGTTCACCCGACCGAGCGCGAACGGAGTGTGGCCCCACACCAAGGCCCACAAGACCCCGGCACCAGCACCGGCACTCGTCGCAGGGGAGGCCCCGGACCACTCGATGATCGACGTCGGAGGGCTGACGCTCGCCGAGGTCATCGACCGGGCGCAGAAGTCCGCCTGGTACAAGGCCGAACGCGACGACGCGCTGAAGAAGCTGGGCAGGATCAGCCGCGAGCTGGACGAGTGGAAGCCCCGCGCCAGGGCGGCCGAGAAGCAGCTCAGGGCCATTCAGAGCGCTATCGCTGGAGCCGTGTAGCGCTGGAGGGACCGAACCACGGGCCATCGACAGCCTTCTGCTGGCCCGCGCGGGCGGCGCCGCTCTACGGCATCGCCCCTTCCTCCCCTTTGCCCTCCTCTTGTGAAAGGACTGGGCCATGCGCCTGGCCGACCTGCCTGCGGGGACCGTTGTGATGGACGGCTCCGTCGCCACCGCCGTCGAGGCCCGCGAACTGCGGGAGGGGGATCTCCTTGACGTCGGTGGCACCACGGTCACCATCACCGGCAACGCTGCCGGCCACGACCTGTCGGGGATGACCCGCGTCTCCGTCAGCTACCGCCTGCACGACAACGAGACCGTCCGCACGGAGCGGTGGACCCTGCCCGGCACGGGCCACTTCGCCGCGCGCCGGCTGCTGCGTTCCGAGCGCGTCGAGTGCGGTCTGTGTGAACCCGGCGGAAACAGCCACGACGTCCTGGTCGACCGCGTCACCGAGGGCTGGGTCCGGTCCTGGGTGTGCGACGCCCATCTCACTCGGCCCTAGCCCCGTACCCGCTCTGTCCTGCCCTTGACTGTCAGACCCATCCGGAAGGATCACCGCATGACCACTGCTGCGCCTGTTGCCCCGCTGACCGACCGCACCGCCTACGAGAAGGCGGTCGAGGAGGCCCTGTCCGCGAGCGCGGCGTACCACCGTGCCGGAGACTCCCACCTCGACGACGCCTCCTACGACGCACTCGCCCGCTCGATCTCCGTCTATGAGCGTGAGCACCCCGACCACATCCGGGCCGACTCGCCCACCGGGAAGGTCGGCGGCGGCGTGGCACCCGTTGGGGATGTCGCTCACCGCGTACCCATGCTGTCCCTGGACAACGTCTTCGACTCCGAGGGCCTGGAGAAGTGGGGCGCGTCCCTGAATCGCCGGATCGACGGGCCGGTGACCGGCGGCTACGCGGTCGAGCCCAAGCTGGACGGGGCGGCGATCGCGGCCCGCTACCGTGACGGCCAGCTGGTCCAGCTCGTCGGCCGCGGCGACGGCGCGCACGGTGAGGATCTCTCCCACGCGATCGGCACGATCGTCGGACTTCCCTCTCAGCTGCCGGACCGCGTCACCGTGGAGATCCGCGGTGAGGTCCTGCTGACCCGGGCCCAGTTCCAGACCGCGAACGAGATCCGTGCGGCGCACGGGGCGAAGCTGTTCTCGAATCCGCGCAACGGCACGGCGGGAACCCTGCGCGCGAAGGACCGGCCGTACGTGATCGAGACGACGTTCTTCGCGTACAACGCCGTCCCTCTGGACGACGCCGAGTTCTTCGACGGCGAGACGCACGAGGCTGTCATGCGGCAGGTGGCCGATCTCGGTGTGCAGACCACCGAGACCACCGAGGTCGGACTGCTGGTGTGCGGATCGCTGGCTGAGGTTCAGACCCGCGTCGAGGAGATCCAGACGCTGCGGGCCGAGCTGCCGTTCGGCATCGACGGCGTCGTGATCAAGGCGAACCGTTTCTCCGAGCAGCGGGCTGCCGGGTTCGCCACGCGGCACCCGCATTGGGCGATCGCCTACAAGCTCGCGGCGGTGGAGGCGCAGACGAAGCTCGTCGGTGTGGAGTGGAACGTCGGGCGTACCGGGATCATCGCGCCGCGCGCCGTGCTTGAGCCCGTCGAGGTCGACGGAAGCACGGTCACCTACGCCACCCTTCACAATCCGGCGTTCATCCGGGACAGCGGTCTCATGATCGGTGACACCGTCATGGTGTGGAAGACGGGGGACGTCATTCCCAGGGTCGAGGCTCCGGTGACCTCGCTGCGTACGGGTGCCGAGACCGAGATCGTGCTTCCCAAGGCGTGCCCGAAGTGCCACGGCGGCATCGACACGTCGGGCGGACGGTGGGAGTGCGCGGGCGGCGTGGACGGCGGCTGCGGCCTGCTGCCGTCTCTGAAGTACGCGGTCGGCCGCGACCAGTTCGACATCGAGGGCCTGGGGGTGACCTATCTGAAGGCCCTGGTCGACGCGGACCTGGTCAGCGACGTAGGCGACTTGTTTCTCCTCACCCGGGCGCAGCTTGCCGGTGCGACCGGGAGTGAGAAGCGGGCCGACTCGTTGCTGGCCGAGTTCGAGAAGGCCAAGCAGCAGCCGCTGAACCGGGTGTTCTGCGCCCTGGGTATTGTGCGGACCGGGCGGACTCTCTCGCGGGAGATCGCGCGGCACTTCGGCACGATGAGCCAGATTCAGGCCGCTGACGCCGCCGCGCTCGCCGAGGTGAACAAGCTGCCGGGTGCGAACGCGCCGAAGATCGCCGCGCACATCGCCGTGATGGCCTCGGTCATCGAGAAGCTCGCCGGTGCGGGGGTGAACATGACCGAGCGCGTCTCCAGCGGGGGTGGGTCCGCGAGCAAGCCGCTGGCGGGCGAGGTGGTCGTGGTCACGGGCGGGATGCACGGCCCGCTGGCCGGGCGCAACCGCAACGAGATGAACGAGCTGATCGAGAACGCGGGCGGAACCGCCTCCGGCAGCGTCTCGAAGAAGACGACGATCCTGGTGGCGGGCGAGGGTGCCGGTTCCAAGCTGGCCAAGGCCGAGCAGTTCGGGACGAAGATCCTCAGTGAGCTGGAGTTCGCTGAGCTGGTCGCCGACCAGCTCTCCTGACCTGTATCACCTGCCGAAGGCGGGCGGCCCTCACAGGCCGCCCGCCTTCGCTCATCCCTGCTCATGGCGCGCGGGCACGAGGTGGGCGGGCCCGCTGAGTGCTGATTCGCCAGCCTCTGTCCACAGGACCGCCGCTTCAGCCTTCCCTGTGAACGACCAGGCCGCTGGTCCGACACAGGGGAGCAGATCGTGTGCAGGTCACTCGCGCAGGGAGGCAGGCGCTGCCGGGGAAGCAGTCTGGCGGTCCGACGGGCGCGGTATGCGACCGTGACCTCTGCGGCCGCCAAGAACTACCAGCAGGCCCTCGACGAGGGCGAGATCGACTATGGCGGTGCCGCGTGGCAGGCCCGCCAGCGAGCGGAGGCGAGCGCCGACCGGGCCCTCGCTGCCGCGCAGGAGGGGGACCACGACGCGGCAGAGCGCGCCGCCCTCGACGCCAAGAACCAGATGAACCACGCCGCCCAGCTGTCACGGCGCCACACCCAGGGAACCGTCGTCCGAGCCGCAACGGCTCGGCGTACGAACAAGCAGGTCGACAAGGCGCTAGACGCCGCCAACCCGCACTATCGCAAGGGCGTGGCGGCCTACTCGATGAACTGCAGCCATGTGGCCCAGGCGTATGAGCTGCGCCGGCGCGGGATGGATGTGCAGGCCGGACCCGCCTCTGGCGGCCGGGGCCGCAGCATGGACGAACTCGGCAAGGCTTGGGGCAGCAGTTTCACCGTTTGCGACAGTGACACCGCAGATACTGGCCGGTCCGAGATCGAGCGCGCCTTCAGTGAGCCGGGGTCGCGTGGCATGGTCGGTGTGATGTGGAAGAGCGGCGGCGGGCATGCCTTCACCGTCGAGAACGTCGACGGCAGGATCAGGTTCGTCGACGGCCAGCCGAATCCGCCGGTGACCGACGCTGGCCACTACTTCTCGCGCGCCAAGTGGAGCGCGTACATGCGCTTGGACAACAAGCCGACCCCGTCCAAGAAGACAATGGCCCCGTTCATCGCGGACTGATGAGCCGATCGGCGAGAGCTCACGCGAGACCGGCGTGCTGGTGCAGTGCCGCCGTCCAGGCACCCGCGCGACGGAAGTCGGTGCGGGTCACCCTCGAGAGGGAACATGGCCAGCTCGGTTGAGTTCGGCGTCGCGGTACCGGAGGACGAGTTCGCCGATGAGTACGTCGTCTTCCGTACTCATGACCGCCTTGAGGCTTTCGGCGCCTTGAACTGGACGCGGTTCGCCCGCCGATACCCGGTACAGCGAACGGCCGACGGCTGGGTGGAAGCCCTGTAGCGGATCACGAGCCCGGGCCACCGGGGCCTCCAATCAGTTCCGCGGACATCTTCGGCCCGAGGACTTCCATACCCCGGCGATGGTCCGCCGGCCCCTCGCTCTCCCGGCTGGCCGGACATGGAGGCGGGGCAGCCCATACGGCTGCCCCGCCTCACCCCCGTGTTGTCTTCCTCGGCCCCGCGCCAAGCCCCGGGCTGCACTGGCCTGCTTCTCCAGGTCTCTGTCCACAGGCCCTCCCCCGCAAGATCACCCAACCGCCCGGACGGACGGTCGCGTGGAAAGCGGCATATGGGAGCAGACGTGTGCAGGTCCATTACGAAGGGGGGCCGGCGGTGTATGTCCTCGCAGCCGGCCATGCGATCGGCCCGGCGCGCCGCCTCCGCGCAGCTGGGCAAGGCGGTCGCCGAGGCCGGTGATACGGACGCGCGCGCGGCGTACGCCAACGCGCAGGCATGGGCCGCGCACACCCGGGGCGCCTTGGAGGCCGGGGACGACGACCGGGCTCGGATGTACGCGGACAACGCGAAGAAGTGCGCGGCCGCGGCCCGGTCCTACACCCGCGGGAAGCAGCCCAGGGAGCCGTACCCCGACGCCGGTGATCCGGCCGCGCCGAACACCGCTCCGCCCCCGCCGCCACCGGAGCAGGCCCGGGCCGCGCATGCGCTGGCCGGGGCCGCCGGGATCGGTGGCCGCGCCCGGGTCATGCCACCGCGGGAGGACGGCGGACAGACGGCCGCCTGGAATGACAAGGACTTCGGCGGCGCGGCGACGGTCTACCCGGGCGAGGGCGACGAACCGCCGCACGCGCGGGTCGTGTTCACCCGCCTCGACCAGGACCGCTACGACGCACTGGCCAACTCGCCATGGCCCTACCGGACCGAGGACGGACAGGTCATCTACGACCGCGTCCCAGCCGACCACGCCGAGCAGATCATCCATGCGGCAGCCTCCCGCCGTGAGGCCAAGCCGTGGGAGAGACACGGTCTCAGCGACGCGCCGCACCGTGCAGCCCTCGACAGCGTGGAGGCCGATCGTCTGGTGCCGGAGTCGCGGCAATGGGTGTCGGACCTCGACGACGAGCAGCGCGACTGGATCAGGACGTACACCGGAGATGCGTACGGCGAGATCAACGAGCACTTGTATACGGGCCGCGACCTCGATCAGCCCGCCGAGGACATGTCCACGCCGATGCGGGTGGTGACGGGCAACATCGACTCCGCGATCGCGGCCGCCGGTGAGTCGCAGGATCCTCACCGGTGCTACCGCGGTTTCACACCGCCCATGGAGGTCCGCAGGGAGAACCGCGTCTCGTCCTGGGTCCGGGAGAACTTCGTCGTCGGCGGACGCTACCGGGACGACTCTTACATGTCCCTGTCCCACTGCCCGAAGGTGGCCTCCGGTTTCGCCGACCGCTCCTGGCACGGCGACGGCGAGAAGGGCAAAGCCGATCACGCCGTCGTCTTCGAAACAGTCTCCCGGCGCGGCGCGGCGGTCGCGCACCTCTCCGAGTACGACAACGACGAGCGCGAGCGGCTGATGCCCCGCGGGTCCGAGTTCGTCGTGGTCGGTGTTCAGGAGAACGTCGACGTGGCCGGCAAACCGTGCATGGTCGTGCAGCTCGTCGACGTGAAGGACACCCTGCGGTACTGACCTGCTCCTTCTGCCGGCGCATGTTCCGCAGCAGCGGATGCTCAGGCCGTCCGCTGCTGCGCCGTCCTCTGTCCACAGGTTGTTCCTTTCAGGATCGCATCACTGCCCGGCACAGGGCGGCCCTGCGGTTTCGCGGGTGAGGGAGGAAGGAGCGCGCAGCGTGTGCAGGTCCAAATCGAAGGGCGGACGGCGGTGCGTCGCCTCCCACCCGGCCGTCCGGGCCGCCCGGCGCGCGGCATCCGGCAAGCTGGGCGACGCCGTTGCCGTGGCCGACGCCGGTCACCCGGCTCATGGCGCGTACACGAGTGCCCGGGTGTGGGCGGCGAAGGCGAAGCAGGCCGTCGAGGAGGGCGACGACGGCCAGGCGCAGCTGTACGCGGACCATGCGAAGGAGTCCGCGGCTGCCGCCCGTGCGATGCTCTCCGACCCCGGCCGGAAGGCGGGTTATCCCAACGCCGCGGATCCTCGCCACGCCTACGCGCTGTCCCCGCGCCCCGCGGCGCCGGAGCCCGACGACGGGTGGACGGCTCCGCGGATGCCCGAGCATCCGGAGCATGTCCGCGCGGCCGATGCGTTCGCGCGGGCCAGCGGCGCCGGCGGTGCCGCGACGTTCATCCCGCGCGCCGACGGCGGGCAGACCGTCGCCTGGCGCGGAGAGCACTTTGCCGGCGCGGCGACGGTCTACCCGGGCGAGGGCGACGAACCGCCGCACGCGCGGGTCGTGTTCACCCGCCTCGACCAGGACCGCTACGACGCACTGGCCAACTCGCCATGGCCCTACCGGACCGAGGACGGACAGGTCATCTACGACCGCGTCCCAGCCGACCACGCCGAGCAGATCATCGCCGCAGCGCGCAGCGGGCAGGCGGCCCGCCCCTGGGAGCAGCACGGGCTGGGCCGCGCCGGGGTCCGGGAGCAGTTGCGTGAGCAGCGGGCCGGGGCGCTGGTGCCCGAATCGGCTGTGTGGGCGGAGAGGCTCAACTCCGAGGAGCGCTACTGGATCAGCATGTATACGGGTTCGAAGTACCGGCAGATCAATACGCACCTCTACAGCGGGAGGCCGATGGAGGAGCCGGCGGAGTCGATGACCGTTCCGATGGCGGTGGTGGCGGGGCACGTCAACTCCGCGATCCGCGCGGCGGGGCGGGCCGGGACACCGCATCACACGTACCGGGGGTTCACTCCGCCGATGGAGGCTCGGCAGGCCAACCGGGTGGCCGCGTGGGCCCGGGAGACCTTTCCGGCCGGGAGCAGGTACCGCAGCCCGTCCTTCCTGTCGTCGTCGCACTGCCCCGAGGTGGCGGCCGGCGAGTTTTTCGCCCAGACGCGGTGGGAGGCGGACGGCCGAGTCGGCGAGGCGGACCACGCGGTCGTGTTCGAGATGGTTTCCCGCGGCGGGGCGGCGGTGGCGCACGTGTCGCAGTACGGGAATCTGGAGCGGGAGCGGCTGCACGGGAGCGGTTCGGACTGGGTGTCCGTGGGGGTCCAGGAGGACGTCGAGATCAACGGTCGCAGGTGCGTCGTGGTTCAACTGGTCGACATGAGGGAGGTACCCAGACACTGAATGCAACTTTATCGTAACGCTTGACAAAGTTTAGGAATAGAGATATTATGATGTTACGGGTGAACGCCACCCTCGAACCCGATCCGGAGGATGACATGGCGGACAAGAAATCCACTCCCCGCGACTCGCGCCTGGCGGGTCAGCCCGCGATGCGGCCCGTCGGCCCCCTCCCGAAGGTGGGGCCGCGCCCCACCTTCGCCCAGCTCAAGGCTCAGGAGGACGGGCGGGACTTCCAGCGGCTCGCCGATTACCTGGATGACGCCGCGCGCGTCGCGCTCGGACTGCCGGCGGCGCCGCAGGCGTTCACCGTCGACCGTGAACTCGCCGGCCGCATCCGCGACTACTACTTCGACCACCCTGCCCGGATCGCTGAGCTGCCCGACGCGATCCGCGACCTGATCAACCTCTGACCACAGACCGCATCCGCTCTCGAACACCGGCACATCGACCCGAAGGACGGTTCTCCATGAGCAGCCCGGCCAGCGCTCCTGACCTTCTCCGCGGCGTCCGGTGGGCCCTTGGGGCAGCCGGCGTGCGCGAGGTGCTCGACACGGAGACGTGGGTCAGCCCCAGCGACGGGGTTCTCTGCAAGGTAGCCGTGGCGCCCGGGGATCGCCGGGGAGCAGCAGCCGTTCCCGGACGTCTGCTGCAAGCCCTGCACCCGGGCGGGTACACCCTGGCCTCCACCTCCGACAGCGCAGCTCCGGACTCGATGCCACCGAGGGCCGCGCTCCATACGGGCCACGCTGTTCGCGTCATCCAGCGCTGACCAGACCGAGCCCCTCCCGCGGCCGCGCCCTCCCTGTGCTCGTCGTCACCCTGAGAAAGCCCGCTCCGACACGCGCGCCGACCCTCGGCGGGCACAACCGAACGTCACCAGACATCCGACGGCCCGCCGTCCATCCGGGCGTCGAGCACTGGCCCGTCCGAAAGGGACCCGCGCCATGCGGCACGTGAAACCGAACTTCGACCATTACCCAACCAACCGGGACAAGGCCCAGGCGTATGCCGCCCAGGCATCGTGGGAGAACATCAGTACCCGGGAGCGCGCCGAGTACCTCGCCCTGGCGCGCCTATACCTGGACCTGTCGATCCAGGACGCCGCCGGCAACACCGCCCCCACCGAAGACGCCGCGAAGGCCAGGGGGGCGGAGCGCGACATCGCCCATTCATGAAATGCGAGCTGCGGCAAGGCGGGCCGGGCACGGGGCAGAGATCCTGGCCGCACGGTACTACCCGGGCCCGGCCTGCCACCTCGTTCGCCCGAATGCCGGTGAGGCACAGCCGGAAGGGGGACGCATCCCCGGCGCCGCAGACCGCCTGCCAGCGGGCTCGTGCGGCACCGGGAGAGGGGTTAACCAGGAGGCTGCTTGCGTTCGTTGAGCCGGTTGGCCACGGCAAGGGCGATCTGGTTGACCGCGGCCAGGGCCTCGGCCGACCACTTGGTCAGCCCCGCGCGGCCGGAGCGCAGCTCAGTCAGCTCGGGGAGGACCACGATGTCCGGGATGCCGTGAGAAATCATGCCGGCGCGGACTTCGGCGAGTTGGTGCTGGTCGATGTCCTGGGGGCGCGTGCGAGGAGCGGAACCGGGGCGGCTTCGGCGAGGTCGTCGAACTGCCGCACCAGCCAGTCGGTGACCGATGCCGGGGCGGCCGGATGCCGCGCCACCTTGATGTCGTGCTCGCCCAGGTACGCGGCAAGGTCGTCTGTTTCCTCGCCGGGCTGGAGGCCGCGGATGTTGCGGGCGCGGTTGCGGATCGGCCGGAGTGGTGATCCGGGCGCCCTGGCCGCGGGGCGGAGCGCAGGCCGACGCGTGAGGGCGCAGCGGCCTCCCAGTTTCATGGAGGGGTGCGAGGCTGCGACACGGCCGTCTGGCGGCTTCCCCGGCGTAGCGCACCCAACCCCAACGCGTCTTTTCCTTAACGCTTGACGTTGTTTAGTGTTACGTGAGATCATAATTCTTGACGGCGTTTAGCATTAGGGGAGAGCATGGCCAACAAGAAGGATCTGCGGCAGCTTCGCGCCAAGGCGGAAGGACAGGGATTCCGGTTCCTACCGACGAAGAGCCGCCACTTCCGCGTGTACTTCGTTCGTGTGGAGAGCACGGCAGGCCAGGAGGAGGTGCTGCAGTTCGTCACGACGATGCCCAGCACCCCGAGTGAGTACCGGGGCCTGAAGAACGCCAAGGCCGCCCTCAAGCGCTTCGGCTTCGTCGAGGAGACCGAACGCAAGGGCAAGTCCGGTTCCCAACAAGTCCGCTGACCAGCCGGAGGCGCCGGGGGGACCACCCCGGCGCCCGGCCGACCGCGCCGTCACCGCCCTGCCCACCCCGAGCATGAGGAAACCATGACCGCTACCAGCTACAACGTCCGCGTCGACTACGAGGCCGACCGGCCCTTGCCCGACGAAACCGTCAGCGATCTCCACGACAGCCTGGCACGCAACAGCGGAACCGTCAGCGTCTCGCCTGCCGGCGGCCTGGCCGTCCGGATCTTCCTGGATGCCGACAGCCCCGTCGACGCAGGCATCCGCGGCGTCGAGTACGTCCAGGCCGCGCTGCTCCGGCACGAAATCCTGCGGCCGGCCCGGATGACCGGCTTCGAGGTGCTCAGCGAGGAGGAGTTCGACCGCCAACTGGCCGAACCGCTCGTGCCCGAGCTGGCCGGCCTCGCCGAGGTCGCCCGGATCGCCGGCGTCTCCAAGGGCCGAGCCAGCCAGCTGCGCTCCGAGCTGGGGCCCTACTTCGTCCAGGAACTGGCGTCCGGCCCCGTCTACCTCGCCTCGGGCGTGCGCACGTACGCCGCCGAGGACCGCCCCACACCCGGAGTGCGCCGCACCGAGATCCCGCTCACCCCGCTTGAGCGCGCCCTGCTGGACACTCTCGCCAAGGCTGCGGAGCACACCCGCACCGACTTCCCCTCCGACGAGCACCGGGCCGCCGCGGGCGCGATCGAGGGCGTCGCGGGCAACGGCCACCAGGTGCAGTTCCACCCCCCGCAGAACGACCCCGGCCTCACCACGGCCCTCGACACCCTCGTCGAGCACGGACTGGTCCGCACCCGCAGGATCTACAAGAAGGAGTCGCAGGCGATGGCCCCCGGCCATGAGGAGGATCTCATCGTCACCCTCACCGTCAAGGGCCGGCGCCACTCCGGCCTCGACACCTCGTCCGTGGCGGCCCGCGCCGCCGGCCCGGGACACGACTCCTGACGGCGGATCCCACCGTGTCCTGCGACGCGGTGGTCCACCGGGCCGGCTTCCGGACTCCCGCTGCAGCACCGGCAGGTGCCCGCGCGGCCCAAGCGACAAACAGTTCCCCACCGACACCACAGAGCGGAGATCGTCTGTGAACCAGGCTCAGCCGATAACCCCGGTGACCGTCCGCCCCGTGAAGTACGCGGTGTGCGCGCTCCCGGAGAACAACATCAACTACCGGCACTACATGATCGAAGTGCAGCACCGGGGAAAGGGACGCTGGGCGGTGACCCAGATCGACAGGTGCCTCGGAGCCGACGGTACCTGGGCCGAGGGGATCAAGCCGTACGGGCGCGGCGAGCAGTGGCTCGCCGACCACCGTTTCGACCTCGACACCGCGCTCCGTCTGGCCAGCGAGGCGGCCCCGCACATCGTCGTGAACGGATACACCGTCGCCGATGCGCTCTCCGACTGACCACACGGCCGCAGTCCCCACCACGCCCAGCGTCAGTGAGCCTCCGCGAGAACGACACGAGGACCCCGTTTCCCGTACCGAAGGAGTTGCTGATGTACCCGGACATCACCGCCGTCGAGTTGGCAGACCAATTGGAGGCAGTCAGGGACGTGCCGCCGGACCTGACGGGCCCGCTGGCGCTGCTCGACGAGGCAAGCCTGAGCTGGACCCTGCGCTACCCGCAGCTCACCGAGCCGCACCGGGCATTCGCCGAGGTGCGGGGCAGGCTGTGGCCCCACAGCCGAACCGAAACCACCTGGAACGAGACCGTGACCGCCGCATCGGCACTCGCCGACGGGCTGCGCGAACTCGGTGACATCCGCCTCGAGCGCTGCTCGGAGGCGACCGAAGAAGGCCCGTGCAACCGAGTACTGCGGGAGGGCGGCCGGTGCGCTGGCTCCCACGGGCGTCTTCGGCCTCCGGCGGAAACGGGGACACCGGCATGAGGAAGTCCGCGGCGACAGGTTCCGGGCCCGACACCGCCCCCCGACGGGAACGAGCAGGCTGCGGCTCTCGGCCGCCTTCCAGATCCGATTCGGCTGCGCCCGGACCACAGCGCCACCCGCTGTGTCCGCTCGCGGACCGTGGAGAGCCTCGTCGCGGGCATGGGGACGCCGCCCTCCTGTGGGACGGGGCCGGAGCGTGACCGAAGCGATGGTGGCGCGCCCGGCGCCGGCGCACGGACATGACTCACCGCCTGGTGCGGTAATCCACGGCCTTCACCGTCCGACGATCCCAGAGAGCGCTGCCGGCGCTCTCTCACCCCGGCGTCAGTGGTGACCGAGCAGGCGACTCGACTATCGGCGGTGCGCACCGTACAAGACCGTCGATCCGCCATGACAGGAAAGCGAGATTTGCCATGACCGCCAGCAGCTCCGACAACCTCACCACCTTCGCCGAGACCTCCGCCCTGCTCGCCGTCATGGACGACGATCTCCCCAAGGCTCGGAGCATCATCGCTGACCTGTTCCCGCATGAGCGGAAGATGTTCGCCGAGCAACTGGCGCGCCTGCTGAGCATGCTCGGTGGGCCGTGCCAGGAGTGCGGCGGTCTGACCCCGGCTGCCCTGAGCGTGGCCACTCCCGCCTTCGGGCCGACCAGGCGCTGCCTGTGCCACACCTGCGCGGGCTTCGAGAAGGAGTCCGGCCCCGGCGAACCGCTTGGGCAGAGCCGTTGACGGGCATCGGGCCGGGTGCCTCCTGTCTGGGCCGCGTTCGGTCACGACCCGCCGCGGGCGTTCGCTCCGTAGCACGTATCCACTGCCGTGCCGGGGTGTCCCGGTGAAGGAGGAAGAGCGTGAAGCCCGTCGGCGAGGTGCACGCGTTGGCCGACCGCGCGCCCGCCGGGCAGGTCGACGGGCGCCGCACATCTGCGCGGGCGCCGGGGACCAGCCCGCGCGGCCTTCTCGCAAGCGGTGCTGATGTCGGACCCGGACGATCCGGTCGCGGACGCTGCCGCCGCAGTGCTCCAGTGTCTGGAGGGCGAACCGGGGACGTGGGGCAGGTCGGGAAGCGGCCGGTCGTCGTGCGGGCGCGGGAGGCATCATGGCCTGATGAGGAACTCCGTGGATCCGCCCTTCCCGGCCCTGTCCGTAGTAGCGGTGCGCCGGCGGTTCACCGCCGCAGCGTGGGCATCGGCCGTCGTCTGGCCGTTGCACGTCGCCGTTGCGGCGCCGCTGGTGTCGTGGATCTCGGGCGTGGGGTTGAACGAGCTGACCGCCGACGCATCCGGGATTGTGGGGCTCATGCCCGTGGTCCTGATCGTGGCGTATCTGTCTGTCGATGCTGTTCGCACGGTCCGTGCCGGGCAGCGCGAGGTGGCCGCGGAGGCCGCGGCCCTCGCGCGGGCAGCTGTTGACGGCGATCGCACTGAAGCCATGTCGTCCGCCTATCGCTTCGGGTTGACTCTGCTCATGGCGTCCACGGTCTTCAACACCCGGGTGCTGCCGCGTCGCCCCGCAAGGTGCTTCGCCGAGCAGGTGCTGAGCGAGTCGAAGTCCCGCGGGCTGAGCCCGGCTTCCCTTCGGACTGTGCAGGATCTCGCCGCCATGGGTGCGTAGTCCCCCGATGGACAGTCCTGCGGCTGCACGCGCCAGCTCCGGGCCCGGTTGTGAAGGGCTGGGGGGAACAGACGCGCAGGGGCGGGCGCTCCGCCCGATGCCGGCAGGATTACGCGCCCGCACGGGTCCTGGTGGTGCGGTGATGTGGTGGTGTTTCACCACGACGCCTGAGTGTCCGATGCTCAGCTCACTGCCCACGAGTTCGGCAATGGGCACGGACTTCTACAGGGGCGCCCCGCGACTGAGGGGCACATAGCGGTCGAGGTGCTGGAGCGATCCTCCGCACCCGAGGGGCGAGAGCCGCAGCAGACCGGAGCGTAAGGGGGCGTGGAAGTTGTCGCGCCCCAAGATGGGGTGGACCCGGCCGTACGCCAATACGGTGCGGGTCCACCGGCCTCGGGTACCAGCCGAGGCGATGTCTTGCCTGCTGCCACACGCAAGAGCGGGTGCTGCTTCCGGAACCACCGGTTGCAGCGTGTGCGCCGTGCGCCCTTGGCAGTGGGCGGCGGCGTCGACGGCTCCTGGCAAAGAGCCGTGCTGGGGATGATCGTATCGGCGGGCCGGCCGGTGAGCCGCGTTATGTCGTGCGCCGGTCGGGGCGGGCGGCGGCACGGGCCGCCTGGTAGGCGCGGGCGGGGTCGGCATGAGAGCCGGGGACGGGTTGCCAGATACCGTACGGGTTTCGGTAGGGGTGCCAGCGGCTGTCGGGTCCGTAGCGCAGCTGGATCCCGACGGCCCGGTCGGTGATCCGGTTGTACTCGATTTCGATGGTGGCCAGCGGTGCCGGTCTCAGGGACTGGATGGCGGCCTGGGCCTCGTGGAGGATGTCGCGGTCGACGGTGAAGGAGTACAGGTAGGCGGCGGCGCCGCCCGGGCCGCCCTGCGTATGGGCGAGGGTGAGGTGGGCCATGCCGACGGTGTCCAGGTTCAGGTGGTTCATGACGGCGGACCGCAGGTGCTGCCCGTGTGGGAGGGCGGTGAGGCGGACGAGGTCGGTCCCGGTGTCGGGGTCGTGCGGTACGGGGTCGCCGTTCAGGAGGCGGTCGGCGCGGTGGGCGGCGTCGGCGGTCAGGGTGACGAGCGCGGTGTGCTCGGGCAGGGGCCCGGGGGGCTCGCCGAGAGTGTGGGTGGGGGCCGGCTGATGTCTGGTGAGGTCGAGGTCGGCCGGTGCGGGGATCGGGACGGCGGCAGGGGCTGCGAGGGCTGGGGCGGTGGTCCGCTGGTGTGGTGTGGGTGCCGGTTGGGGAGTTCGGGGGCGGGAGCGGCTGGCGGGAGTGGTGCGCAGGCGTGTTCTGAGGTGGTGGTGGGCGCGGCCGCGCAAGGTGAACAGCGGGGCGGGGACGGTGCGGAGCCGCTCGGCGAGGAGGAGGCCGACGGCGGCGGTGTGGACGCAGGGGGAGGTTCGTGCGGGAGTGCAGGTGCAGGTGTGGGAGATGTCCGTGGGTTGGGGGACGACGGCGATGCGGGCGGTGGTGGCGGGGTCGGCCAGGAGGTCGCTGATGGCCGGGGTGCCGGCGATCGACAGGGCGTCGGGGCGGTCGGCGATGGCCTGTTCGATGCGCTCCCACTGTGGGGCGGTGAGTTCGTCGACGAGGAGACGGGGGCGGGCGGCGCGGCCGTCGGGCAGGGGGAACTTGCTGGTCGCGAAGCCGGCGTTGACGTTCAGCGGGGCGGGGTCGGCGCTGGTGTCGAGGAGGCGGCGGGCGGCGGTGAGGAGCGCGGTGTCGGCGACGGAGGTGGTCATGGCGGCGGTGAAGGCGGTGGACCAGCCGGCGGTGCTGTGGCGGCGGCTCATCGGCGTTCCTTCAGGGTGACGAGTTCGGCGAGTTCGTGGTCGGTGAGCTGGGCGAGGGCGCGCTCGGAGCCGGTGAGGACGGCTGACGCGAGGGCGCGTTTCTGGGTGAGGAGGGTGTCGATGCGGTCTTCGACGGTGTGTTCGGTGATGAGGCGGTGCACGGTGACGGTGCGGTGCTGGCCGATGCGGTGGGCGCGGTCCGTGGCCTGGTCCTCCACGGCGGCGTTCCAGCTCCGGTCGTAGTGGATGACGTGCTCGGCGCGGGTGAGGGTCAATCCGGTTCCGGCGGCCTTGAGGGAGAGGAGCATGACCGGGTGGCGGCCGGCCTGGAAGGCGTCGATCATGCGCTGGCGCTCGGCCAGGGGTGTGGTGCCGTGCAGGAAGAGCGGATCGTGGCCGAGGTGGCGCAGGTGGGTGTGGAGGAGGCGGCCCATGGTGACGTAGCTGGTGAAGACGAGGGCGGACTGGCCGCGGGATCTGAGCGTGTCGAGGAGTTCGGTCAGGGCGGCGGTCTTGGCGGAGCGGGCGGTGAACGCCGCGGCTTCGGCTTGGGTGGGGGGCTGTTCGGCGAGGTAGTGGGCGGGGTGGTTGGTGATCTTTTTCAGGGCGGTGAGGAGTTTGAACACGAGGCCGTTGCGCTGGATGCCGCTGCTGGCCTGGATCTGCTGGAGGGTCTCGCGGACGAGTGCCTCGTAGAGGCCGGCCTGCTCGGTGGTGAGCTGGACGTGGCGTGGCGAGTCGATTTTGGGCGGGAGTTCGGGGGCGATTCCGGGGTCGGACTTGCGGCGTCGCAGGAGAAAGGGTGCGACGATACGGCCGAGTTCGGCGGCCTCGGTGCCGTTCGGGTCCTTCTCGGCGGCGTTCGCCCACCGGGACCGGTACGTCTTCAGCGTGCCGAAGAGGTGGGGGTTGGTCCAGTCGAGGAGGGACCACAGCTCGGAGAGGTTGTTCTCGACGGGGGTGCCGGTGAGGGCGAGGCGTGTGGTGGAGGGCAGGGCGCGCAGGTGACGGGCGGTGGCGGAGGTGTGGTTCTTCGCGTACTGGGCTTCGTCGGCGATGACCAGGGCCCAGGGCCGGTCGGCGAGGAGGGCCCGGTCGCGGCGCAGGATGCTGTAGGTGGTGATCACGAGGGTGGTGTCGGTGATCGTGTCCAGGGTGCGCTGGGGGCCGTGGTAGGTGTGAACGGGCAGACCGGGGGTGTGACGGGCGGCTTCGCGGCTCCAGGTGGTGACGAGGGATGCGGGGCAGACGACGAGGGTCGGGCCGGGGGTTCGCTGCTGGTGGTGGAGGGTGAACGCGAGGGCGGTGAGGGTCTTGCCCAGTCCCATGTCATCGGCGAGGACGGCTCCGAATCCGAGGTCGGTGGTGGAGGCGAGCCAGGTCAGGGCCCGCTGCTGGTAGCCGCGCAGGGTGGCGCGCAGTCCGGGTGGGGAGGGCAGTTCCCGGTGCTGGTGTTCGCCGTTGCGCAGGATGGTGATGATGTCGGCGAGCGCTCCGGTGGGGCGGCACGGGACGGGGGCGCCGTCGGCGGTGAGGGTGCCGGTGAGGGCGGCGGTCAGGGCCTCGGTTCCGGGCAGGTGTCCCAGGAGCCGGTGGCGGGCGCGGCGGCGCTGGAGCGGGTCGGCCAGGACCCAGCGCCCGCGGACGCGGACCAGGGGGCGGGCGGCTTCGGCGAGGTCGTGCATCTCCTGTTCGGTCAGCGGCACCCCGTCCAGGGCCAGTTGCCAGCGGAAGTCGAGGAGGGCGGTCACGCTGAACCGGGCCCGCTCCCCCGGTCCCGTATCGGGGCGGGCGGGGGTGCCGATGACCGCCGTCGTGTGCAGGGCGGTGCGCATCCCGTCGGGCCACACCACCCGGACGCCTTCCTGGGCGAGGTCGTGTTCGTGTTCGAGGAGCGACTCGATCGCCGGGGTGTCGAGGGTGATGCGGTGCGGGTGGTGCTGTGCGGCGAGCCCGGCCAGGGCGGGGGTGCGGCGGGCTGTGCGGCGCAGGACTCGGCGCACCCCGGCCAGGAGCGCGGCCGTGTTTTCCCCGTCCGGGCGCCTGCCGCTGTTCCAGACCTGGCCGGCGTCGACGTGGTGGCCGGCGCCGGGTTCCGTGCCGGCGGGTGTCAGGTGCAGGGCGAGGGTGAGGTGTCCTGCGGTGGCCTGTTCGTCGTCGGGGCGCTGAACGTGGAGGGTGAGGGGCGGGGCGGGCCGGTCGTCGACCAGATCCTCCACACGGTCCAGCCAGTCCCGGGCCCCGTCCGCCATCGCGGGGTTGAGGGGCTCGGCGCTCGGGGTGGTCCAGGGGCTGGGGAACAGGGCGGCTGCGGCGGGGGTGCGGACGAGCGCGTCGGCCGCCGCGTCGCAGAAGGCGTCGAGGGTTTCACGGGCCGTCGTGTGCGCGGGGTGCGCGGCGGGCGGGGCGGCGGCGGCGAGTTCGTCGAGCGCGGCCCGGGCGGGCGGCGGCATTGGTCCGACGCGCCAGAAGGGGCGGGCATGGTCGTCGAGGGCGGGGTAGAGAAGGCGGGCGCGGACGAGCTGGAGGGCGATGTGGACAGCGCGTTGCCAGAAGACCAGCTCGGGGGTGGCGCCGCTGCGCGCCCGTTGGAGGGCGGCGAGTCCGTACGGGAGGGGCGTGTGCCATCCGCCGGCGGTGCCCGGTGTCGGGGGCGCCGGGGTCAGGGGGGCGGGAAGGCCGGTCGTGGGCAGGGCCCGGGTTCCGGTGTCCTGCACCCTCCAGGCTGCCGGATGTTCGGCGGTGGCGGGGACGAACGTCACCGGGCAGCCCGAGTCGAAGGCTTCCCGCAGCAGTTCGGCCGCGTCTCGGCCGGCCGGGTCGAGTGGCGGGCGGCGGTCCGCGATGGTGGCTTGGGCCGGGCGCGGGTCGGGGAGGGGTGTGTCCGCCCGGGCGGGCGTTGCGGTGCCGGGGGTTGGAGCGGAGCGCGGGTCGGGCACGGTCGGGGTGTGGTCGAGGGTGGTGAGCTTGCGCAGCAGTTTCAGGGCCGCGGCGCGGCGGGCGGCGACGCGGTCGGGTCCGGCCGCGGTCGCCCGGACCTGGGCGCCGCTGGCGCGGTGACGGCAGGTGTAGGTGCACTCGACCCGTGAGCCCAGCGTCCGCAGCTGGGCCTCCGGCTTGGTGATCGTCTCGAGCTGGTGGTGCTTGTTGAGGTGCTTGACCGGGTCCTGGTTCTGCCCGGGGACCGTGATCCGCGGCGCTGGGGCGGGCTTGTCGTCGTCGGGCAGCGAGGGTTCCGGAAGTCCGGTCATGTGGGCGAGGAGCGCGCACGCGGCGGCGTGCCGGGCGGATTTGCGGGAGAACGCGGTCCGCACCGGGCCGGTGACGTCCGAGCCGGCCCGCAGGCGGGCCTGGACGTGATGACGTCCGTCCGGGTCGGGCGGTGTCCCCTCCTCGTAGGTCAGTCCGTGGTCCTCACCGTGGTGTTCGGCGTGCCAGTGCAGCAGCCGGGCGGGCGCGGGGGGCATGGCCGCGGCCCTGTTCAGCGCGGCGGCCCTCAGCGGTGCCCAGGGTTCGCCGGAGGCCATCAGGATCAGCGTGAACATGTCGCGGTGCCGCAGGCGTCCGGCGGCCGCCCGGCGCAGCGCTTCCTCCTCAAGTTCCCGGCCCGGCCCCGTTCCTGATGCGAGGGCGCGGTGGAGGCGCTGCTCGAAGACCTCGGAGAGCATGCCGGGCAGGAGCAGGCGCTCCTCCGCGATGCTCGCTGTCGGCGCGGAGATGCCGGGCACCGTGCTATCGGCGAGGCGGGCCAGCAGGAAGAGCGCCGCGCGGTCCTTGGCCTCGCGTTCGGTGCTCCCGCCGGCGAGAGGTCCGGTGACGGTGGATCCTGCGGGACCGATGACGGCCGCGAACGAGCTGGCGCGGCCGCCGGGCGGCAGGGGCTCGCACGGCTGGAACTGCGGGGGCGGCCACACCTCGACCTGGGTGTGGGTGATCAGGACCTGCCGGGCCCGTTCGAGCTGGCCGGTCAGGCGGTCGACGACCGCTTGGCGGACCGGCGCCCAGCCGGGGGCGTCGCCGGTCGCGATCAGCAGCAGGCGCATGTCGCGGACGGTGAGCCGGTCCTCGCGGCAGCGCCGCAGGGCTTCGTGGGCCACCGCCGGGTTGAAGCCGTCCGTGCCCGCGAGGAGCCTCAGCTCCTCGTCCCACGAGTCCGGATCGCCTCCGGCTGACCGTGCGCCCGCGGGGATTGTGGGCACTGCCGTGAAACTCAACTCTTCCGCTCCTCATCCCTGACGGACTGGTTCTGTGTCCCGTGGCGGCACGCTGACACCGGGCCCCCGCCACAGTAAGTGAGGTCACCGACACACCACGGTGTCGGTCCCGTGGCGGAACCGGGCCTGCGGGGCGGCGTCCGTGTCGCCGGACGGCACGGGAAGCCCGGGACGAGGGGCCATGGCGTCGGCTGGTACTCGTACTGCTACGCGCGGGGGCGGGGGCGGAGGGCGCCGTCGCATGGTTCAACTGCGCAGACGGGCCCGCCTTCGTCGAGCGGGTCCGCGCGGCCCCGGACCGTGTCGTCCGCTCCTGCGTGATCCGGGCTTGGGGCTGCCACGTTCGGCGCCGGTACCTACCCGTCGGTGGCTTCGTCTCGGCAAAAAGCCGTGCCGTATCCCGGGTGAGCTGGTCCGCGTCCTTGGACGGCGAGGCGGGTGAGCAGGTCGACGAATCCCGCATGGCGTGTGCCACGGGCTCGTTCGAGGACTTGTTGCGCTTCGTCCTCCGCGATCCAGAGGGCCTTCGGTGAACCCGCCGGAGGTGGTTCGATCGGCGGCGGAGTGGTGTCGGGCTCCTGGGTCATGATGACGGTCTCCTTGAAGTGTGAGCGGAGCGCGCTGGGTTGCTGTTTTTGTGACGCGACCGCTTGTTCCTATCCGCTGTCGGCGGCGAGGTAGGCGGTCCAGGTGCGGGCGGCGCGGCGGCGCCACTGCTCGGCCGTGATGAGGTGGATGCCGAGCCTGGCGGACAGTTCGGCGGGCGGCAGGTCCATGGCGGCGTTCATCAGGGCGGAAGCCCTGGCCGGTTTGATGGTGAGGCCGTGGTGGTTGAGCACGGAGGTCAGTGCTCCGGCCGACTGGTGGCGCATGCGGTTGCGCGCGTTGGGGAAGAGCCAGCGGGACATCACCGGATCCGCGGCGGCGGATTCCGTGTGGGTGAAGGCCAGCTCGGCGATCAGGCGCGTGAGAGCCGGTGGGAGAATCAGCGGGGCCTCTCCCAGCAGGAGGTAGCTGTCCTGTGTCCGGTGTTCGAGGCAGTCGCGGGCCAGGGACACGATCCGGGTGGCCTGCTGACCGTAGAGAAGGACGAGCGCTCCGGCGACACGGACCTCAAGGGGCAGCCCGTCCTCGTCGTGCAGGCATCGGGTGAGGAGCTTCCAGTGGGAGCGGGCTTCCATGGCGACGGGGGCGGGCTTGTCCCGGTGCGGGATGTGAAGGTGCTGCGCACGACCGTCGTCCGCGGCCCAGACGAGGAAGTCGCGCACATTGTGCCGGGTGCTTGTTCCTTCCCCGAGCCACTGGTCGGTGTGTTCCTGGGCGAGTTGGTCCAGGGCGATGCTCCGGCCGTGCGCCCAGGTCAGCAGTTCGGCGGCCGCGGTCATGCGGGCGTTGGCCCAGTCGGCGACGTACTCCGTGCTGGGCCGTTCACGGCCGCGCAGGCGGGGCAGGACCGAGCCGTGTCCGTAGGCGTGCAGGTGTTCGGCGTGCCGGGGGTGCGCGCCGACGATCCGGGCGAGGCGGCGTTCGACGCTCGCGAGGTGTTCGTCACGCGGAGCCAGCACACCGGCATCGACGAGGATGTCGCGGAGGTAGCCGATGGCCTGTCCCCGGCCGGGACCGAGCTGGTCAAGGGTTGCGTGGCTCAGCGGTTGCCCGGAGGCGACGGCCCGGGACAGCAAACGGGCGGACGCCGAGTGTTTGAGCCAGGAGTGCGCCGCCCGCGGGTGCCCGCTGCCGGTGAGCCTGTCGTGCAACGGTTTCAGCTGCTCACGGGCCGCAGCGGGCAGGCCGGTGAAGTAGTCCGCGGCCGTGGTGTCGAACGCGCACGTCTCGCACAGGCCGCCGATCGTGGAGTCGGCCGGGTCCGCGCAGCGGGTGCACGCGTAATCGGCGGCGGCCCCGGAGCACGGGCCGCAGGCGGGCGCGCCCGCGATCCGGCCGGTCAGTGTGCGGGTGGCCCCGCAGGCGGTGCAGGGCGCCGGGTTCGCGCGGACACGGGCGTAGCAGGTGCTGCATACCGGTCCCAGCGGCCATCTGGCCTGTACCTGGGCCGTGATGCGGCAGAGCGAGCACGAGGCCGGCTTGCGGGGCCGGCAGGTGTCGCACAGGGGCCGGCCGTCGGTCCGCGATCGCCGGCACACCCGGTCCTGACCGCATTGGGCGCAGGCGGTCTTCGGTGTTCTGTGGGTGAGCCCGCGGGCGTAGCAGGCTGAGCACAGGCCCTGGGCGGGCAGCGGCCGGGTCCGGCCGCACTCGGCGCAGGTGCCGGCGGAGGCGGCGTAGGCCAGTGCCCCGGCGCAGCCGGCGCACACGCGCCCGTCCTCCACCGCCCGGACCAGCGGCCGATCGCGGTGGCACCGGTGGCACTGGGGTGGTTGCACGCGGGGGCACCCGGCGTCGGCCAGGGCCCGGATCAGCCGCTGCACGGCCGGAGGTGCGAGTGAGCTGCCGCTGACCAGGGCGTCGGCGTGCTCGGCCAGGTGGTCGTGGATCACCCGGCGGGCCCGGCCGCTGAGCGCCGCGACGGCGTTCTCGACGGTCGGCCGCTCCAGCTCGGGCAGTGCCGCCGCGATCTGCCCGGCGACGTCGCGGTGGAGGAGCGAGGTGCTGACGGTCCGCTCCCCCGCCCTGTTGCCGTTGTCGGGATCCTCGGTGATGGACTCCGTGCTCATGTGTTCCCCCCTTGTGATGGGTTTTGCCGGGCGGGCGTTGGCCGGCGGCCCGCACGGCACGGGCGTACCGCTGCACCCGGGCTCGCGCTCCGGCCCGCACCCCGCGTCGCTTCGCGGTGGTCGTGGCGCGTCTCATCATTGCGTCGTTCACCGACACGGCCTTCGTCGTGCGGTGGCTTGGCCGGCGGGACTCCGTCTCGGTGCGACCGGGCGGCGACGGTTTCGCCCGGCCCGGGCGGGAGAGGCGAGGATCGTCGTGGCCCCGGGTGCCGGGCACGGGCGCACAGAACTCTGTCCACAGGCAGCCGTCTTGAGTATGCGGTCATGACTTCAGCGACTTCGGCACCTCACCTGTACGCGCTGCCCGAACACCGGCGGCTGGATCTGCTGGCCCGCTTCCCGCAACTGGACGAGGAGCAGATATCGGCGTGGCTGGGCCTCACCCTCGCCTTCCGCGGCCCGGTGTGCGCCCGGCTGGAGAAGCGGCGCGGTCACCTGCCGGCCACCGCCGTTCTCGGCAGTGACGAGCGCTGGCACCTGCGTCTGGGCACGGCCATGGTCTGCTCCAACGCGGCGCGCATCCTGATCGACCTGGACGCACCGGCCCCCGTGCCCGGCACGGTGGTCGCCCATTCGTTCAGGGTCCGTTTCCGGTCCGGGGAGCAGAGCTCTCCCCCCGCTGGTGCCGTGCGTCCGGACTGGGACGTGGTGCTGACGGGGCAGGAACGGGAGCCGGATCTGGTGCCCCGGGCCGAGCGGTGCCCGATCAATCTCGACCAGGGCGACTGGGCTCCCTGCCGCGTGGTGTCGCGCAGCGACTGGAAGGGCCACAAGCGCAACCGGTACATCGCGGCCGCGGGCACGATGTGCCACGCCTGCGGTGACAGTCTGGGCCAGGACCTCCACTATGACCGGAACACTCATCTCATCACCGGTCTGCTGTGCAACGAGTGCAGCAGCCACATCAACGAGTGCCCCCATCCGTCGGGTTGCTACCAGGCCGACTACCTCAACGATCCTCCGGCGGCGCATCTGCGCGAGCGCTACTACGTCGGCGGCAACCGTGACGACCGCAAGCGCATGACACGCCGGGCGGCTTGAACCGGCCCTCTGCTCCGCGTGCTCTGCGGCCCGGCGTCCGGAGCTACGCGGAGCAGGGGGCCGGCCGCCGTTCTCCGGTCGTGGGGGTTTGCGCCTCGGGGCCGCGCCGCCGAGGATGAGCCGGCGTCCTGGTGTCTACTCGCTCGCCGCGACGGAGAGCGGGTCCAGACCGGCGAAGTGGTAGTTGAGGTATGCGGCCAGGATGGAGAGTACGGCGGCCTGACGGCTGGGGGGATGCTGGCTGATGTGAGTCCAGGCCCGTTCCGGTTCGCCGCGCATGCTCTGCTGGATGACGTCCTGTGCCAGCATCATCGTCGGGTCGTGGGCCGCGTTGCCGACCGGGACGACCTGTCCGTCGGGGCGGGTGTCGTCGGCCAGCATCCGTCCCGCCACCTCGAAGGCGGCGCGCAGTTGCTCCTCGCCGCCGCGCAGCAGGCTCAGCAGGAGTGCGGTGTTGGCCTTCCGGCCGGTCGCCGGGTCCGCGGCCGCCATCCGGCACAGCGTCCCGATCACCGCTCGCTGCGGCGGCGACACCGCGGCGGTCTCAGCGGCGAGAGCCAGGTCATCCACTTGCTGTCTCGTGAGGTCGGGCATACGCACAGCGTAGGGCTGGCGGCTGTTGCCCGAGCGCAAGGAGCGGAGTCCCGCCCGTTCAGGATCCGGGGCGCGGCCGTGGCTTCTCGTCGATCGCCGGCGCGGCAACGGCCGTACCAGTCGTTCCCCGGCCGCGCGCCTCGTCCGCCCGCTCCACGGCGTCCGGGGACGAACTCCGCGGCCTGCGGTCCGGTGCAGCCGTGGTGAGCTCACGCCCCGAAAGCTTGCCGCGGCACTCTCGGACGCCGGGCACCGCGGTGACACGCCCGCTGTGCCGGTGACGCTGCCGCATGACGCAGCACCGCCCCTGCCCGACCGTGCGCCGACGTGCGGTTTCACCGTCCGGGTCAGCGGGTGACGGACGCTGATGACGCTCTGGCGCGCCATGTCTCCATACCGCTTCTCCCTCTTCCTTTTTCTCTTCGGTGAGATGGGGCAGGTGAGCGTCATAGCGTCATGGATCCGCTGCCGTGGGACTAAAGCCGCAGGTCATCGTCAGTACAGGCCGGGTACCGGGTGCGTCATCGGCAGCGTCAGGCCTGCGTCATCGTCGCGGGCCGAGAACGCTCCCGGAGTGTCCTTAGCCGACGCGCAGGATCCGATGGCAGAGGAGCAGGAAAGGCCGGACCAGAGCCTTCGGCGCGGGAGCGTGCCGGCGTGACGTCCGCGGATCGGGCACCCAGCGCGCGGGCACGGACCGGTGCCGGGGCGCGGCCGGCTCTCGAATCGGCTGCGCCACCGGCGGTACCTGGGGAGAATCCTCTGGGTGAGCAACGAGACGACGGCCGGGCGTTCCGCCCCGGCTCTCCCCCAGACCAGCGCCGACGCCGCGACTGCGGAGAGCCGCGAGGTGCTGGCAGCGCGAGTCCGGGTGGGCGCGGCGGCGCGCGGCCTGGACGCGCCGTCCGTCGGCCGGCGGGTCGAACGGTGCGAGAACGAGCTGAAATTCACCCGCTCCGGGGGCCCTGCCGGGGAGGCTCTGGTCGCGGGTGTGGAACTGGAACTCGCGGAATGGCGGCGCATCGCCGCGCTGCTCGCGGGAGTGTCCGGCACCTACCGCCCTGCCGGCGATCCGGTGGTCGCCGCAGCCGAAACGGCGCTCGCCGCCCGCGAGGAAGCCGCCCGGGCCGCGAAGCAGGCCGCCGAGGAGGACCGGAAGGCCCGCCGGCACTGGGCGCTGCGCCGGGCCCACGCCCTCCTCGACCTGGCCCAGGCCGACCGCCTCGACGCCAGCGTGCCGGTGACGGCGGATGATCCCGGAGCGTGGCCGATGCTGACCGGACACAACCCGATGGCCGTCGCGCGGATCGACGGCTGGATGGCCCGCGCGCTGGCCGGCCGCTCCGGGGCCCTGTCCGACCCCGCCGTTCGGACGGCGGCCCTGGCAGCGCTGCCGGAGCGGGTGACCTCCCACGCCGCCCTCCTTGAGGCCCTCACCACCCCCCATCCCGGCACCTGCGTATCCGCCGACGAGTTGGAGTTCCTCGGCGAACTCGCCCGCGCTGCACCGGAGGCGACTGTCCGCCTCGCCCGGTGGCTCGCCGCGCCACGCTGAAGCACCGCACCCGCGGATTCGCGATTCGGGGACGGTCTGGGGGCGGGCTCGCGGCCGGGTGGGTGCCCAGTGGTCAGTCCGGCGGACCGTGGTCGGGGCGCACTGTGATGCTGAAGCCGCGTGTGGTGCTGGTGCGGGGCAGTTTGCGGATGTCGAGACCGTGTTGGCGCAGCGCCGGGGCGAGGGAGGTCAGGCGGGCGGAGAGCAGGGCGGTGGTCTTGGGCCAGGTGTCCGGGATCGGTCCGGGTGGTCGCAGAGCCTCGTCGATCTGGGCGGTGGTGGCCCGCCACTCGGCGGTGTCGGCGGTGGAGGCCCAGCGGGTGAGGGCGGTGGCGACCGGGTCGGCGTCGATGACGTCGTCGGTGACCGCGTTCTGCGAGGCGGTGTAGGTGTTGAGGGTGTCCCAGCCCGTGACCGCGTCGAGGGCCCACAGCAGTTCGGCCCAGTCGGCCATCCGCGGCCGGTGGTCGAGTTGCTCGGCAGCGTCGGGCAGGCGCGCCCACACCGCGGCCGCCAGGTCGAGCAGACCGCCGAGGATCTGGCCGTGGGCGGCGCGGTAGCAGCGCCACAGGTCGTGCTCGCTGCGCCTCGCCTTGGGGTCGATGGCCTCCAGGGTGAAGGGGAGAAGGCGTTCGGCGATGTCCGGTTGGAGGGCGCCGACGTCGATGCCGGTGAGCAGGACGGGCCGCTGGTAGGCCCAGGAGGTGACGTCGTCGTCGGTATACATCTCCCTTTTCGCGACGGCCTGCCCGGTGACCGCCCGGCACAGGAAGTCCGACAGCCACTGGGGGATGCCGGCGAGGTTGTCCAGGCCCATGGTCCAGCCGGCGGAGGCGGCGACCGCGCCGTCGTCCTCGCTGCGGGGGACGTTGCGCACCTCGGCGCGGATCCCGTCGAGGACGCGCAGCAGCTGCCGGGCGGAGGTGGTTTTCGCGGTGCCGCGCTCGCCGTTGAAGTACGCGATCGGGCGGGGCATGTCGGGTCTCAGTCCGGCCAGCAGCCAGGCGACCGCCAGCCGCCAGGACGGCTCGGCCAGCGCGGACAGTTCACGCAGCCGTCCGAGTCCGGTCCGCCAGCCACCCGGTTCCCGTTCGGGCATCGGGAGTTCGCCGGTCAGCCGGGTGCGCCGCCACAGCGGTCCCTCGCCGATCGGCGGGGCGGTCACCGACCAGGTGTCCGGTTCGATGCACACGCTCAGCCCGTCCCGGCGGCCCAGGTCGAGCCAGGTGACGTGCTCGTCGACCGGATCGGGGGCGATCCGCAGGTGGACCGGCTGCTCCGGGGCGTCCAGGGCGAGGGCGTCCATCGAGGCGATCGCGTCGGTCAGGCATCCCTGGGAAGGGGCCCGTCCCGTCGCCATCACGTAGGAGCGGTTGAGGAGTTGACGCAGGCTGCCGGTGCCGCCGAAGCCGCCGGCCGCGCGCAGCGGGCGGGCGATCGCAGGACCGGCGACGGGAACGGCGTACGCGGTCTGGTCGTGGCACACCAGGTGGTACTCGTCCATGCCCAGGTGCAGCAGGATGTCGGCCTGGTTGAGCTTCGGCCCGCGCTCGGCCTTCCGCTGCTGTTCCGGAGTATCGGCCGCCGCGGTCGCCTCTCCTGTTCCGGCGGGCGCCGGCCGGGAGGGCCGGGGTTCGGTGGCCGGGAAGGGCAGCGGCACGCGGGCGGTGAGAGGGTGGTTCATGGCCGTGCTCCCGGGCTCGGGACGGTGCGCGGCGAGCGCGTGCCCGCTTGGAGTGCGCGGCGGATGGTGGACTGGGCCTTGGCCTCGCCGGGATCGACCCCGGCCAGCGCGGCGGCCTCGGTGAGCGCCTGGTGGACCTCGTCGAGGTCCAGCAGCCCGGCCCCGACGAGCCGGCCGAGCCGGTAACCGGAGCGGTTGATCTGGTCGTTGCGGCCTGTGCGCGCCGACGCCACGGCGTCGAGTTCGCCGCGCAGCGCCGCGGCGGCATACGCGGCCGTGTCCCGCGGCCCGTGCCGTGCGCCGGGGCGGGGAAGCCGGATCCGGGCCGGTGGCGGGGTGGTGTCGGGGTCGCGGGTGCGCAGGCCGACGCGGGCCAGCTCCAGCGCGAGCCAGCGCGGCAGCCGGGCCGGCACCGTCCGGGGTCCGACCAGTTGGTAGCGGCCGGCCGCGGTGACGGTTCCGGGCGCGACCGCGGTGGACCAGCCGGCCCGCACATCGACCTGCCAGCCGAGCCGCCCCGCGCCCTGCACGAACCGCGGCCCGCTCCCGGCCTCGTACCACAGGTGCACCCCGCCGGAGGGGGTGCGCACCGTCAGCGTCGGTGGGGCGTGCAGCAGGCTCTCGGCCCGCCGCACCCGGCACAGCAGCTCCAGCACATCCACCCCGGTGCGCACCTGCTCGGTCTCCGGGAGGGACGCCGGATCGACGCCCGGGAGCAGTAGCGCGGGATCCGGCAAGGGGTGGTGGTGGTCGTCCAGATCGACGACCACGAGACGGGAGGGGCCGGTGGCCACGCCGACGGCGAAGTCGCGGCCGCGCCACCAGCGGCGGATCAGATCCGGGTCCGTGGTCGCCGCCCGCACCCCGTGGCAGTACCGGCCCGCCGTGAGGCACCGGCAGCCGCCGGCGTCCCGTTCGGGAAATCCGCAGGCGGCCCGCTGCCCCGACGCGGGCGGCCGGCACCGGCGGCAGTTGCCCGTCGGACGCTTCGATCCGGGCAGCAGCGGATGCACCCACCACCCGCGATCCGCGCACCGCATGGCCAGCTCCAGGCTTGCGTTCATACCGGGTTCACCGCCTTGTGGCACTCGCCCGCCCGCGACGGTGGCACCAGGTCCCTGCCCTCGAACAGCCGGCCGGTGGCCGGCCATCCGCGCGCCGTCCACCGCGCCACCCGCTCACCGCTCAGCCGGGTCTGCGGTCCGACGCGCGGGCCGGCCGGTGCCCGCGCGGGCACCCGGTTCCCGTGAGACGGACGACGAACGCGGTGACGGCGCGGGGGCCACAGAGGATCCGGTGCGGTCAACGCCGCACACCGCGGACGAACGGCCCGGGTTCGCTCCGCACGACCAGCCGGCGCGGGCAGATCCTGCCAGATGCCCATCAGAGCCTGCGCGCCCTGACAGGTCGGACGCCGTCCCCGTCCCGGTGCTCCCTCCAGCGGTTCCCGCCAGGGCGGGGACACCACCGTCCGCACCCGCCGGCCAGGCGGTGGGCTGAGTGAAAGCGGCTGCCGCCGACGCCCGGCCGTCACGGTCACGGAAGCGTTCACGCCACGCTCACCGCCTTCCGCTGCGGCATCCCGGCAGGCACCGAGGAGCTCTCGTCCTGCCGGTCGGCGAGCTCGGCCAGACGCTGAGCCCAGCCACCGGCCACGGGCCGCACGGCCTCACCGGCCCGGGCAGCGGCCAGCCGACGCGCCCGGTCGGCGAACAGGAACTCCGCCGCGCGCAGCAGGGCGTCGTGGGCGGCCCGGTCGGCGGCCTCCTCGGCCAGGGCCCGGTTCGCGTGGCGACGGGCGCGGAGTTCGGACTCGTACGCGGCATCGGCCTCCGCCCGCGCCTCGGACGAGTGCAGCAACTGCCCGTACAGCCGCTCACGCCGCTGGTCACGGATCGCCTCGGCGATCTCCCGCACCGCGAACAGCCCGGGTTCCTCACCGGTACCGGCACGGTGCCGGTCCAGGTACTGCTCCAGCAGCGCCCGGGTGTCCCCGGCGCACAGCCCGGTCAGAGCCACGACCGCGGCCGGGTCGGTGAGGTCCGCGCGGCCCATGACCGCGAGGTCGACGGCTTCGGCCAGCGTCCGCTCCACGCTCCGGCGCCCGGTACACACTAGGCACAGACCACCGGCGTCCGGGATCCCGCAGTCCGCGCACGGCTGCGCCCGCCGGGACTGTTCTGCGGCCTCCTGCCCGGCGCGGCGCCGCTCGAAGACTTCGGCGCGCGCCGCCCGCTCGGCCACCGCGCGCTCCCTGCGAACCTCCTGGACCGCGGCCTCGTACGCCACCGCCGCCTGGAGCCGCTTGTCGAACTCTGCCCGCAGCACCTGCGGCGCGGCCCCGGGCAGTTCCCGGGCCACCTCGTTCCGGACCCTGGCCCGCAGACCGCGCTGATCACCGATCAGAGTCTGGCAACTGGGGCAGCCCGCGCCGGAATCCATCCTCGAGCCCTCGTCGCACAGCTGCGACCAGCACCACGCACGCTGCACCAGACCACGCCCCAGCAGCCAGCCGGCCGGGTCCGAGATCCGGCCCGTCTGCTGGCACAGCCGCCGCTCCAGCCGATCGGCGAGAACCTGCTCGGCATGCTGCGGGCCCACGATTCCCCGGAGTCTGGCGAGTTGGGTGCGCACCGCGGCGGCGACATGCCTGCGGGCCGCGGACCGGGCGATCCGCTCCCACACCGACGCCACCGGAGCCAGCACCGTCTCCAGCCCCGCGGGCAACGGCGCCGGGCGCACGAACACCGCAGCCCCCACCGGCCGGCTCCCGTTCCGGGAAAGGATCTTCGGGGAGGAGTTGCGCTGTTCCCCGCGCAGCGGGCCGCCCGCACCCCGACCGGCCGGAAGGTCCGGGACACCTGTGGAACCCGGCGTGTCCTCGCGGACGCCCGCGGGCTCCGGCTGACGGCAGGACCCCCCAGCGGCTTCGCCGGAAGACCCGAACGAGAGAGCAAGTGAACCAAGTACAGAAACCACCGGAGCGTGGACTGCGTGGAGGTCTGCAGCAGCAGGGCGCTCCACCACACCAGGCTCCAGAGCGGAGACAGAGGCGTCTTCCCCGCACGTCACCGGCCCTGCGGCATCCCGGCCCGCACCATGATCCCCGGATGCAGCACCAGGGCGCTGGACGGACTCGGGCTCCACATCGTCGAACGACTCCTGCTGCCACCCCTCCCCCGACAGCACCACTCCCCCACCGCCGGCCGTCTCGGTGTCAGCCGAACCGCCCGCGCACGACGAACACGACCCCGGACCCTCGAGCTCCCCCACGGCCTCCTCAACGACCGCGTCCTGCACAGCCGCGGTCCCCCGCCCGAAAGCCACCGCGACCGCCGGAATCAGCAGCCGCCCCTTCCCGAACTGCCCCGTCCCGGTCGTCGCCCGGCCGACCCCGACCACCCGCTCGCGCTCCAGCCGGTCCAGGACCTTCCCCCCGCCCGACACCGAACACCCCAACGCCCGCGCCACCGTCGCGTCCGCGCGCCCCCGCCCCTCCTTCACCGAACCGCCAACCAGACGCACCCGCCCGTCAGGACGCGTCTGCAGCGCCAGAAGCAGCAACGCGAGCCGATCCGTGGCAGCGCCCCTCCCCCGCCGCGCCGCGAGCAGCCCCGGCGGCGTCACCGGCCCCCCGACCGGCGCCCACCCCGGCGCGAACAGTGCCTCACAGAACCGCAGCAGCGTCGCCAGGTCCTTACGGGCCAGCGCGAGAGGATGCATCGGATCCCCACTCTCCCGCGCCGCGGCCAACGGCAGGAGCTTCCACTCCAGCCCCGTCACCCGCCCGGCCTCGTTCACCAGCGGCTCCGTCTCGGCCGCGCCGGCCTCACGCATCGCGGGCAGCACCGCATGATTCACCGACGACGTGGAAACCCCGAGCCAGCGGGCCATCTCCCCCGCCCGCAGCCGCAACACCGCACTGCGCGCCGGCGCCTTCGCCAGCAACACCACCGCAGCCAGCCGCGCCGAATCCGGCACACCCTCAAGCGACTTGTCAGCCAGAAGGCACCGCACCGCGGCATACAGCCGGGCCCGCATCACCCGGTTCAACGCCAACGGCTCACCAGGCCCCGACTCCGGAACCGGCCCAGCCACCTCAACCTCGCCCGCGCGCGTACCGCGACGCCACGACGAGCCACCAGAACGAGCCGCCCCGCCAACCGATTTCGGCATGACTGAGCCAGCCCTCGTACGGACAGCGATGATCTGCTCCATAATCGAGAACGGAAGGGGACACCGCCGCAGTCCGCTCTGGCTAGGACAACCACAAGAGCCGGACCCGGCGACACCAGGACTCAGCCGGCCATCCGGCTGACCAGCACCCCCCTCCACGCAGTGCGAACAGCCCGGGACGGCCATCCCGGGCTGTTCGCGTTCCAGGTCACCCTGCAACCCCTGACCTGTGGACAAGGACCGTGGCTGCCCGTACTCCACGCCTCGAACGGAGATTCACCTACCACTGCGAGGGAGCTCCGCAGCGAGCACGCCCTGAGCACAGGGAACGAAGCTGCGAGGCGTCGACAGGTGAGGTCAGACATCCCGGCTCCTTCCTGCCGTCTAGTTATCTCAACCGATCCAGCATCAGATCCGAGAACCGAATTAGGGCCTGATGTAATTCGCCGCGCTGGTTGCTCTCATTTCTGCGCAAGGCGATTCTCGGCGAATGATCCGAGGCCCTTGCGAATAGCAGCTCGACTGTTGAGCGGCCACCCTACACCCTGCCTGACCTGCACTACTGCCACTGTTGGGGTCGGCGTGGCGACGCCACATAGGGGTTTGGAATCTGCAGAAAAATATCGAGATGGACCATCCAATAGCTTGGGAATCTCACCGGCATTTGGTCAGTTCCCTTTCACTTTTTCGCGAGACATCTTGCAGATAGTTCGGCAAAACTTCTGACGGCTGGATAGTTCTTCGCGAGCGGCTTCGGGAGACGGGTTGAACTAGTCGCGACGAGGCATCGCGAGGCGCGCGGCTCCTCGCACCCATCAGCCCGTAAGGTGCGAAGGTGAGAGACCGGGCGAAGATCGCTAAAATCACCCATACGGCCTAGACGTGTCTGGTTATTTGGGTACCCACCTCCCACACCTGAACCTGATCGTCTGGTAATTTGCGCTTCATGAGTACCACAGACACGCAAGGATCACGCGAAAAACTCCTCGTCAGCCTCACTCCCGAGATGAGGCGAGACCTGCGAATCCGCGCTGCACAGGTGGGAGTTGACATCCAGGACGCTGCTGCGCACGCTCTCTCCCTCTGGTACGAGACTGCGGACGCATCGACGGTCCCCACGAAGGGGGCCAAGTCCTGGGGAGTCTTCCTGCCTTCTGGAGGCCCTGCCCGCTTCGAGGCTGAGTGCGAGGCCCGCAAGCTGACCAAGGTTCAGGGGATGGCTCAGGCTGTCCACAACTGGCTCCAAGCGCACCCCTCCCCCAGGGAGACGCTCATCAGCCAGCCGGTAAAGAGAATCCTCGTCGCTCTCCAGAAGGGCGGCGTGGGCAAGTCCTTCCTCGCTGCTGGAATCGCCCAGGCATTCGCCGAGATGGGTCTCCGGGTCCTTCTGATCGACTACGACCCGCAGGGGCACATGACCCGTAGGCTCGGCGTGCAACCGCTAGCTGTCGACAACGACAACTCCCTCCTCCAGCACATGCTGGGGAAGGCGCGGAAGCACATCGCTCGGATTCTCGTGGACATCAAGGGCGACCGCTTCGAGGGTCGGCTTCACCTTCTGCCTGCGTGCACGGACGCCTTCCTCTTCGACGCAGTCATGAGCTCCGTGCGCCACGGGCGTGAGGAGTCGCTGCAGCGCGCTCTCGAACCCATTGAGGACGACTACGACGTAGTGGTGATCGACGGCCCTCCGAGCCTCGGACTGGCAATGGACATCGGCATGCACTACGTCCATCGTCGAGAAGGCGAACTCGCTGAACGATCCGGCATCGTGATGCCGGTGTGGGCTGACACTCCGAGTTTCGAGGCGTACGACCTCTTCAACAGTCAGCGCAAGGACCTCATGACCGGCACGAGGGTCGAGATCGACGAGCTCGGGTTTGTCATCAATCACTTCGATAACCGGCGCGGTGCCTCACCGCAGCGGAAGAAGGAAGAGTGGGAAGAGCGCGCTGCCCCCGGCGTCCTCGCGGTGTTTCACGACCTCAAGGAGCAGCGCGAGGCCACTGATGCGCACGTTCCTCTCTTCGAGTACGCCCCCACGTGCGAGCTCTCTGATGGCCTTCGTGGTTTGGCCAAGGAGTTGTCAGCCTGATGGCGGCTAGCAAGAAGGATCGCGTCCCGAGGTACGTGCCGCAGGAACCTGAGACAGCCGGCCCGTCACGGAACGACCTGCTCTCGCGATACGGCCTCTCTGAGGAGCCGAAGGAGGGCGAGACTGAGCAGGGGGGCGAGACTGAGCAGCAGCGCAAGGTGCGTGTGTGGGAGGAGCAGCAAGCAAAGAAGTTGCAGGACGACTCGAGAGCGGGGGAGTCTCCCTCGGATGGGAAGGCATCTAGCGCGGAGGCCCCGCGCAGCGACTCACTCGAAGCTGTCTCTCCCTCAGATGCATCGACCGCGGTAGAAGCCGAGAGCGGGGAAAGCTCGACGGAGGCGACCGTTACTCACCTCCCCGCGAATGCGGATGAGCATGGGTACGTGGCTATGCCGCAGTTCTCTATGCCCACGTCGGAGGATAGGAAGGAGCGTCTCCAGCACTATCTGCGCGGTATCGGCGCTCTCGAGTACGCGACGAAGTCCAATGAGCAACGAGTCCAGCAGCAACGGCTCTTGGTTCTCGGTGAGTACATCTCGGCGATGAAGGGAGAGCGCGCCTGGGAGGCCGGAGGCTATACGACCCTGGGGGATTTGCTGCTTGAGCGCTTCGGGATCCGAAAGGACTACGCGAACAAGGTCGAGCGAGCGCTTCCCGTGGTTCGAGCTCTTGAGTCGATCACGACGATGGACCTCAAGGAGCGTCAGCTGCGCATCCTGGTGCCCGTACAGCGAGACCACGGCGACGATGCGGTGCGCAAGGTCTGGGAAGAGGCAACCCGGCGGGGCAAGCTCACTGAGAAGTCCCTTGAAGCTGCCGTGAAGTTCCTGGGCCTTGGCGCGCCTGAGGTGGCAGAGGCCAGAGTTACGGAGAGGCGAGCGCAGAAGGCTGTGGCAGCAACTTCCGACTCCACCGGAGGGGATGGAGTCGAGGCCCGGACTTCCGATGGGGGAGGGGGGCTTGAGGGGGGAGGGCCGCCTCCCGTCACGCTGGTCCTGCAGCGCATTCGCGAACTTCGGTCGACCGACGAAGAGCAGGCGAGAGTGATGATGAAGGAGTTGATCTCGGCCGTCGAGGAGCTTCGGGCCGAGATGGGGATCGACGCCAGTAGCTAGAAGCTGGCGACCATAGATGTCAGAGTGACGAGAAGCGGATACCGCGGTATCCGCTTCTCGTCACTCTGACCTTAAGCGGATACCGCGGTATCCGCTTAAGGTCAGAGTGACGAGAAGCGGAAGAGTGGCCAGAGTAGGTATTGCGAGCGACTCGCTCAGCTAGCTGGCGCCGGACCTCTCGGAGGTGAGTGATCGCGGTCGGATTCGTAGCATCCGGCGTTGCCCTCAGAGTGGCCGCAAGGTAGGCGGGCTCCCGAAGTGTGTTGCACCTCCGGTGGCTCTATGGATTCCCCGCCCGCTCGATCGTTTCGCAGATAGTCGGAGATTTCACTCCGTCGGCCTCCCATCGGACGGGGGCACACAGGCGGAGCCTTGCGAACCCTCAAGGGCCAAGAAGATCGCCACAGGCCTGCTCGAACCGACCGACACCAGCGGCCTCGCCCGTGAAGAACCCCGAAAGCGGGCTCTTCGGCGTGGGCTCTATCCACAGGCTGGCTGCTGCACGCTCCTCTCATCCAGATCGGAGGGAGTGGGAAGTGGAGCGCACCGTGGAGCACATCCGGCTGAACCGAGCTCAGCGGGTGCTGGTGGCGGTCGTCGCTGTGGGGGCGGTGGTCATTGCGGGAATCGGGTTCGCTGGGTCATACACGGCGGTGCGGGAGCTGGCCATCCGTAAAGGGTTCGGGGACTTCGCGGCCGTCTTCCCGATTGGAGTGGACGCCGGCATCGCGGTGCTCCTGTCGCTTGATCTTCTGCTCGCATGGCTACGGATCCCGTTCCCGATGCTGCGCCAGGCCGCCTGGCTGCTCACTGCGGCAACCATCGGATTCAACGCCGCTGCGGCCTGGCCAGACCCGATCGGTGTGGGCATGCACAGTGTCATCCCGCTTCTCTTCGTGGTGACGGTTGAGGCTGCCCGACATGCGGTGAGTCGACTGGCTGCTATCTCGGCCGATCGCCACATGGAGAGCGTCCGCCTGTGGCGGTGGCTGCTGGCGCCTTTGCCGACCTTCAGGCTCTGGCGTCGGATGAAGCTCTGGGAGATCCGGAAGTACGAGGACGTGATCCTGGCCGAGCAGCAGAGGCTGATCTACCAGGCGAGGCTCCGGGGCCGCTACGGCCGGGGCTGGCGCTGGAAGGCGCCGGTCGAGGATCTGCTGCCGCTGAAGGTTGCGAGGTACGGAGTTCCACTCGAGCCGTCAGCCGGGTCGGATGCTCGGCGGCCTGCCGTAGTGGCCTTGGACCGCGATGTCGGAGGCGTTGCTCCGGTTGAGGTGGACGTGGCGCACGGCGAGCTTGAGAGGAGGGCGGCCGGCGATACGGACGACTCCAGGAAGCAAGGATCGCCCTCGCTGGAAAAAGTGGACCAGGCACCGGGTGGTAGCGGCCGCGCAGCCGCGGCTCATGAACTTCCAACCGGAGCTGCCGAGAGCGAAGCCGAGCGGCGATCTCTGCCGGGGACAGACAGGGAAGCAGTGGTGGTCGTGAAGTCGTCTGGACAGCGGAGCGATGATGGCGAGCCCTCGCTGACGGACGAATCCGAGAGGGTGGGACGTCGATCGGCTCGGAAGGAGACCGGTCGCGCCCGAGGTAAGGGGACGATGACAGCGACCGCTACGGAGTCAAGCAGTCGCGTCGTGGGGGAGGGGCAAGCTGTCAGGACGGAGAGGCGTGAGGCGGTTGCCGACTCGGGAGGAGTTCCTCTGTATCTGGCGAGCGATGAGCACAGAGCGGCCGTCGAGGCGCTCAAGTCGAATGCGGCAGCGGTTCGGTACGCGATGACGGTGCTCGGCTCTACGCAGACGACGGCGGTCGTCGAGTGGCTCGCAGCGCAGGGACGTGAGGTCAACCGCGGGCAGGCGCACAAGATCACAAAGACCGAGGAGGAGCGTCAGCGCAGCGGTGAGCCGGAAAGCGAGGCGGCGTCATAGCGGGAGCTCGTGACAAAGGCCGTGGGGTCCGAGCAGTGGACAGGCGTCGATGTCGACCGGCTCGGCGGCCGGATTGCGGCTCAGGCTGGGAGCGGGCGCCCGATGCCTGTGACCGGGCACGCATCCCGGAGAGGCCACGCGTCTGCGGTCTCGGTATTAGCCGACCGGCTTCCCCCGTGGCACTCAGCAGGCGTCCACGCTGTGCCCGTCGCCCTGCCCCGGAGCGGCGCTGCGGGGCAGGGACTTCATTCTCGTGGCCGACTGCCCGTCGGTCAGTAGATGCCGATCTGGCTGTGCGGCGAGGTAGTCGGTCGATGCGTGCCTGCGGTCGCGACGCGTTGATTCGTCCGCGGGCACGATCCCTTCACGAGCGGAGCGGGCGGACAGGAATCGGAGCACGGCAGGAGGAATGTGCTCCCTTGCACCTCTCGCCTGACGCGGTGCGCTGGTCGGGCCGATCGCCTCCTCGCGCGTCCCTGTCGTCCTGAGTTCGTGACCATCGGTGTCTGATCACGGACAGCGCTTCGTCCGCGCGGCTCTCCGGTTCTGCAGAACGGGGAAGGTGGCGCACACCGTCCCGGTGGGGGAGTGGCCGGACATTCAGTAGTACCGGCCCTCGTAGTTCGAGTGCGTTCGCTTCTTCGTCAGGAGCGATTCTGCGCGGAGAGCGTCCCAGGGCAGGGGGCATCGCCACCGCTCAGGATCGTAGCTCTGGACGCGGTCGCCGACCGTAGTGGGCGCGTTGAGTTTGCAGATGAAGCCTTTACACCTCAGGACCGACCGCTGCAGCCGATGTGCCACGCGGGGTGAACGCCAGCTACAGGTCCTCGGCGGCCGGGTTGTCCGCTGCGCGATGGACGATGCGCCTCAGCTGTCTCCGAAGGAGCGCAGCAGTTGCAGTCCGCCTACTCGGTGCCGCCTCGATGTCCCACCGCTGGAGATTGTCCACCAGGGGCTCAATCACTTCGCCGAGGCGTTGCCACAGGGGGCCGGGGCCGAGGGATTCAACTTCGGCGGCAGGCGCGGGTCGATGCCTTCGTTCAGGCACTCCTCGCGGTAGCGCCGGCAGTTGACGCGTGGGTGGTGAGCCGGCCAGGGCGGACGTCGGTGGTGGTGATGGCGATCTGCTGGAGGCCCCGGTCGATTCGGTGTGGCCACTACGTACTGCGAGCATGCGGCGGCCCCGCCACGGGGCGCCGGTTCTCGTTGCGGTCGTCCACGGGAGGCGGCGGTGACTGGCGCTTCTGCCGTCTCTGCCCGGTCGCTCAGGGTGTCTCGTCTTCGAAGCAGCCGATCACGAGGTGCTCCCGGACCCGGGGCCGGCCGGGGAGGTGGTCGTCGTAGGCGACGCGCAGGATCATGGGGCTGTGGTGGTGCCGGATCTCCTTGCCGCACACCCGGCAGTCGTCATGCTCGAAGCCGAGCCGTTGTTCGATGGTCTGCTGGAGACGATCGGTGTCCCAGACCTCTTCCACGCTGTGGGTGGCGGCCACCGCGTTGCCGTAGTGGTAGGCCACTCCCTTCCTGTCGGAGATGGCGAACGCGTGGCCCCACACGGTCTGACCGGTGCGGCGGTCCCGCAGCTCGTAGACGGCTTTGTCGCCGTCGTCGGTTGCCGCGGTGCGCAGTGCGAAGTCCTCCGCGGGCGAGCGCATCGTCAGCCGGTGGGGGAGCGGCTGGTGATGTCGGTCGATGGTGGACCGGGAGATGCGGGTGATCTCCTGGATGCGGGTCCTGCTGACCCCTGCCGCAAGCGCTGCCTGGACCAGGACGTCCCGGTGGTTATGCAGCACGGCCCAGCCGGCGAGAGCACGTTCGGCATCCCCGGCTGGACCCGAACCGTCCTCGGGGGAGAAGTCCTGGGGAGCGAGACGCTCGGCGGCCTCACGAATGAGATGTGTCCTCGTGGTGGCGTCCGTGAGTTCCGCAGCGACACGGGTGATCTTCTCGATACTCTGCATGTATCGAACGATACATGCACCGTTCGATACATGCAGGTGGCGTTCTGCACGGTACCGAACTCGATGTCTCTCTCGCGCTCGCGGGCGGGATTCCCGTGCGCGCCCGGATCTGGTCCGCCGGCATAGACCGTTCTTCCTGCCTCGAGGGGTGTGCCGACCGGCCATGTCCGTTACGCCGAGGCGCGGTTGGGCACGGTGTGGGGTTCGTGCGCTCACGGGCCGGGCGCCGCGGCGGCGTTGCCTGAGCACGGCCGGGCGGGTTTTCCCGGCTGGCCCGCGGGCCGGAATCCGGGCCGGCGGCAGGCTGCGGCGGGAGTGAGTGACTCTGTCCACAGGCTGATCCTCCTACCGTGCCCTCCTGTCGGTGCTTCCGCGCGGGAGCCGGGAGTGGAGAGGGGAAATGGGCCGTGGCGCAGACGAAGTTCGACAAACAGCTTGAGGACGGGATTGAACAAGGAGCCATGGCCTTCGGGCGGTTCGTCAGCGGCGCGCCCTTGGACGGTGAGCCGCGACCACCCGGCAGTGTGCCCAGGTGGGGGATCGCGCTGCTGAGGCTGGCGTTCCTGGGCTGGGCGGGCTGGGCCGCGTGGACGTGGTGGTGGGTGAAGGACCACGACCAGGTGATCCGGGTGTCGGTCATTGCCGCTGCGGTGGCCGTTCCGGTCCTGGTCGTGGCGGCGATCCGCGGCCGGGGCCGGCGCCGGCACATGCGGACGCTGGTGATCCCGATGTCCATGGCGCTGAAGGATCTGCTGCCGGGGTGGGACGATCATCAGCGGGTGCGCGCCCTGAACATACCGATCGACCGGTCGTTCGTTGCGATCCGGCTTCCGGACGGGTGGTACGACCCCGGTGCGGTCAAGGACCAGATGCGGGAGCTGGTCCAGGCCCGGATGGGCGGACTGTGGTCGGGGGAGTGGAATCTCAAGAGCCATCCGTTCGGTGTGGTGTTCACTCCGCAGAAGCCGAAGCCGAAGCTGGAACCGCCTGAGCAGGTCGACTTCTTCAGCGATCTCGTCCAGGAGGCGATCGCGGGGTGCGTGCCGGGGCAGCTGGTGCTGGGTATCGGTGACCGGCTGAACGCGGTGAAGAAGGAGATGACCGGCGAGACGGCCATGTGGGCCCTGTCGGTGGGATCCGGCGGCGGCAAGTCGTCGTTCCTCCAGATGATCATCACTCAGCTGATCCGGCAGCGGGCGACGGTCATTGGCATCGACGTGAAAATGGCCTCCATCAACTGCTTCGAGGGCGTGGAGGGCGTACACCTCTACACCGATCCGGGGAATATCGGTGACATGCGGGCCGCGATTTCCTGGGTGGCCCGCGAGGTCGAGGCCCGGAACTACATGAAGAAGAACGACCCCGGGAAGGACTTCGACCGCCTCACCCTCATTCTGGAGGAGGGCAACGAGTTCGGGGACGCCTCGAAGGAATGGTGGAACGAGAACAAGGAGAAGGGCGAACCGGCCGGCGACCCGATCTGGGGTGACATCGCGTCCATCATGCGCATGGGCCGTCACGTCAACGTCACCATCATCGGCGTGTTCCAGGACCTGCGGGAGGCCGCTGTCGGCTCCCGGGGTCTGCGGAACATGTTCCGGATGATCATGATGGGCAACTTCAACGCGAACCAGTGGAAGATGATCGTCAACACCTCACCCGTCCCGGAGTCCGTCGACCGGGCCGGCCGGATGATGATCATCGAGGGCAACCGGCGGAAGTGGATCCAGGTTCCCTACGCGGACCCGGACGCCTTCCGCGAGCACAGCATCAAGCTGCGCAACGAGTTCGGCTACAGCACCGCGGACCTGTACGGATCCCCGCCGGCGCGGAGCCCGCAGCGGCTCCCGTCGCTGCTGCAGACGTCAACGCCCCTGTTCACGAAGGAATCCGCTCCCGATGAGCGGGCCGTACCCGCAGGCCCGGGGGAGAGCGGCGCGGCGCTGCCGCAGGCAGAGGCTGAGGACGAGGAACCGCTGGAGCTGGAGAGCGGTGAGTCACCGGACGCTGAAGAGCCGCAGGAAGAGGACGAGCTGCTGGCGCTGGCGGAGATATCGAGAAGGCTGGCCGCGGACGGGATCGAGGTGAGCGCCGACCTGATGCGCCAGCACAAGCGTCGCCGCAAGGACTTCCCCGCCGGACGGACCGTCTCGGGCAGGGAACTGTTCGTGCTGGCCGACCTGGCCGCGTACTACCGGCCGGACGACGAGGCCGGGGTGACCGATCCTCCGCCGCACGGCGAGGAGGACGACGCCGATGGCGCTCCGGAGGCACAGGACCCGGAACCGGACGACGGCGAGGACGGCTGACCGCCTTCCGGATCGGGTGCTCACAAAGGAGGGGCCACGGGTATTCCCGTGGCCCCTTCTTTCTGTGCCGGCGCTCGTGCCCGGGCCTGGCCGTGAACTGCCGGAACTTATCCACAGGGGTGCGCTTTTACCTTTCCCGTGTGAGCTTTCCGCGACATACGTGAGGCCGCGTGACATTCCGTCATGCCCTGATGCGCGGAGGCCGGATATCGGGAATTGGCCGAGGAGTACGGATGAGTGCGCTGCGGAAGATGATGAATCTTCCACCGAAAGAGCCCAAGGGCGGTGATGACGAAAACACCGCGGCCGTCGGCGTCCCGGCGGACACGCCGGCACCTGGGAAGGGGAAGCCTTCGCCCGCGCTCGGCTGGGCGGAGGAAGAGGAGTCGTCGGGACGCTCAGCGGCCCGGAAGGCGGGCCGGGTGGCGATCTGGCTGGTCATCGGACTGGCCGCCTTCACCGGTGTGCGGACCTGGATCTTCCCCGTCGAGCCGCCGGCCCCCGTCGAGCAGAAGGACCCCCAGGCCGAGGCCCGGAAGAGCCATGTACCCGAGGCGGAAGCGCAGCAGGTCGCCGCCCGCTTCGCCCGCTCCTACATGACGTGGAACGCGCGGGACCCGGACTCCCGGGCGAGGGAGCTCGGGATGGACCTCGCGAAGGGCGTCGACCCGAAGCTGGGGTGGAACGGCGCCGGGCTTCAGATGGTCGCGCAGACCATTCCCGGGCCTGTCACCCAGGTCGGCGGGAAGCGGGCCCGGGTGCGGGTCGATGTGCGGGTCAGCGTGGTCACCGGGAGCGGCAAACAGCAGCGGAACGTGGCGAGTTGGCGCGGCCTGGAGGTGCCGGTCGCCCAGGGGCAGGGCCGGGTCGTGGTCACCGGCGCGCCCGCGATCGTGGGTATGCCCGCTGCCGCCGCGTACAAGGCGCCCGACGGCCGGGAGCCCGACTCCGCGCTGTCGAGCCAGACCCGCGACATCGTCCGTGACTTCTTCTCCTCCTGGGCCCAGGGCAGTGAGGACCAGGCTGCCGCGCCCGGCGCGGACATCGCGCCGATCGGCCCCGGCCTGCGGCTCGACGCGCTCGACTCCTGGGTCGTCGACGCCGGCGGCGGCGACAGACGGACCGGCACGGCGACCGTGCGCTGGAAGGTCGCCGGCGGTCAGGTGCAGCAGACCTACCAGGTCTGGCTCGCGAAGGTCTCGGCCAGCAGCGCGAGCCGCTGGCAGGTCGAGGCGGTCACCGCGAAGACCGCGTGACCCGCCCCGTCCCTCCCTGCCGCAACCCGCCGGCTTCCCCCACCTCGTCCGCACCAACCGCAAGGAGCACACACCCATGGGAGAAAACGAGCTCGTCTCGTGGATCTTGGCCATCGTCGGCAGCCTCTTCGTCGCCGTCCTCGCCGTCCGAGCCTTCGGCCACTGGATGAAGAAGGAATGGGGCGCCCTGATCACGCACATCGTCGGCGGAGCCGTCGTCGCGGTCATGATCTTCACCCCTCAGCAGGCCGTCACCATCCTCCGGTTCATCGGCGGCAAATTCGCCTCCGTCTTCACGGGCTGACGCGATGAGGACCTCACACACCTACACCCGCCACTGGGACATCGAGACCCGGCAGCACGAACTGCTCGGCCTGGACCTGGGCGAAGGACTGCCGCGGACCACGCTGAAGTACGGCGCGGTCATCTTCCCGCTGTGGTGGGGCGCCTGGCTCCTGCTGCTCGGGTTCCCGCCGCGGCCTCTCATCCCGCTGTTCCTGCTGCCGCCGCTGTTTCTCACCTTCTACGGGGCGAAACGTTCCGCCACCTACTGGAGGCGGACGAATCTCCTGCTCTGGGGGGTGCGGCTGAACTACCTCAACCACGGGCTGCGGCCCGTCATCGGCCGCGGACGCATCCCCGCGCCGAAGACCGGTCTGCGTCTGCGGACCCGGCGTCTTGCCGAACGCGCGCCCCAGCTCGCCGAAATGCCCGCGTTCTCCTCCTACTTCACCCACGACAGCACTGCCCCCGATCCCGCCGAGTCCTGCGGCGGGCCCGCCCGCCTGCGGCCCCGCCTGCGCATGTACGGGCCCGACGCCGTCGCCCGGGCACGCGCCAAGGCCGCCAAACGGCGCCGTCAATCCCACCGGAACACATCGAAGGACAACCCCTCATGACCGTCCAGACCTCCATCCCCGTCCAGGCCCTGCGCACATCGGTGCGCCTCGCCGACCGGTACACCCTGACCGCGCTGAACGCCGCGCAGGCTCCACTCCTCGGGCTCGCCGACGGCGACCAGCCGCTCCACCTGCCCGACACCGCCGCGCACACCCTCGTCGCCACCGGCGCCGGGGGCGGCACCACCACCCTGCTGCGATCGCTGACCGCGCAGGCACTGGCGCTCGGCGCGAGCGTCGACCTCATCGACCCGGGCGGATCCGGGCACCGGTGGGCCCACGACCTTCCCGGCGTCCGCTACCTCTCGAAGATCGCCGAGATCCACGACCACCTCCTGATCAACGTCGCGGCTCTCCAGGACGGGACCGGCGACTGGGACGGCGGCTGGAGCGGACGCCGCATCGTGGTCATCGAAAACCTCGCCACGGTCACCTACGGACTGCGCGAGTTCTGGAGCCAGACCCGGCCCGAAACCCAGCTCGAAGAGGCCCCCGGAGTCGAGGCCCTCGGCGTGCTGCTCGCCGCCGGCCCCGCCTTCGGGATCCAGATCTTCGCCGGCAACCCGCGCGTCGGCCTGCCGGGCCTGGGCCCCGTGCCCGTTGCAGACGTCTTCCCCACCCGCGTCCTCGCCTACGGCGGCGCCGCCTTGTGGCAGCGCGTCGCCCCCGAGGTCTGGTCCATACCGCCGGTGTCCCTGACCCCGGGCCGGATGCACGTCGTCGCCGACCGGAAAGCGACCCCGTTCCAGGCCCTGTTCCTCAGCGACGTCGAAGCCCGCGCCCTGGCCCGCGGCGTCATCGAGACCGGGGAGGCGGCATGAGGTTCCTGCCCCGACGACGGCCCGGCCCGCCGAGCACGCCGGATTCACCGCGCCTGCCGCAGCCGCACGTCGACCTGACACACGGGGCGGGCCAGGAGGCCGCCCGTCTGAGCGAACACCCGCTGATCGGCCTCGACGCCGAAGGCGCCGCCGTCCACCTCACCCCGAGCGACGGGCACGTCCTGGCGGTGGCCCCGCCCGGCACGGGCACCACCGAACTGCTCCGCAGCCTCGGCGCGCAGGCCCTTCTCGCCGGCCAGCACCTGGACATCCTCGACGTCCACCACGTCGAGCACGCCTGGGCCCGCGGCCTGGACCGCGTCACCTACGTGGACGACCCCGACCAGCTGCACCGGCACCTGCTCGGCCTGGCGCACCAGGCCCGCGGCCGCGCCGCGAAGGGACAACCCGGGCCCAGACGGCTCCTGCTGGTGGAGAACGACGGCACCACCCAGGTGCTGCTGGACCACCAGGCGGACCCGCGCCCCAACGGCGTGGCCCTGGACGCCCTCACCGCGGTCCTGGCCCACGGCCGGCTCGCCGGCATCCAAGTCGTCCTGGCCTGCCGGGAGGTGCCCGGCCCGCTCAACGGACTGGCCCGGGACCTGTTCTCCACCCGCCTGCTGACCGACCCGAGCGACCGGACCTGGCGCACCGCGGGCCCTGCGGGCCTGACACTCCCGCCGGGCCCCGGCTTCCGCCCCGGGCTGTGGCACCACCTCACCCGTACCGGCACCCACCGCCTCGTGCAGGCCGCCCGGATCGCCGAGGACACCGCCGCCGCCTTCGCCCGCCGTGCCCCCGACCAGCCCCCCGCCGACCGCCGTACCAAGGAGTCGCACCCGTGAGCACCACCACCAAGGCGGCGAAGAAGTCCGCGACTCGGTTCGGCCGGCTCCTCGGGCTCGGCGCCGAACGCCTCATGAAGGAACCACAGCTGGTGGCCATCGCCGACGGCCTGGTCGTCACCGACGTCGCCGCGGAGGCGTGGTTCACGCTGTCCTCCTCCAACACCGACCTGATGCCCGAGGACCGTCAGGACATGGAGCAGGACGCGGCCGCCCTCGCGCTCGCGAAGGTCCTGCCCGGCTACGAATGCCACCTCAAGGTCATCTGGGCGCGCCTGGACGGGGAGGACTACCGCGAGGAGGCCCGCCGGATCTTCACCGCCGGCGACGTCGAAGCGGTCGCCGAGATGTGGGCCCAGCGTCTGGACACCCTCGACCTGCCGCAGCGGCACATCCTCCTCGGGATCCGGCTCGTCGAACGGGACACCGCGGCCAACGCCACCGTCAAGAACGGAATCGCCGGCGCGCTCGGCGTGAGCCACACCGGACTCGACGAGAGTGAACTCGCCCACCTCGACGGCCTCGCCCGGCGCATGGAACGCCGCCTGGAGACCACCCCCTGGCGGGCGCGGATCGCACCGGCGGAACTCCTGGCCTGGGCCGTCTCCCGCGAGAGCTTCCGCCCGCAGCCCGCCCCGCCGCACCTGCCCACCGTCGCCGGCGCGTCCCTGGTCCGACTGACCCAGTCCAAGGCCATCCCGCACGCCGACCACGTACGCATGCTGGACGCCCGCGGCGAGAACGCCGCCTGGGTCAGCGTCCTGGCGATGCCCGCGTTCCCCGAGGAACTCATCACCCCCGGCGAGCAGGAATGGCTGCGCTGCCTCAGCGAGATCAGGTACACCCACCCGGTCACCGGGGACGACGCCCTGGTCTGCCCCGAGGCCAGCGTCCGCTTCACCGTGTGGACCAAGGGCCACGCCATCAAGCAGGTCGACAAACAGCGCCAGTCCGCCAAGGAACAGCGCAAGTCGGCCGCCGAGGGCAGCGCGGGGGAGACCTTCGCGGAGACCGAGGAGACCGAGTCCGTCATGGAGGACCTGCGCCGGCAGATGTCCCGCGACGGCATGACCCTGCTGGAGGACCATCCCCGCATCATCGTCTCCTCCACCGACTCCCTCGAAGACCTCCGCGCCCGCTGCGACGCGGTCACCGCCCACTACGCCGGTCTGAGCATCGACGTCACCGTCGCCTCCGAGGAACAGCGCGAACTGTGGCTGGAGGCGCAGATCGGCGACATGCTCCGCGTGTCCGACCTCGGCCACATCCGCACCACCGACGCCCTCGCCTCCAGCATGTTCTGGGGCGGGTCGGAGGCCGGCGACGACGAAGGCCCGATCGCCGGACTGCTCACCGGGACCACCCCGGGCGTGTGCCGCATCGACATCACCGCCGGCAGCGCGCGGGGCGATGCGACGACCACGGCGTTCGTCGGCCGGTCCGGCCGCGGCAAGACAACGAGCATGATGCTCGCGACGCTGATCGCCGGCCTCAAGGGTGCCTTCAGCCTGATGCTGGGCTTCAAGGGCGACGAGGGCGGCCTGGTGAAGGCCGGCGAATACCTGGGCCTCGACGCGCATCACGTCACCTGCGGCGTGGACACCCCTGCCGTCGCCGACGTCTTCCGGCTGCTGCCCAAGGGCGACGCCGCCCTCCAGGTCGTCTCCCAGCTGCTGATCATCCTGCCCGAGCGGATGCGGGACGCCGGAGTGGAGACGCACCTGCTGCGGGCCTGCAACGCCATCGCCCAGCACGAGGACGCCGCGACCTGGAGGGTGATCGAGTACCTGCAGGACAGCAGCGACCCGCTCGCGGCCGAAGCCGGCGAAGCCCTGTCGGAACTCTCCCAGACCCAGCTCGGCGCGCCGCTTCTGGGAAACCCCCACGACGGCGCCTCGCCACTGCGCCCCGAGCCTGGCCTGTGGCTGGTCCAGGTGCCCGGCCTGACGATGCCGCAGGCCGGCACCCGCCCGGGGGAGATGACGATGACCGAGAGGGTCTCCCTCGCGCTGATGCGCGGACTGATCGCGTACGCGCTCAACACCTCCGCCCGCGCCGACCTGCGCAATCTCCCCAAAGTGGTGGCGATCCCCGAGGTCCATGTCCTCACCGGCACCGACGACGGACGGCGCTTCATCGACTACATCGCCCGTACGGGAAGGGCACTCGACACCTCGCTCGCCATCGACACCCAGGACCCCAAGTCCCTGCTCGGCATGGACGGCGTCCTGGAGGCGATCACCACCGTCTGCGCCTTCGAGCAGAGCACCCGCAGCCAGCAGGACGCCATGGCCGAACTCCTGCGCCTCCCCATCTCCGACAGCACCCGCGCCCTGATCCACAGCGTCGGCAAGGACCCGCACGGCAACATCCGCCACGGCCACTGCATCGTGCGCGACCGGCGCGACCGCGTCGCCACCATGCAGTGGGACGCCCCCTCCTACGAGCTGCTGCGCGCGCTGTCCACCAACCCGAAGGACCAGGCCGCCGACCACGAGAGCGCCCGCCACGACCCCCCGGCCGACGCCGGCCCCGGCACCCCGTCCGCGTCGGCGGACTCTGTCCACAACCCGCCGCAGGAAGGGTCGGAAGCCGCATGACCCCCACCCCCAGCGGGCCGCCCGACGCTGCCCGCGAACCGAGGAGGTACGCCGTGACCTCACGACCGCGCACCCCCGCCAGCCGCGGCCCGGCCGCCGACGGTCGGGAGCGCCCGGCATGAACCGCCCCCTGAACCAGCGTCTGCTGCACGCGGTGCTCCGCATGTGGCTCGTCCTGCCGCGGCTGCGGACCCTGATGATCCCCACCGCCGGCATCCTGGCCACCCTCGGTGTCCTCGCCCCGGCCGCTGCCGCCGACGACAAGGACAAGTACAAGCCGGGCGGCATCGGCGACCTGATGCCCAGCCCTTTCCAACCCCCGGGCCAGGGGACCCTGTTCGAGTCCTACAGCCCCGATGTGTACCAGCTGGACAAGCAGCTCTCCGACGACCTGACCGGCGGCGATCTGATCGACGGCTGGCTCCACGGCTTCGGCAACATGCTCATGCAGGTCCTCTCCCTGGTGGGCCGGGCCGCCGTCGTGATCGTCGGCTGGTGCTTCAACGTGGTCTCCCTGCCAGGGGTGGAGGACGCGATCTCCGGCGCGATCGGCGCCGCGGCCGGGCCGATGATGACGATCTTCCTGCCGACATCCGTCGCGGTCGGCGCGTTCGTCGCCTGGGCCAAGCGCGCGGAGGCCTCTCCGCTGGGACAGCTCGCGTGGGTCGCCGCCAGCGCGGCGATCGCCACGACCTTCCTGACCGCCCCCTCGACCTGGGTGCAAGGCGTCGACAACGGCCGGCAACTGGGGGCATCCGTCGCGATGACGACGATCGGCTCGGGCCTGTCGGGCAGCGAGGACGCCGCCGTGCCGTTCAAGACCCCCGAGCCCGCCTGGTCCGACAACGAGAAGGACAACACGGTCCGGCGCGCTGGCGATGCCGTTTGGCGCACATATGTGGCCACACCGTGGTGCATCGCCAACCTGGGCTCGCTTGAGGCATGCCAGAAGTGGGGACACGAAGTCGTCAAGCTCGGCACCGACATGGACGAGCGTGAGGACTACCTCGTCAAGAACATGGGCGACGAGGCCGTCGGAAGCGAAGCCGTCCAGTGGCGACAGGGCCACACACCGGGAGGACGCATCGGTGTCCTCATCGCAGGCATCATCAGCTGCGTCATCTTCAGCGCCCTCGCCCTCACCCTGGCCATCACCACCCTCGCCAGCCTCATCGGCGCTCTGATGCTGCTCGTGTGCGGCGTCGCCTTCGCCACCCTCTGGTGCATACCCGGCAAACCCCGCCAATGGGGGGTGCAATGGTTTGAAATGTTGATCGGCCTGGTCATGGTGTCCTTCACCTCGACCATGCTCCTCGGCTCCGTCATGGTCGTCACGGTCGCCATGATGTCGCTGCTGTCCACCTACGGCTGGCTCATGGTCAGCGCCCTCAACATCTGCGCCGCCCTCATGGCCTGGCAGGTCAAGGGACGCCTCGACGGGATCGTCTCGGCGGGCGGCGCGCAGATGGCCGGCCGCGGCGTGTTCAGCACCATCGGCCGGATGGCCGCCGCCCGCCGTATGTACCGCGCGGTCACCAGCCGAGGCCGCGGAGGGCTCGGCGACACCGACCGTCACCCGCCCGCCCCCCAGCCCAGCACAGGCGGCAACAGCGGAGGCACCCCGGGCGGCACACCCCCCACTCCCAGCGGCGGACGCAGCCGCCCCACCCGCACGATCCCGCCGCCCCCGAGCTACCCGCCCACCGCGCACCGCCCGGGAGCCCCCGGCCCCTCCACCGGAGCGGGCCTTCCCGGCGGACCCGGCGGACCCGGCGGCCCCACCGGCACGCGGCCCGGGGGACCCACCGGGCCCACCGGTACCCGGCCCGCAGGACCCGGCGGACGCAGGACCCGTCCCGGCACCGGCCCCCGCCCCGGACCGCGGCGCCGCCCCGGCCCCACCCCGCCGGGAACCACCGCTCCGGGAGCCACCGCCGGCGGCTACTCCGTACGCCCGGGCGCGCCCCGCCGTACCGGCCCGCCGCCCGCCGGCCCGTCCCAGGGCAGCGGCACCGTGATCCAGGGCACCGTCATCAACCGGCCGGCGGCCGCCCCCACCGGTGCGCGATTCCGCACCTACCCCCCGCCGGCCGCCCCGTCACGGCCGCGTACACCCGGCCTTCCGCCCGGCACCGGAGCCCGCCCGGCGAGCGGTACCCGCACGGGACCGCCCCGCCCCTCCCGCGGCAGTTCCTGAGCCGTCTCTTCCCGCCCCGGGCAGCACCCCCCGGGCGGTCCCGCCCTCAGCGCGGACCGCCCGGGGCTGCCCGCCACGCCCGCACGGAGCCCCTGTGACCGACGAGAACGACTCCCGCACCCACGACAACGACCCCGCAGCCCGCCCCCGCCGGGGCCCCGCCCCCCAGAGCGCCGCCGAGTGGCGGGCCCTGCTGCGGGAGGAAGAACTCCCGCCCGAGATAGACGAACTGCGCGGCCGCAAGCGGCGGAGGGCGAAACGTCGTTGGCGCTCGGCCCGCCGGGAGGCGCGCACCGAGTGGATCCGCACCGAACGCCGCAACACCCCCACCCCGGTCATCATCCCGGTCATCGCGCTCTTGGTCGCCGCAGCCGTCGCCGCAGCCGCCTGGCTGCTGCCCGGCGACGGCCGTGATGACGCCCGCGCGGCCCCGAAGGCCCCGACGACCCCGTCCATGCAGGCGCCGCAGAGCCCCGGCGGCACCTCCCCGGCCCCCGAGGTGAGCGCCCCCGCCGTGGCGGATGACCCGCAGACCGTCAGCCGTGCGTTCGTCACCGCCTACACCGGCCGCCGCCCCGTCCAGGACGGCAGCCACAAAGCGGCTGTCGAGCGGGCCGCGCCGTACGCCTCCGACGCGCTGGTGGAGAACCTGACCACACACGACGACCTCGACTTCAACCAACTGGTGGCCAAGCAGGCCACCGAAGCCACGCCCACCAGAGTCGAGATCGGCCAGCCCAGCGCGAAGGACCGTCCCGCACCTGACACCACCCTCCGCGTGTACCTGCGGGCCGACGTCACCCTCGACGTCAAGGGCACCGACCCCCACCGCTACACCCGTCACCTGACCGTCGAAGTCGCGCGCGCCGACGCCGCCTCCCGCTGGATGGTCACCCGCGTCCTCGGACTGGAGGAGTAGCCGTGGACCAACGCGACGTCATGCGGGGCGCGGTGAAGGCCGCCGGGGTCGTCAAGAAGGGGGCCCAGCTCAAGATCGGAGCGATCGCGCTGTGCGTCTTCCTGGTCGGCCTGCTCCTGCTGGGCCTGTTCTTCCCCGCCGGCCGGGCAGAGGCGTCCGGCTGCGAGGACACGGGCCCGGGCACGGGGAACGCGGCCCCCGACGCCTCCGGAACCCCGGCCACCGGCACCCTGCGCGAGAAGCAGCTCACGTACGCCCAGCAGATCGACAAGGCCGCGCAGAAGGTGAAACTGCCCGGCCGGGCCACCCTCATCGCGCTGATGACCGCGATGCAGGAGAGCACCCTGCAGAACCTCAACCGCGGTCACCTCGACAGCGTGGGCCTGTTCCAGCAACGGCCCTCCATGGGCTGGGGAACCAAAGCGCAGATCATGACCGTCAGCTTCGCCGCCGAGTCCTTCTACCTCGGCCGCGGCACCAACCAGGGCCTGACCGACATCAAGGGCTGGGACAAAATGCCGCTCGGCCAAGCCGCCCAGAAGGTGCAGAAGTCGGCCCACCCCACCCTGTACTCCGGCCATGAGACCACGATGCGCAAGCTCGCCAAGGACGCCGGCATCAACCTTGAGCGCGGTGGCTCCACCACGCCCGCCGGAAGCGACACCAGCACGCCGGTCACCAGCGACAACACCGACTGCGGCGTGACCCAGCCCGGCACCGGAGGCAGCGCGGGCGGCAGCGCTGGCGGAAAGTTCACCGACGGCAAGCAGACCTGGAAGCTCAACAACCCCCGCTCGGTCGAGGACGCCATCGCCTGGGCCAGGAAGAACTCCGGCCCCGGATCCTCCGCCGACTGGTATCGCAGGTGCCTCGCCTTCACCGCGATCGTCTACGGCTGGAACTTCAGCGGCGTGAACTACGCCATCGACCACTACACCGTCGTACCGAAGTCGATGCGCCACGACCGCGACCGCAATCCGCCCGCGGGCGCGCTGATGTACTGGGACACCGGCAGCCGGGCCGGCCACATCGCCGTCTACCTCGGCGACGGCAAGGTCGCGAGCAACGACATCACCAGACCGGGCTACATCGACATCGTCGACGCCGAGGCGTTCGAGACGAAATGGCGTGCGCGCTACATCGGCTGGACCCCGCCGCACTTCCCCAGGGCCGGATAGCCGCCGCCGTGTGACGAGGATTCGTAGTTGGCACAAAAGAGGGGTAGTTGGCACCGGCGAGCCTCGGGCTCGTAAGTCTGCTGGTCAGCGGCTCGACGGGCTCACGCGCGCGAACCCTACCTGTACGTAAGTGCCAACTATCTCTCTGAACTCGGCGCCATTCCCAGGACGCCTATCTGGCACATGTGCTGGTCAGCGCGCTGACGCGGTGCCGACTACGAGTCCTCGTCACACGCCGGCCCAGGGGCCGCCCGCCCCGGCGGGCGGCCCCTCCTCCCACATTCCCGGGACCACCGCGCGCACCCGCCCCCCGGAGTACGACCAAGGACCCGCCATGCCCACCAGTCACGCTCTGTGGCACCGCCCCCGAAGACCCGCCGTCCGTACGGCACCCCGCTACCGCGACGTTCTGGCCACCCCCTGCGTCACCCGGCTCCTGGTGGGCGCGGTCATCGGCCATCTCCCCGTCGCAATGGCCCGCTGGCGATGCTGCCACCGTTCCCACCACAGCCGTAGGCGTCGCGACCGCCGGGGCAAGCCCTGCGAGCGCGGTTCCGGCGGCTTGGCCCAGGCCCAGAGAGGCGACCAGCCAGGCCGACCTTGGCGAGTGCGTGCGACGGGACGAGAGCGTCGAGTGCGTGGAAGCCGGTGACCAGGAGCGGTGCGAGGAACAGTCCGGTCAGCACCGCGGCCGTGACCGCAAGGGCCGCGGAGGGGTCGGCGAGCATCGGGAGCGAGCCGGGGAACAAGCCGGCGCCGATGAGCAGCAGGTGGCGCGAGGGTGACCTCGGCCAGGTGCGGCGGCCGAAGAGCAGCCCGCCGGTCACGCTGCCTGCCGCGAGCGCTGCGGGGATCAGCGTGGCCAGGTGGTCGGCGTGTTGACGCTCGGATGCCAGAGAGCGCCGTAACGTTCAGTGCTTCCAGAGTGATGCCCGCGCCGAACTGAGCGCCGCTTTCAGCTGCCTCCTGCTCTGGTCTCGATGACACCACCTCACACCGACCGCATCACGACGGCATTCTGCCCCCGTACGGACTTCCCTCGCGCTAGCGTGAATCCGGAGCCCGGCGCACATCCCCCGTGTGTGCGCCGGGCCGTTTTGCGTCCCCGGGCGAGCAACGCGATGCGGGAGCGAGCGGGCGCCGGTCCAAGGCGCTGTGCAGGGCCGGCTTCGCGGCGGTTGACCCGCCGGCAGCATCGTTACGACAGGGCGAGAGCCCTCCGGCGCGCGAACGCCCGGCGGTCGCCTCGGCGCACGCCCGTCCCGGGCCGGGCATACGAGCTCTGGCAATCCCCAGTCCTCGAACTCGGGGCGTCCGGCCGGCGTGACCGGCCGGCGGACTTAGCTTCCGCACAGTCAGTGCGAGGTGCCGCCTCTGTCCACAGCTGCCGTCCTGCGTATCCCGCGAGGCCCGCGAATTCCGGATCTCTGTCCACAGGCCAGCAGATCCAGGATCGGTTCACCAGCAGGTACTTCGCCTCGGCGCAGCGTGCGCCCGACGGTCGAGCCTGCCGTGAATCAGTGGAGGCTCTCAACTCATGCGTCAGACCCGACCGCGCCGGCTGCGCCGCATCGTGGCGACTGCCGCGCTCGTCGCCGCCTCGGGAGCGCTGGCCGCCCCGGCCGCGCTCGCCGTGACCGGCGCACCGGCGCCCACGGTGTCCGCCTCGGCGGCCGACGAGACGGCACCTCCCGCCCAGGACGGGGCCCCGGAGGAAGTGACACCGTCTCCGGACCCGCCCGCGGATCCGGGCACCGATCCCGCCGTCCCGCCGACCACGGACCCGACCGAACCGGGAACGGACCCGACGGATCCGCCGGACCCCACGGACCCGCCGGACCCGACGGATCCGCCGGACCCGACGGATCCGCCGGACCCCACGGACCCGCCGGACCCCACGGACCCGCCGGACCCGACCGATCCGCCGGACCCCACGGACCCGCCGGACCCGACCGATCCCCCGGACCCCACGGACCCCCCGGACCCGACCGATCCCCCGGACCCGACCGATCCGCCGGACCCCACGGACCCCCCGGACCCCACGGACCCGGGCACCGATCCGGGCTCTGAACCGACCCCGGAGCCCACGCCGAGCACCGACGGCACCGGGGGCGCGGGTGGCGACTCGGACAAGAACGACACCGACAAGGACACCGAGTCGCCCAAGGGCGGGGTCACGGAGCAGATCAGCGCCAGCGACACCGTCACGCCCGCCGGCCGCCTCGCCCACACGGGCGCGGACGGCAACACCACGGTGGCTCTCGCCGCCGGGGGCCTGCTCGCTGCGGGCCTGGCGGCCGTGGGCGCCGTCGGCTACGGCAAGCGCCGCGCCGACCGCACCACCACACCGTCCTGAGCACCTCGCTCTGACGCGAGCCCGACCCGGTGGCCCGCCAACTGCGGGCCACCGGGCAGCCATCCCGAACCGAAAGGACCTCGAAAGCCATGGCCGCACTCAAACGCATCGCCGCCGTCGCCCTGTCCGTCTCCCTCCTGACAGGCGGCGCCCTCGTCCTGGCCCCGTCCGCCTCGGCCGACAGCAACTGCTCCACCTACGACCAGGGCGCCGAAGCCAAGAACGGCATCAACTTCCGCACCGGGCCCTCGACCTCGTACGCGAGCAAGGGCCTGCTCTACAAAGCGGACCGCCTCGCCCTCTACTGCAAGAGCGGCTCCTGGTACAAGGCCAAACTCGTCAAGCGGTCCAAGAGCGGCCTGAAGGCCGGGACCACCGGCTGGGTCCGCCAGGACATGATCAGGCTCCACCTCGCCGGATAGCCGGCTCTTCCCGGCCGCTGCGCGAGCCACGCCCGAGCCCCTCTCCTCTCACGAGGCACGTGGGCGGCGCGCTGCGCCCCTGCCGGACCGGCGCAGCGGCCGAGGAACCGGGGCCGGGCGGAAAGACCACACAGCTCGCCGGCCAGAGCGCCCCACTGCACACGCCGATCGGCGGGCACGCCCGCCCACTGCCCCGCCGCCTTCCTGGCGGGGCGGCCGCGAACGGCCCGCCGACCTGACCCACCTTCTGGAGGAATCCACCATGCTCAAGCGCATCACCATCCCTCTGCTCGCCGTCGCTGTCGCCGGCACCACGCTCGCCACCGCCGGCACGGCTTCCGCAGCCAGCTACAAGTGCAAGACCAGCAGCAGCGGCTCCTACGACGACCCGTCGTACAGCGGGCCCGACAGCGACAACTGGGAATTCGACGTCAAGCTGTGCTCGAAGAGGTCCGGGGGCTACATCTACACCACGGCCACGGTCTACTGGGACGGTCCCTATTCGAGTGGCACGAACAATGACTTCACCTTCAACAAGGCGAGGTTCCACCTCGACACGAAGAAGAGCGTGAGCGGCCCGGACCCCGCCGTGAAGTCCGCCAACTACACCGGACTCGAAGCCGCGCTCGAGAACAGCAGCGCCGCGGGCAACGGTGCCTACAAGACGGGCACGCTGAAGTACAAGGCCGGATCGGGCCGCTACTACGCCGACGGCTACATCCAGCTGGACTGGTCGGGCGACGGCAAGGACTACAAGGCGCCCATCCACTTCGCCGCATCCCCCACGGTGTAGGAGCCGCGTCCGTACCGGCAGACCGTCTTCCCCACCGCGGTCGCAGAATCCTCCCGGGACCTCCCGTGCCCCCTGCTCCCGTCGGTGCTGTCCAACCCGCCGCCGGGACACGGGAGTGAAATCCGCCGGTGAACCGCTCCTGCCGCCCCAGGAGCGACGGCGCGGCTGAGGAAGCTCGCCCGTTCGCGGGTGACGGCCGGCGGACCCCGGTCGGGCTGACCACGAAGAAGGAATCCCGTGGTCAGCCCGACCCGGAATCCGCAGTCGCTGCACGCGGCCGGGGCCGATCCTGCTCCCCCTGCTCGCCCTTGCACAGCTACGCCGGGCGACCACCACCCCCACTCCGCCGCGAAAGGCGCTCCGCGATGACCACCCTGACCCCCGCCGCCACCGAACTGACGGCGCTGCTCGCCCACCGCCGGAGCCCGGCCCTCGGCGCCTTCCTGCCCGCCGGCTTCCCCAACTGGACAGCAGGGATAGAGACCCTGCGCGCCTTCACCCGCCACGGAGCCGACTTCCTCGAGATAGGCGTCCCGACGCCCACACCGACCCTGGACGGACCGGACATCACCCAGGCCTACACACACGCTCTCAGCCAGGGCGCGGGGATGGCGCACGTCCTGTCCACCGTCCGTCTCGCCGCCTCCAGCACCGGCGTCCCCGTGATCGTGATGAGCTACTGGGCGCCGGTCCGCGAGTTCGGCGCCACCCGCTTCGCCCAGGACCTCGCCCGGGCCGGAGCCGCCGGAGCGATGATTCCCGACCTTCCCCTACCGGAAGCCGCCGAATGGATCAGCGCCGCACACCACGCGGGGCTCCACACACCGCAGTTCGTCCCCCGCAGCGTCACAGACACGCAACTGGACGACCGTGCAACCGCCGCCTCCGGGTGGCTCTACGCCCCGGCCGTCTCCGCGCCCACCGGCTACCGGGGAGACCTGGACCTGTGCGCTTTCCGCGCCTTCACCGCACAGCTGCGCACGCGCTCCCCGCTCCCGGTCGTGGGCGGAGTCGGCATCTCCACACCCCGTCTCGCCTCGCAGGTCGCTCCGTTCGTGGACGCCGTGGTGATCGGCTCCCCGCTCATCCGCCCCCTGCTCGACCGCTCCGCCGGCGGTCTCGAAGGCGCGCTCGAACAGATCCGGTCCTTCGCGCATGCCCTGCACACGCCCGCGCCGCAGCACGCGGACCCCGCGTGATCCCCCGCGTGCGGGCGCCGCAGCGGACGCCCGCCCGATCAAGAAGAGGCACCGCCGAGTTGAACACCCCCACCCGCGGCACGGCCGTGACCCTCCTCGTGCTCGCCACCGCACTCACCGGATGCTCGCTTCCCGCCGACGACAGCACGAGATCCGCCGCTGGCGGCCCGGCATCGGCCGCCACCGCGCAGAACACCCTGGACCGCCTCACGGTCAAGAATCCCGGCGCGATGTCCGGATACGACCGCGAGGGCGCGTTCGGCCCGGCCTGGTCGGACACCACGACCGCTCCCGGGTCGAAAAACGCCTGCGACACCCGCAACGACATCCTGCACCGCGACTTGGACCGTATCCGCCTCAAGGGCACGTCCCGGTGCGTGATCGCCGCCGGTGTCCTCGCCGACCCCTACACCGGCAAACGAATCTCCTTCGTCCGCGGACCGCAGAGCGCGAGGGTCCAGATCGACCACGTCGTCGCGCTCGCGGCCGGCTGGCGCACCGGCGCCGCCCGCCTCACTCAGGAGGGACGACGGGCGCTGAGCAACGACCCCCTCAATCTGGTGGCCGCCGACGGTCCCACCAACGCGGCCAAGTCCGACGCGGACGCCGCCGCATGGCTGCCGCCCCGCGCATCCTTCCGCTGCGCCTACGTCGCACGGCAGATCGCGGTCAAGGCCAAGTACGGGCTGTGGATCACGCCGCCCGAGAAAGCCGCCATGACCCGGGTCCTGGCTGGCTGCCCCTCCCAGCCGCTGCCCGGCGACACCAGCGAAGGCGTCGTCCTGCCGGATCCGACGTAACCAGGAGAAGCCGTGCAGCAACGAAACGTTCCGCCCGTCAGGAATCAGAGGCCCGTGCGCCGCCCCCGGGCCGAGCCCCTGTCTCCACCCCCGGAATGGCGGGCCCAGTACCTCTTCGTGGAACCCCGATACGACAGCACGGCGTCCACGCCGGACGACGACGAAGACGACGAGGCCGGAGTACCGGACCTCGCGGGGGGGCCGGTCATCCGGCCCCGCCGGCGATACCGACCCTGATCCCGCCGGCCGGGAAGCCGCGCAACGGCATCCGGCTCCCTACCCGTCCGGCGCGCCGCACCTGACCCGGAGGCTCCATACATGCCCAGCACCGTTCCGCCGAGGCCCTCCTCGTCCGCGCCCTGGTCCCCGCCCGCGAACCCGCTGGTCCACACCGCCGTTCACGGCGCGCGCCGGCACCCGCAGTCCGCGGGCCGCGGCTTCCGCGTCCTGCGCGCGCTCCTGCGGCTGGGCCCCCGCGATGAACACCAGCTCGCCGACATCGCCCGCGCCGCCGGGCTGCAACCCTCACACGCCTCCAAGCTCCTCAAGGCCGCCACCCGGGAGCACCTGGTGGAACACGGCATCCGCCGGGGCACCTACCGACTCGCCCCCGCGGCCGAACCCCTCGCACCCTCGCGCACCAGCCCCACCACGCACAGACCGGTCCGCCGCATCCTCGAACACCTTCAGGAGGAGACCGGACTCGCCGTCGCCTGGCACGAACCGCACTACCGGCCCGGAACCGGCCTGCACCTCACCCTCGTCGACCTGCTCTGCCCCAGCCCCGAACTCCGCACCCCCGCCAAGCAGCAGGACCCTGACCCCAGGACCACCGCCGCCGGACGCGCAGCCCTCACCTACACGCCCGCCGAACTCGCCGTCACCGCCGACGACCACTCCCTCCACCTGCCGCCCGGCATCCAGGACACCATCCGCTCCACCCGGATCGCGCTGCGCCGAACCCCCGGCACCTGCACCCTGGCCACCCCCGTCCTGCGCGCGCAGCACCTGGTCGCCGTCCTCAGCCTCACCGGCCCCGACCAACTGTTCCACGACCCTTTGAGGGCCCAGGAGTTCGCCGTCCTGCTGCGCCGGTCGGCCGGCCGCGCCACCGGCCCGCACCGCGAGCCGTCCACCCGCCAAGCCGCCTGAAAGAGAGGTAGCCGCCGTGACCTCACCCCGGCTCCTCGCGAACGGCGCCAGCACCGACCACCCCGCGCCCGGGCTCCCGTTCGTCGACGACACCCACCTCGGCACCCGTGAGCTCCAGGGCTCACCCACACCCCGCCTTCTCCGGAGCCCGGACCCGGCCTGCCGCGGACTGGTGTGGACCGTTCACACCCATCCGCACCTCGGCCGCACCGTCTGCTGTACGAAGCGGGCCCGCACGGCACCGGACCGTGGGACTGGAGCCCGCACCGGCCCCTGGTGGCCCGGGCAGGCGGGTACTGGTGGGACGGCTCTCGCTGGTACCGGCCGGCCCAGCTGTGGGACGAGGCCGCTGACGCGTTCGAGCAGCAGCCCGTGCCCGCCGCGTCCACCGTCACCGCAGCGGACCTGATCGACGATCCCCGGGCCGACCCGGACCGCGGTCTCCTGCACCAGGTGTCCGACCTCCCCGGCCCGAGCACACCGGGCGACGGCCCGCAGTGGCTTCACGACCTGGCCCGCTGGGCGGCCCGCCGCCCAGCGGGCCCGCCGTCCGAGCGGTGCGTGGTCACGGTGGCCGCACCCGAACTGGCCGGAGACCGCCTGATCGGCACCCCCGGCCTCGCCCAGGCCGCCGCCATCAGCCCCTCGGCGTTGCGCGCCTACATCAGCCGCGGGCAGGGCGAGGTACCCGAACCCCAGGCGATCGTCACCGGCCGGCCCATGTGGTCCAGGCCCGTCGCCGAGAACTGGGCCTCCCACCGCTCCCGCCCCGCGGCCGCCCGCTGGCCGTCCCGCCGCAGGCGCCCGCTCCTGTTGCCGGACGCCAAGCGAACCCGCGACCACCTCGGCCCGTCCTGCTCGCCGGGCTGTGGGAGGACCCCGAGAGGCGTGCACGCTGGGCCCTTCGGCACCGCACACGGGAGGCCGTCCAGGAAGTCGCCGACGACCTCGCCCACCTGGCTGCGGACCGGCTGCCCGGCCCTCCGCCCACCCCTGTCCTCGCGGAGGTCCTCACGCAGGCGGCCCTCGCCGGCCTCATGACCGGCACCGCTCCGTCGGCCGCGACCGCCGAACTGTTCGGCTGGCTGTCCCGGAACCACCCTGGCGAGGCCGAGGATGCGCTCACCGCCTTCGCGGAGCACGCCGAGCTGCGGTTCGGCGTCCCGCGTGCCGAAGCCGGCCGGCTGCTCCGCGCCGAACAGCAGCACGCCGGTGTGACCCCGCTGCGGGGAGCGGCGCACCCCGGACATGGTTGAAGCGCGAACCATGTCCGGGGTGCGCCGACCCGGCCGCCGGGGCCCCGCCATGCGTCCTACGTTCACTTCATCCCCGAACCCGGGGTGTCGGCCCAACTGAAGAGGAGACGCTCATGCGCCCCCGTCGCAACAGCACCCGATCCGTCCGGCCCCGCTCCGTGCGCCCGTAGGGTCACGAGCACACGAGCACCACTCGAAGGCGGCCGCACCCCCGGGTACGGCCGCCTTCGGGCTGTCCGCCCCCGTTCACGACGACCGCAGGCCGGGCCTGCAGAGGGACCCGCATGGCCATCCACGCACCCACCAGCGCCACCGCCGCTCCACCCGCGCGCTCGGCACGCTCCGTCGTCCGGATTCTGATCGCCGCCTCCCTCATGGTGAAGGCCGTCGGATTCGGCTGGGACTTCCTCGGCTACTACGTCGCCGACGGGACGGGGCACGGCACCACCGCGGCCGGCGCTGCACTCACGGCGTTCGGGATCGGCTGGTGCCTGGGCCAGGCGTCGGCCGGCTGGCTGACCGACCGTCTCGGCCAGCGCACCGCCCTGGTCGTCCTGATGACCCTCTCCGCGCTCGCGTGCCTGGCCCTCGCCGTCGTCACCTCCCTCCCCGCGCTGCTGGCCGTCTCCGTGTGCCTGGGCCTGACGATGGAAGTCCACCAGCCCGCCGTGTCGGCCGCCATCAACGAGACGATCCCCACCGAGGCGGGGCGCACCCGCGCCCAGGCATGGCTGTACTGGGCGGCCAACGTCGGAATCGCCGTCTGCGCCGCCGCCGGCGGCTACTTCGCCCACCACCACGGCTACCGGATCCTTTTCGTCGCCAACGCCCTGGGCTGCCTGGCCTTCGCGGTCGTCGCCCGCCGCGTCCTCGCCCCCAGACCGCCCAGCCGCGACACCCAGCCGGTCAGCTACCGGCAGGTCCTGCGCGACCCATCCCTGCGCTGGATCACCGCCGTCGCCGTCTGCTCAATGATCTGCGCCTGGGGGCTCGTCTCCGTCATACCCCTGCTGATGACGGACGACGGCCTCCCCGCCACGGCCTACGGCACGGCGATGGCCGCCAACACCGTCGCCGTCCTTCTCCTCACCCCGCCCCTGATGCGCCTGCTCATCGGCCGCGGCGACACCGTCCGCTTCCCCTACGTTCCCGTCCTCGCCACCGGCGCCGCCATCCTCGGCCTCGGCATCACCATCGCCGCCTTCCAGCACACCGCGATGGGCTACGCGATCGCCGCCGTCGTCCTGGTCCCCGGCGAAATCTGCTACAGCGTCGCCATCGGCGCCTACATCTCCACCGCCGCCCCGCCCGCGGCCACCGGCCGCTACCAGGCCGTCGTCAGCGGAGCGACCGCCCTCGCCTCCCTCCCGCCCCTCGGAATCGCCCTGGCGCTCGACGCCGGCGGCCGCCCGCTGGTCGCCGTTCTCCTCGCGTTCAGCGCAGCCCTCGCCGTGGCCCTGTGCCACCCCCTCGCCCGCACTCTCAACAACCCCAGCACCCACCACCCCGACACCTGGAGCCGACCATGACCGCGAAGTTCACGAACCTGCCCTGGCCCGCCCCCGCACCCAGGCCCGCCCCCGCCGAACAGCACCCGGACCCGGGCACACCGGACCCCGACCGCGCCGAAGAGCATCCCGGCGCACCGGGCGCGCCCGGCGCCGACCGCGTCAACCGGTGGAACGCAGGAGGCTCCACACCGCCCCGCCATCCCGCCGGACAAACGCACGGGGTGACGTGACCAACGATCCGGACTGACCAGCAACTCGCCCACGAGCAAACGAGACGTGAGGACGACCATGAGCAACACGCCGACACCGGAGGCCGACACCGCCGCCGCACCGGCGCGCCCCCGATTCCTCCTGCGGGAGATGCGGTCAAGCTGCGCCACCCAGCGGATATGGAAGTGGACAATCCCGGCGTTCGCCGGCAGGCTCCCCGACGGCCGCACATACAACACCTGCCCCTCGGCCGGCATCTGCAAGGACCTCTGCTACGCCCGATCGGGCACGTTCCGCTTCTCCAATGTCCTGCGCCTGCACCAGAGCAACCTGCAGTACGTGCTCGACGAACCGGAGAAGTGGGAGGAGCAGATGTCCGCGGAGCTCCAGCACGCACGCTACCGGCCGCGGGACTCCCGCGCCCACGTGCGTGTCCATGACAGTGGCGACTATTTCAGCGTGGAGTACCTGGACGCGTGGATGCGTATCATGCGCAGCGCGCCGGAGGTGGTCTTCTACTCGTACACCAAGGAAGTCGCGCTCTTCGAAGAGCGCGTACGGCCGGCCCCGCCGGACAACTTCCACTGGCGCTACTCCTACGGCGGCACCCAGGACGAACTCATAGCCCCGGGCCACAACCACGTAGACGTCTTCCCCGACGAGGAATCGCTGGCCGACGCCGGCTACACCTCTCAGGCGCCGTCCGACCTGCGAGGAGCCTACGGGCCCGAAACCCTGGGCATCCCCGCGAACAACATCGCCCATCTGAAGAAGAAGCAGGGCGCCAGCACCTTCCGGGCGCTGCAGAGGGCGGCCAACGCCGAGAAACGGGAACGCCGCAGCAAGCGGACCGGACCGTCCTCCCGCCGGCCGAAGGCGGACTGAACCACGGCGCCGCAGGGCCGGGAGCCAGAAACACGCCCGGCCCTGCGCGGCGCACCGGGCAGCGGCGGTCCTCTCTACCCGCCCGCCGACGGTTCCCGGGAAGTGCAGTCGGGGCAGAGGTCACGGGAGGGCCGGTAGCGGCGGCTCCAGCCGCGTTCGGTACGCAGGAGTCGGCGGAGTTCGGCATGGGTCCAGACCCGGATGGGCCATGTGCCCTCGGCCCCGCAACGGTTGTCGCACTCGCTCGGGTCGGTTCCGTCGCAGCGGATGACGAGATAGCTGTCAGCGGTCATCGGCGGCCTCGTCGTCCGGGGCGAAACCGGCCCCGCAGGATTCGGGGCAGGCGTACGCGCGGGGCTCCGGCGGGCCCGTGGAACGCGCAGGTCTTCCGTCCCTGCGCAGCCGGGTTGCTCCAGTGGTGGGTGACGTGCTCGGTGGTGGTGGACCGTCCGGCCCGGGTGCGGCGGCGGTGAGGACACCGGTAGCGGACGACGGTCAGGGCGATGGGCTGGTCACTCACAGGCGGCTCCTGGGCTCGGGGCGGGCGGGTGCTTGGCTGATCCGGTCGGGAACGGGCAGGCCGCGGTCGGGGTGCGCTTCTGTGGGACCGCGGGCGAACCGGGCGGATCCGGGGGAGCGCTGAGCGGGGTTCCGGTTGGCTGATTGTCGTCGGCACCGCTCGCCTCCTGCCACGGGCCCCGTGGCAGGAGGCGATGGAGAGGGCACCGGGGACAGGGTGGTCACAGGTCCAGCGCGCGCATCCGCCGGGTGTGCACCTCGTCGAGGTGGTGCCGAGGGCTGCGGCGCAGCGGCCGGATACGCAGGACGGGGACGTCGAGGTCGATGCCGAGGAGCTGTCCGGGCTGCTGCGGGTTCTGCTTGACCCGGTAGTGCCGTCTGTGGATCATCCAGGAATCCCACGCGTCGGCGGGCCGGCCCGAACGGATCTCGTGGTGGGGGTCGGGCAGCATCCGCGGGCAGGGGCAGGCTGGATCCGAACATGGCTTTCCTGCAGGGTGGTTGACGCTCGCCGCGGTGGTGCGGTACTCGGCGACGGCGCCGCTGAGCATCGGGCACGCGCGTGCGGAGTACGCGAGGCATTCGGGGTGGAGACCGGGTTCGGGGGCCGCACCGGCCTGAAAGTCCATGGGCCGAACGGTGAGGCAGAGGCGTTCATCGAGTTGCTGACCGCATATCTGGCACAGCGCCCGCAGCAGCGCCAGCGACCGGCGCCGGGGGTTGATGGCCCCGAACACGGCGTGCCCCGCGTGCTCGTAGGAGATGAACGGGACCACGAGGCCGCCGGCCTGGGGACGTTCCCGGCAGCGCACGGGCACGGGAGGCTGGCTCACGGGCGCGCCGTCCCTTCTGCCGGGGCGCGAAGCACCATGCGCTGTGCTGCGGAGTCCCAGTCGCATTCGGCGTAGAGCCGGTTGAGGTCCGTGAAGGGCGGGACGCCGGCTGCTGCCTCGGCGTCGCTGGGGAGAATGAGGAACCCGTACTCCCAGCACTCGGCGTCGCCGGGCCACTGGCCGGTCCAGACGGTGTTGCCGCAGGCGGTTCCCGGATGACGGCAGTCCGAGAGCTGTCGGCCGGTTACCGCGCAGCGCGCGACGTCGCAGCGCGGGCGGTGGTAACTGCCGGGGCGTACAGAGCAGTCGGCGCAGACGGCGGGATTGTCGGGCATGACTCCTCGAAGGGGATCGGGGAAGGGGGAACTGGGGAAGCGGGCTCAGCTCTGGTGCCCGGCGGTGTTGCGCGGCAGCCGGTCTGCCAGGTCGGTGGCCCAGGCGGTGAAGGCGGTGGGCGGGCGAAACCGGGCGGACGTCATCACCGACCACAGCTCGTCCGTGGTCACCAGGACCCGGGGAACGGCAGACGAAGCGAGCGGCGGGCGGAAGGCCAGGGCGCGGGCGACGTCGCGCAGGAACCACCGCAGCACGCCGTCGTGCACGCGCACCCGCAGGTACGCGGTTTCCCAGACGATGGTCGTGGTCCTGTGGCTGCGCCTGCCGGGCACGGGACGGCTGCTCACGAGGTGACGTCGCTGGTGAGGCCCTCGCCGTTGAACGGCCGGTCGACGGCAACCGGGTCGGGCAGCAGGCCGCTCGCGTCGTCGTGTTCGAGATCAATGGTGCTGGTGATGCTGCCGGAGGAGAGGACCACCGGCCAGCGGGAGTCGGATCCCTGCGCCGGGTCCAGGAGCCCGGAGAGTTCGGGGTCTAAGTCGCTCATTCCGGCGAGTGGGAGCAGAGCTGTGGGCGAAGGCGCGAGGGTCAAGAGGGAAGAGCCTTTCGTGAGGCGAGGCGGGCGGTTGGGCGGTGGACTATCCGCTGCTGGGTAGGCGGCGAACCGGTGGGCGTCTGGCGGTGGGTGCGCCGGTGGCAGGGGAGGAGCGTCACCGGGGTCGGGGCACCGGGTGGTGTCCGGTGGGCGCCTGCGGGGGCACTCGCCCACGTGACCGGGGCGAGGGGCGGGGTTGGCTGGGGAGCCGGAATGAGCATGTTGGGGCGGCGCTTCTTTCGGGCGGGCGTCAGGCGGCCAGGGCCAGTCGGCGGAGGTAGTCGGTCGCCGCGTCGTCGCCGAGGTGGTGGCGGATCGCGTCGCCCCGGCGCCAGGTGATGGGCCCTTCGGCTGCCTCCAGCCGGGCGGCTTCCTCGACGACCTGGGCGAGGCTGAACTGATTCTTGAACCGGTGCCCGATCCGCCCCTCCAGGTCGACGTACGTCTTGGGGGTCGGGAGCCCGAGGACCCAGCACAGCCGGACGGCCCTCACCAACACGTCGAAGGACGCCAGGATGCAGAAGATGCAGCTCAGGCGGGGAATGAGGGTGTCGTACACCGGGTGGTAGTCGAGCGCGTTGTCCGCGATCTCCTTCCAGATTGCGGTTTCGGAGAGATGGAACACCGGATGCCACGTCAGTACGAGGCGGCGGCTGCTGCTGGCGCGGTGGTCGATGGCGAGTTCGTGCTTCTGGCGACGCGAAAACGATTCAGAGGCCCGGATGCCCAGGCAGTTGACGAGCAGCGCCTGTTCGTCGAGGCCGAGTTCGTCGACGATCTGGGTGAAGACCTTGGCGGCTTCGTCCCGCTTGAGGGTGGAGGTGCACAACCGGTTCTGGGCGTCGGGCCACAGGCCCCGCTTCTCGACCATGCCGAGGAACCCAACGGGTGCCTTGACCACGATGAAGCGCACACCGTACCGCTCCGCCTGCTGCCGGGCGAGGTCGAGCACTCCCGGCCATTCCGCGTCCTGGCCGATGTCGGCGTGGACCACGACGACCTTGTCGAGACAGCCGACGGAATCTGCCCACCGCACCACACGGTCCACGGTCACGATCGAGTCCTTGCCGCCGCTGCTCTGCACCAGAAGGGCGTGAGCGGCCCGGATCAGCGTCTTGGGCATGGCGGACAGTTCGGCCAGCAGCGCGGTCTCGGCGGCCCGCCGGGCACCCTTGGTACGTGGCTGTCCGGAACCGGCCAGTTGCCGGGTTCGGGCGAGTGCGGTGCCGAGGGTGGTGTCGGCCCGCTCGGTTGCCGTGAAGGCGCGACGCCACCGGACCGTGGCCGGGGTGACCTGTGCGGCCCGGGAGGTGTACTCGGCTTCGGCGCGGGCGAGTTCGCGCACCGCTTCCTCGACGCGGGAGCTGGGAGCGGCCCGCAGGGCGAGGCGGAGCCGGCGGCAGTTGCTCTCTGCGCTGGCCGAGAGCCGGATGAGCTCGAGAAGGCCCAGACGGGCCGGGAGGTCCATGACAGCAGGTCCTTGAGGCGGGAAGGGAGGTGTTCGGCGTCAGGCGGTGAAGGCGCAGTCGTTGCGGTCGGCGAGCCAGGTGACGAGGGAGAGCGCCAGGCGGGCGCTCGCCTGCAAGACGTCGAGGCCGCCGGGAGGGCGCCTCTCGACGACGACGCCGCTGTGGATGAGCCGGGCGGTCCAGGGCTTGCTGTGCATCCAGGACGGATGCCGGGCGCTGTAGGTGTAGCCGTCCGGGTTCCAGACCTCGCGGAAGAACTGCGCCTCCACGCCCCGGCACCGGTAGACGACGTAGGTGTTGTCCAGCGAATCGGTCTCGACTCCGGCGCTCAGCCCGTATGAGGCGAGCGCGGCGATCAGATGGTCGCTGGCCGGTGTGTCGTCGGCCTCGGGCAGGCCCACCAGGCGGCGGCCGAGGTTGGTGATGTGCGGGTGCAGCTCACGGTTCCCGGTCCGCTCGCCGTGCCGGGTGAGCTGGACGGCCAGTCCCTCACGGAGCAGTGAGGCGAGGATCCGGTCCTGGACCATGGTGTCGATCCGGCCGGGTTCGGTGGATGTGAGCACGCTGAGGAGTGCGGTGGCCTTGGCGGGGCTGAGCAGCGCGTACCGGCCCTTGGGTGTGATGCGGTAGCGGATGAGCAGAGGACCGTCGTCGGCGGCCGGCGCGGTCGTGAACCACCCCCGCTGGCGCAGGACGTTCAGCGAACGGGTGGGCACTCCAGGCGGGAGCAGACCGTCCGCAGCGCGCAGGGCCGCGAGCAGCCAGGCGCGCTGGCGGAGGTTGGGTACGGGGGCGTCCGGGTCGGGGGCGAGGAAGGTGGGCACGGTCATCACACTCCGGAGTCCAGCGCGACCCGCGGGTGCTTGCCACGCTCGGAGGCCCGGCCGAGCCCGGTGAGGCCCGTGTCCACCCCGTCGTCGAAGTCGTGAGTCTGGGCGCGGCCGCCGTAGTGGAGCGTGGCATCGTCGCTGCGCCAGCTCTCCTCGAAGCTGAGGCTGAAGGTCACGGCGTCGGGCAGGCCGGTGCCGGTGCGGGCGAAGTGTTCCTTGAGTTCGGGGATCAGTGACCTCCCGGGTAGGGGCGAGGGGTGGCTGCACCACCCCATCCATCAATTATTGTACCCCAAAAGGGGGTGTGAATAAAGTGAAAGACATCTTCAAGGGTGTGTCGGGGGTCGGTCGCTGGTGAGGGCCTCGCCGGGCCGGAGGGAGCTGCCGGCCTCGATGAAGTGCTGCCGTGAGAGGGAGGATTCGGTGTCGTAGTCCCCGTAGGAGCCGAAGCGGTGTCGCACCCGTCGCACAGTGCGGAGCCCTCGGCCTGGTCATCGGTGAGAGGTCCGGCGGAGGTGTTGCACAGTCCGGCGGGCCAGGGGAATGCGAGCTTCCGCAGCGACCAGGTGAGTTCGTCGTGCACGTCGGTGTCCGACAGGTGGTGGCCGGCGAGGACGGTCAGGGGGCGAGCGGAGAGGGCCGCCAGGAAAGCGAAGGGGCGGGTCGCGCGTGGGGCGCAGGGGTGTCGTTCATGGTGCTCCGCGAGTCGTGGCTGCGGTGGTACGCGGCCTGGCCCGGATGGTCGCACGGGTCCTCTGCTGAACGGTGGGGGCGGGTGCCCGCGGGTTACGGGCCGGTGCCCTGCCCCGGCGGGCCGTTGCGGCGGCCCGCCGGGCGGAGCTCAGACGGTGTGAGTGTCCTGTCGGGCCGTTGTCTTCAGGGCCCTGCCGCGCCGGATGATGTAGTCGTCCAGGCGGATGAGGCTCTCGGCGTCGTCGTCGGTCATCAGGACGTCTTCGAGACAGCGTCGCCGTACCGTGTTCCGCAGCTGGATGAGTTCGGCGTACGTCGTTTCGTGGCGGCGGGCCTGGGCGACCAGCTCCGCGACCGGCTCCGGCGGGGTGGCGGGCTCGCCGTCCTCCAGCCAGGTCCGGACCCGGGCTGTGAACTCAGGCCCGGGCCGGGGCACGACGGTTCCCGACAGCTCGGGGGAGAGCGCCTTGACGACCACGAGCGTGTTGTCGGAGTCCATGGCGCCGACGAAGTTGAACTCGTATTCGGCGCCGTCGCGGTGTTCGGGGCGGCCGCCGAAACGGCGCATCGCGTGACGGCCCTGCTCGTCGGCTTCCAGGTGGTAGTCCGTCTTGGTGCGCAGCGTCGCGATGACGTGCCCCGGGTAGGCGAACAAGGCGTCCCACATGCGGCGTTCACGCGGCCGGACCTCGTCCCAGCCGGACTTGGCGCCGCCGGAGCCGCGCTTGGACGCGTCCCCGACCTGTTCGAGGATGCCGCCGTGACCCGACCAGAACAGCGTGTAGGTGTCGACGACGACGGTTGCGTACTCCTGGGCCGCGCATTCGGCCAGTGCGGCGACCAGGGTCTCCGGTGAGCAGTAGGTGAGCGGGGGGCAGGTGTGGAAGTCGAACCGGCCGGCGTACTGGGAGGCGTGGCCGTGAACCGATTCGATGACGGCAGTGGACGGGCCGAGCCCGGTGGCCATTTCCAGGGCGGTGTACGTCTTTCCCGAACCACTGGGCCCCAGGAGAACGATCCGGCCCGGGGACCGTGTCTTGACCGCGCGGGTGAAAGAGAATTCCGGGTGACGCGAGCGCGAAGCGAGGCTCGCGCCTTCCTGTGGATGCGCCATGGTGTCCGTCAAGCTTCCTCCGGGAACACCTCGGTGGATACAGGGCGGAGGTCCGGTGACTCTCGCGGAGGGCGCCGAAGCGCCCTCCGCGAGGCCGGAACCAACCCCTTCTGACGTCTATAATAATACCACAGGTACATCAGAGAATTGCAGGTGGGAGACGGTTCCCGTCAGCTACGGGAGGTCTCGCCCCTGAGACTCGGCCGCCTTGCGGGCGTAGTAGTTGTCCCCGGGCAGGAGCCGGAAGGGCTCGCCCTCGGCGGTGTACCCGTCCGGCCTGCGGCCGGCGTACCGCCGGGCCTGCCTTTCGGGGGCGTCCTCCTTCCACTTCTCCAGGGTTTCCAGCCACCAGAAGGGCCGTCCGAGCTCGTCCGTTCCATCCTGTTCGGGTGCGCGGCCGTAGCTGCGGGAGGAGGTGAAGCTGACTTCGCTGCCGAAGCCGGCGATCGACCAGGCGTGGGGCACGTAGTAGCGGTACCGCCCGCCTGTTCCGGGGCTGACGCTGAAGGGCTTCCGGCCGGAGTCGGGGTCGGGTTGTTCAGCCCGGTTCGGGTCGACCGTCGGCTTGACGGGAGACCATCTTCCGGGGCCCTTCTTCTGGATCTCCTCGACGGGGTTCCCGTCTTCGTCCATGTAGCCCACGGCCTTCAGCAGGGCGACGACCACGCTCCGCGGGTATCGCGGGGTTTTGTCGTCAGCCTCCGGTGTTTCGACCTTCATGGCCTTGGCGACCGACGGCAGCGGCGGCAGTGCTTCCTCTGCTCCACCGTCCTTGGGGCTCTTGCCTTTGCCCTTGCCTTTGTGCCAGTTCTGAGCGGTCGTGCGGTTCACGCCGGCAAGTTTCGCGATGTCGGTCAGATTCAGCAGTTCGTCTGTGCGGGCCATGACGGCTCCCTTGATACTAAAATTCAACGTATGACGGATGTTACGTCAAAGTAAATGCGGCAGGATGGTGATGGGACGCAAAAAGCCCCGGGATCCTCCCGGGGCCTTCCGAGAAGCGCGCCGGATACTCCGGCGGCGCTTGGTGTGATGGAACAGATGGACTCGGGGCGGGCCCGCAGCCGCTTCCCCTCCGGAATCAGACGGGCACCGCGGGCAGCGGAGGCCCGCCTGGGGCCAGGGCCCGCTGCGCGTCACCGCGAGCGGGCCCGGACACGCTCAGGTCAGGCGCTGCTGGCGGGCCAGGAGCCAGGGGATGAACTTCCCGGTGATGCCGTCGTAGAGCTCCTCGTCCGCGATGTGCTCGGGGTCGTCGGCCTGGAAGAGCGAGACGTTGTCCGCCTTCAGCACAAGGGTGTGCAGGAAGTCCACCTCCTTGCCGAAGGCGACGAAGGCCACGAACACGGGCTCGTCCCGCCCGGCGATCTCCTCCAGGAGCGCGACGACCTTGGCGCGGTCGTCCGGGTTGCCGTCGGTCTGGAAGACGATCAGCGCGGGCGCCGGGGATCCGGAGCCCTGGTGGTCTTCGATGACCGTGGACAGAGCCGTGCCGTAGTTGGTGCGGCCCATGCGCCCGAGCGTGTTGTGCGCCCGCTCGATCCGGCCCGCGTAGTCGTCGACCCGGACGGTGACGGAGCCGTCCACTCCGGTGGAGAAGAACGTCACGGGCACCGAGCCGTCGTCGTCGAGCCCCTGAGCCAGGCCGAGGGCCCTTTCGGCGAGGTACTGGACGGTGCCGTCGCTGTAGTACCGGCGCATGGAGCCCGAGCGGTCCAGTACCAGGTACACCGCAGCCCGCTGCCCGGAATGGCCCGACTTCCGCAGGCTGTACGCGGCCTTCTTGGTCAGATCGGCAACCGAGGCACGAGCCGGGGCCGGGGACTGCGCGGCGGGCTCAGGGCGGGAGTCCGAGCGGGCGAAAGGATTCTTGAACATGTGTACTGCTCCTTGTACGGGGCCGGAACGGCCGGATGGTTACTGAACGGTGCGCGAGGCGGCCTGTGGACGGAGTCCTGCCGCGGGGTGTGGGCGGGCGGGCCGGTACAGGTTGGCGAAGAAGGCCAGGTGCTCACCGATCCCCCGGCCTGCGAGTGGGTGTTCAAGCCCCGGCCAAACGGTGCGCGCCAGGTCCGCGTACGCCTTGCCGGCGAAAACCGTCACGTGCGCGGCACTCACCCCGAGGAGATGAGCCTGGACTGCCAGCACTCTCGGTGACACGGTGCCGTCCTGCCCGGCGCGCAGGTCGTAGTGCAGGACCCGGTCGTCCTCACGGAGCAGCCCGAACTTCGCCGAGAGGATCAGCAGGAGGGACGCGCCGTCCGCGGCCACCGCGTCTGCGGCCCGACGGGCCGCGACATGGTACGGGCCCACGTACATCTCACCGGCCGGTGCGACGGCTGCATCGGCCTTTCTTCGGGAGCAGGGAACCACCAGGACCTGCGGCAACTGCTCCTGGCGGGCCCGGCGGAGGCCGACGCCGGTGATGCGGTGACGAGCGGCGCGGGTCAGCGGGCCGGGGCCGGCGGGAACCGCGCCGGACAGTGAGCGGATGAGCCCCAGCCCGACCAGCGCCCGCACGTCGGGCGCGGGCACGGACGGGGGGAGGTGCCCCTCGGAGTGGACCGCGGCGGCGTGCAGGCCCGCGCGCTGCGCCAAAGTGAGCGGAACTCCGCCGCCGGGCTGTGAAAGGGGCATGCCCGGTGAGAAGATCACGGGCGCCGCCCCCCGTCGACGACGGCGACAGGCATGGGCAGGCCGTAGTGGTGGGCCAATGCCTCGATCGCGTCATGACGGCTCGCGTAGCCGCGCCCCACTTCTGCAACCGCAGCGTCGGTGACGATCAGGGTTGAGGTCGGAGAGGGCCCGTGCGAGGCGAGGGCCACCTCGCCGCCCACGGCCTGTGGTGAGAAGCCGTCGAAGGTCACCGCGCGGCGGAACGCGTCGAGCGGGCCGACACGTCGCACCCACGCTGTGCACTGCGGCTCATCCGGCATCACCGCGACTGCGGAGACCCGATGCCGGACGCGCCGGATCTCGGTGAACTCGCTTCCTCGGAGCGCGTCTTCGGCCGACGCCAGCGCGGAGTCCCACTGTCTGCGCGCGTTGGTGCCGCGCCTCGGCAGGGTGAGCCCGCCGTTGTGCACCCGCAGTATCTGGACCTGCGGTCCGTCGGCACGCAGGAGGAATCCGCTCGCGGAATCGCTCTCGGGTTCCGGGCTGCACAGGCCGGTGCGCTCGGTCAGAAGAGTGCGCGCGAGCCGGATATCCCACCGCTCCGCGCGGGCGGACGGCGTGTACGAACTCGCGGAGAGGACTGAACGGGGCAGGGCTCCTCCAGAAGGCCGGCGGTGCCGGGGCGGCAGTCAGCTCGGAAAGCCCCTGCGGCCCCGGTGTTCGGGGAGGTGAATGGCGTCCTTACCAGGCGAGATAGCGCCAGATGGTGAGTAAAATATAATCCAAAGGCTGCATGTGCGTCAAATTAGAGACCTCACGTCGAGGGGAGATCCTCTTCGGTCGCTGCGCGGGAGAGTTCGACCACCGTGACCTCGCGCAGTGCTGTGCCGACGGACGTGTGACGCATCCGATCCAGATGAGACCTGGCCTCGTCGGCGTCGAGCATTCCACCCGGCCTCCGCCCGTCGATCTCGTAGAAGTGAGCCGCCACGCGGCAGCCAGGACCGGCGGAGAGGTGAGGTGCGGGCCGTCCCGCGGCGGGCAGGTCCCGCTCGCTGACGATGCGGCACCGCTCTTCGCGGACATGCTCGGTCAACTCGACGCGCGACACCCACGGCCGCTCCCGGGCCAGGTTCATGTGCTCCCGGGTCAGGTCGGGGCACTCAAGGCGGTGGCTCGTGTACTCGTGGACCTCGGCGCCGCCGGACCGGCGGAAGACCGACACCGACCACATCACCCGCCGCGCAGGGCACGGGCCGCCTTCGGGTGGCGGGGTGCCGGTCATGGGGCCGGCGCCGTCTGCGCCCGGCGGGGGCGCGAGGGGGCGGCAACGGAACCGGCGCCCCGGGGGCGGCACCATGAGCACCGCGCGTGCCGCTCGGCGGGCGCTGCCGGGCCGGTGGCCGCGATGCGGTACAGGCGGGAGCATCCGGAGCAGGTGACCCATCCCAGGGTGTTGAAGCCGCGCTCGGTGATCACGTAGCGGGACGTCGCGCTCGTCCGTGTCACGAGACCGCGCCGCACCAGGGTGTCGAGTACGCGGGCCGTGTACCTGGCGGAGCGCAGGTGCCAGCTGCAATCGGGGTGCCAGACGCCGCCGTTGAGGCGGGCCAGGGCGTCGAGGGCTGTCAGCTGGTGACGTCCGAGCGGGCGCGGCAAAGGGCCTCCAGAAGGTCGGGCTGTCGGCGGCTCGCAGGCCGTCAGGGGCCGAGCACGCCAGTGTGGTGTCTTTAGATTGATTCACACCACCATTTCAGGTAACATTAGTGGTGTCAACGGGTGAGGGTGACGCCCTCACCGACGGCCCAGCCGCGACAGACCGCGGCCCCGGGCGACCCGCAGAACGTCCGCCCGGGCCGCCGATCCGGCCCCACCGTTCTCACCGCCCCGGCACCCGCGCCGGTGGCCGTGCTTTCCCCGTGCCGACCAAAGGATTCCGTGCCGAGCCTGAACACGCTCTTCGCGCCCGACGACCTCGCCCGCGCTCTCGCCGACGGGCACGTCACCGCCACCCCGCACCCCGAACTGCCGCTCACGATCTACACCTACACGCGGACCTGCCAGTACACGGGCGCTTGGACGCCCGTCACTCTCCGCTGCCGTGGCCTGATCGTGGACGACATCACCGGCGAGGTCTGCGGCTGGCCGTTCGAGAAGTTCTTCAACGCCGACGAGCACGGGCTGGGCCGCCCCTACGCCCCGCCGCTGCCGGACGAGCCCTTCCGCATCTACGACAAGGTCGACGGCTCGCTCGGCCTCGTCTTCCACTACGCCGGGAAGTGGCGCGCGGCGTCCCAGGGCTCTTTCACGTCCGAGCAGGCCATCTGGGCACAGCGGTGGATCGACACCCACGACACCAGCACCCTGGTACCCGGCACCAGCTACCTGGTCGAGCTGGTGTATCCGGGCAATCGGATCGTCGTCCACTACGGCGACCGCCGGGACATGATCCTGCTCGGTGCCTACGACCGTGACGGCACCGACCTCGAACTCCACCGCGTCGCCGCTCACTGGAACGGCATCGGCAGCGTGGTGCGCACCTGGCCCGCGATGCCGCTGGCCGACCTCCTCAAGCACGCCGAGGCTGACGAACTGCCCGACGGCACCACGGTCTCCGGCGTCCAGTCCGAGGGCTACATCCTGCGCTTCGCCTCCGGCGTCCGCACGAAGGCCAAGCTCACCGACTACGTCCGGCTGCACAAGAGGCTCAGCTGCCTCGGCCCGCAGCGCGTGTGGAAGGACTACGGCCTTCAGAAGTTCGCGCACCTGCCGTCGAAGAAGGTCGCCAAGGCGTTCTCCTGCGACGTCTCCGAGGCACGGTGGGACCGCGAGGGCCCCGGGCCGCTGGACGCCATGCTTCAGGACGTCCCCGACGAACTCGACGCCTGGGTGCGCGGCGTCATTACCCAGCTGGAAGACCAGGCCAGCACCGTGTACCGCGCCATCGACCGGGCTTTCGCCGCGCACGCCCACCTGAGCGGTGACCGCCGGGCTTTCGCCCGGGCCGTTACCCGCATCGAGGACGCGACGATCCGCGCCGGAGTCTTCCACCGCCTCGACGGCCGGGCGGCGGACCTCACCGTCTGGCACTCCCTCAGGCCCCGGGCCGGGACGTTCGCGGAGCCCGGCAGCAACTGACCTCCCGCAGGGCGGCGGGTCACTGTCCACAGCCCGTCCCACGGACAGTCGAAACCGCCGCCCCGCTCAGCCAGACCCGTCCAGCACACGAAAGCGAGACCACCCCGCAATGACCCGCACCGTCCGCCGCCTCACGATGACCGCGACCGCTGTCACCGCCGCTCTGCTGCTGTCGTCCTGCACGTCCAGCGAGACGAAGCCGCTGGAGCACGGCACCGTGAAGGAGAAGAACCACGACCCCGCCTACACCACCCCGGTCTACAAGAAGCAGTACCGCGAAACCAACTGCCGCAACGACACGACGAACATGCTGACCCTCAGCGCGGGCGAGCAGCTGCAGGGCAAGAGCTCCGGCGGCACCGGCGGGCGGTCCTCCAGCAACAAGGGAGGGAAGAGCAAGAAGAGTTCACGCAACGAGGTCGACCCGGGCACGGCCAACGGCGGATCGGGCGGTCGCGGGGGCAGCCGCCGGGTCTGCGACCGCGAGTACCTCGGGCGGGTGAAGACCGGTGAGCGCAAGCACCCGGAGGTCTGGGAGGTCCTGATCACCAAGGGCGACCGCTCCCGCTGGCTGCCCGTGTCCGAGGAGCGCTGGAACGAGATCACGGTCGGCGACGACATCTGAGGCGTGGCGAACGCGCGCTCACGAGCGCCGGATTCCGCCCACAGGCGGGGCTCGGCGCTCCGTGCTCTCTCGGAGCCACCGCAGCCGGGCCCACCACCCGCCCCGTAACCACCACCTCCCGACCGCAGCGCGTTGGCGGGCTGACGCGGGGACACCACGGTGTCCGCGTCAGCCCGCCAACGCGCGCGAGAGGCTCCACAGGACGAGAAGAGCGACAGCAGTCGCCGCAATGACGTCACCCGTCGAGGGCCGCCACGACGTGGCGCGCACCATTGCGGCATCCAGCGCGATGCGCTGGACGCTCTCGCCGGCGGGGTAGTCGCCGTCGTGCCGCCGACGGCGGTGACGCGCACCGTGCCTGTGCGCCCCGAAGCGGAACGTGTAGGGCCTCGACGACGTGGCGCACCGCCGGCAGTTGTACGTGTACGGCACGGCCGCCTCCGGGTCCGATCGTGAGTTCCTCGGATGGTAGAGGCGAGCCGCGCGCCCAGGTGCGGGACAGGGCGTTTCCCGCCGTTCCTGAAAACCGCTCCCCCAGTGGGCTGCCGTGGTGTCGACGGCGTGGAGACGAGCGTGTCGAACGGGCGTAGACGGCGGACAGATAGACGGTAGATGCGCAGGTAGACAGGGGTGTCGACGGTATCTGCGGCCTTACGGGGAAGGGTCAGGCGGCGGTCTCGGGGGAGGAGGCCGTGACCGTGTGGAGAGGCGCCCGGGCGGGGGCGTCCCCGGCGCCCTCCACGAGGGCCTGTGCGGGGGGCGCCGGGGAGAGGGTGTTGTCGCTGCTGGGGACGGCCCCGCCGGGGCCGGGAACGGGGGGCCCGGCCGGGGCAGGGCCGAGGGGCTCGGCGAGGGCCTCCAGAGCCTCGTCGAGGGAGGTCCCGAACGCCTCCCGCAGCTCACCGGCCCGAACTCCCCATGTGGGGCCTTTCCCCTTGGCGCGCAGGGTCCTGCTCACGGGTATTCCGGCGGCGATGCACCACTCCCTCAACCGGGTCTGGTCCCAGGGTCCGAAGCCGTGGGCCTCGGCCTGCAGCCGCTCCAGGAGTTCGGCGATGTGCACGCCCTTGTAATCGGGTTCGGCGTCCCGGACAGCGGCCACCACGAACAGGACGAGCTGGCGGGCGAACCGCTGCTCCGCGGATTCCGGCCCCTGCTCCCCCGCAGACATTTCATGATCGTTTTGGGTGGCGGCCTCCGGGACCGGGGGAGCGACCATCCACGCCACGGCGATCCACACCGCGGCGAGGACGATCCCGCCCACTGGTGCGATCGGCGCGATACGGGGCCAGGCGAGCCACCAGAACAGCCAGAGGAGACCCGCCAGGACGACGAGAGCGACGGTGACGATCATGCAGCCCAGGCCGACCCTCTCGACCGCGTCCCCGGCGGCTACCCTCCTGCCTGCCGCAGTGCCGGGGACGCCCTCCCCGGCGGCGGAGCCCGCGTCGGCCGGACCGGTGCCCTTCTCCTGGGCGGGCGGCGGGGCGCCGAGGCCCATAGCCGCCCGCCAGCCGAGCGTGACGACCCGCGCCAGCCGGCGCAGGAGAACCGAGACGATCAACCGCGACCCGGTCAGCAGCAGCCGCAGCGCCTGCCCGCTGCCGGAGAAGGGGATACCGAGCTGCCGGAGAAGGGCTTTCACGCGAGCTTCTCCAGCACCGAGCCGATGACCTGGAAGAGGATTCCCCAGAACGCGCCCGCGACGCCCCACGCGACACCGGCCCCCATACCGAAGAACGCCGGGGGCACCCGCTTCTCCCATTCGGGCAGGAACGCCATGATCGTCAGGACGAGCGCGATCCCCGCCGGCGTCATCCCGCCGACGATGTTCGGGTCGGTGAGCGCCGAGGCCGCCAGGCCGTGCGCCCCCTCCGCGATCATCCGCCAGGTTCCCCCGGCGAGGATGAAGAGGATTCCCGTCACGGCCGCGAGCGCGGCAAGGTGCCGCCGGTCGGTGAAGACCGGCTTGGTGTACTTCGAGCGGTTGCGGATGGCGATGACCAGGACGATGAATCCGGCGACGGCGAGGGACGAGAGACCGACAGCGCCCAGGCCCTGTGTCAGACCGCTCCCGAGGGCGGGGGCGCTGAGGACGGTGTTCATGGGGGTCACTGGGTGGTGCCTTTCATATGACGGGGCCGTTGGTGTAGAGCGCGCAGACGAGGAGAGAGGTGGCGAGGGGGACACGGGCCAGCCAGCGCTTGAGGAGACCGCCCTCGCGGGTGCGCCACACCAGCCAGCCCGAAGCGCCGCACAGCGTGAGCCCGACGATGAGCAGCGAGACGTCGGCCTGGGTGAGGCCGGTGTGGCGGGCGATCGCGCCGGACGTGTACGGCAGGAACTCCTCACCGAGGCGGCGGCCGAGTTCGGCCGTGAAGAACACCGTGCCGAGCCGGCCCCACCGGCCGAACGGGACGTACGGCGCGAGGAGTTCACTGCCCGCGACCTTCCACGCGGTGAACCCGCCGGCGAGCGCCAGACCCGCGCCGATCAGCCCGCTCGCCGCGGCGGTGGCGGCGGGCGGGAACTGGGACAGGTACGTGTTGAGGCCGATGACGCTGCCGGCGGCCGCGGCTGTGCCGTTGAAGGTGAGAACGCGCCAGAACCGGCTCGGCCGCCACCGCAGCACGGGCTCGGGACGGGCACGCAGTGTGGGCTGCGGCCTTGGCTCGCCGACGGACTGCGGACGGGTTGCGGCTGCGTCGTCGTGCTCGTCGCCGGGACCTGGACCATCGGAGCTGTCGCTCTTCTGGACCTGGATGAGGACCGGCCCGCCGTCCGCGGGGACGGTGAGGATATGGCCGGTGTGGGTGTCCAGGTCCGCGTTCTGGTCCCGGTAGAGGCGGTCCCACCAGCCGGGCCTGGCGTCACGGACCGCGCCTGCGGTGCGAGGCTCGGTGCGTGCCCCCCTCGGGGCGGTGCGCCACCAGTCCGTACTCGTCGGCGGGGCGGTCGGCGGGGGCGGTGCGGCGGGCTCCGCTCCGCTCCCCTGGGCAGGAGCCTTGACCACTTCCGGGGCGCTGACCTGCGCATCTACACCGTCGACAGGGTCGTCGACAGTCTCATCCGCAGAGGCTGAGGCATCCGCTTCAGCCGGTGTGCTCGCACTGGTCGGCGGGACCTCCGCCGGGAGAGCCCCGGGGGGCTCGGGCCTCGGCATCGGCACCTCGGCGGGCAGCGGCACATGGTACGGATCGTCGTCTGCGCTGGTCACGGTCCCTCCTTCCTCGAAGGCGCCGGTGATCTGCTCGCCTTCGAGGGCGAGGTGGATCAGCATGCGGATGAACTGCTCGTCGTGGTCGTCGCAGGCCAGGGCCCGCACTGGGTGCGGACGCCCGCGGTCCGGATCAGTCACTGGGCGCGGCGTCGGCGGTGCCAGCCGCCTCTTTGAGCGCTTTGGTCAGCCAGGCCGGGGACCGGCCGATGCTCCGCGCGAAGGAGCTCTGGGTCAGGCCTGGTTCCGCCTTCTTGGCCAGGCGCCACTGAGCCGCGGCCCTGGCCCTCTCCCGCTGCGGGCCCGGCGAGGCGACGGTGGCGTGAACCGATCCCGGCTTCCCCCGCGCTGTGGCGTGCGCCCGACGGGAGCGGCGTGAACTCCCCGGGCGCGCTTTCACGCCCGGGGCGTCGTTCACGCGAGGCGCTTCACGGTCACCGCGATCTTTCACGGACACGGTTCGCACCGGATTCACGGTGCGCGTGTTCACGGTCTGCGTTTCACGCCCGGACGGCCGGTTCACGGTCATCGCCACCCGGTGGTTCACGCCCCAGCCGGGCGGGTTCACGTTCACGCCTTCACGCGTGAACGACGCTCCTTTCACGATCCGCGTGAACGCTTTCACGCTATGGGTGACCTGCGCGTTCACGCTGCTCATGCCCTTGGGGGGTGTGTGGTTCACGGTGCGGGCGGGCGGGGCGGAAGGGAGACGGTTCACGGCGGACGGGCTGTTCACGGATCCCTGTGAACTCCGCGTGGTGCGGTGTTTCACGGCGGTCTGCGGGCCGGCCGCCGGAGCGTGAAGCGGCTGCTTCACGCTTTCGGGATTCACGACGCCGTCCCCGCGCGGCGTTTCACGGTCCCCCTCGTTCACGGGCACCGCGGCGGCTGTGGCTTTCACGCCGGTGCCGTTCACGGGCACCGGCGCGGGAACGTATCTGCCCGGGGAGGGGGCGACGAGGGCGAGTGCGTCACCGAGGTGGGATTCCAGCGCCTGCACGGCTCCGGGCTCCGGCGCCGCGTCACCGCGGTCGAGAGGGATGCCGTAGCGGGCGAGCCGCAGCGGCATGAGCTCCTCGGCGGGTGCCTTGCGCCTCCAGCCGCGGCCGTACTTGGCGCGCAGCCGGGCCTGGTAGACCAGCCGGTCCCGCTCCAGGGCGATGACCGTGTCGTACGCGCGCAGCTCCCACAGCTTCATCCGCCGCCACAGCTTGAACGTGGGGACGGGGGAGAGGATCCAGCGGATCAGGCGGACCGGTTCGATGTGCCGGTCGGCCGTGATCGCCGCCAGGCGCCCCACCGCGTGCCGGGCGGCTTCGACCGTCACGACGAACAGCAGGGGGATCACCCCGTGCATCGCGACCCCCAGCGGGTCGGGCCAGGCGGCCGCCGCGTTGAACGCGATGGTCGCGCCGGTGAGCAGCCAGGCGGTGTGCCGCAGCAGCGGGAATGGCATCCGCAGCCAGGTCAGCAGCAGATCGAGCGCGAGCAGGACGACGATGCCCGCGTCGATGCCGAGCGGAAAGACGTGGGCGAAGCCTCCGAAGCCCTTGGCGGCGGCCAGGTCGCGGACGGCGGCGTACGAGCCGGCGAACCCGATACCCGCGATGACGACGGTGCCGCCGATCACGATCCCGGTGATCACGCGCTGCGGCCGGGTCAGTGCCGGCCGTCCGGCACCGGATGCGGCGTCCGGGCGTGTGGTCGTGGGCGTGGTGGGGCTGGTGGTCACCGTGCTGCTTTCCTGTGCGGAGCCGGACGCCGGAGAAGCGCGGCCTCAGATGGACGGGCGGGCAGAGAGCCCCGCGCGGCGGGGCCGGAGCGTACGGGCGGCAGTTGCTGCGCCGCCGGGCTGACCGGCCCGGCGTCCGCCGGGCCGGTTGCTGCGATTGCCGGTCAACAGACGCCGGCCGCCCGGCGCCACTGCTTGAACACGGTGTCCCGGTCGGCGGCGCCCGCTGCAAAGTCCTCCTGGCACCCCTGAACGGTGGCCGGCTCGGACAGCACCCGGTTCTCGCGGAACCCCGGCCGTTCGGGCCGGTCCGGTTCCTTCTGGTCGTGCCGGGTCACCGGGGGATCTCCGGGACGGCCAGGGTGGTGATCTGCACGGTGGAGGTACCGCAGTGGCCGCGTGCCTCGACGAACTCGCCTGCCGCATGGGCCCGGGGGGCGTTGATGCCCTTCAGGAGCGCGGCCTGCAGCGGATCCGGGAGCGACCTGCTGATGCGCAGGCTCACCTCGGCGTGCAGCGGTGCCGCGTCGCTGACCAGATCGAAGACGTGGGCGACGAGGTCCTCGTCGTCCAGCGCGCCGGACTGGGGGATCGCGGCGGGGATCGACAGGCTCAGCAGCAGCGCCAGGGTGCCGCGCAGTTCCATGAGCTCCAGGACCAGATCGTCCGGGGACAGGCGCCGAAGGTCGAGACCGAGGCTGTGCCGCAGCGCGGCCCGGCCGGCCACGGCGGCCTCGATACGGGACGCGGCCGGGCCCAGCTTCCCCAGCCGGCCGCGTGCCATCGCCACATACTGCGGCAGTCCGGCGTGCGCGGGTGCTTCCGCCGGCCCGGACATCACCGCACCCCCGGTACGGCCGTCAGCCGGGTCAGAAGCAATCCGGCCGCTTCGGCCGCACGGGCACGGGCCCGGGGCGAGAGGGCATCGGCGATAGCCCTGCGGTAGGCGTTGTTCGAACGTCCGGCCCGCGCCGGGGCGCGGGTGGCGTGCTGACTACGGTGAGACACAGTGCGGACTCCTCGCGTGTGAGGTGTTCGGATCAGCCCGCGCGACGGAGTGGCGACTCCTGGCAGCGGGCCGGAGCGGCCCTGGACCGGAGAGACCTCCGGCCAGGGCCGTTGTGCTGGCCAGGCGGCCAAGGCCGCGGCGCACAACTTTCGTACGCCGGACCGTGGTTGCCTGGATCGAAGCGCCCGGACGGACGCCGACGGCGGTGATGCCGCCGCGCCGCGCCGGACGCTCAGTGCCGCTGTGCAGTTCTCAAGGGACGCCGCCGAAAGGCGCTATTCGCACACATCTGACCTGATGTGCACCCTCGCCCGGGCACCCGAAGTGCCCGGATCTCGCGAGGATGAACAGCCGAGTCAACTTCACTAGCATCACTAGCTTCACAAGTGAAGTTGGATGTGACCGTAGTCCGGACCGAGGGGCGCCGTCAACAGCACTTTCTGACCTGGGAAGTTGAGAAGAAACTGATCGCGCGAGGCGCGGGCGGTCATCGAGCACATCGGTGCTGAACCGTCTGGAAGAGCGCATTCGCTTGCTTCACTAGGTAGGACGGATACGCTGACCCGCATGACAAGCCGACCCAGAGGGCAGCGCTGGAGCGCCCAGGAGATCGCCGAGGCCCTGCGGCGCCGGATCCAGGAGGGTGAATTCGCCGCGAGCGGTCAGCTCCCGTCCACGCGTCAACTCGTCGCGGAGTACAACACCTCCGCCGAGACACTGCGCCAGGCCGTCATGAAGCTGAAGAGTTGGGGAGTGGTCACCTCACAGCAGGGCAAAGGGGTGTTCATCCGGGTCATCGACCCCATCGAATGGCCCATCCACGCCTTCGAACGCGGCTCGCGGCGTGACGACCCCGCCCGCGGGGTGGACGACTGGAAGGCGTCCATCGAGGAACTCGGCCGCGTCCCGAGCCAGGACACCCCCGTCGTCACCGTCGAACGGGCCCCGGACGACATCGCCACATGGCTCGAACTCGAACCCGGAACCTTCGCCGTCGCCCGGCGCCGGCTCCGCCGCGTCGACGGAGTCCCCTTCCAACTGGCCGACTCCTGGTTCCCCATGGAGATCGCCATGAACAGCCCACTCATGGAAGAACGCGACGTCACCATGGCCGGCGGCATCCTCAAGAACATCGGCCACCCCCAGGTCCGCCGCCGTCACATGCAGCGCGCCTGGCTGCCCACCGACCAGGAAACGCAGCGGCTCGAACTCGACCCGGACGCCACGAACCCGGTCATCCGGTACGTCATCGTGGGGTTCGGGGCCTCCGGTACGCCCGTCCGCTGCATGGTCACCATCGCCCCCGGTGACCGCAACATCCTGATCTACGACGACTACGAGGAATGAGACGTGCCGCACCTGATCCGCCGCGCTGCGGAAGCCGACGCCGACGCGCTCATGAAGCTGAGGCTGGAAGCCGAGGACTGGCTCGCGGCGAACGACATCGACCAGTGGCGCAGCCCCGGCTTCCGCGACCGGGCCCTGGACAAATGGATGGTGGATATCGCCGCCGGCCGCACCTACGTCGCCGAGGACGACGACCGAACCGTCGTGGGCACGGTGACCCTCGCCCGGCCCGACACCGACTTCTGGACCACGGCCGATGGCCTCGACGACGCCGTCTACGTGGCCAAACTCATCAGCACCCGCAGGCCCGGCAGCGACCGGCTCGGCGCACGCATCATCGACTGGGCCGCCTTGACCGCCCGACGCCAAGGCCGTGACTGGGTGCGGCTCGACTGCGACCGCGCGAACAGACGCCTCCAGACCTACTACCTTGGCGAAGGCTTCGCCCACGTTCGTACCGAAAGCCCGCCGCACCGGCTTTCCGGATGGATGGCCCAGCGCCCGGCGAACGTCACCCGCCACCCTTCCCTTCCCCTGAAGGAAGAGGCGCGACCTGAGCAGCTCGCCAGGGTGGGTGATCCGGCGGCCCCGCCGCGCCGGCACCGGGCCCGGGGCCAGCACGTGAGCACAACTGACCGCCGCTGACAAGGTGCTTCCGTTAGCCGTACGTTACGGCGGTCTTCCCCGCAGGCTCTACGGTCGATGTTCATGAAGAGCTTTCAGATGGGAACCGCGTCTCGCCAGGGAGACGGCACGAATCTGGCCGACGCGGCGGCTTACTTCGTCTCGGAGACCGGTCGGACGGCCGCTGCCGTGGTTGACATGATCGGACATTCACGCCTCGCCCCCGTATGGGCTGAGCGGTGCGCGACCACCGCGGCCATCGTGGGCGCGCAGGACGGTCAGCACGCGGGGCTCCTCGCCGCCGCCACACTGGTCCGGGACGTCGGCCGCGGCCCTGAACCAGTGCCGAACGGCGTCGCTGTCCTCGCCGTGACGGGAGAGGAGTACATGCAGATCACCTGGCTGGGCGACTGCGTGGCCTACAGCTGGGACGGGGTGCGCCTGCGGTTGATGACCACTCCGGAGACGGTCGGGGAGTTCCTCCGGTACAACGAGGAGGCCGACGACGACGGCCGGCCGGTCCGGCACGCGAACTGGGTCCTCCAGACGATGCGGCGCCTGACCCCCTACTACATCGCCATGGCCGAGGTGCCCGTCGGGCACACCCTGATCCTGGGGAGCGACGGCGTCGCCGATCAGGTCGACCACGCTGTCCTCGAAGAGCTGGCGCGTGAGCACCACGCCCGCCCGGAGCCTGATCCCCAAGCCCTGGCCGAGGCGATCGTCGCGGCCGCCGAGCGCCGCGGGCAGCGCGACCTGGACGACGTCACGGCCCTGGTGATGATCCCGGCGTAGCCGCGACCGGAGCGCGGTCCGGCCACGGTGGCGATCCGACCCTCTGCCCCGGAGAAGCCCGGCGCTCCGGAATCCGCCGGCAGACGGGCGCCGCGTCAGCCTGCCGCTCCCTTCAGCGCAGCAAATGCCCGAGCAGGTGAGAGATTCACCCGTTCGGGTGAGAGGTGCAGCCGCCGGGCCCCTTCGGGAGAGTCCCGGTGTGCGACACTGCGGCAACTACGTTGTTGGCGACTGGATTTGGGGACCATCGGGTGGGCGGAGCGCTGGAGCACGCCGCCCTGTTCGTGCCCGGGGACCCGTCCCGGACGGGCCATGTCGCCTTCTGGACCGCAGGCCCGGTTCCCGGGGACGCGGAGTTCCCTGACTTCCCTGCTTCGGCTGCCGAGGGCAGGATCACGGTGGTCCGCAACGGCCCGGCGGGGCTGCGGGCCGAGACCGTTCCCTGTGTGCGGGTGCCGGTGATGGACGCGGTTCCTCTCCTGGCCCGTGCGCGGACGACCGGCGCCGGGCACCCGTCCGCGGTTGCCTGGGGCGCTGTTGGGTCTGCAGCTCCTCTCGCGCGGCCGACTGGTTCCGACCCTGAGCCCGCGCAGTGTCGACGCGTGGCGGGTCGGCCCTCTCGACACTGCGGACGAGGAGATCCTCGACCGGATGGCTGCCGCGCTTCCGGCCGAGGCGTACGCCGCCTCCGTGACCGGCGTCCCTCCGTTCCTTCTCACTGAACCCCGCTACCTCGTCGGGGCGTTCCTCGACGCGCTCGCCGACGTCTACCCCCGGACCCCGGCGGCCGAGGGGCTCGGGGGCAGGGCTGGTTCGCCGCGGGCCGCGAGCACTTTCTGCCGCAGCTGCGCGAGTGGGCCGACGGCGCCGCGCCGCTGGCTCCGGGGGTGCGGGTGAGCCTGAAGGTGGACCTGGACCGCATGGAGCATCTCCAGGGCCCGGGCGGGGTGCCGGTCGTCGTGCTGGTGGGGGAGAGCGGGACCCCGCGATTGCACGAGTGCGGTGCCCTGTGGTCCAAGCCGGACCGGACTGTGGACGGGCAGCGGCTGCGGATGCTCGCCCTGGTGGAACTGCGGCGCGCGGCCCGGATCTGGCCGGCCCTGGGATTCTTCATGATCTGCGTCGTGCCGCACGCGGTGAGACCGGCGGAACCACCCCCCGGGAACGACTCCCTGCGCCGGGAGCTCCTGGAGCGTCAGGCGCAGGACCAGGCGGTCCGGCTCACCCCGGAGGCCGAGCGGACCAAGGGGTTCTACGAGCGGTGGCGGGCCGTGGACGAGGCGAACACCGCCTGGCTGCGGGGTGTGATCGCCGAGCACGGCTGGCCCGGCCGCGCTCTCGTCGGCGAGGAGGCCTCGGGTGCTGTATGGCTGCTTGCCCAGCACGCCGACCGGTCCCCCGAGTTCCAGGCCGAGTGCCTCGATCTGCTCGCGCGGGCGGTGACGGCGGGGGACGCCGATGTCCGGCACGGCGCGCTGCTGGAAGACCGGGTCCGTGTCCACCGAGGCGAACCCCAGGTCTTCGGAACCCAGCTCGCCGGGCAGGACGACGGCAGCCTGGTGCCGTTTCCGATGCTGGACCCCCCAGGCGTCGGAGCACGCCGGGCCGCCTGGGGTTTCGAGCCGCCGGACGAATACATCCGGTCCGTCTCTGAACTCCGGTGACCTCGACCGACTCCGTCCGCCGTCACTGTGGTTCATCGCACGCGGCGGGTGTCTCACCTCGTCCCGTCCGGGGTTCTGCCGGGATCGGCCCGGGCCTGGGCGGGTGCCCCTGGGCCGATGGCTACTCGGCGCGCTGCCGCTGGCGGATGATCAGCTTTTCGGCGAGGCGCCGGGCCGTGTCCCCGGTGGGCTCGCCGGGCTTCTCCTCGTACAGGCACCACACGTAGCGGCCGTGGCTCATGACGAAGTCCTTTTCCGGGCCTTTTCGCCAGGCCCGGTTGGCGCCGCGGAAGCCGCTGTCCTCGCCGGTGAGACGGTCCAGGGTCTCCTGCACGTCCAGACGGGCCGCCTCGTAGATGAGGCCACCGGGTCCGCAAGCGAACTCGGCTGCCTGGCCCAGCTTTTGGGCTCCGAGGTCGAATGCCAGATGGTTCCAGGTCATGGGGATGACTCTAGGGCCGGGTAGGTCCTGTGATGCGGTGACGGCACTGGCGGGCCGTGTGAAGGTCACAGCAGTTTGTGAAGCGCTCGGTTGACCGAGGGGTTGCGGCCCTTGCGGTAGGAGGGGACGGGGCTGTAGCCGGCGGAGTGGTAGAGCGCGAGGGCGGCGGTGTTGCTGACGCCGGTTTCCAGCAGGATGCGGGTGGTGCCGCTGTGCCGGGCGTCGTGTTCGAGTCGGGTGAGGAGGTGTTGTCCGAGGGAGAGTCCCCGGGCCTCCGGTTGTACGTACATGCGTTTGATCTCGGCTGTACGGCTGTCGATCAGGTGCCATCCGCCGCAGGCGACGGGCTCCGTCGCGGGGTGGATGCGGGCGAGGAGGAAGAGCCCCCGGGGTGGTGCGAATTCTGCGGCCGGGGTGTCGGAGGGGTCGTCGGCGTAGCCGTAGAGGGATATCTGTTCGGCGTGGAGCTGCCGCATGAGCCGGTGCGCGTCGGGGTGGTCGTAGGGGACGACCGAGAGGTGGGGGTGGGGGTCGGTCATGGGGTTGATACTGCCCGTTCCAGGGCCTGGATCGCAGTGGCGCGGTCGGCTGAGCGCAGGTGCCGCCGGGCGTGCCGGCCGAGCTGGGTGAGCAGGAGCCGGCAGCGGACCGACTGGACGTGGGGGAGCCGGTCGGCGACGGCGGTGAGGGACTGTGCGGTGGCGTGGGGGTCTTTGCTGAGGAGGCGGGCCCGGGCGAGGTGGATGGAGTGGAGAAGAGCGGAGCGCCGGTAGGCGGAGGTCTGGTGGGCGAGGGGGGAGAGGAGTTCGGTGGCTTCGGCCAGCAGGCGCCGTGCGCGGCCGGGGTGGGCGGCGGCGAGGTCGACGAGGGCCTGGCCGGACTCGGCGGCGACCTGCTCGGCGGTGAAGTAGTAGAGGGACGGGGGGTCTGCGGGGCTTCGGCGCTGGAGGAGGGTGTGGCACTGGTCGGTGGCCCGGCGGAAGCTGTCGATGTCTCCGGCGCTGGCGTGGGCGGTGGCCAGGCGTCCCAGGGCGCGGGCGCGGACGAGGGGCAGGCCGCGGGCGGTGTGCTCGACGGCTGCGGCGGCGAAGCGCAGCGCGGTGTCGGGCTGGGCGTGGGCGGCGTGCTGGTAGGAGAGCATGCCGAGGACGTTGGCGACGGTGTCGTGGTCGCCGGCGGCGCGGGCGAGGCGGATGGCGAGGAGCTGGTAGCGCTGGGCGGCGGCGGTGAGGTCGGCGTCGAAGGCCATCCAGCCGGCGAGCTGGGCGTGTCCGGCGGCGGTGCGCAGGAGCCGGGTGCCGGTGTGGGCGTCGTAGCGGCAGGTGCGCAGCAGGTGGATCACTTCGCCGAGGGCGAGGCGGACGTGGCGCTGGGACAGGGGGCCGCCGCCGGTGCGGTCGTCGAGCCGGCGCAGGGAGCGGAGCTGGTCCTCAAGGACGTCGGCTAAGGGGGGTGGTACGCGGTCCGGTCCGCTCGGGCGGGGCGGGGGCGGGATGGTGTCGTGGTGGGTGGCGTCCCAGACGGCGGTGGTGAGGCGGTCGGGCGGGGCGGGGTGGGCGGTGATGTGCTGGTCGGGGCTGGTGACCCAGGCGGCGGTGGTGTCGAGGACGGCGGGCAGGGTCCGGGATCCGAGGAGGTGGTCGGTGGCGGTGGGTTCGGTGACGGGCTTGTGGTCGGGGCCCCACAGGGCGGTGGTGCACGGGGTGCCGGTGGCTTCGGTGAGGACGGTGGTGGTCAGGCGCCGTACGACGGGTGAGCGGGGGGTGGATCCGCGGAGCCAGCTGTAGGCGGCGGTGGGGTGGAGCCGGGTTTCACCGGCGGCGTCGAGTCGGGGGTTGAGGGCGCGGATCAGGTCGCGGGGTGTCCAGCCGGCCTGGTCGAGGGCGGCGGCCAGGAACTGGTTGTGGCGCGGGGCGGGTGTGGTGGCGGTCGGCGGGTGCGACCGGGGGACTCGGGGAGTCGTCGTCACGGTGGCGAGGCTAGGCCGGTTGACGGGCGGGGGCGGGTTTTCACGGCTTTTCACACGGCCTCCTCGAAGCTCGCGTTCTTCACGGTCTGCCGGGTCGCGGGGCCGGCGGATTCTGCGGTGTGCTGGGGACGGCCCGCGGCGCCGCCAGGGCCGGTCGGCGCACTCCCAGGGGGCTCTCATGACACCCGACTTCGTCATCCGGCTGCGTGAGCGGGTGGGCAGTGACCATCTGCTGTGGCTTCCCGGGGTGAACGCCGTGGTCCGTGACGGAGAGGGCCGGGTGCTGCTGCACCGGCGTTCGGACACGAGCGAGTGGTCCCTGCTGAGCGGCATCCTCGACCCCGGGGAGGAGCCCGCCGACGCTGTCGTCCGCGAGGTGTTCGAGGAGACCGGGGTCCGGGTCGTGGTGGAGCGGCTGGCCGGGGTCACCGTCTCCCCGCAGGTGCGGCACCCCAACGGGGACCGCGCCCAGTATCTGGAGCTGGTGTTCGCGTGCCGGCCGGACGGCGCCGGGCAGGCGGCCCGGGTCAACGACGACGAGTCCGTCGAGGTCGGCTGGTTCGACCCCGACGGACTGCCGCCGGTGCGCGACAGCGTCCGGGAGCGGATCGCCCTGGCCCTGTCCGGCCGGGAGCGGGCGTGGTTCACACCACCGGGGGCCGCGGCGGCTGACGGTGGCGGATGAGCTCGAACGCCTCCGCCTCGGGCACCCCAACCTGCGCGCCCCGCACCGCCGTCTGGGCGTCGAGGGCGCGGGTGGAGCGGGTGTGGGGCCAGGGCCGCATCTCGGAGCCGTACACCGCCAGGGCCCGGCGTTTCAGCTCTACGGCTTCGGGCGTCAGCGTCTGGAACCAGGTGGGAGAGAAGGCGCGTCCGCATCCCCATTCGGTGGCCGAGCGGACCTCGAAGGCGAGGACGGTCCGCACGGTGCTGCCGGGCTGGGGCCGGGTGGCGGCGGCCACCGCTTCGGCGGTGAGGCGGTGGTCGTGGCTGAGGTCGGCGGTGCTGTGGGTGTAGACGACGGTCGGCGACCAGGCGCGGACGGCGTCCTCAACGGTGCGGGTGATGGCCAGGCGCGGGACGGTGTCGAAGGCGTTGTCGGGGAAGTCCGTCAGGCGCAGTTCGGCCCCGTAGAGGCCGGCGACCTTGCGGGCGCTGCCAGCGCGGTGCGCCCGGACCTGCTCGTCGCCTGTGGGGCGGCTGGTGGCCGAGTGGCTCAGGATCAGGATCATCAGCGGGTCGCCGGCCAGGGTGTGGACGGCGAGGGTGCCGCCCGCGCCGAGGATCTCGTCGTCGGCGTGCGCCGCGACGGCCAGCACGCGCTCGGGCCGGTGGGTGTGGTCCACAGTTCGCTCTCCCAGGGGGTTCGGGCATCGTGCCCGCTGCTGAAAAAGAAGGGTGATGTGCCGTGTTCGGTGATCGGAAGACTGAAGAGGGCCGGAGTATGACGTCGGACGAGGACTTCCCGGGGGTGGTGTTCCGGGTACGGCGGCGGCGGATCGGGGCGGGGGTGCGGATCGGCGCGGGCACGGTGATCGTGGCGGACGACCTCGTACTGGACGACGGGGCGAGCATCGGCGAAGGCTGTGATCTGCGCTCCGCCCGCCTGCGGCTGGGGCCCGGGGCGGAGATCGGCGCCTCGGCGCGGGTGCTGGTGGCGGACCGGTTCACCGTCGGCGCCGGGACCCGGGTGGATACCGGGGGCGAGGTGGTCTGCCGCGAACTCGCGGTAGGGGCCGGCTGCTATGTGGGGCACCGGTGGCGGGTGGGGGCCGGGGCGTCGATGGAGGAACGGTCCACGCTCACCGTGGGGGACCGGTGCCAGATCGCCCCGGACGTCGTCTTCAACGCGACCGAGCCCATCACGATCGGGTCGGACGTGGGGATCAGCGCCGACGTGGCGATCTGGACCCACGGCTACCACGCGGGACACTCCGTACGCGACGGGCACACCGCGGCCTTCGAGGGCGTGGTGGTCGAGGACGGGGTGTGGCTGGGCTTCCGGTCGGTGCTGCTGCCCGGCGTGCGGGTGGGCGCGGGAACCGTCGTGGCGGCGACGGCGACGGTGACCTCCTCCCTCCCGCCCGGGGTGCTGGCGGCCGGAGTCCCCGCGAAGGTCAAGCGCACCCTGCGGCCGCGCGCACTGACCGCCCCGGAGCGCGCTCAGGCGGTCGGAACGCTCCTCGCCGGGTGGCTTGAGCACCTGGCCTACAAAGGACTGGCCGTCGACGGCGACCGGGGAAGCTGGACGGTCACCTCGGGCGGTCGGCGGTGGCGGGTCCGTCATCTGCCCGCAGGGGGCGGCGAGGTGGTCGTCGAACCGGCCGCGGGGATTGCGGCGGTGTTCGCGTTCGGCGAGCCGCTGTCCGTTCAGGGCGAGCTGGACGAACTGGGCCACGACTGGAGGGACTTCTGCCGCCGCGCGACCTGGCTCTTCCCCTATGCCGGGAACTCGACCGGGATCGTGCCGCACCGCTTCGCCCGCCTCCTCGACTGACCCGCCCCCGCTCCGGCGGCCGGTCCGGGTCACGCTTCGTTCCCGGCCAGGTGGGCGCACAGGTCCGGGGACAGCCGCCCGGCCCGCCCGGTGTCGGTCATGACGCTGGTGAGCTGGCGGATGCTGGTGGGCCCGATGACGGGAACGACGTGGGCCCGGGTGGCGGAGCGCAGGTAGGCGAGCGCGAGAGCGGTACCGCTGATGCCGAGCCGCCGGGCGGCGGCGCGGAGCCGGACGCGGCGCCCGGCGTTGCCCAGGGTGTCGTAGGTGGTGGTGTGGTGGGCGTGGTGGCGTCCGCTGTGCCGGTCGGCGAGATATCCGGCGGCCAGCGTCCGGTAGGGCATGACGGTCAGCCCGTACTGCTCGGCGAACGCGAGGTGTTCGGGGTCGGCTTCGGTGAGCCAGGGCTCCGGACACGGCGCGGTGCGGCGGGCGAGGCTCCACAGCGGCTGGGTGATCCGCGGCCCCGTCCGGCCGGCCCCGGCCGAGTGGGTGCACCAGGCGTGCAGCCGGGCGGTGGTCCAGTTCGACGCCCCCGCCGCCTGGATGGTGCCGGTGTCGATGAGGTGCTGGAGGGCGTCGGCGACCTCCCCGACGGGGACGGCCGGGTCGTCGCGGTGCAGGACCAGAGCGGCCGGCGGCGCCCCGAGGCGCTGTGCGGACTGTTCGGCGGAGCGGATCAGCTGCTCCGGCCGCAGATCTGCCTGTCCGGGCCGGGCCGGGGCGAGCCCGGCCTTGGTCACGGTATACATCCGGGCGCCGGTCGTGGCGAGCCACCGCCCGATCAGCTGCTCGGCCCGCGGCCCGCTCGCGGTGGGGCCGTAGGTGGGGGCGGTGTCGAGGACGCGTCCGCCCAGGTCGTGGAAGGTGTCCAGCAGCTCGAAGACGCGGCGGGCGGACAGGGCGGATCCGAACTCGAACGTCCCCAGCGCAAGCCCCACCGCCCCCTCGCCCGGGAAGGCGGCGCCCTGGGGTGGGGTGGGCCGGTTCACCGGGCGCCCGCGGGGACGGTGAGGGCGCGGCGCAGGCGGTGGGTGTCGGCAAGCGTGTCGGCCAGGGGCCGGTGCGGCAGGGGCCCGTAGACGCGGGTGAAGCGGGTCATGTCGGCGACAAATGAGGGGATTTCGTTGGGCCGGCCCGCGGTGTGCCGGATGCCGGCTGTGCTGCCGGTGATCGTGAGGATCGCGTCGGCGAGGTCCCGGATCGAGGTGGCGCGGCCGGAGCCCGCGTTGACGACGGGCAGGAGCCGGTCGCGGTCCAGGATGCGGGTGAGCATGGTCAGGGCGTCGTCGATGTGGGTGAAGTCGCGGGCCTGGAGCCCGTCGCCCTCAACGGCCAGGGGGCTGCCGGCGGTCGCGGCGTCGAGGAACGCGGGCACCACCGCGTCCGCGCCCTCGGCGGGGCCGAAGGTGTTGAAGAAGCGGACGATGCCGATCTGCCGGCCCGCGGGCAGCAGCGGCCGGCATACGGCGGCGAGGTGTTCGGTGGTCCGCTTGCCCACCGCGTAGGGGGAACGGGGGGAGCAGGCGGTGCGCTCGGTGAGCGCCCCGGAGCGCGGGCCGTAGACCTCGCAGGAGGACGCCAGCAGCAGACGCCGCGCGCCCGAGGCGCGGAAGACGTCGATCATGTGCCGGTCGACGGCGGTGTTGTGCTCGAAGGCGCCCGGCAGGAACGAGCCGGGGACGGACTTGTGCGCGGCGAGGTGGACGACGGTGCCGAACGGGTCGAGGTCGGCGGCCTGAAGGGTGCGGACATCACGCTCCTGGAGCCCGCCGGGGGGCGGGCACAGCGAGGGGACGGACAGGTCGTCGACCGCGGTGACCTTGATGCCGGCGGTGCGCAGGTGGTGGGTGAGGGCGGAGCCGATGAAGCCGGCCGCGCCGGTGATCAGAACAGGATCCATCCGAGAAAGCCCCGATCAGGGTTCAGAGGGTGGTCAGGAAGGCGGCGAGCTGGTCGGCGCCGGTGTAGTGGTGGGAGGTGATTCCCAGCCGTCCGGCGTCGGCGGTGACGGAGGCGATGTCGTCGGCGAGGACCAGGGAGGTGCGCGGGATGTGGTGGAGGTGGGCGACGTGGTCGAAGAACGCCGCGCGGGGCTTCGTGGTCCCGATCTCGTGGGAGCAGACCACCGTGTCCAGGACGGTGAGGTCCTCGCGGTACAGGTCGCGCCAGAACGGGGCGTGCAGCGCGTTGGTGTTGGAGACGCCGACGACCGCACGGAAGCTGTCGCGCACCAGGGAGGAGCTGAGCAGGGCGGTGAGGCGGGTGTCGACGCCCTGGTAGATCGCGTTCCAGCCGTCCGTCATGTCCCGGTCCGTCAGGGTGAGGCCGAGGCGGTGGCGCAGGTGGGCGAGGTAGGCGGGCGGGGTGATCTCGCCGCGTTCGAAGGCGTCGAACGGGTCGTCGATCTCCCACGCGTCCAGCAGCCGCTGCGGGTCGTCGCCCGCCAGGCGGGCCCAGTGCTCCAGGGCGCGGATGAAGGAGTAGGAGAAGAACACCCCGCCCATGTCGATCATCAGGACTGCAGGCTCGGTGGTCGTGTCAGGCGCGGGCATGGCGCTCCTCAGGTGTCACGGCAGCGGTGGGGTGGGGGAGGAGGTGGGCGTAGCGGTCGGTGATCTTGTCGCGGCGTGGTTTGGCGGTGGCGGTGAGCAGGCCGGTGCCGGCCCACGGGTCGGGCAGGGCGCGGAGGGTGTGCAGATCGGCCCACGGCAGCGCCCCGGATTTCTGCGCGCGGGCGACGGCCGCGAGGAGGTCCCGCTCCAGGTCGCGGACCCTGTCGGGCGGCCAGTGGGCGGTGCCCGGTGCGGAGACGAGGGCGACGGTGTGGGGCAGCCGGTGGCCGGTGACGCAGGCGTGGTCGACTCCCGGGCGGGCGGTCAGGAACGCTTCGATGGGTTCGGGGCTGACCAGTCGGCCGCGGGCGGTCTTGAACGCGGCGGACAGCCGGCCCGCGAGCATGATCTGCCCGTCCCGCGTTTCGGTGGCGCGGTCGCCGGTGTGCCACCAGCCGCCGGTGGTGACCGGGCGGGTACGGGGCCAGCGGGTGACGTACCCGGGGGCGAGGTGCGGGCTGCGGATCAGCAGTTCCCCGCCGTCGCCGACACGGTGGGCGGCCGTGACCGGGATACCGAGGTGCGGGGCCGTGGTGTCGGGTTGGTGGTAGACGGGCACGGTGGTCTCGGTCGCCCCGTACGCCCCGGCCACCCGCAGTCCGGCCGCCGTCAGGGTGCGGGCGGTGGCGGGGGCGAGGGCGGCGGCGCCGTTGACCGCGAGGGTGATCCCGCTCACCGCCGTCCGCAACTCCGCACCGCCCGCTTCCTCTTCGGCGGTCAGGGCGTGGGCGAGGCGGGTGAGGGTGTGGGGGACTCCGAGGAGGACGTCGGGCCGGTGCCGGACGATCGCGCCGGTGAGATCGTCGGGGCCGGTGGTGTGGACGGTGGTGCCGTACAGGCACATCAGGCTGTGGCCCATGATGCGCTGGGCGATGTGGGAGACCGGCAGATACGCCACGGTCCGCTCCGGCCGGCGCGCCGCGCTGGGCCAGTGCCGCATCCAGGCGGTGATGCCGTCGGTGAGCGCCCGGTCGGTCACCACGACCCCGCGGGGCGTGCCGGTGGTGCCGGAGGTGAACACCACGGCGACGGCCGTACTGCTGCGGGCGCCTGCCCAGCGCCGGGCCTGCTTCCGCAGCGAACCCGCCCTTGGCGGCAGCTGCGCGTCGAGGTCCTCGGCGGTGACCGGGTGGACGGGTATCCCGGCGGTGCGGGCGGCTTCGACCACCTGGTCGTCGTGTCCGGGGAGGGTGTCGAGGACCGCGGACGGGCGGAGGGACCGGAGCACCGCGCGGGCCTGGCCGGTGGTCAGATGTTCGGGGACGACGGCGGGCACGGCTCCGGCGAACAGGACGGCGAGGTCGCAGGCCGCGAACAGCGGCCCGCCCGCGGTGCGCAGCAGGACGGTCCGCCCCTCGCACCCGCCCGCCCGGTGAAGGAGGTGGGTGAGGTTTCCGGCCCGGGCCAGGAGACCGGCGAACGACCAGAGGGTTCCGTCGGGCGCGGTGGCCGCGATCCGGTGCGGGTCCTGGGCGAGGAACCGCTCCAGCAGCCGGGAGGCCGTCACAGGTCTTCCGCCGCGATGCCGGACAGCAGGTACGCGCCTGCGAGCTGCCGCCCGCGGCCGGCGACCAGGGCGTGCCGGGAGATCACCAGGGCGTCCCGCCAGCAGCCCTCCACCTCGCTGGCGCGGTGGACGGCCGCGGATCCGGCGGCCTCGAACAGCGTCCGGCACACCGCCTCGGCCGTCTGCGCCATGTGGCAGCAGGCGGCCCGTAACCGGGCACGCTCCTCCTCCCCGACCGGGCCGTCCACGGCGGCGGACCAGGCCGCCGCTGTGGTTCGTTCCAGCAGGCCGGACGCGGCGGCCAGCTGTGCGCCGGCCTGCGCGTACGCGTCCTGGGCGCCGCCGAGCCGGTTGAGCGGCCCGTCAGCGTGCCGTGGCCGTACGGCGGGGGCGAGGCGGGCGAAGGCGTTCAGGGCACGCTGTCCGGTGGCCTCGGCGACCGTGGCGATCGTCGCGGCCATGAGGCCGTACAGCGGGAACCGGTACAGCGGATCGTCGACGAGCGCGGGCCCGGTGAGCAGGACGCTGTGCCCGGCGGGCACCGTGGTGTCGCAGCTGACGGAGCAGGAGGCGCTGCCGCGCAGCCCGAGCGCGTCCCAGTCCTGGTGGACCGTCACCTCATGACGGGGGAGGAGGAACCAGACCGGGCTCCCGCCGTCCGGGGTGCGGGCGGCGAGCGCGAGGAGCGACGCGTGCTCCGCGCCGGTCACCAGCGGCCACCGGCCCGACAACCGCAGCACGCCCCCGGCCTCGCGGATCGTTCCGGCCGGCAGGGACGATCCGGCGATCACCGGCCGCACCCCGCCGCCGAGAACGGTCCGGGCGGTGGGCTCGTCCAGGCGGGACAGGAACGCCCCGGCCGGGGCGTGGACCGCGGCGGCCCATCCGGCGGACGGGTCCGCGTACGCCACCTGGCGCACCGCATCCAGGATGTGCGGGACCGCCGACTGTAATCCGCCGTGGACGGCAGGCAGCGCGGCCGTGGTGATCGCGCTGTCGGACAGGTGCTGCCACACCGACGGGTGAAGGGTGCCTCGTCGTTCGCCGTGTTCGCGGTGCTCGCGGGCGGCCGCGCACAGCGCCGCGGTGTCCACGGCCCGCCCAGTGGGGGAGAGGAGAGGGGTCATCGGTCACGGTCCCATCGCTCGAAGAAGGACAAAGACATAGGAAAGGTGAGGAGTCGGGTCAGGGCGTGGGAGGTGTGGAGGTCGCGTACGGGGCCGGTGAGGGCGGTGATCAGTTCGCCGGGCAGCCAGCCCGGACCGGCGCGGGCGGCGAGACGGGCCCCGGCGGTGCCGACCAGGTGGCAGGCGAGCGCGGCGGCTTCGGCGGGCGGAAGATTCTGGGCGAGCAGGCCCGCCGTCACTCCGGCGACGACGTCGCCGCTGGAGCTCTTGGCCATGGACGGGTGCCCGGCCCGCACCCGGAGCAACACCCGGTCGGGGCCGATCACCAGGTCGTGGGGGCCTTTCGCGGTCATCACCGCGCCGGTACGGCGGGCGAGCCCGGCCAGCGCGGCGACCGGCACACGGCCCTCGCGGCCGGCAGCGTTCTGGGTGAGTCCGGCCGCTTCGGTCCGGTTCAGCAGCACCACGTCGGGAGCCAGTCCGGTGATCCGGGCGATCCCGTCCGGGCCGCCGCCGAGATGACCGTCGACGACCACTCCGACCGGGCCCGCCGCGGCCCGCGCCGCGGCGAGCGCGTCCAGGACCGGACCCGGCTGCGGGCTGCCGCCCAGCCCGGGGCCGATCAGCCACACCAACCGCCCCCGCGCCCCCGACCGGGCCCGCCCCGCCAGCAACCGCTCAGTGACCTCCGCCAGCAGCCGGACGTCCCCTCCGCCGAGTTCCGGGCCCGGCACCGTCAGCAGGTGCATCTCCAGGGCGGCCGCGCCCGCCGCCGGGCCCGCCGGGGCGAGGACCCGGACACCGTGCGCCCCGGCCCGCAGCGCCCCCAGCCCCGCCAGGAAGGGCGGCGCACTGTAGGCCGAGGATCCGCCGACCACGATCACCTGACCGCCGTCGCCCTTCACCCCGCCGCCCTGGGCCGGCCGACACCACCTCGTCGCGGTGCGGCGCGCCCACCACCGCCCGGCCACGGTCACCCGGCGACCGGCGGCCTGGTTCCCGGATCGCGTAATGGGCCGCGCCCCGGCGCGGGGGTCGATACGCTCAACACCACCGCCCGGACCATCTGTTGTGAGGGAACCGCTGTGACCGAGCCCGCCCGCTCCTGGCCGCGCCTGCTCGCGGCCCTCCTCGCCGGACGCGACCTGACCGCCGGCGACACCCGCTGGGCGATGCGGCAGGTCATGGACGACGCGGCCGCCCCGGCCGAACTCGCCGGCTTCCTCACCGCCCTGCGCGCCAAGGGCGAAAGCGCTCCGGAGCTCACCGGCCTGCTGGACGCCCTGATGGAACGCGTCGTGTCGCTGCCCGGCATCAACGGCGCCGACGTGGTCGACATCGTCGGCACCGGCGGCGACGGCGCGCACACCGTCAACGTCTCGACGATGTCGGCGATCGTCGTCGCCGCCACCGGAGCCCCGGTCGTCAAACACGGCGGCCGTTCGGTGTCCTCCAAGGCCGGGTCCGCCGACGTCCTCGAAGCCCTCGGCCTGCCCCTGACCCTCACCCCCGCCCAGGTCGCCGCCTGCGTGACCGAGACGGGGATCGGGTTCACCTTCGCCCCGGTCTTCCACCACGGTCTGCGGCACGCCGCTCCGGTCCGCAGAGCGCTCGGGGTGCCGACCGCGATCAACTACCTCGCCCCGCTCACCAACCCCGCCGGTCCCGCGACCGCGCTCGTCGGCTGCTCCAGCCACGTGCTCGCCCCCCACCTTGCGACGGTCCTCGCCGCCCGGGGCACCCGCGCGTGGGTCGCGCGCGGCGAGGACGGCCTCGACGAGATCACCTGCGCCGCCCCCACCCGCCTGTGGATCGCCGGCCCGCACACGGTGCGCGAAACGGTCCTGGACACCGCCGGCTTCGGCCTCGCCCGCGCCGGAGCGGACGCGCTGCGCGGCGGTGACGCCGCCTACAACGCCACCGCCGTCCACCGCGTCCTCGGAGCAGAACGGGGCGCCGCCCGGGACGCCGTCCTCGCCAACGCCGCCGGAGCCCTCGCCGCCCGCACCCCCGACGCCGACCCGCGCGACGCGTTCGCCCACGGCCTGGACACCGCCCGGGCCGCCATCGACACCGGAGCCGCCGCCACCGTGCTGGACCAGTGGATCAAGCTCGCCCAGTCCCTCACCGGCCACCCGGCCTGACCGGCCGGTCACCGCGCCGTCCCGTCGTTCAGCTGCGGCACCTGCCGCGCCCACCCGCGCACCGCTCCCCAGCGCCGCGCCGGATCCGGCGCGCGCAGGTCCCGCATCAGACGGGTGAAGTCCCGCTCCCGCCCGCCGCCCGATCGCACCGGCGACCCGGTCATCTCCGCAGAAGCGGGGCAGGCGGACCGCACCGCCGCCACCGGCGGCCCCAGCACCCCCGAACCCCGCCCGACACCGCTCGCGCCCCGGCAGGCCGCGGCGACCAGCGCAACCCGTTCCTGCCAGGGAAGGAACACCGCCAGCTCCCGCACCACGTCCGCGCCGTCGTCGCTGGTGTGCACCATCGTCAGGATCCGGTTCTCACTCCCGGCCACCGACCGCAGCGAGTCCCCCGCCCGCCCTTGAGGGTCGTTGCCGCCCTTCAGCCGGGTCAGCCGCTCGGCCGGCCGACCCCCGGGGTGCCCGTAGAGCACCAGCAGTCCCGGCCCCAGCTCCGCCACCGCGTCCAGCAGCAGCAGCCGCTCCGCCGTGGCCCGTTTCAGCTGCCACCACCACAAACCCCGCACCCCCGCCCGGTCCAGCACGACCGGCCGCGCCGCCCGGACGACGAACCCGTCCTCCTCGATCCGCACGAGCACCCGCTCCAGCCCGCCGGACGCCACCAGATCCGGCCGCAGCCACACCAGCCCGGTCTCCGTCGCGAACGTGTACGCGCCCGCCTCGCCCAGCAGCCCGCACAACGACGCCCACCCCTCCCGCACGAAGGGATCGAGGCCGTATACGGCGTGCTTGTCCGTACTGTCCGTCAGCCGCTCCAGAGCCGGGGCTTGTAAGTCGGCCCACACCGCCTCCGTGTTCACGGTCGCGCTGCTCGAAGTCATCACCACGCCCGTCCTCCCCTCCGGCCGGTCCCGGCCTGGACCACACCCAGGCGCCCGGGCCAAACCCGGTGCCGAGCGCGGACACCAGAACACAGCGCCCGCGCGCCGCCCGGCACCCGGCCGGGCGTGAACGTCGTGAACATCCCGGCCGGCGTGCGAAGCGCCGAGAACACGCCCCAACCCCACGCCGCCCGCACGTTCACCGGTCCGCTTCCGCAGACCGGCGCACCACCGGACCTCTGCTTCCCTCGGAGATGACCTGTCGTCACCGCGCCTCCCTCACCTGGTCGCAGCCCCGCCGCAGCGGCTGAACGAGTCCCCGGCCGGCGCACCGCAGCACACGGCGGCCCGGACGGCCCCCGCCTTCCGGGGCTGCCCCGCCTTCCCGGCCGGGGGACTCACAGGAAACCGCCGGACCCGCTGCGGCAGGAGGGCACACGAGGGGGCATACACATCGCAGAGAGGCTGCGCTCCGTGGGCCCCTGCCCCTACGCTCGAAACCCGGACGGGGAAACGACCGACCACCGGGGCGCCGCCTCGTGAGAGGGGTCCGAGATGCCCGCGGAACACCGCCGGCCCAGGAATCCGAACCGCGACCTCGAACAGCTCCTCGACGCCGCCGCCATGAGCAGAAAAGGACTCGCCAAACGGGTCAACGACCTCAGCGCACTGGCCGGAACTCCACGGGGATACACCCATACGAGTGCTTCGAACTGGATAGACCGCGGGATGATCCCCCGCCCGCCCGTGCCCGCCCTGATCGCCGCCACGCTGGGGGAACGGCTCGGGCGCCGGGTCACCCTCCACGAGATCGGCATGGGCGCGCCGGACACCTCGGGCCCGGACATCGGATTGGATTTTCCCCGGGACCCCGAAGAAGCACTACGCAACGCCGCCCAGTATTGGAGCACCGTGGACCGCCGAACCCTCCTCACCCGCAGCGGCCCCTTCGCCGTCGCCGCGTTCACCAGCCCCGTCCACCGGTGGCTCGCCGACCCCGCCGACCCGCCCACAGCGCGAGAGGACGGACGGCGCGTCGGACGCGCCGACCTCGACGAGCTGTGGGACGCAGCCGAGGAAGCCCGCCGCTGGGACTCCAAGTACGGCGGCGGGAACTGGAAATCCAGCTCGGTCCTGGACTGCCTCCAGCACCGCGCAGCCCCCCTGCTCCGCGGCTCCTACACCGAGCACATCGGCGCGGAACTGTGCACCGTCACCTCCGAACTCGCCCGGATCGCGGCCTGGTCAGCCGTTGACATGGGCCAGTACGACGCGGCGCAGCGCCACTTCATCCAGGCCCTGCGCCTCGCCCGCAGCGCCGGCGATGTCCAGGCCGGCTCCTACGTGCTGGCCACCATGGCCCTCGCCAGCTTCCTGCGCGGCCACACCGCCGAAGCGATCGACATGGCCGAAGGCGCCTACGAACGGGCCAAGCACCAGGCGGCCCCCCGTGTCCTCGCGTTCGCGAAACTTGCCGCCGCGCGCGCCTACGGCCGCGCCGGGGACGCCAAGCGCGCCATCACCGCCCTGGCGGCCTCGGAGAGGCTGCTGGACTCCATCCAGCCCCACACCCGCGACCCCCAGTGGCTCACCTACCTCACCCACGCCCGGCTCAGCACCGACGCCACCGAGATCCACCACCACCTCGGCAACCCCCAGGCCGCCCTGCGCTGGAGCCGCCAGGCCCTGCCGATGCCCGCCGGCGTCTACACCCGCGCTGTGGGCCTGCGCACCGCGGTCGTCAGCGCCACCCATCTCCAGGCCGGCGACCTCGACCGCGGCCTCGCCCTCGGCGAACGCGCCGTGGACATCCTCGGACAGGTCCGCTCCGCCCGAGCCCACGACTACATCCGCAACATCAACCACGCCCTGCAGCCCTGGCAGAAAGACCAACGCGTCACCGCCTTCCTGACCACGAGCAACCAGGCGCTCGCCGGGGCATGACACCACAGACCACCCGGCCAAGACTCCCCCTCCGCCCCCGCCCGTCCGGGAAGGTGAACCCCGTGAAACGCCGCTCCGCCCTCGCCGCCATCAGCGCCACAGCGCTCGCCCCCCTCGCAGCCGGCACCGCCCCGGCGCACGCCACACCACTGGGCCCCACGGACATCACCGACCTCGAGTCAGCCATCCACACCTACAGCGCCCAGTACTCCGCTCAGCCCCCGCACACCCTGCGGACCGCGGTGGCCGCCCACCGCCGCCACGCCCGCACCCTCCTGCGCGAACGCCGCCATACCCCGCGCCAAGACCGCGAATTGGCCCACCACGCGGGCATGCTCACCGTCACCGCCGCCTGGATCGCCCACGACCACGGCCACCGCCCACTCGTCCAGCAGCTCTGCGACGAGGCCCGCGAACTCGCCGACCGCGCCCGCGCCCCCCAGGTGGCCGCGTGGGCCGAGGACGTCCGCGCCACCGACGCCCTCTACGCCGGACACCCCCGCCACGCGCTCACCGCCATCACCCGCGGCCTCGCCACCGCACCCCGCGACAGCCACCCGGCGATCCGCCTCACCGCACAGCTCGCCCGCGTCCACGCCCGGCTCGGCAACCGGGACGCCTTCACCGAAGCAGCCGCGGCAGCGCACCGCCACCGCGCCGCCCTTCCTCTCCACGGCGCCGGGCTCTTCGCCGTCGACGCCGTCCGGATCATCTCCTACGACGCCTCCTCCCATCTCTGGCTCGGCGACCACGAACGCGCCCGCACTGCTGCCACTGAAGCCATCACCCATTACCAGGCCACACCCGGCCCGACCCGCGCGCCGACCCGGCTCGCCATCGCCCAGCTCGACCTCGCCACGGCCCAGACAGCGCTCGGCGAACCCGAAGCAGCCGTCGCCACCGCCCGCCAGGCCCTCACCGGCGACCGGACCGTCCAGTCCGTCCGCGGGCGCGCCCGGCAACTCGACGCCCACTTGCACCGGCACCACCCTGGCCTCCCCCTGGTCAGGGACTTCACTGAGGAAGTCCGCGCCCTCGGCGTCTGACAGGGCCGCGCCCGCACCGTGCCCGCATCGGAAGCCCGAGAGGGATTGGCCGCTGCCGGATCCGGGGAATGAAGGGCCATGGCGCCAACAGAAGAACGGGTCCACGAGAACGCGTCCGCTCGGATCTCGCACGCGCAGTACGGGGCATCGCGTACGGACGCGGCACTGTGGGCGGGCGTCTGCGTCCTGATCACGGACACCTCCGGCAGGATCCTCCTGCAGTCCGTCGACTACAGGGACGTCAAGCTCCTGCCCGGCGGGGCCGTCGACCCTGGCGAGCCGCCATCCCGCGCGGCGAGGCGCGAGCTTCTGGAGGAACTCGGGATCGACCAGCCGGTGACCCGCGGGCTCGCCGTCGACTGGGTGCCGTCCACTACCCCCGGCTTCCACCCGGACACCCGATTCCCCGGCGAGATCCTCCACGTCTACGACGGCGGCACCTGGAACGCCGACCGCATCGCGTCGATCCGCCTCCCCGACAGCGAGATCACCGCCGTCCACTGGGCCGAACCCGCCGACCTGGAACGCCACATGGAACCGGGCGACGCCCGCCGGGCCCTGTCCGCCCTCCGCGCCCGGGTCGCCGGAACGACCGCCCTGCTGGAAGACGGCACGCCGACCGCACCCGGGGTCCTGGACCGGCTGGAAGTCCTCCGTACCGCCCGCAAGCCCCAGCGCTGGCCATGGAGAGACGGCCCGCCGCCGCCTGAGCTGCCCCCAACACAGTGCTGGGGCTGGCTCTTCGCCCCGGACGGCCGCGCACTCGTCCTCATCGGCCGTGACACCGGATCCGCCTGCCTGCCCGGCGGAACGCTGGAGCCCGGTGACGGCGGCGACCCGGCAGCGGCGCTCCGCAGGGAAGCCCGAGAGGAAGCCCACGTGGAGACCGGTGAGCTGATCGGCCTCGGCCACCTCCACGACGACGGCGCCTCCGGCGGCCGGCCCCGGGCCCGGATCCGGATGGCGGGACGGATCACGTCCTTCGGCCCCGAGCGCCGCGACCCGGTCTCCGGCCACTCCTACGCCCGCCTCATGGCCACACCAGAGCAGATCGCCGAGCTCTTCGACTGGGGACCCGAAGGCGACCGCCAGCTCGCCGCCGTTCACCGCGCCCGCGAACGGCTCGGACTGCCCACGGCAGCCCGGCAACCGGTCTCGGAGCTGTCGCCGGAGGGCGGCCGGCTGTAGGCGGCTCCCGATTCCCCCTTCTACATCACCGGTTCGCGGAGGTCACCCTGTACGGGCCGCTGACGCGTGCGTAGTACTCGGTGCCGATGATGCGGGTCCGGGTCTCGGAGAAGGGGCCTGGCCACCCCAGCATGTCCGCCTCTGCCCGGGCGTCAGCCCATGTGGCGGTACGTCACCCTGCCGGTCTCGGTGCCCGGCCGGTGCCCGGTCAGGAACGGCGTCATGCCGTGGATGTCCGTTCAGAGAGGGTTCGCGCCCAGGTCCGGGCCGCGTCGAGGTCGGGCGCGATACCGATCGGGAGGTAGCGGAATCCGTCCCAGCTGTCGAGGATCCTCGGTTCCTGTGGCCGGACGTGGACTCCGCCCCCGCCGGCGGGCCGGTGCCGGTGGTAGACGTTCTCCGGAGCGCGTCTGCGCAGGTAGTAGAGGGTGAGCGGGTCACCGGGGGTGAGGCGCGGGGGCTGGTCCGGCGGTCCGGGGCGGGCGTGTCTGCCCACGGTGGGCACCTCGCTTCCTTCGCGGCGGCTCCGCCCGGGCGATGCGTCTGGCGAGATGGTCGAAAGCCCCCACGGGGGTGGGGTGCCCGTGTGCCACGGAACGGTTCACGGGGAGCCCCACAGAGGGGTGGGGTGATGTGTGGCGGCTTGCTGACGCGCTTTGTCCGCTTGGTGCAGCCCCACGGCCCGACGGGGCCTGCTGGTGGGGTGGTCCGGTGCGGCGGTGGCCGTACGGGACGGGTGGAGCGTAGTGGCCGCGGGGCGTGGCGGGCAAGTCGGCGTCACGTGGGCGTTGTTGGTGTCCGGGGTGCGTGCTCGGCGGGGTTCTGGGGGCCGGGTTCCGGGGTCTGGGTGTGGCGGGTGAGGAGCAGTCCGCAGCCGTACGCCTTGGACGGTCCGATGCCGCTGGTGAGGGCGGTGTGCAGGGCGGCGGGGTCGTGGAGGGTCCCTTGGGCGCGCAGTTCGCGGCAGGTGAGGTGGAGGATGCCGTTCTTGCCGGTGAGGCGCTGGGCGGGGCCGACGGCGATGTGGTGGGGGGCGATGGCGAGCGCGGGGCCGAGGTGGCGCTGGAGCCAGGCGCCGCATTCGGCGGCAGTGGTGAGGGTGGCGCGGCCGGTCGTGCCGCGGGGGCGGCGGCTGGGGTTGGCGATGAGCCGGATCTCCACGGTGTCGCCCGCGGTGAGGGGGGTGCGGACGTGCTGGTGTTCGGTGCGGGTGACGGCGCGGGTGTCGAGGAGGTGCTGCCAGTCGAGGGGGATCGGGGACTGGACCAGGAGTGTGTCGGGGGCGGCGGCGATGTGGTGGCCGGTGCCGGGGTCGCGGGCCGGTGTGGGGCGGCGGGCGGCGAACAGCAGCCGGACGGCGGGCGGTCCGGGCTGGGCGGTGGTGAGGTGGGGCGGGCGCAGGCCGGTGGTGACGAGCTGGTGGAGGTGGTGGACGTCGAGACAGGAGGCGCGGGTGGCGGGGCTGAGGGTGAGGGCGTAGCGGTGGGCGGTGAACACCGCCGGGGCGGGGCTGGTGGTCATGGGGTGGTCTCCGGGTGGGGTGGCGGGCTGGTGGTGAAGGCGCGTATCGGCAGGACGGGGTGGTCGCGGACGGTGAACGAGGTGGGGGCGCCTTCGGGGAGGAGGGTGGTGGCGGTGGCGGGCGGGGTTTCGGTCCAGGCGAGGGGGGTGGGGGTGGTGGCTCGGGGCAGCAGGGGGAGGGCGTTGGGCCAGTCGGCGGCGGTGTCGGGGGTGGTGCCGTGGGCGACGGGGTGGTCCGGGGGGCAGCAGCGGCGGCCGAGGTAGAGGAGACGGGCGGGGTGGTGGAGAGCGGCGTCGATGCGGCGGACGAGGGCGGCGTCGCCGGTGAGTCCGGCGATGAAAGCGGCGTCGGCGAGGTAGTGCTTGGTGACGAGCACGGACCGGCGTTCCTTGGGCTGCCAGGGGGCGCGCAGGACACCGTCGGGGCCGGGGGCGGGTTTTCGGGGGACCGCGTAGGTCCAGGCGTCGGGGTGCTGGACGAGGTGGGGGTCGGTGGCGAGGGCGTACGGGTCGGGCGGGAAGGTTCCGGCGCCGGTGGTCTGCTGGTCGGTGAGAAGGTGTCCGGGGCGGTCGGCGCGGACGGTGAAGGTGAGCTCGGCGAGGTCGGTGAGGGGTGTGCCGTGTTCGAGGCCGAGGGCGTTGGCGACCAGGCCGAGGACGGCGGACTTCGTCGGCCGGGCGGTGGTGGCGCGTTCCTCCCAGCGGGAGAGGGTGCCGTAGGACTGCAGGGGTGCGGACAGGCGCAGCAGGACGGTCCCCATCATCGGGCCGTCTCGTGGGTGAGCCGGTCGGGGAGGGCGGGCGGGGGTGTGTGCCCCATCCAGCGGGCGGTGCCGGCGCGGGGGCGGGCGGCGGGCGGCAGGCGGGTGAGGAAGGCGGCCAGGGCGTCGGCGGCCGGGCCGGTGGCGGGCGGATGCAGGGGTGTTTCGAAGGCGGGCATCGCGGTGGCGGGAATGTCGCAGCCGGCGGCGATGACCAGGGTGGGCAGGACGGCCGAGCCGGTGCGGGAGGAGCGGGCGGCGGGCATGGCGTAGGCGGCCGCGGTGACGAAGCGCCGTTCGGCGCGCTGGGCGGCCCTCTCGGTGTCGGTGTCGGGAGCGGTGCGGGCCAGGTGGGTGCGCAGCGCGCGGCGGTCGAGGGCGGCGTAGCGGTAGAGGGTGCCGCCGGCGAGGTAGTTGACGCCGCGCATGGGGGAGCCGAAGACGCCGAGGTCCTGCCAGTCGTCGGTGAGCGCGAAGTCGTCGGTGAGGATGTCGAGCGGGTCCACGGAGAGGCTGTGGGCGATCTGGACGCTGGAGGGCTGGGTGCCGTGGGGGAGTTCGGCGAGCATCCTCCCGAACAGGGCGATCTCCTCGCACGAGCCGGGGGCGAACGCTCCGCGGGCGAGGTCGGCGAGCGGGGCGGGGACGAGCGCGACCGGGCCGGCGGTGGCGGAGGTTTCCTTCGCGGCGGTGCGGGAGGGGGCTTTGCGGCGGGCCCGCCCGGTGAACGTCCTGTCGGTGAGCGAGGTGGTGATGAGGTCGTCCATGGCGGTGATCGCGTCGGCGAGTTCGCCCTGGTGGGTGTGGACGAGGTGGGCGAGGTCCTTCGGCGCGGTGGTGGGGATGTTGATCGGCGCCTTGGTCTGTCCGGGGCGTTCCAGGCTGACGCCGATGCCCGCGGCGGCGGTGATCAGCACGGCGGCCGGGAGGGCGTCGGCCGGGTCCATGCCGTGGTCGTCGGTGAGCCGGCGGGCGGTCTGCTCGGGCAGGAGCCGGCTGGTGGCGGCCTGCTGGTCGGGAGCGGTCGCCGCCCGGACATGGACACGGGCCGCGCGCGTGAGGGACTGGGCGGAGACGCGCAGCCGCTCGGCGCCCCCGTACAGGGCGCGTTTGGGCAGTCCGTCGAGGTCGGCGTTGAGGTTGACGCCGGTGACGGTGGTGAGGGTGTGCACGACCACGTACGGGCCGGGAGCGGCGGTGGTGTCGATCTCCAGGGAGAGGGGGGCGGGGGACAGGTCGGTCGCCGCAGCGGACTCGTTCATCACAGAGGTGGTGCCTTCTCGGTCAGATGGGGCTGGTGGTGTGGAAGAGGCGGGTCCAGCGGGCCCGGGTCGTCTCGGTCCAGTCGGCGAGGTCGCGGTGCAGCGCGGGCCAGGAGGGGGTCATGCCCTGCTCGGCGGTCAGCCGCAGCACCCGGATCAGGTGGGGGCGCGCGGCGTCCGGATCCGTGGTGCGGGCCAGGCGTTCGATCAGGAACCGCAGCTCGCCGCTTCCGGGCCCGTATCCGCCCGCGGCGGTCGCCGCGCGCAGCAGGCGCGGCAGCGGTGCTCCCCCGTACAGCGGGGTGCCGGGGCGTGCGCGTGCGCGGTGGTAGGCGAAGAGGGCGGCGGTGAGCATCGCGGCGTCGTGTTCGCCGGATGGGACGAGGCGGGTGACCTGGTGGCGGGCCGGACTGTGGGGGCTGGGGTCGAGGGCGTAGCGGGCCAGGGCCGTCAGAGTGTCGCGGCGGCCAGGGGCGTTGGCCCAGCGGCCGAGGTGCCGGGCGAGGATGATGCCGCTGTCCTCCTCACCGTCGTCCACCGCGTCGGCGTCGGCGGGGTCGGTGTGGTGGGCCGGGTGGGGGCGGGCGGTGGCGGCGGTGGTGAACAGGTCCTCGTCGTCCCAGGCGGCCGGCTGCGCCGGGGGCTTGTCGCCGGGGTGGGGCAGGGGGAACAGGGTGAGCTCCTCATCGGGTGCGGCGACGGGATCGGCGGCCGGTGAGGGAGCCGGCGGGTCGGGGGCGGGCGGGGTAGGGGTGAGGCGTGCGGCGGAGCCGCAGCGGCGGGCGTGGAGGACCGGGTCACCGCCGGGCGGTGGGGTGGCCAGGCGGGCGAGCGTGCGGGCGCGGCCGTCCGGGCTCGCGGACAGGAACCCCTCGTCCGTGAGCAGGTGCGAGCCCGCCGCGGGCGGGGTCTGGAGCCCGGTCGCGGCGTTCTCCCCGCGCCCGGGACCCCGCTCCCACAGGGCCTGGCGCCAGCCCATCACGGCCCGCGCCGCCGGGCGGACACGGCCGTCGGTGAGAGCGTCGGAGGGCAGCCGGATCTGCCGCTGGAACTCGGTCTTCTTCTTGTCGACGGCCAGCGCGGTGACCACCACCCGCGGCGCGCACCCCGTTTCACGGGCCGTCTCGCGGACCGTGTGGGCCCAGTTCCCGGCCGGGGCGCCCCACCAGGCGTCCAGCAGGGGGGCGACGTCGTCGTCACCGGTGACCGCCTGCGCGTTGAGCGGTTTCCCGTCGTCCCGCGGGGCGAGGTGCCGGGTGGCGTGCCCCGTGGTGTCCGTGGCGGCGGGCTGACGCCACCCCTGGCAGACCAGGATCCGGCCCACCTGCCCGGCAGGGCCGTCGGGCAGAAGGAGGATGCGCCGCGGGTGCCAGGTCAGCGCGTCGAGCTCACCGTCCGGGATCAGCCGCTGTTCCGCGCCGCCCCGCACCCGCCAGGTCCACTGACCCGTTCCCGGCCCGCCGGGCAGCGGCACCAGCGACCAGGCCAGGATCTCGGCGGCCGTGCCGTCCGGCTGCCACACCGCGTGCCCGCACGCCGGAGCGGGGCTGCCGAAGTTCGCCCCCGGGCCGAAGTCCTTCTGCGACCCGGCGAGCCGCCCGCCCAGGCACCACATCTGCTGCACCAGCAGCAACCGGGCCGCCCGCGCCGGCGGCACCGGACAGGAGGTGTGCAGGTGACGGCGGTCGGACAGCAGCGGCCGCCCGACCGCCGCCGACGGATCCAGATAGAGCACCGGCTGCCCCGCGGCCTCGGCGAGCGGGGCGAGCGAGGCGTCCTGGAACCACGGCCGGACCGGATGGAACAGATCCAGATGGTCCCCGGATTCGGCCCAGGCGGCGGCTGGCCGCAGATCCACCCCGTCCCGCACCCTGCGCGCGTACTCCTCCCCGTCCCCGGGCGCGCACCCGGCCGCGCAGGCGATCGCCGTCAAGAGCCGCACCGTCGCCGACCGCACCAGCGCGTCCGCCGCGGCGAGATACACACGCCCTGCGTGACGCAGGACCTCCCCCGTGGACAGCACCCGCCGCCGGCCGCGGGCGTCCATCACCTCGATCCACGGCCTGCGGCCCGCGTGCCACGACCTCGCATCCGACGTCATCAGCGCGCGCCCGCCGCCGGGGAGGCGCGGAGCGCGCCGAGTTCGTCGGCGAGCGACGTCAAGTCCGCGGCGTCCTTTGGGGCCTGGGCCAGGGCCTGCGTCCCGGCCGCCGCCCGGAACGCCTGCGCCAGCCACTCCGTCTCCGCCGTGTCGAGCACCACCACGTACACCGCCCGCGCCCGCAGGCCGTCGCGCTGGGTGCGGCCCTCGCCCTGCAGCAGCTTCTTCCCGCCGGTCAGGACGTCCGCGAACACGGTGACCCGCGGCGTGGACGTGGCGTGCACGCCCGGCCCGCCGACGTCCTTCTCCCCCGCGTGGAGGTTGATGCCCTCCACCGCGTTGACGACGACCACCTGGCAGGCGCCGAGCTGGAACGCCTTGCGGCGCGGCTCCCGCAGCCCCGGTTCCTCCCCGGTGATCTCCGCCACCCGGTCGCACAGCCCCCGCGCGCCGAGCTCGCGCGCGATGGCGGCCGCGAGCGCCCGCACACTCTCCAGATACCACGCCGGCACCGCGACCTGATGCCCCTCGGCGACCAGATCCGCCACGATCCGGGCGACGTACGGGGCTTTCAGCAGCGACGCCCGCTGCACCTGCCGCAGCGCCGCCGCCTGCCGACCGTCCCCCGCTCCCGGCTCGTGCACGGCGTCCGGATCCTGGTCCGCGTCCATGCCGCGGACGCGGCGGAACTCGTTCCAGGACAGCCGGTAGTGCTCCAGCTCCTTCGGCGTCAGCTCCACGGGCAGCAGCTCGCGCGCCTGGGCGGGCAGCCCCAGCTCCTGCGGTGTCGCGGTGGCTCCGACACCGCTGGAGTACAGCAGCTCACGGACCATGCTCACGTCCCCCGGGTTGAACTGGTGATACCAGCGCCCGGCCGCGTTCGTGTTCAGCGCGAACCCCAGCTCGCGCAACCACTCCTTGTACGGCCCGCGCGCCAGGTCGGACGGCTCGTCGACCCCCGCGACGTGAGCGATCAGATCGGCCAGATAGGCCGTCTCCACGGGACTGGAGAACCCGGTCGCCGACATCCGCAGCCACCACGGCCGACGCCCGCCTGCCGGGTGGGTGATACGCCGCAGCAGCCGGGAGCGGATCGACTCCGCGTCCGCCAGGACCTGCGACTCGTCCACGATCACCCCGTCCCACGCCACACGCGACCGCCCGCCGTCCGCCGCCAGCCGCGCGGCCTGCTCGGCCGGCAGCCGGGACAGATCCACGCGCGGATGGGCCAGCAGCCGCACCAGCCCCTCCGGGTTGACCACCACCCACCGCTGCCCGCCCCGGGCGAACACGTCGATCGCCGCCCGCCACGCGGGCACCACCGACAGCTTCGTCACCACCAGCACCGCACCCATACCCGGCAGCGACGTCAGCGCCGAGATCCCCGTCGCGGTCTTCCCCGACCCCGTCGGATACGTCAGCATGAACCCCGGCGCCCCGGCCGCGTGCGCGGCCCGCATCTCCGCCACCCGCGGCACCTGATACGGGCGCAGCGGCGGCACCGCCTCACGGCCCCGCGTCACCACCGCGCCCGGTTCCCCGTTCAGCTCCCCCTCCACCAGCCGCTCCCACGAGTGCGGCCGCGCCCCGTGCTGCGCCAGCGCCCCGGGAAGCCGCCGCCCCCGGTACACCCACACCCCCCACTCCGGGTCCCGCACCACTCCCGCAATCCGCGGGGCGCTCCCCGCAACCACGAACACCCGCCGGGCCTGCGCCCCTTCGGCGACGGCAGGCGACGGCAACACACCACTGAACGACAACGAGCTCTCCACACATGGCTCTCTGGACAACCGGCCGGGCCGGCTCCTGAAACGGACAAAGACGAACGCGAGGACCGCCCCGGGGGCCGCCCGGACAGCCGGCCCGCAGTCGGGTCACGCACCGTTTGCGGCAGCGAGCCCCAGACCGTCCAGCGCTGCCGGGCGGAAACCGGTCAGCCAGCCGGACCAGCCGTACGGGGACGGTCCGCATCCGGACGGGTACGCCAGCGCGGCGACCGCCCAGAGCAGGAGCAGGGACCCCACCAGGCCGATGAACAGAGCGAGAACGGGCCGGTCGGGAGCCACCGCGATCGTGGCCGCGGCCCACCACACCGTCGACGCCAGCAGCAGCGGCACGAACAGCAGGACGACCGGCCGCGCCCCGCCGGCGAAACCACACCCCGAGGTGAGCAGCCCGGCCCCCGCTGCCGTGGTCAGCACCCCGGCCAGCGGGCTGACCAGCCAGGCACGCCGCGTCGGGACCGGCCCGCCGCCCGGACCGGAAAACCCCCGCCGCCCCGCCCCGCCGTGTGCCGCCGGTGCCCTCACGCCGCTCGTCACCGGCCGCACGGCCGGCACGGGCCCGGAACCGGTCGGCACGGGCATGGCGGTGAGGGTGCGCACCGGGGACGCCCAGAGCCGGATGACGGGAACGACCAGGAGCACCACACCGGCCGTCAGAGCGGCCCGCACCCCGACCGCGGCCGCGACCGCCCCGGCGGCCACCGCCGCGACGGGCCGCACCCCGGAGGTGAGCCACATCGCCGTCTGCTGCGCCCGCGACTGCAGGCCGGTCGGGGTGAGGTGCTGACGCAAGGTGCGCTGGGTCGCCCCGGCTGCCGTCACGGCGATGGCCTGCGCCGCTCCGGCGACGATGAGAACGCCGAGCCACACCGGGCCCGGGCGGGCAGCCAGAAGGAGTGCGCCGTGGAGCGGGTAGACGGCGAATCCGTACAGGATCACCGGGCCGGGCCCGTGGCGGCGCTGAAGCCGGGGCGCGGCGAGGGCGCCGGCGAGGCCGCCGGTGCCGGCCGCGCCCATGACCAGGCCGAGCCCGGTCGTTCCGGCGTTCAGCTCGGTGAGGAGCCAGTAGGCCGAGTACGTGGTGATGATGCCGAACGCGAAGCCGTGCAGCGCGAGGGCGACGGCCTGGGGCCCCAGCAGCGGGTGCCGCAGGACGAAGCCGAAGCCCTCGCGGATCGCGGACAGCGTCCCCTCGCCGCCGCTGGGCCCGGCCGGGGCGGCGGGGGTGGTGCGGGGAAGCCGCCACGCGCACCAGGCGCTGATCAGGTAGGACAGCGAGTCCAGCATCATGGCCCGGGCGGCTCCGGCCGCGCCGACGAGGGCGGTTCCACCGTAGGTGCCCGCGGCGTCGGCGGCCGCGTAGGAGGCGACCATGCGGGAGTTCGCCACGGTCAGGTGGTCCGCGCCGACGAGCTCGCGGACGATCGCGATCGCCGCGGCCTGATGGAGCACCGTCAGGCTGCCGAGCGTGAAGGCCGCCGCGTACAGCACGGTCATCGACAGGACCCCGGCCGTCCAGCACAGCGGGATCACCGCCACGACGGCGGCCGCGGCCAGGTCGGTTGCCAGCATGACGCGCCGCTTGGGCCGGCGGTCGCCCAGGACCCCGGCCGGGAGCGCGAGGAGGAACGCCGGCGCGGTGGCCAGCGCCGCCAGGGCGGCCACCTGACCGGGGCCGGCCGACAGGTCGCTCACCGCGATCACGGGCAGCGCGACGGCATGGAGAGCGGAACCCGCCCACGACGCGCTCTCGCCGATCCACAGCGGCCGGAACCGGGCACGGCGATCGCCGGCAGGACGGTCGCCGACCGGCGCCGGGGCGTTCACGGCGTTCACCGGCAGACCTGCCTCGCCGCGCGGGCGAGACCGTTCTCCATCAGGACCTTCAGCGCCTGCGCCTCCCCGGGCACGTCCCCGGCCAGACGTGCCGTCTCGAGAGCCTCGCCGGCCCAGACCGCGGCGTCGTCGTGCGCACCGGCGGCCGTCCAGGCGGCGGCCCCGGACAGCAACGCCCGCCGCACCAGATGCCGGTCGCCGCCGTGCCGGGCCGTGTCGAGCGCGAGACGGTGGACGGCCCCCACGCCGTCAGGGTCCCGCGGATCCAGCAGCGGCCGCCACGCCTCCACGATCCGTACGACGCGGCGGTCCCATCCGCATTCGGCCAGCGCCCGTACCAGCGGCACCAGATGCACTCGGTGGTCGCGCACCCAGCCGGCCGGGTCGTCCTCCAGTTCGGGCGGAAGCCACCCGCCCAACGCCTGTGCGGCGCCGCCACGGCGGACCGGGCGCGGCGAGCGGGTAGATATGGCGCACCAGAAGGCCCAGTAGGCGAGGCGGCGTAACGCGGGGGTGACATCGGCGGAGGCGCACAGCTGCTCGGCGCATGCCCGTGCGGGCGCGCTGAGCCGGTACCGGGGCACCGCAGTGGGCGGCTCTTCGGCCACCAGGTGCTGTTCGAGCAGGACTTCCAGAGCCCAGGCGGCCGTTCCGGGGTCGATCGCGCAGGCGGCGGCGGTGATGTCCGCGCTGGTCCACTCGAGAGGGAGAGCGCCGACGGCTCGGAAGACGCGCCGGATCCCCCCTTCGAGCGACTCGTAGGCGTCCAGGACGGCGGTGGTGTCGGTGTGCACGGTTCTCCAAGGGCGGGCCCGCTGACAGAAAGGGGCCGGAGGGTCAGGAAGGGCTACGAGGGGGCGGTGAGTTCGTCGGCCGTTGGCGGCAGCGCTCGCGCCGGGTCTTCGGCCCTGGTGCGGCAGTCGCAGGCCGGGCCCGGGGCTCCGGCCCTGTCCGCCGACCGTCGCCCCGTTCCGGGGCTGGGCGCCCGGAACGGGCGGGGTCACAGGAGGTCCGTAAGGGTCTCGGCGAGGTCGGGGCGGTGGGTGCCGGGCTGGAGTTCGCGGGCGGCGCCGCGGTACACGGCGGCCCGGTCCGTGTCGTGGGCGTCCTGGTGGGCGTCGGCGAGCCAGCCGAGCAGACGGGCATGGTCGCGGTCCCGGTCACCGTGCGCGAAGCCGGACAGGGCATGGGTGAGGTCGTCGAGGCCGCCGGGAAGATCTGCGGTGACGTGGCGGGCGTGGCCCCGCAGGGCGAGCGCCCAGGCCGTCTCCAGGTCCTGGCCCCGTGCCTGAGCCGCCGCATGGGCCGCGTCGGCGGCTTCGAGCGCTCCGGCCGGGTCCCCGGCGGCGAGCGACGCCTCCGCGGCGGCGTTCAGTGCCGGGGCCGTGCCGGGTGCCGTATCGCCCCACAGCCTCGCGGCGCGGGCGAACCGCTCCCGCGCGGCAAGGTGTTCGCCCTGGCGGGTGAGGATCTGGCCGAGGCCGTACGCGGCGCACGCCTCGTCCCCGCGGTCACCGTCCGCGCGGGCCAGCCGGTCGAGGTCGGCCAGTTGACGGGCCGCCGCCCGGCTCGCGCCGTCGGCGGCGAGGGCCACGGCGAGAGAGCGGAGCATCCGCCGCTCCGCGCCCGCGTGCCCGGCACGGCGGGCGGCGGCCAGCCCCCGCTCGGCCGTGTCCCTCCACACCTCGACGCCGATGGGGCACTCCGAGGCGAAGTGGACGTATAGGACGTCCGCGAGCTGCCAGCACAACACGTCCCACCGGGCGTTCTCCGCCAGGGCGAGCGCCGTGGTCACGAGGCCGGGCCGCTCCAGCAGCCAGTCCTGGCCGATGCCGTCCGGGACCGGACCCTGCGGTGTGGGGGCGAGGGACCCGCGGCGACGGGCGTCCGGGCCGTCGCAGGCGGCGGTTGCCAGCGCGAGGACCCACTCGCACAGCCTCAGCGCCGCACCGGTCCGGTGCGGGTCCGCGCCCTGCGGCAGGGCGCGGCGGGCCCGGATGTGCGCGGTTTCGGTCAGGCGGTGCCGGGGCGGACCGCTCGCGGCGGGCACCGGGTCGGTGAGTCCGGCGTCGGCGAGTTCGCCGAGCGCGGTGTGCGCCCGCTCCCACGACCCGCTGCACACGGCGGCGGCGATGTCCGCGTCGACGGCGAGTTCCGGGGGCAGAGCGCCGAGCGCGCGGTACAGCTCCCGGGCGTCCGGACTCAGCGGCGCGCCCGCGTCTGCGGCGGGGTCGGGGAACGGGACGGTGGACATGAGGGGCGACTTCTTCCGCGAGGGCATGGCAGTGGTGGAACGGAGAGGGCCCCCGGACTGCTGCGGGGCGGCAGCCGGGAGGAGGTTTCAGCGCACGAGCTCCCACGGCGCGAGTGGTTCGGTCCTGCGGTGCAGGGCCTCGACGAGCTTCTGGCGGGAGAGGGTGATCTGCAGGGCGTGATGGTCGCTGATGCCGGTCATGTCCACGACCTCCACGTCCTCGACCGCGGTGACGGTCCAGGGGTCCATGTAGGCACGGTCGATCCGGCGTGAACCGTCCTGGTGCGGGTCGGCGAACCCGGCAGTTCCGGCCAGCGCGTCCTTCTGCCCGAGGCGGCGATCCGCCCAGCGGGCCGGATCGTGGAGTCCGCAGTCGTGCAGCACCTCGTCGGCATAGGTGCACGAGACCCAGGAGCCGTCGGGCCGCCGTTCGGCCCGGTGCCGGCGGTGGACCGTGTCGGCGACCGTCGTCCAGTCGATCGGCGGCACCTTCTCCCCGGTGGGGAGCGGGTACTCGTTCATGTCGCCGAAGATCCACGCCGCCCGCGGCGGATGACCGGGGCGGTGGAGTTTGAGCTTGTCGGCCAGAGGGGTCAGCTCGTCGGCCTCCAGGCGCCGCTGGTGAGCCGAGCAGTACGACAGGTGCACGACCATGGTCATGATCGGCACCCCGGGCACGCCGTCCAGTTCGAGGACGAGGTTGGTCGGCGGGGTCCGGAACCCGGGGTGCTCGTGCTGGCCCACCACAGTGAAGGTCTCCTCGCGGACGAACATCCCGGTCGGGTTCCTGCCCCTTCCCATCGGGGCGCGGAAGCCCCGCATCCCCAGAATCTCCTTGGCGGCGCGGAACCGCCGGTCTGCGGCGGCCATCGCCTCGGGGGCCGCGCCCGGGCGGGTCTGGGAGTACGTCATCTCCGCGCGGGCCAGCAGATCCGGCTGGCGCGGGACCAGAATCTCCTGGTGAGCCCGCAGCCACCTGTCCGGGAAGCCTCCGGGCGCGATCTCCCGGCCGCCGTCGTGCTCCAGGTTGAGGAACAGCAGCGTGAGCGTCTTGCGGGTCGTCGTGGTCATGGGCTGTGCGTCTCCTCATGCGATCGTCGGTCGAGGGCAGCCGGGGCGGCGATCACCAGGGCCGGTGTCCCGTGGGACCGGCGTGCTCGTGCCCCGCACCGGTGGGCGGTCACGCCGCGGTGGGCGTCGCGGCGGGGTGCAGGCGGATGACGAGTTCGATGGGCCGGTGGTCGGACAGCCGGTCCAGCTCCGGATCGACGTGGGTGCGGTAGTCCACGACCTCGACCCGGTCCCCGGTGACGAACGCCTGGTCGAGGCGCATCGGGACCTGTTCGTTGTCGTACCAGTAGCCGGTCGTCGGTTCGCGCACGGCGGGCACATCGCCCTGGGGGTCCCGCCAGCCGGAGTTCAGCAGGAGACGCCGGGGGCTGCGGTCGTAGTCGTCACCGAAGGTCCCGTCGGCGAGGACGGGGCGGTAGCGGTGCTGGAGATTGAGCGGAATCGCGCCCCACTCGTCGGGCTTCAGGTCGGTGTCGTCGGCGCAGTTCATGTCCCCGAGCAGCACGCCGTCCTCCGGCCACGAGCCGAAGCGGCTTCCGTAGTCGGCGAGGTGATGGGCCTCGGCCAGCCGGGCGGCGCCGGAGGCGTAGGCGAGATGGGTGCCCAGGAACAGAAACGGCGTCCCGTCGACGTCGAACTGGGCCCGCATCCACCCGTGGTGGAAGGAGCCGACCGCACCGGGGCCGCTCCGGACCACATGCATTAGATCGGCCCGGTAGTACAGGACGGACTGGTTGTAGCCGTCGCCCACATGCGTGGCGATCGGCGGAAGGAAGGCCAGGCCCGTCCGCTCGGCGAGCTCCTCGAACCGGGCACCGTCGTCCCGGTGCCAGCCCGTGGCCTCGGTGACCCACAAGCAATCCGGACTCCAGGAGGACATCCAGTCGAGCTGCGCCAGCCGGCGCTCCTCGTTGTCGCCGTCGACGCCGCCCACCAGGAGGTTGTACGCGCCGAACGTGAGTTGTGTCGCCGTGCCCTCGCTCATGTCCTGTCTCCTGCTTCGTGGTGGTCGTACGGGATTGGGGAGGGAACGGGCGGCAGGCCCGGCACTCGGTCCGCGCGGGCCCACACTCCGGGAGGGCCGGGCTCGTGCTGCGGGCCGGGCACGGCGCACAGGACATAACCGGCCGCGTGCGCTGGGCTGCTGAGGTGGACGGTGGCGACGGCGGCGTACCCGGTCCGGTCGAACACGGCCCGGACCGCGGTCTGGGAGACGCTCTCCCGGCCGCAGATCTCCGCCGACGGCAGCCGCAGCAGCCCGTCCGCACCGCGAACCGCCAGCACGTCCTCCCCACGGCGGACCACCGCGAACACCTCACCGGCCGCCCTCCCGTCCAGCGCGCCGACCGGTGCCGCCGGGCAGCCGCAGCCCGCCGGGCCCTCCGTGGTGGCCCACTGACACTGGGTGGCCGCGTGCAGCTGGGCGGCTGTGCGCAGGGCCCCGACGGCGTCCCGGCCGCCGGCGGTCACCGCCAGGACGCCGTCGACGGCCTCGCGCAGCACCGGGTCGGGTGCCCGGTAGACCGGCGCGTGCGCCTCCGTCACATACACGGTTCGGCTGCCGGGCAGGGTGAGGCGCGAGCCCAGAGCCCCCAGCGCCCGCCCCAGCAGACCCAGTTCGAGGGCGCGCACCGGCGCGATCCGCACATCCACCACATCGGCTTCGGCCCGGGCGGCGAGCACGGCCAGCCGGTGGGCCGTCTGCCGGGGGCAGTGCGGTGACCGTTCCAGGAGCAGGTCCGCGAGTACCAGGGTGACCCGGCCGGCGGGCCACGGCCGCGGAAGACGGCCGCGGCCTGCCGGGCCGGCGCGGTCGCCGCCAGCGATCGGGGAAGGCCACACCATGCCGGGGGCGACGATCTCGGCCCGGACCGCCATCCCCTCCAGCGCGGTGAGGCGTTCGGCCGCCCCCGGGTCGTCGTCGGACACCACTGCTCCGCAGTGTCCGGCCAGAGCGGCGACGACCCGGTGTTCCCTCTCGCTCGTGATCCCGCACCGGGCGGCCAGCGCGAGCGCCCGCTGGATGGACACCGGGGTGTGGCCCAGCTCGATCCTCTCCAGCTGCCCGATCCCGCGGGCAAGGCCGCAGGCCGCCTGGGCCGGGCCGATGCCGGCGGACAGGCGGCGATGGCGCAGCCACGCCCCGAGAAGCAGCGCGGCGGGCGGCCGGTTCCCGTGCAGCGGCAGGACCGGCGCCGTCTGCAGGCGGGTCACCGGGCCGCCCGGCCCGTGGCCGGCACCGCGCGGACACGGCAGGCATCCGGTCCGGGCAGCGGGGCGCCGGTGCTGTCGGTGAAGCCGTGGGCCCGCAGCATCGCCCGGATGTTGAGGTGCGCCCGGTGGTCTCGCTCCCGCAGCGAGGCGGAGAACGTCACCCACCGCGAGCAGGTGGGGCAGGTGAGCCGCAGGTGGCCGGAGTTGGCCCTGTCGAGGACGAATCGCTGGGCGAGCGCGCGGCGCGCGATCCGCCGCAGCGGCCTGCTCCGTATCCCGCGCACGCGAGGCCGGCTGCCCATCAGCGATCAGCTCCCGCGCAGCGCCGCACCGGGCGCGGGAGCCTGCCGGATGGGATTCGCTTCACGGGGCGGCCACCGCCAGCGGCGCGCTCTCGGCGGACCTGGGGGCGGGGATCCGGGGGCAGGCCCCGGCGGCGAGCCGCCGCGCCGCGTCCAGAGCGGCCCAGTGGGAGAGGCCCTGCGGGTAGTTCCCGAGCTGCCGTTTGGCTGCGGGGTCCCATTCCTCGGCAAGGAGTCCGAGGTCGCTGCCGAGACCGAGGAGCCGGTCGAACAGGGTGCCCGCGGCGTCCTGGCGGCCGGTCATCGCGAGGGCTTCGACCAGCCAGAACGAGCAGGCGAGGAACGCGCCCTCGTCGCCCGGGAGTCCGTCGCCCCCCACGCGGTCGCCGGAGGTGGTGTAGCGCAGGAGGAACCCGTCGCCGGTGGTGAGCTCGTGCTGGACGGCAGTGATGGTGCCCAGGACCCTCGGGTCGTTGGGGGGCAGGAACCCCACGGAGGGGATCTGGAGGAGAGCGGCGTCCAGCCCGGTGGAGCCGTAGGACTGGGTGAAGGTGTTCCGGACGGTGTCGAAGCCCTTCTCGCAGACCTCGCGGTGGATCTCGTCGCGCAGCGTCCGCCACCGCTCCACCGGGCCGCTGGCCTCCCCGGCCTCGATGAGCCGGATCGTGCGGTCGAGGGCGACCCACACCATCACCTTGGAGTGCACGAAGTGCCGCCTCGGTCCGCGGACCTCCCAGATCCCCTCGTCCGGCCGCTGCCACAGCTTTTCCAGCACCCTCACCAGGCGTACCTGCAGCGCGGCCGCCTCGGAGCAGTGCTCCAGCCCGTTCGCGCGGGCGGTGTGCAGGGCGTCGATCACCTCACCGACGACGTCGAGCTGCAGCTGGCCCGCGGCCGCGTTGCCGACCCGTACGGGCCGGGAGGCCTCGTACCCGGGCAGGTGCGGCAGTTCGGTCTCGGCGAGGTCCCGCTTTCCGTCGATGCCGTACATGATCTGCACGTTCTCGGTGTCGTGGCCGATCGCCGCCAGCAGCCACCGCCGCCAGGCCCGGGCCTCGTCCACGTACCCGTTGCGGGCGAGCGCGCCGACGGTGAACGCGGAGTCCCGCAGCCAGGTGTAGCGGTAGTCCCAATTCCGTACGCCGCCGATCTCCTCCGGCAGCGACGTGGTGGGGGCGGCGACGACGGCACCGGTGGGCTCGTAGGTCAGCGCCTTGAGGGTGATCAGCGAGCGGATCACCGCGTCACGGCCGGGGCCCGTGTAGGTGCAGCGGGCGGACCAGGTCCGCCAGAACGCCAGCGTCGCGGCCAGCACTGTCTCGGTGTCGGGCACCGGCGGCGGAGCGTGGTGGGACGGCTGCCAGGTCAGGGTGAAGGACAGCCGCTGGCCTGCGGCGATGGCGAACTCGGAGAGCATGCTGCCGTCGTTGTGGAACGTGGGGGGCTGGGCGTCCAGCCACAAAGCGTCCGGCCCGGCGGTCAGCACCGTCCGGTCGCCCTCGGCCCGGACCCGGGGCCTGGTGGTGCCGTACCCGTACCGTGCTGTCAGCTCGGACCGCATGGGCACCCGCCCCCGGATGCCTTCGGCGATCCGCACGAGCTGCCCCGGCCGGCCGGGGTCTGCCCTGGTCATGAAGTCGGTCACCCGCACGACTCCGGTCGCCGTGGTCCACTCGGACTCCAGGACCAGGGAGTTCCCCAGGTAGCGGCGCCGTGTCGCCGGCGGGGGAGGGGTGCCCGGCGCGGGGGAGGGCCCCAGGGTCCAGCTGCCGTGCTCGGGACCGCCGAGGAGCCCGGCGAAGACAGCCGGCGCGTCGAACCGCCCCGGGCACAGCCAGTCGACCGCCCCTGTCCGGGATATGAGGGCGGCGGTGCGCATATCGCCGACGAGTGCGTAGTCCTCGATCAGTGATGCCATGTGTCGTGGTGCTCTTTCTGGGAGGAAGGGGGAGGCCGGTCAGTGCCGGGGGGACGAGGAGGGCTCGCGTTGCTCGCGGCCCGGGGGCGATTGCGTTTCCGTGAGGGGGATGCGCATCCAGGTGCGGCGGCCGGTGCCCGGCCGTGTCCTGCTTCCCCACGCCACGGCGTGGGGAAGAGTGAGGGGACGGCGGGGGTCGAGCGGCAGGGTGCCGGGGTCGGCCACGGTGACCAGCACGCCGGCCGGAAGGCGGTTCACCGTGACGCTGAGCCGGGGGCAGGCTCCGGTGTGGTGGTGCAGACCCGTGATGCAGTGAGTGACCAGCGCGTTCAGGGCCGGTATGAGTCCGCCGGGAGGTGCCGTGTCCGCGGGCGTCGCCCAGTCGAGGAAGTCGCGGGTCAGCGTCAGCAGCGCGGGGACGCGGGCGTGCTCGGCCGGGATGACCGTGTGGCACATCCGCTGCGGGACGGTACCGTCCGGGACCGTGGCGGGCGATGCCTGCGGGGGTGACGGCGGCAGGACGCGGACGGCGACGTGATGCCGGGCGAGCCAGTGCCTGATCCGTGAGCGTTCACTGCTGCCGTCGCCGATATCGGCTTCGGAGGAGATGAGGAGGACGTCGGTGCTGGGGAGGAAGCCGGCCAGTTGCCGCATCCCCGGGCGCTTGCGCACCGGTTCACCCGGGGCGTCTGCGCTCGCGGCGAGGATGTGGTGACCGCTGGAGACGGCCGCTCGGGTGAGAACGGACAGTCGGTGCAGGCTCCCTGCGCCGCTGGCGTAGACGAGCGCGCGGCGGTACCCCGTGGCGGCGGGACCGGGCATCGCGACCGTGGTGCCGCTCCGGGCCGGAGCAGTCAGAGTCAAGGCCGCTTCCATGCGGGTCATGACGCCCTCCGGCGGCCGGGCCGGACACGCGTGTACGCGTCCACGGCGGTTTCGATCCGCTCGTTCAGGGCCCGGATGCGGTCAATCGGCGCGGCGCCGACCGTGATCCGGTGCCCGTCCGCGTCGCTGCCGCATATCGGTTTGGGGACGACGGCGACGCCGGGCAGCACCGTCCGCAGCCGGCCCCTCAGAAGCCGGGCGACCTTCCCCAGATAGGGGCAGGTGCAGCGGGCCCTGGTCGCGCGCGGGACGGTCCCGCCGAGCAGCCTTACGAGCAGGAGGGCCTGCGTCACCGTCAGGTCACCGATCTCGACCGCGTCGCCGACGACGCGCGGGCGCAGGAAGTCGCCCAGGCCGCCGCTCCTGTCGTCCATCGCCTCCAGGATCCGGCGCAGCCGGTGGGCCGTCCGATAGGTGTCGGGCAAGTCGCGCCACACCAGGTCGGTCATGCGGTGTACGTCGTCGAGCGTGGGCAGCGAGATCAGCGGGCCGGTGACGCGGGTGACCTGAGCGGCGATGCCGTGCCTGCGCAGGCCCTGCTTGAGGGCCTGCGCCGACTCGTCGGTGCACTTGCCGCCGACGTCGACCCCGGCGAGCGTGTAGGTACGGAAATCGGTGATGGCCATCGTGCACACGTGCCCGTCCCGCGGAGTGTGCGAGAACGGCTGCAGTTGGTGCGCGGTGAGAGCTTCGGTGAGGTCGCGGACCGCTTCGATGACGGCGCGTGGGGGAGGGCGGCGGAAGGCGGTCACCGCCTCGGTGTGGGTGAGCGGTTCGGGGACGGGCCAGGCCCTGCCCGGGCCGGCGGGACCCTCCGGGGCGGCGGAGCGGGACGGGGTAGGGCGATTCACGGGGAGGTGTCCTTCACCTGAGGTTGGGCGGGCGCGCGGGCTGCGAGGGCGTCGGCGACCGTCGCGTACACAGGGATGACTTGGTCGAGTCCGGTGAGTTGCAGCACCTTGCGCACAGGGTCGGTGGGGGCGACCACTCGCAGCTGCCGCTGACCGGGCCGGGTGCACACGTTCTTGAGCGCGCCGACGAGAACGCCGATCGTGGTGGAGTCGAAGTAGGACACGGTGCTCAGGTCGCAGACCACGTCGGCTTCCGACCTGGCGGCGGCCTCGGCAAGCCGGTCTCGGAAAGCGGGAGCGGTGTAGACGTCGAGCTCCCCGGAGACGGTGACGACGCCGTTCCCGCAGAGCATGCGGCTGGACATCGTGGCGCTGCCGTCCATCACAGTCGTCTCCGCGCCGGGGTCGTCGTTCTGGGAGCCGGGTGTCATACGGGGTCCCCGGCCGCGGGAGTGTGCGGGGTGGTGCTGGTGGCAGGCATCAGAGGGTCCTCAGAGGTTCCGGGGGTCAGAGGTGGGTTTCGGGACGGATGAGGTAGAGCCCGCCGGTCGCGTTCTGAACGCGGGCGAGTTCCCGCTCGTAGAGGCCGGGGTGGGCGGTGATCGTGGGCTGGCTGACCACAGCGACGGCGTGGGTCCAGCCGTCGGTGATCGCCTTGACGGCGCGCCCAGCCAGGCCGGACCGGATCGGTGGTGTCGCAGTCGTCGCTCTCGCGACCGGCGACCGTCCATCCGGAGCGGTCCGCGGAGCTCGGCGAAATGGCCCTGCTGGGCTACGGCCAGGGTGGGTGCGGACATACAGGAGTACGGCCCCGCTGCCGACGGGTATGCGCTCTTCGAGGCCGCGATTCATGCGATCGCGTCGACCGTGGAGGGTCGCCGGGGCGGTGCCGGGTGCGATGGTCATCGGCATGTGATCGTTCCTTCGTACCGTGAACGGAGCTTCGGGCGGGGTGGTGGCGGCTATGCGGCGCCGGCGAGGTGCTGACGCACGGGCTCGTAGAGGTCGGGCAGGTACGCGTCCAGGGCGGCCGGGGTCCGGACTATCCACGCGACCTCGGCGATCTCCCGCCGGGAGGCGACGTGGGCGATGCCGCTGACGGGGGTGCAGGCGATGTAGACGATGTGCCGGCCCGTGTCGGGATGGACCCGCGCGCCGAGACGCGCGCTGGCGGCGACGGTGAGCCCGGTCTCTTCCCGCGTCTCGCGGACAGCGGTTTCCTCCGGGGATTCGCCGGGCTCGGCCTTCCCGCCCGGGAATCGCCAGCGCGGCCCGCCGGCGTCGGTGCGCGGCCGGATCACCAGGGTCCGGCGGTCACGGCTGATGACGGCGACGACGACGGGGACGGACTCGGCCAGCCCGGGACCGCCGGCGTCGGCAGCGATTGCGGTGCTCATGACGGGGCTCCAGGAGTGCGGGTCGGGCCGAGGCGGACGGAGATCGCCACGGTCGCGTGCTGCCGGGCAGGCAGCACGGCGCGCAGGGCGGCGGCGAGGACAGCCAGATGCCACGGGCGCAGCCACGCCGACTTCGGCAGCGGGGCGGCGGCCAGCTGTGCAAGCAGCCGGTGCGCGGGAACGGTGTCCGGCGCCCAGCTGTTGCGGCGCGTCTGGGCGTGGGCGAGCGCGCGCAGCTGACCCCACTGGTGGGTCAGTTCCGCGGGAGGCACGGTCGCGCGGCGGATCCACTGCCGGTGGACGTCGCGCAGCAGCGGGTCGATCGCCTCGTCGGCGGGCGCAGGGATCTTGCGGGCGAGCCGGGCGGCCCGCCGTGCGGGCGGCAGGTTCCGCGCGGTGTCGAGGACGGTGGCCCGGCCGGCGGGCGGGACGCGGATCAGGCCATCGGCGGACAGGAGCGCCAGAGCCCGGACGATGACGGGCTGTTGGCAGACGAAGCGGCGGGCCAGGCTTGACGCCGCCGGGAGACCGGTGCCGGGCGGGTGGAGGCCGGCGCCGATCTGCGCGCGGAGCTGTCCGGCGACATAGCGGGCCTGCTCGGTGTGCTGGTGGTCGGTCGTGGTGATGACGAGCCGCGCCCCTCGGGCGTGCAGGGCGCCGCGGGCCGTCAGGTCGGTTAGCACGTGCCTCACCCGCTCGCTGGGGCAGTCGAGCTGGGCGGCGATCCGGTCGGGTGACACCGCCGATCCCGGGAGGTAGACGGCGGTGGCGATGCTCTCGGTGAGGTGCTCGGTCACCTCGGCGATGGAGGGGCCGGGGCCGGCGGCGCGCAGGACGCCGCGCAGCATCTCCCGCAGCGTGACACTGAGGCCGATGGCGTACTCGATGGACGGCGCGGGGCTGAGTGGCTGGCTGGCGGTGTGCAGGAGCTCGTCCCACCGGGCTCGCGCCGACGGGGAAGTGTCCTCGGCCCGGCGGCAGGCCTCCGCGGTCGGCATCCAGTGCCGCAGGCGCCGGTGCAGTTCGGCGGCGTCCCGGGCGAGGGCAGCCGCCGTCCTGCTCTCGGGCACGGGCAACTGTCCGGCCCGGGACAGGTCGGCACGGATCGCGGTGCGCACAGGGCTGCTGAGAATCAGGCCAGCGGCGGGGGCGGTGGTGTTCACGCGGCGGCTCGGACGGTTGGCGTGGTCATGCGAAGTCCTGAGGAAGCGGGGGCGGGTCCGGACGGCGTGGCCGTGGCCGTGAGGGCCGGTATCCCGGCCTGGGGCGTGGTGCTGGTTGTCCTCACGGCGCGCCGGTCCACGGCGGGGTGCCGATGGGGGTGTGCAGCAGCAGTACGGCCGCGAGGTGCGCGCGGGTAAGGGAGGCCGCCCGCTGCCACAGGTCGCTCAGCGCCGCTTCGAGCACGGAAAGCGGATACGTCCCTTGTTGTGCGGCCTGAAGGTTGGTGAGGTCGCTGAGGACCGCGCGTCCCGCCGCCTGGTGCGCGCCGGTGGGTGTCCAGGGCCCGCCCGCCGGCGCGGGAACGTGGTCGGCCGTGATCAGGCCGCGCGTCACGGCCACGGTCACGGGGCGGATCAGCGGGAGCGCGGCCACGTCGGTGGTGTCGGGCGGGGCCAGGCCGGGACAGAGCGTGTGAACGGCGCGGTGACGGGCGTCGCGGGCGTCCCAGTACGAGACCTGGAGTGTTCTCGCTGATTCCCAGAGCGTCCGTCCCGCCGCACTGTCCCGGAGTACGGCCAGTTCGACCGGCCCGGGCTCCGGCACCCGGGCCGGGGCTGCGCCGTCGGGGCGGGGATGAGGCGTACGGCTGGGGCTTTTGATCATGAGAGTGCCTCCGCCCGGACGGTGGGCAGCAGCAGGCGGGAGGTCGCTGTTTTGATGGTGTCGGCGAGCTGTACGGCCCGTTCGGGCATGACCTCGCCGAGGGCGATGCTCGGCTCGCAGGAGCAGTCGACGCCTTCGGGCTGGGCGTACACCCGGATCGCGGGTCCGGCGGGCAGCTCGGTCGTCAGCGCGGAGGTGAGCCAGGTCGCCAGGACGGTGGCGCGCTGCCAGGGGTGATCGGGCAGGCCTTTCGTGCGGCCGCCGAGCAGCCGCAGCAGGAGGAGCGCGTGCGGGATGGCGATCGTGCCGATGGTGACCACGCCCAGGACCGCGGTCGGCGCGATGGTGGTGATCCCGGCAGCTTGCAGGACGTGGCGCAGCCGTTCGGCCGCGCGCTGGTCGGCGGGCAGTTCCCGCAGGACGAGCTGGGCGAAGGTGTGGGCATCCACCGGGCCGGTGAACGTGATCTGCGGGGCGGGGCCTGCGGGCAGCTCGATCACGGTGACCCGGGCGCGGATGTCGTGGAGCAGGAGTGCCTGCTCCAGCGCGCGTGCGGTGCCCTCGCCCGGTCTGGGAAGAGGGATCGCCGGGACGCCGGCGAGGATGGTGGGGAGGGTGTCCGGGATCGCGACCGCGATCACGGCTCCCGTGGCGAGCACCGGGGACAGGCCCCGGTGCCGCAGCGCGCGGGCGACGGCCGCTCCGGCCGCGTCCACCTCGCCGCCGTCGAACCGGCGCCCGCCTCCGGGCGCGGACGGGCCCCCGGCACGGCGCGTACGGAACAGCTCCATCACGTCTTCCTGCTCTTCTTCCGTGGTGCGGTCTGCTGGTCGGAGGGTCAGGCAGCGCCCGACCCGGATCCGAAGTCGGGGTGGAGGATGCGGTGGGCGTAGGCGAGCATCACGAGGTGGACCCGGTCGCGGGCTCCGGTGCGCCGCATCAGGTCCCGCAGGGCCGAGCCCACCTGGCCGGGGTCGAGTTTCAGGGCCCGGGCGATCTCGATGTTCGTGTTCCGGGTTGCGGCTTCCTGCCACAGGCGGCGCTCGTCGTCGCTGAACTCCATGCCGGTGACCGCATCGGGAAGCGTGATCTGGCCGGTGCGGTAGGCGGCGTTCAGGGTCGCGGGGGCTCCGGAGGTGACCAGCTTCCCGGCTGCCCTGGAGACGTGGCCGGACACGGTGCTCTCGGCGATCCCCAGCGCGGCGGCGGTCTCCGCTTTGGTCCGGCCCTGCGCTCGGTGTTCGAGGACGGAGCGCTCCGTGTCGGACAGGAGTGTGGTCTGGAGCCCTGATTCGTGGTGGCTTCGGCGGGCGGGCATGAGCCCCTCTCTCCAGTGGTGGCGGTGCGGGTTTCAGGTCAGGGCGATACCGGCGTAGGTGTGGACGTCGGAGTCGGGGATGCCCAGGGTCTCCGCGTCGCTCTGGTGCCAGCGGTGCACCGGTACCAGACCCGGCTCCACGGGGGTGAGCCCGTCGAAGAAGCGGCTGATGCTCTCGTGGCTACGAGTGCGCGCGAGGACCTTTTCGCCGCGGAGCAGGTCCTCGGCCGCGCGCATGATGTCGGGCGCGAAGGCGTCGGTGACGTGGGAGAAAACCAGGGCACTGCCGGGCGGAAGCGCGTCCGTCAGATACCGGACCGTGGCGTGCGGCTCGTCGGAGTCGGCGAGGAAGTGCACGACCGCGATCAGCAGCAGGGCGACGGGCTGCTGGAAGTCGAGGAACTCCCGCGCCTGGTCGAGGATGCGGTCCGGGTCGCGCACGTCCGCCTCCAGCACACGGGTGGAGCCGTCCCGGCTCCCGCGCATCAGGGCCTCGGCGGGCGCGCGGACCATCGGATCTCGGTCGACGTACAGCACCTGTGAGGTGTCCGGGTGGTGTGCTTCGGCGAGGGTGTGGGTGTGGATCCCGGAATCCGACGGCAGTCCGCAGCCGATGTCGAGGAACTGGCTGATTCCCAGCTCGGCGGCGGCGAATGTCACCGCGCGGTTGTGGAAGAGGCGGTTCTGCCGGGCGATCACCGTCGGTTTGAGGCCGAGCTCGGCCACGCGCGCGGCGATGTCGCGGTCGATGTCGTACGCGGCCCGTTCCTCTCCGCCGCCCTGGTAGGCGGCGTAGAGGCGGGCGGTGCTGGCGGCGGGCCGGTGGGGCGGCGGGATGGTGGGGTCGTGAGGGTGCGTCATGTTCGTGTCCGGGGCTCAGGCGCGGGCGGGGGACAGAGGCCGGCTCATGAGCCGGTGGTGACGGAGTCGCGGGTTCTGTCCGGGACGACGGTGATGCCGCTTCTCTTTCATGCCTCGCGGATGGCGGCGGCCTCGGGTCTCTCCTCCGGTTCGATGCGTCCGGCGGCGGCGGAACTGCCGGTGGTGGCAAGGGCGCGGAGGGTGGCGTGCAGTACGGCCGGGTCGGTGAGGACGGGGCCGGTGTCGGAGTGGCTGATCCATCGCAGGCGATCGCTCTGAGGGTGTGCGGGGTGTGCGGGGAGGGTGAGCCAGGGGCCGCTGATGCGACGGCCCGGCTCGGGCCAGATGGTCTGCTCCGGACCGGTGGGGACCAGCACGTACAGATCGTCGCCTTCGGCCCAGATCGCACCCGGCCGGGCGTGCTGGCGGGCGAGCTCGTCGAGGAGCGGGCCGGTGATCGCGGTGGGCAGATGGACGGCTTCCGCGTGCTGTCCGGTGCGGACCTGGGCCGGGGTGGTGCTGTCCCAGGCGGCGCCGAGGAGCCCGGGACCCGTGTCCTGGGCGCACCCCGATAGAGGGACGGTGGCCGGTGGGGTCGGGGTCACGGCTGTCTCCCGCGGTCGGCGGCCGGATACCCGGCGGTGAAGACGGACAGGGGCAGAGCGGGGAACCGGTCGTCCGCGGCGGCGCAGTCGACGCTGTCGGTCGGCAGGGCGGCTGCGGCGAGCTGGGCGCGGCCCCGGGCGGTGAAGTCGTCCTTGAGACGGGCCAGCGCGCTGATCCGGCCGTTGATCGTCACGGCCGCGACGCCGAGCCCCTGGGCGATGTCCGGGGCGGGCATTCCGGCGGTGAGCTGCCGCAGCAGGAGTGTGGCCGCGAGGTCAAGGCCGGGGGGCGCGGGCAGTTCACGGACAGTCTGGGGGCAGGGGGCGGCAAGGGACACGAGGGGCTCCAAGAGCCGGTGAGATGAGGAGAGGAAGGCGCGAGCGGGCGCGGGGCGCCCTGGGAGGCCCGGCGGCGCGCACCTCCCGGGGGTGCGTTCCCGTACGGGGGTGACGGGGTCGCCGCCGGGCCGGAGCGTCACTGTGCCTGTGGTGGGGCGGTCGGCGCCACTGCCGTGTCCGGTCGTTTCCCGGTCGTCCGGGCATCCGGCGGAAGCCCCGTGCAGGTGCGGTGGCTGCCCGGCGGGCCCGGGGCGGCCGGGAACGACGGGGAATCGACCGCTGGCAGGTGGTGCGGCGATGGGTGGCCCCGGGGCACGGTGTGCTCGCCCGGGAACGGGCCGCCGGCGTCGGCCTCGCTGCGCTCTCCGTCTTGCGGGGGCAGAGGTGGGCGGAGGGCGGCCACGAAACAAGTTGGGGAGTGATGGATGGACGCCTACTTTCTCACCAAGCGGCACCGGACTCTGAGAGAGCGGGTGCGGGACTTCGCCGAGACGGAAGTACGGCCGCTGATAGCGGAGATGGAAGCGGAGCGCCGGGTGCACCATGGTCTGTCACGGCGGATCGCCGAACAGGGCTGGCTGGGCGTGACGATCCCCCAGGAGTACGGCGGGATGGGTGCGGGGCATGTGGCGAAGACCGTCATCGTCGAGGAGCTGGCGCGGGTGAGCGGGGCGATGGGGGCCATGGTCCAGGCGTCGCAGCTGGGGGTCGCCAAGCTGGTGCACTTCGGGACCGAGGAGCAGAAGCGCCGGTGGCTGCCCAGGGTCGCGTCCGGTGAGGTGCTGCCGACGATCGCGGTGACCGAGCATGAGTCGGGTGGGCATGTCGCCGGGATGCGGGCCACCGCGGTCCGGGACGGGGACAGCTACGTCCTGACCGGCCGGAAGGTGTATGTGGGCAACTCGCATGTCGGCGATGTGCACGGGGTGGTGGCCCGGACCGGGCCGGGCTCGCGCGGCCTGACCGCGTTCCTGGTGGAGAGCGGCCGGGACGGGTTCGCCGTGGCCGGGCAGGAGAGCGCGCTCGGGCTGCACGGGTTCAGCTTTGGCGAGCTGGTCTTCACCGGGTGCCGCGTTCCGGTGGAGAACCGGATCGGGCGGGAGGGCGACGGACTGTCGGTGGCCTACTCGTCCAGCATCTTGTACGGGAGGCCAAACTTGACCGCCGTGGCGCTGGGGGTCCACCAGGCGATCCTGGAGGAGACCGTGGCGTTCTGCGCGGAGCGTGAACGGTACGGCAAGCCGCTGCACCATCAGCCGGTGGTCCGTGACCGGATCGGGCGGATCACCTCCCGGCTGATGACCGCCCGTCTGGCCGCCTACCACGCGGTGCATCTGCTGGACCGGGGCCTGGCGTGCGACGCGGAGCTGATGAACGCCAAGCTCGTGGGCGTCGACTCGGCGGTCGACTCGGCGCGGGAGGCGCTGGAGATCCAGGCGGCGGCGGGCCTGTTCACCTCCCGGGAGGTCGGGCGGTATCTGCGCGATGCGCTGCACCTCTTCGCCCCGGCCGGTACGTCCGACGTGCAGCGCCTTCGGCTCGCCCAGATGTCCATGGGACTGGGGGGCGAGCCATGGTCGGGGCGGTTCTCACCGGCTGTCCGGCTCGAGGGGCACCGGCGGACCGAGGAGGAAGCCGCCGTACCGGCCTGATCCGTCGGGATGCGAGGGTGTCTCGCCCCGGCCCGGGTCGTGGTGGGGGATGTCCGGGGGCCGGTCGCCGGGCTGCGCCGGGCGGGTGTGGTCCATAAGGAGTTCCTGGGCTTCCCCGGCGGCTTTCATGATCGCGTGCCACAGAGGGCGGCCGTCCTCGGGGGGCCTCGCCTCGATGTCGATCGCGCACACGGTGCCCAGGACCATCCCGGTGTCCGGCTCCGTCACGGGGGCGCCGACGTAGGAGCGGACGCCGATGCGGTTCGCGGCCTCGTTGAACGCGAGGCGCGGATTGACGCAGACGTCGGGGAGGGTGAGCGACTTGCCGCGGTCCACGACCAGGGAGCAGTAGCCGTGGTCGAGGGGCATGGTGCGGCCCACCGCCGGGAACGGCCGGCCGTCGGGTGTGTGATTGGGTGCGTGGAGGCCGACGAACCGCTGCTCGTCACCGATGAGGTTGAGCATCGAGACGAGCATGCCGGTGCGCTCGGCGACGTCGGTGGCGAACGCGTCGAACGCGGTCAGGGCGGCCGGGGTCGGCTCGGTGAGGCCGAGGGCCTTGAGCCGGGCCATGCGCAGCGGTGTGGCGTCGAGCAAGGCACGGATCTGGTTCAGGCCGGTGCGTGGGTCGAACAGCAACAGGGGCTCCCGGAGAGGGTGGTTTTACAGGGCGCGGGCGCGGGTGAGGGTGTGGCGGACGAGGGTGATCAGCACGTGGTGGGCGGAGGTGCGGTGGCGGGCGTCGCACAGCAGGACCGGGACATCGGGGCCCAGTTGCAGGGCGTGGTGGATCTCGTCGGGGGTGTAGCGGTCGGCGTTCTCGAACTCGTTGACCGCGACGACGAACGGCAGGCGGCGGTCCTCGAAGAAGGCGACCGCGTCGAAGCCGGCCTCGAAGTCACGGGTGTCGATCAGGACCACGGCACCGAGCGCACCGTCGGCGAGGTCTTTCCACAGGAACCGGAACCTCTCCTGTCCCGGCGTCCCGTACAGGAGCAGGATGAGGCCCTGGTCGGCGAGGGTGATGCGTCCGAAGTCCATGGCGACGGTGGTGGTGGTCTTGGGTTCGGGTCCGCGCAGGTGGTCGATCCCTTCGCCGGCGGCGGTCAGGTACTCCTCGGTGCGCAGGGGCTCGAACTCGCTGACCGCGCGGACGAAGGTGGTCTTCCCGACGCCGAACGGGCCGGCGACCACCAGGCGGACGGGGACCATGTCGTAGATGCCATAGGCCGCATCAGAAACGTTCGAGGCCGGCAAGGACGCGCTCCATGAGGCTGATCTCGACGGCGACCGCGGGGGTCTGCCGGGCGGATAGGTGGATGAGGAGCCGGACATCAAGGAGATCGCCGACAAGAATCTTCACCGTCTGGACCGGCAGGTCCAGACGCCCGGACAGCTCGGCCACCGGCATCGGCAGTTCCCGGCACAGGCCGAGCAGCCGGGTGTGCTCGCTCTGCAGGCCGCCTCCGGGGTGGAGGTCGGGGTTGGCGATGACGAGGCTGTCGCGGCCGAGCCCCGCGGGGGCGCTGGTGCGGCCCTGGGTCAGGGAGTATGGCCGCGGGGTCACGGCGTCCTGCTCGACCCAGGGCCGGCTGTCCGGGCGGCCCTTCATCCGGCCTTGGTCTGCCGGACGCTGGTGCCCAGGTGCTGGGGAAGCCGGGCGGCGAGCTGTTCCATCTGGTAAGCGATGGCGGACATGTCGGCGTCGGGGCGGGCCAGGGCCGACAAAAGCGCCTGATCGCCCGCGCGGCCGATCAGGAGAAGGGCGCTGCCGTGGCACAGGATCACCTGTTCGAGGCCGCCGCCGCCGGGCAGGTCCAGGCCGGGGATCCGGTCGAGCCCGCGCCCCAGGGAGGCGACACCACTGACGATGGCACTGATGCGCTCGGCAGCCTCCTGGGCGAGCCCGTGCATCTGCAGGGGGAGCCCGTCGTTACTGGTGACCAGGGCGGCCACGGCGCCCGGGGCGCTGGTGACGAACCCTTCGAGCAGCCAGGCCAGATTGTCGTGACCGGCGTCGGTCATCGCGATTCTCCTCGGGTCGGTGGGACGGAAACAGCGGCGCCCCGCAGCACCTCGGCCGCGGCGACGGCCTCGGCGAGCCCCCGCCTGACTCCTGGCACGCGGGCGGCCTCGGGGGTGGCGGTGGGCGGCGGGGCCGCAGTACGGGTGCGAACCGGCAGCGGCCGGCGCCCCGGCGTACGGGCGGGCAGAGGGGCCGGGCCGGGCGGTGAGGGACGCGGCCCGGACCGCTCCGGAACTGCGGCGTGGGACATGGGCGCGGGAGCGGACGTTGCGGGCTCCGGGGCCCGCAACCCCTCGTCGGGGTCGTCCGGGGGTGGGCTTTTGATCAGGCGCGGGGGCAGGGTCACCGTGGCCCGGTACCCGGCCCCGTCGGTGCGGGAGTCGAGGTGCACGGTGGCACCATGACGGTGGGCGATCACCGCGACGACGATCAGCCCGGTCCGGCCCTCGCGGAGCTGGCCGGCGAGGTCGGCGTTCTCCGGGTGCGCGAGCAGGTCGTTCATCTGCTCGAGCTGGCCTTCGGCCATCGCCAGGGCCCGGTCGTCGATCTCGATGGCCAGTCCGCCGTCCTCGGCGCGCTGCGCCCGGATCTCCACCCGCGTGTCGGGGCGGGAGTAGTCGGCAGCGTTCTCCAGGAGTTCGGCGAGCATGTTCGCGATCTCGACCATGGCGAATCCGGGGATGGTGCCCGGCGGGCAGGAGGTGACCTTCATCCGGGCGTACTGGGCCGTCTCCCCCATGGCGGTGCGCAGGACTTCCTGGATCTCGACCGGGTTGCGGATCTGACGGGGGTGTCCCCCGCCGAGGACCGCGAGGTTCTCGATCGAGCGCCGCAGCAGGGTGACGAGGTTGTCGAGGGCGAACAGCTGGGTCAGTTCGTCCGGGTCCTCGACCGACCGCTCGATCCGGTCGAGCTGTTCCAGCGCGCGCAGCACCAAGCCCTCCAGACGGCGGGCGATGTGCACCAGGATGTCGACCTGCTGGCCCGAGGCCGCCGCCGCGGTCCTCCGGTCCTGGGCCACCGACGCGATCACCGCCCGGGCTTCGTCCTGGCCGCGCATGATCTGCCGCTCCAGCTTGATGAGCGGCTCGTGCCCGGCGGGCAGCACACGCGGCCGGGGCAACGCCGGCTGCTCCCCCTGCTGGATTCGTTCCGCCAAGTGGCTCACGTCCCAGCGGCCCTGCTCGGCCAGGGTCAGCAGACGACGGACCGTGTCCCGCTCCTGTTCCTGCTCCTGTTCCTGCTGGGGTGGGGGCGCGGGAGAGGGCGGTGGGGAAGCGGTCCGCCGCCAGGATGTCAGCAGTGCCGCCCCGCTCAGGCCCGACACCAGCGTCCACGCGGCCGCCGGAGGCAGAAGATGCGGGGCGGCCAGGGACAGCCCGGCAGCGCCGATGGTCCCGGCCAGCGACACCGCGGCGGGGGTGATCGCCGCAGAGCGGGCGTCGCCAGTGCGGCGGTGGCGTGCGCGCGTCCGCGGCTCAGCCATGCCGGCCCCCGGAACCGGCAGCGGGCGGCCCACCAAGGGCCAGCGGACAGGAGGAAGGGAACATCACATGCCTCAAGAGGTGACGGGAGAACGGCTGAAGACACGAGCAGCACGCCGTGAGCGCGAAACGCGGACGGTGCCCGGGGTGTCGGGGCACTACAGCAGGAACGGTCCGATCGCCGCCACGGCCCGGGGCGGTCGATTCCCGGTCGCCCCGCACCGGCCCGACGGCCCCGCACGGCCCGTGCGCTGGGCCGACAGCCGTCCGGGAGACCCGCCGGGACGCGGGGGCGACGCCGATCCGACCGGTCACAGCCCACTCGGCGACTGCTTCGCGACGGTCTCTGTTCGTCATGGTTCGAGGTCGCCGAGCCGGGCCAGGGACGCCTCCAGTCCGCCCGTGTGCAGGAGATGGCTGCGGGTGCGAACGAGCCCCCCGATGCCCGTCGCGGTCAGTTCGCGGCACCGCCCGGCGAGCCACGCGCCGTCCAGCTCCAGATACTCGGCCAGGCGCCGCAGTCGGCCCGTGCTGTCGTTGGCCGCGATGACGCTGTGGGCCCGCGCGTGGGCGACCGCCCCCGCGTACAGGCCGACCCGCGCCGGATCCTCCGCCGTCGCGGCCGCGCAGATCCCGTCCCCCCTCGGCATCCAGTTCCCCACCACCGCCGTACGCTCCGCCACCACGAGCACCTCCTCCATCGCTGTGTAGGCCGGGTCGTCCGACACTGCTATCGCGATCCCCCGCGACTCCAGAAGCGCGGCGAACAGCAGCAGCAGCACCCGCTCGTACGGTTCGCTGCCCTTCACCGCCTTCTCCGGCAGACACACCGCCACCTGCCCCGGACCGGACCCGCCCGGTGGCCGCAGCAGGTCGAGCACCCGCATCCGGTCCTTCAACAGCAGCCACGCCGCCGCTTCCGGCCCGCTGCGGCACTGCGACCACAGCACCGGCACCACCCCGCTCCCCGCGAGGTGCCGCTCGGCGTGCACCGCGCACACATGGGATCCGAGCCACACCGCGCCCGCCGACGACAACCCCGGCAGCGCCGACCGGGCGAAGCCCGTCCGCACCACCGCGCCCCGCTCCAGCCGCTCCCGTTCCCCGGCCAGCATCACGTCATCGGCCTGGAGCCAGTCGTCGAAGCAGAGCGCCGCCCACATCAGCGCGTAGGTGAGGTGATCGAGCCGGTAGGCGTCCGGGACCTTCAGATCACGGACGAACGGCAGCGCCGTCGCCTCCCGCGCCGCCGTGCTGTCCATCAGGTAGAAGGCGTCCCGGCCCCGCCCGCCCAGCGACGCGAACACCAGAGCCCGCCGCGCGGGACGGGTGAACACCCGCACATGCTCCAAGTCCTCCTCACCGATGACGACCACCCCACCGGCGGCCGGCCGCGCCTCGTAGGCGGCGGCCGCCACCTGCGTCCCGTCGAAGACGCCTCCGTCTCCGCCGTTCAGATGCCATACCCCTCCGCCCCCGGGCGGCGCCGCCAGGAACAACGAGGACGTCGGCATCCTGTGGTCCAGTTGGTATGCGGCCGACAGTGTTTGTGGATGCGGAGCCCGCAGGGCGGTGTACTCCACGTTCACCGGCGCCGGCTGGAGCAGCGTCGTCACGTCGACGCCGAACAGGAACTCCAGCACGCTGGCGAAGTCCCCGGTGGGCTCCTGCTTCCCCTGCCGCCAGCGCCGGTAGGTGGTCTCCGTGAGCTCCAGACCCCGCAACCTGGGGTTCTTCAGCTCCCGAGCGGCCTTCTGCCCGGCGTCCTTGAACTGTGACCGGAACACCCGGTACGGCGTCCACTTGTACTTGTCCAACAGCGCGTCCAGCAGCGTCGGCGGGCGCGTCGTGTCGGGCGGGTGCATGAGCGAGACGATCCTTCCTCAGCCCCACCTGCGGGCGGGACACATGTGTACGAACGAGAACCCGGGCCGAAAGCCTGGAGGCAGGAATCGGACGACGCGAGGGCCCGGAGAGTTCAGGCGGCCGTCTGCGCGGCCGGTTCATGGAACACGGCTCCGACCAGGGGCTCGAAGCCCGCGTCGGCACGCCGTACGGCCAGCAGGCCGGGTTCCTCCACCGGCCACAGCACCCCCGCCCCGGGCGGACGCACCTGCTGCTGGGTCCCGTACCACTGGCGCTGCCCCTCCAGCACGCACGCCCGGTCGTGCAGCAGCAGCCGGAACACCGGCACCGCTTCACCGTTCCTCAGCGGCACCTCCATCACCCGCAGCAGCCTTCGAAGGAACGTGGCCTCACCGCACAGCAGCGCGATCTCCAGCGCCGCCAGCGACCCCTCGGCCCCGACCAGGCCGAACCCCGGCCACCCGTGGACCTCGATGATCCGCCGCAGCGCCCGCACGTGAGACGTGGTCAGCATCGTCAGCGCGGGCTGGGGACCGTCGCCGTCCTGCCGCGCGTCGGCCCGCCAGGCCCTCGCGGCCTCCGCCCGGCCGGTCAGATCCGCCGTGATCCCCGGCCTCGGCGGCTGCCGCTCCGGTAGACGCCGGCACGCGGTGCGGGCCGCCGCCAGGTCGACCGGGCGGACCTCCCACAGGTCTCCCACCTCCGCAGCCGGCTCCGGGCTTCCCGGCGGAATCGCACGGCCGGTGGCACGGCGGGTGTTCTCGCCGCCGCATACCGGGCCCTGGGCCGCATGAAGGGAGCGGAACAGGAGCCGGCGGATCCATCCCCTGCCGCACGATCCCGGACACCCCCCGGACGCTGCAGACATGAAACCACTCCAATTGCTATTAAATGGGGTGCTCAATGGCGAAGTTGACCCGCGCGGCCTGTCAGCAGCGTGGGGAATCAGAGAGGGCGGGCCGGTGCTTGCGCCGGGATGTGCGGGCCCGTGCGCAAGCACCGGGAGCGGATGCTCGTCCGCCGGGCACCTTGCCCGCTTCTCCACCCTCAAGGAGGCGCGGGACAGGACGAACGGCGGACCCATGTGAAAGGGCCGTGCTGGCAACGGCTGGGGTGGCTCCGGACCGGAACGGGTCCGGGCCCCGCGCCGGTACGGCCCGTGGCTTCTACGGCGGCCGACCCCGGTAGCGGACAGAGGCCCGGGGCGGCGGCGCGGGCAGGCGCCTCATACCGCGGCCACCGACCGGGGAGGAACACGCAGCGCGCCTTCAGCCGGGCCGTTCGGGAGGACGCATCCACCGTCGTCGAAGCAAATGACCCCGTTGCAACGGACCGCCCAGCCCTGGGACTCCTGGGCAGCCACCGTTTGAGCAGCACCCCGGTCCGGGGCGTCCGCCGCCGGGCATCGGGGCTGGTGCCCGCACACGTCGCCGGTCACCGTGCACCACCCGCGACCGCCGGGCGGCACGCGGACCGCAGCACGCCCGGCTCCGGATACGTCAGCACCGCGAGCTCCCGTATCTCCTCCGCGCACCGCACCACCGCGATCAGCGCCCGCAGGCCCCGGCCCCGCCGGCACCGGGCGAGCAGCAGCTCCGCACGCTCTGCGACCTCCCTCGCCCGTTCGGCGAACGGCCCTCGTTCCGCGATCGGGAGCAGCCGGCGCACATGGCGCGCGAGTTCGCGGCGCCGCCGCGCGATTCCCCACCGGGTGCAGGACAAGCGGTGGTCAGGGTCGAGGATCCGTGCGGTGCGGGCCAGCGCCCACCGGGCGGCCGGCTTCACCCCGGGGGGCATCACCCTCGGTACCACCGCAGGCGGCGCGGGCAGCGGCCGAACTGCCCAGTTGGCTGTCGGCACGAGGGCCGGCGGCGGAGTGACGGGTAAGCGGGCGGGGAGAAGGGCGGGCATGCACATGCGGAGGGCTCCCTACAGAGGAACGTGATCAGTGGTTCGCCGCGGCTCGCGCGGGCGGCGGCGACAGGACGCTGGTGGGGGTGGGCGCGGCTGGGGCCTGGCCGCAGTGGGGGATCCGCATCCAGACGCTCTTCCCGGGACGGGAGGCGAAGCGGGTGTAGCCCCAGCGTTTGGTCACTTCGGTGACCAGGCGCATGCCCCGGCCGCTGTCGTCTCCGTGGCCGGGGGACCGCAGGCAGGGCGGTTCGGCGGAGGAGTCCTCCACCGCCACGCACAGCATGTTGGGCCCGCGTTCGAGCGTCAGCGTGACCAGGTCGCCAGGCCGGGAGCCGTGGATGATCGCGTTGGTGACGAGCTCCGAGACGGCGACCAGCAGGTGAAAATGCAGAACCTCGCCCAGGCCCTCTTGCAGCGGTTCGAGAAAGCGCTGGGCCAGGTGCCGGGCGTGCGTGACGTGGACATCCAGTGCCGGGAAGACTGCGCAGCACATCCCCGGGAATTGGCCGCCGCCCTGCGCACCCGCCAAGGTTGCAGACGGCTCGGGAGCACGCCACTCCCGGATCCAGTCCTGGTCCTCCCACGGTTCGGGCCGCAGCGCCGTCACCCGGCTGTCGTACAACCGCCCCAGAGATGCGGCGTGGCGGCCCTCGCTGCAGCCGAGATCGGCCCGGGAACGGACGACGAGCGTACTGTCACCGCTCGTCAGCAGGGGTGCGACGGAGGCCCAGCCACGGCGGCCGTCGAGCGGGCTCCTGCGAGCGGCGGTGTCGGCGACCATCGCCCGGACTGTCATCCCCCGCGCCTCCGCAGCGCCGACCAGGTCGTCGGCAGCCACTATCGACGCGGCGGCATCCGGCTCGCAGACGTACACGATTGCGGTTGTCGACATGGTGGTCATGGCGGTCCCTCCGGAAAGCGGGCGAGGTTCGGGAAGCAGCGCGGCCGCAGGTCACGCGGGCCAGGGGGCGTCCCGGAGCGGGGCTAGTGGCGGATGGCCGGATCGGCGAGGAGAGTGAGGTGCCGCACGAGCACCCGGGCGTCCGGCGGGACCACCGGACGCCGTGTCGAGACGTCCCACGGCGGCGTCTCCCAGCGGAGCCCGCCCGTCGGCGGCACCGGCACGAGCTGCTCCCCGGACAGCACCCGGGCACCCGGGACCGTGACGCCGGTCCCGGCCCGCACGAAGAAGATCCTCTCCGCGCCTGCGATCAGGCACGGGACCACGGCACCGGTGCGCCCCTGGTCCTCGTCCCGCTTCAGAGCCAGGACCGCCCCCCGGCCCACTGCGGCAGGGACCGCCACAGCGTCGAATCGCGTCCCGCACACCGTGCTCCACACCGCGCCCGGCAACTTCGCCTGCACGGACAGGACATCTTGCGGCGCCACCGGCTCACGGTCGGCGAGCAGCGGCCAGCCCAGCACCCCGATGCAGGCGGTCAGGAGACCGTCGGCGTCGGCGGAGCGCGGGGGCCAGGGGGACGTCGTCGTCGTTTCCATGCTGTTCCTCAAGGGAAGGGTCGAAGAGCCGTATTCGGAGCTGTGACTGCCATGCGGTAGCGATGAGTTTCCGCCACGGGCGTCACAGGAATCGTGTGGCGCCGCTACGGTGAGCAAACCGTGGCCGGGGGCTGCCGGGTACCCCCGCGAGGGCACGGGTGCTGCTAAAGCTGCTAAAGATCGTTTTCTGCACGGGGGTGAACCGTGGCACGCACACGCAATACGCTGCTGGCAGCCGTGATCCGGGAAATCGGCTGGTCCCAGGAACAGACAGCAGCCCACTACCGCCGGGTGGCCGCGGAATCCGGCGTCGTCGAGCTGACAGCCATCACGCGCTCGCACATCTCGCAGTGGGTCCTGGGCTCCCGCCCGGAGCCCAAGGCAGCGGGCATGCTGCGCGAGACGCTCTCGCGAGGGCTCCGGCGCGGCCTTACCCTGGCGGAGATCGGCCTCGAAGACGCCGGCCACGCAGAGCCCGACTGGAGCTCCGACACCACGAGCACACTGCTCGAACTGGGGGACATCGAGATGGACATGGGACGCCGCAAGGCCCTGGCGACCTCCGCGTACTCCGTCGCCGCACTCGGCCTGCCCCTCAGCGCCTGGTGGGACGCGGCGGCCGAGCGCGCCGGACAGCGCCGTCCCCGCTCCGGCTCCACGGTGACCGCCGCCGACGTCGACAGCGTCCGTGAGATGTCCGCGTTCTTCTCCCAGCGTGAGCAGAAACGCGGTGGCGCGGACGGCCGCACGGCCCTCGTCGCCTACCTCCGCACCGAAGTCGCAGCCCACCTCAACCGCCACCCGGCCAGCGAGCCTATCCGCCGCAGCCTGCACTCCGCCGCCGCCGAGATGGCCTACCTCGCCGGCTGGACCGCCTTCGACACCCGCGAACACCGGGTCGCGCAGAACTGGTTCACCCTCGGCGTCCGACTCGCCGCCGAAGCCGACGACCCCGCCCTGGCCGGCCACATCCTCCGGGCCATGGCCCACCAGGCCGCCGACCTCGGCCACGGCCACGAAGCCGTCAACCTCGCCACCGCCTCCATCGAACGCAAGCGCTACACCTCGGCCGGCCCCCGCGAACGCGCCCTCATCGGCGTCGTCCACGCCCGCGCCCTGGCCGCCGACGGACAACGCCGCGAAGCCCTCACCTCCCTGCGCCGCGCCGAGGACGACCTCACCGCCGCAGACCCCGACCCCGGCGCTGAGCCGAGCCGCGTCTTCTTCTTCGGCGAGGCATCCCTCGCCTCCCAGACCGCGCATACCCTCGCCGCCCTCGGCGACCTCAAGGGCGCCGCCGAGCAGTTCACCCGCAGCGTCAACACCCGCCGCACCAAAGCCTTCGCCCGCACCCACAGCGTCACCCTCGGATACCTCGGCACCGTCCAGGCACGCCAAGGACACCTGGACACCGCCATCGGCACCTGGGGACACTCCCTCGACGCCATGGCCGGCATCAACTCCGGCCGGGCGAAGGAAACGGTCATCCAAATACGCCGCTCCCTCAGCCCCTACCGCAACCGGGGCAACCAAGCCGCCACCGAACTCGACGACCGGGCCCGGCAGGTCCTGCGCACCGCAGTCTGAATCCGGCCAGACACTCCAGTTCTGAGCCGTAGTGGCGAGAGTGCCGACCACGCGACTTGACCCCGCAGCGTTCTGCTCGGACACAGAGCGGTCCGGAGCCCTCACCACAGAGGGCACGGCACAGCCTCCGTTGCTCGGTCCCGCGCTCCGGAGAGGATCTTGGGAGCCTGGGCTCCGGCGTGGCTTGGTGGACGGCCGCTGGACACGGCGGCCGGGGCGGGGCTGCGGAGGGTGAGTATGTGCGCTCCGGTCCGGACGATCCGTGCGCGCCGGGCGTCGGCCTGGTGCGCGGGTCCGAGATGGGCCGGCGAGGGAAGGACGACGCCGTAGCCGCCGGAGTCGGACAGGGCATCGAGCAGCGTGGTGAACGCGGCTCCCGCAGCGTCCCCGGAGTCGTCGGTGAAGACATCGGTGAGGGCGAGTTCGCGGTCCTGGCAGTAGACGGACAGCGCCTTCCGGAGGGCGGCGTGCCGGGCCGGCGAGTCGCATAGGGTCCCGCGGAGGAAGCCGTAGACCGTCGGCAGCGGAACCGGGCGCAGTTCGGTGAGCGACCCCATGATGACCACCCCGGAGAGTCCAGTAGGAACAGGGGAGATCCAGCTTGGCGCCGCCGGACGCGCCGCCCAATGAACCGGTGTGGCACTTGCGTGGCACTTGCGTCCTCCCCCGGACCGTCGACGTGGTTCGATGACCGCGGTACGAGAGCGTGGGGAGCGGCCTGTGGCGACCGTGCATCACTGGACCGGGCTGGAGGCCCGGGCGCTGCGACTCGCGCTGCGCATGAGCGTGCGGTCCTTCGCCGACCACCTGGGCGTCGGCGTCCGGACCATCTCGAAGTGGGAGAACCTCCGCACCGCGACACAGCCCCGCCCGGACACTCAGGCCATCCTGGACACCACCCTCGCGCGCGCCGACGCCGCCGCGCACCTGCGCTTCGAGACCTTCCTGGCGGAGGAAGCCCCGTCGGCGGGGCCTTCGCCGCGGGCAGGCCGGGTGACGCTCAGCCGGGCGTCCGGCGCGGATCTGGAGGCGTGGGCCGACGACCTCGACCGCACCGTCATCGCCCTCGCGCGTCAGGACTTCACCTTCGCTGACAGCCTCATCCGCCGCTGGACCCACCGCTTCCCGGCCACCGCCCTGGACGACCGCGGCCTCTACCTGCTGGCCCGCTCCACCACGCTCCTCGGTGATCTCAAGCGCGACCAGGGCTCCGTGATCGGCCCGCTGTCCGCCACCAGCGACTACACCGCCGCCCGGTCCCTCTACAGCCAGCTCGGCATCCCGCGCCGGATCGCCCAGATCGACCTGTCGCTCGCCGTCACCACGGAGATGTCCGGCCGGCTCACCGACGCGGCCAGCCAGTACGAGACCCTCACAGCCGATCCACGGCTCGCATCCCGCGACCGGGCCCGCGCACGGCTGTGGGTGGGCACCGCCCTCAGTAAGCATGGTGACAACGCCTACGCCGCCCAGGTGATGACCACGGCCGCACGCGACTTCGAGGCGTTGGACGAGCCGGAGGACTGGTCGACCGCCCACCAGAAGATCGCCCTCGCCCACCGCGGCGCCGGCGACCTCACCGCCGCCCTGCACTGCATCGGCATCGCCCGCACGACCGCCCGCCCCGACGCCCCTCTGCCGCAGGTCCGCCTCGACACTGCCTACGGCCACATCCTTGTCAGCGACCCGGCCACCCGGGAGGAAGGGCTGCGCGTCCTCGACGGCGCCGCGCACACCGCGGCCCGCGTCGGCCTGCGTCACCAGCTCACCGCGATCGACACGATCCGCATCCATGCCCAGACCGGGCTCCGACCCTGAACGACGAGAAGAAGGACACCCGTGAGCAGCACCCGGCAGACGATCACCACCGCGCAGCGGAACCAGGCCCGCCTGATCTGGGACTACCACCAGATGGGCCACGACCTCAGTCCCGCTGACGTCGCGATCGGCCTGGGCAGCCACGACCTCGGCGTCGCCACCACCACCGCCAACCTCTACCACCAGGGCCTGGCGAAGACCATCGTGTTCACGGGCGGGAACAGCGCCACCACCCGCGCCCGGTTCCCCCGCGGTGAAGCGGTTCACTACCGCGAGCACGCCCTCACCCTCGGCGTCCCCGATCACGCCATCCATGTCGAGCCGCACGCCGCGAACACCGGCGAGAACATTGCTCTCAGCCGCGATTTGCTCACCCACGCCGGCATCGAGGCCCGGACGGTGCTGCTGGTCACCAAGCCGTACATGCAGCGCCGCAGCTACGCCACCACCCGGCACGTATGGCCCGACGTGGACATCGTCTGCGCATCGGAAGTGCTGACCTTGGAGAGCTACCTGGAGGCCATCGGCGACCACAAGCTGGTGGTGGACATGCTGGTCGGCGATCTCCAGCGCGTTATCGAGTACCCGAAGCTCGGCTTCGCCGCCCCGCAAGATGTCCCCGCTGATGTCCAGACCGCGTACGCCGAGCTGGTGGAGGCCGGGTTCACCAGCCGTCTCCTGGCCTGATCCCAGGATGCTCCCCCCGCTCCAGTTCGCTGCGGGCTCGGCCGTATCCGGGAAGTGATCTTCCAGCCGAACCGGACAGTGCGGCCCGCTTGACGCCGAAAGGCGGCTCAGGGCACGCGGTTGGTCTGGTGCCACAATCAGCCTCCGCTCTTGACGCGTTCCGCTGCGGGTGTGCCCTTCCCCGTCTTCAGTCGCCAGGCGGATCGGGTGAACAACCGGAGTCTGACGCGCGCACCGCTCACCGTGTAACTCTCACGGCGGGAGTGTCCGCATGAGCGAGCCGGGGCGTATGCCCCTGTCACGGGCGAGCAGTGTTCCGCCGTGTAACTTCCTTATGGCCGTCAACGCGCGCCGGACAGAGGGGCATATGGCCTCAGACACGACTTAAGGGGTACGTCATGACCAGCACGCCCCGTACGCGGCGCAGTCCCGAGCCGGCCGGGCCGAACGCGCGGCGCCGCCAGCTCGGCTACCGGCTCCTGGAACTGCGCAACGCCACCGGTATGAGCGCCGAGCAGGCAGGCGAAGCGGCTGGGATCTCCAAGGCCACTGTCTCCCGGTATGAACGCACCAAGGGCACCGTCCGCTGGAATCAGGTCGACCAGCTCTGCCGGGTCTACGGCGTGTCCGACACCGAACGGGCCCAGCTCGTGGAGCTGGCGAAGAACTCCAAGAACACCGACGGCTGGTGGGTGCCGTTCGCCGGGAGGCTCAAGAAGCCCATGCTGCTGCTCCTGGCACTGGAGGACGAGTCCCTTTCGATCCGCCACCACTCCGTCGGCGTCGTCCCCGGGCTGCTCCAGACCCTGGACTACGCCCGGGGAATCAAAGTCGCTGACCAGGGGCTGACCGCCGAGGAGACGGAGGAGCATCTGCGGATGAGGATCCAGCGACAGCACATCCTCGACCGCGCCTCTCCGCCCGAGTACCGGGTCATCCTGGACGAGGCGGTGCTGCGCCGGGCCGTGGGCGGCCCCGAGGTGATGGCCGCCCAGTGCGAGCACCTGCTGAAACGGGGCCAGGAACCGCACATCACGATCCGCGTACTGCCGTTCTCCGCCGGCGCACTGGTGGCGGGCCTCAGCTCCTTCATCGTCTTCGCGGGCACCGACCCCGCCCTGGACACCGTCTTCGTCGAGAGCCAGGTGGGCAGCCTCTTCCTCGAAACCCCCACCGAGCGCGACCGCTACCGGCGCGACTTCGACGCCCTGTGCCAGGAGGCACTGGACCCCAACGCCTCGGCATCCCTGATCGCCAAGGCGGCCCACACCCACCTTCATCCCAGCGAGTGAGGAACATCGTGCAACCCCTGAACTGGCGCACCAGCAGCTACAGCGGCGCCCCCGACAACGAATGCGTGGAGGTCGCCGCCACTCCCGACGACGTGCACGTGCGGGACACCAAGGACCGCACCCTGCCCGGTTTCGCCGTGCCCGCGACGGCGTGGGGTGCATTCACCACGGCCCTCACAGACGGCCGCTTCGGCCAGGCGCGCTGACCGAACCGTACGGCCACCGGCCCACCGCGTCCCAACTGCGCGGTGGGCCGTACTCATGTACGGACCAGGCGCCCGGGGCGATGCCCACCCTCGAAAGGCCGCCGTGAAGAGCGTCACCCGTGTCGAACTTCCCATGCGGACAACCCAGTTCCGGCATACTGTCCGCATCGGCACGGCCCGAGGAGACGCATGCCGCAGAAGCCCAAGGCCCTCGACCACACCGAATCTCCCCGAGCCTGGTGGGGTGTCGAACTGAGGAACTGGCGCAGAACCCGCAACCTGTCCTCGGTCGCACTCGGCACGAAAGTCGAGCTCAGCGGCACCATGGTCGAACGGATCGAGAAGAACCAGAGATCCTGCACCGCAGAACTTGCCCAGCGGTTCGACACCGCCCTCGACGCCGGCGGCGCCCTGGTACGCCTCTGGGGACACGTAGAGAAGGAAGCGGACAGCCGACGCCATGCGGACAAGGCCGCATCGGATTCCTCACACACCGAGTCGCCCACCTCTCCGACGGGAATCCTCACAGGGGACACCGACGACGGGAGTGACCCGAACGTGATACGACGCCGATTCCTCGCCCTCGGCAGCCTGGCCGCCGCCTCGCCCACCGTGCTCGCCCTCCCCGCAGCGGGAGCCACCCCGTTACCCAAGAACATCCGCCCCCAGGACATCGAACAGATCCGTACCGCCTCCACCACCCTCGCCCACTGGGACAACCTCTACGGAGGCGGAGGAATCGTACGAGAAGCCTTCATCGGCCACCTCAACTGGGCCAACGACCTCCTCACCGTCCCTTGCCCCGCCCAGCTCCGCGAGGACCTCTTCACCGCCGTCGGCCAGCTCGCCATCGCCATGGGCGCCTCGGCCTTCGACGCCTACGACCACCCCACCGCCACCCGCCTCCTCGACTTCGGTACCCGCTGCGCCGAACAGGCCGGCAACTGGCACCTGCGCGCCGTCGCACTCAACTGGCGTGCCCGACAGGCCATCTGGTGCGGGTCACCCGACACCGGACTCACCCATGCCGAACAAGGGCTCGTCCGCTCCGACCGGCTCACCCCCCGCGAACAGGCCATGCTCCACAACGCCCGCGCCCGCGCCTACGCCAAAATGGGCCACCACCGGGAAGCCCACACCGCAATCGGAACATCCGACGACATCTTCGCCCGCGCCCGGCCCGGCGAGGACGGCCCCTGGATGTCGTACTACGACCACGCCCAGCATCACGGCGACACCGGCCACGCCCTCTACGACCTCGCCCTCACAGCCCCCGGCACCGTACGCACCGCCGCCACCCGCCTCCACACCGCGGTCCAGCACCACACCGACGACTACGTTCGCTCCCGCGCCCTGTCCGGCACCAAACTCGCCACGCTCCTCATGACCGCCGGCGACCCCCAGCACGCCACCGTGACCGCCAACCGCGCCCTCGACGAAGCAGGCCGCCTCCGCTCACGCCGCGCCCTCGACGACATCCGGGCCCTCGGCCGCGCGACCCACCCCTACCGACACCACCCCGACACCGCCGAACTCCGCCACCGCATCACCACCCTCATCAACACATGACCCACCCGACACACACCCCCCAGTCCCGCGCCCTCCTCCACGAGCTGACCACCCGCGCAGACCTCTCCGCCGACGGCGCCGAACCCATCCGTCTCGCGGAGAACGCCCTGTGGCGCCTGGCCGCCGGCATCGTGGTCCGGATCGCCCGCCCTGGCCAGGAACAAGCAGCCGCGCGCGAGATCACCGTCACCCGCTGGCTCGCCGAACTCGACTTCCCCGCCGTCAGACCCCTCGCCATCAACCAGCCCGTCCACGCAGCAGGGCGAACTGCCACCTTCTGGGAAGAATTACCCCCACACCACCACGGCACCACCGGCGATCTCGCCCCGCTCCTCCGCCGCCTCCACGACCTTCCCGTACCGCCCACCGTCGCGGCGGCCCTCGGACACATCGACCCCTTCATACGCCTTACCGACCGCATCAACGCGGCACGACATCTCGACGCCCCAGGGCGGGACCTCCTGCTCAGCCGCGCTGCGGAGCTCCGTGCCAGATGGAGTGCGCTCGACCACCGCACCGACCGGCTTGTCCACGGCGACGCATGGACCGGCAACACCGCCGTAACCCCCAAGGGCCACGCCGTCCTTCTGGACTTCGAGCGCACCGCACTCGGCCCGCCCCAATGGGACCTGACCTCCACCGCCGTCGCCACCGATACCCTCGGCAACCTCAGCCCCACCGCCTACCAGCAGTACGTCGACGCCTACGGCCAGGACGTCCGCACCTGGGAGCACTACCCCCTCTTCCGCGACATCCGCGAGCTACGCCTGGTCACCTTCGCCTTCCAGATCGCGGACCAGGACCCCGACGCCATCCCCGAAGCCCGCCATCGTCTCGCCTGCCTCCAAGATGAACGAGGCCCTCGCCCCTGGGGCTGGACCCCCCTCGGCTGAGCACTGGCAGAGCCGACCATCTTCACCACCCTGCCCGGGGCCGTATGACGCGACCGTCACGCAGCTGGAGAGCGGCGTGCCGACCTTGAGCCGGAGCTCTGAGGTGGATCGTCGCCGACATGCTCGACTCTCTGGTGCTGGACCCCGGCAACCGGGTTCTCGATCGAGCTGGGCACCGGCCCCGGCCGGAACGCCGCGCTTGACGCCACATCCGTGGCGCTCTTGTGTCTGGCCGTCCCGTCGGGCGCTCGCCGGCCCACGCTCAGCAGCCCCCGCACGATAGGAGGCCACCGGCGCGGCGACGCACCGATGGCGTGTGTGTCTCCGGGCGCCTGGCAGGTCAGGGAAGAGCCAGGCGCTCACATAGCTCGCCTGTGCCGGGCACGAGCACGGACGGGTTCCGGCCCTGGCGTGGGTGTGATCAATTTGACTGAATCGAACATCTGTCCGAAATTCGATGTGTGCAGGTTGCAGCAGCCGCGGGGCAGACGGAGCGGGCAGGAGCCGGGGCGCCCTCGGGGGCGTCGCCGCTCGGTGCGCTGCTGCCCGGGGGCCGGGTCCGTCCGGGTACCGCGGTGAGCGCGGGCGCTGACGTGCCGCTGCTGCTGGCGCTGGCGGCGGAGGCGTCGGCTGGTTCGGCGGGGTGGGCGGCGGTGGGGCTGCCGGGTCTCGGGCCGGGCGCGGCCGCTGACGCGGGGCTGGAGCTGGGGGCGGGGATGTGGGTCGACGATCCGGGGCGGCGGTGGCCGCAGGTGCTGGCGACCGTCCTGGAGGCGGTTCCGGTGGTGATGGTGGGCGTGGTGCCTCCGGTGCCGGAGCGGGTGACGCGCCGGCTGGCGGCGGTGATGCGCCGCAGCGGCGCGGTCCTGCTGGCGGCGGGTTCCTGGGAGGGGGCGGCGGTCCGGCTGAACGTCACCACGGCGGTCTGGGACGGGGTCGGTACGGGGTCCGGGATTCTGCGGGGGCGCCGGGTGACGGTCGTTGCCGCCGGCCGGGGCGAAGCCGCGCGCCCGAGGCGGGCCGAGATGTGGCTGCCGGGCCCGGACGGCCGGGTCGCGCCGCTCGACCCCGCCACCGTGGAGCAGCCCTCGGCAGGCGGGGAGGCTGCCGGGGGGCGGCCGGTGCTGCGGGTGCTGGGGTGAGGGTGTTATGGGCAGGGTCCTGGCGCTGTGGGTGCCGGACTGGCCCGTGGTGGCCGCGAGTGTTCCCGCCGGGGTTCCGGTGGCGGTCGTTGCCGCCGGGGCGGTGCTGGCGTGCTCGGACGTGGCGCGTACCGCTGGTGTCCGGCGTGGGATGCGCTTGCGGGTGGCGCAGGCGCGCTGCCCGCAGCTGAAGGTCGTCGACCGGGACATCGAGGCGGAGACGGCGGCTTTCGAGCCGCTCGTGCGCCGCCTGGAGAGCGATGTCCTCGCGCGGCTGGAGATCATCCGCCCCGGTCTCTTTGCCGCGCCCGCACGGGGGCCGGCGCGCTACTGGGGCGGGGAACCGCAGCTGGCGGAGCGGTTGCGTTCGGCCGCGGCCGACAGCGGTCATGCCCGGGTGGGGATCGGGTTCGCGGACACGGTGTTCGCGGCCGCGCTCGCCGCCCGCACCAGCCGGAACATCCCCGAGGGCCAGACCGCTGTGTTCCTGGCGCCCTACCCGGTCGGGATCCTCGGCCTGCCCCGGCTGACCGAACTCCTCCAGCGCCTGGGCCTGCCGACCGTCGGCGCGTTCGCCCGCCTGCCCGTCGAACGGGTCGCCGCCCGGTTCGGCGCCCCGGCCGCCGCCGCGCACCGCACGGCCCGCGGCCTGGAGGCACGCCCGCTCACCGCCCGGACCGACACCGGCCAGTACACGGTGGAGCAGGCGTTCGACCCGCCCGAAACCCGTATCGAGCCGCTCACCTTCGCCGCGAAGGCCCTGGCCGACCAGCTCCACGAGCAGCTCACCGGCGCGGCGGTGGTCGGCGCGCGCCTGGAGGTCACCGCCCACCTCGCGCACACCGAGCAAACCCTCGTGCGGGCGTTCCGGCACGAGGGACGGCTGTCCGCGCTCGCGGTGGCCGACCGCGTCCGCGGACTGGTCACGGCATGGGCGCGGGACGGCGTCCTCGGCGCGGGGGAGAGCGGCGGTATCGCCCGCCTGGTCCTGCGCCCCGACGGCCTGGGCCCGGCGACGGGCCGCCAGCAGGGACTGTTCGGCGAGACCCTCACCCCCGAGGAGGTGGAGCGGGCCGCGGCCCGGGTCCAGGCGCTGCTCGGGCATACGGCCGTGACCCGGGTCGAGCTCGGCGGCGGCCGCGGCCCCAGGGAGCGGGCCCGGCGCATCCCGTACGGGGACCACGACACCAGGCGGCCGCTGCCCGAGGGTCCGTGGCCCGGCCGGCTGCCCGCCCCCCACCCGGCGACCGTCTTCCCCCTGCCGCCGCCCGCCGAGCTGACCGACGCCCACGGTGTACGGGTGGAGGTCTCCGCCCGCCTGGAGCTGTCCGCACCGCCGGCGGTGCTGCTCGTCGACGGCCACGGCCGGGCCCCGGTGGTGGGGTGGGCCGGGCCGTGGCCGGTCCTGGAGCGCTGGTGGGAACCGGAACCCGCACAGGCGCGCCGGATCGCCCGGATGCAGATCACCTGTGACGACGGCCGGGCCTGGCTCCTGATCGTCGAGCACGGCCGGTGGACGGCGGAGGCCCTCTATGGATGACCAGGACGCGACCGTCCTCCGCCTCCCCGCGCCCCGGCACCACGACCCCGACAACAGCGAGGCGTCGGGGGAACAGGCGTGGGCCGAGCTCCACGTCCACTCCACCTTCAGCTTCCTGCAGGGCGCGGCCGACCCCGGCGCGCTCGTGACGGAGGCCGCCCGGCTGGGCATCGGCACGCTCGCCCTCACCGACCGCGACGGCCTCTACGGCGCCCGCCGCCTCACCGAAGCCGCCCAGACCGCTGGCATCGCCACCGTGTTCGGTGCCGAACTCACCCTCGGCGACCCCGCACTCGGCACCCCCGTGGTCATCGCCCGCGACCTCGAAGGCTTCTCCCGCCTGTCCACGGTGATCAGCCACGCCCAGCTCGCGGGCACCAAGGGCGCGCCCCGCTACGACCTCGGCGCGCTCACCACCGCCGCGGCCGGCGGCCACTGGACGGTCCTGCCCGGCTGCCCCGCCCCGGAGGAACGCAACACCATTCCGGACGTCGCCCACGTCGCCGACCGCCTTGGCCGGCTCACCGACCTGTTCGGCGCGGGCACGGTGGCCGCCGAACTCACCGACCACCACCTTCCCCTCGACTCGCTCCGTAACGACGCCACCTACACCGCCGCCCGCCGCACCGGCTGTGCTGTCGTCGCCACCGGCGCGGTCCACTGCGCCCACCCCGGCCAGGCCCGGCTCACCCAGGCCCTCACCGCGCTCCGCCGACGCCAGACCCTCGCCGACGCCGCCGGCCATCTGATGCCCGCCCCCACCCACCACCTGCGCTCCGGCGCCGAGATGGCCCGCGCCCTCACCCGCTACCCGGGCGTCCTGGAGACCACCCTCGACCTCGGCCGACAGACCGCCATCGACCTGACCCGGCTACGCCCCGAACTCCCGGGCTTCCCCACCCCGGAGGGGCACGACGAGGACTCCTGGCTGCGACACCTCGCCGAGACCGCCTGCACTCGCCGGTACGGGGAACGCACCGACCCGGGCGCGGCGGTGGCCTGGCGGCAGATGGACCACGAGCTCACCATGATCATCGCAGTCGGTATGTCCGGGTACTTCCTTATTGTCTGGGACATCGTGGCTTTCGCGCAGCGTTCCGGGATCTGGTGCCAGGGCCGGGGCTCCGCCGTCAGCTCGGTGGTCTGCCACGTGCTGGGCATCAGCGGCGTCGACCCGATCCGTCACGGCCTGCTCTTCGAACGCTTCCTCCACCTGGAAAAGTCCGACCCGGACATCGACGTCGACTTCGAGAACGGTCGCCGCGAGGAGGTCATCCAGTACGTCTACGACCGCTACGGCCGAGCGCATGCCGCCCAGGTCGCCAACATCATCACCTATCAGCCCCGCCTCGCGGTCCGGGACTCCGCCCGCGCCCTCGGCTACCCCACCGCCCGGATCAACGAGATGACCCGCCACATCCACCACGAACCCCCCGGCCCCGAGACTGTCCTGCCCGGTGACGTCCGCGCCCTCGCAGCCCAGCTCCACACCCTGCCCCGGCACCTCGGCGTCCACTCCGGCGGCATGGTCCTTACCCGCCGCCCCCTCGCCGAGTTCATGCCCGTGGAATGGGCCACCGCCCCCGGCCGCTCCGTTCTGCAAGGGGACAAAGACGACGCTTCCGCCGCCGGCTTCTGCAAGATCGATCTTCTCGGCCTCGGGATCCTCTCCGCCCTCCACACCGCCTGCGACCTCATCACCCAGCACCACGGCATCACCTACGACCTCGCCACCATCCCCCCGGACGACCCCGGCGTGTACGCGATGATCGCCGCCGCCGACACCATCGGCGTGTTCCAGGCCGAGTCGAGAGCGATGATGTCGATGCTGCCCCGCCTGAAACCGGAAACCTTCCAGGACCTCGTCATCGCCGTCTCCCTCATCCGGCCCGGCCCCATCCAGGGCGGCGCGGTCCACCCCTACCTCCGCCGCCGCGCCGGACGCGAACCCGTCACCTACGCACACCCCCTCGCCCAGCCCGCCCTGGAAAAAACCCTCGGCGTCGCCCTCTTTCAGGAACAGGCCATGCGCCTGGCCATCGACTGCGCCGGCTTCAGCCCCGGCGCCGCCGACCGCCTCCGCAAAGCCATGGCCGCCAAACACTCCGTGGAGCGCGTCGCCGCCCTGCGCACCCAACTCCACGACGGGATGCACGCCCGCGGCATCGACGAAAGCGCCGCCACCCAGATCATCCACATGATCGAAGCCTTCGCCGACTACGGCTTCCCCGAATCCCACGCCCAGTCCCTGGCCCACCTCGTCTACGCCAGCGCCTGGCTGCGCCTCCACTACCCCGCCGCGTTCACCGCGGGCTTGCTCGCGAACCAGCCGATGGGGTTCTACAGCCCCCTCAGCCTCATCGGCGATGCCCGCCGCCGCGGCATCACCGTCCTGGGCCCGGACATCCACGCCTCCCACACCCGCGCCACCCTCGAAGACGACCCGGGCTCCGCCACGGGGCAGCCCGCGATCCGCCTCGGCCTCGCCTCCGTACGCCACCTCACCGACGAGAGCGCCCGGCAGATCATCGACAACCGCCCCTACACCAGCCTCGACGACCTCGCCTGCCGCACCCGCCTGCCCGCCCGCGCCTACGAAGCCCTCGCCACCGCCGGCGCCCTCACCCCCCTCGGCACCGGCCGCCGCGAAGCGCTGTGGAGCGCGAGCCCGCTCGCCCACACCCACGACGGACAGCTCCCCGGCACCGGACAACCACCCGAACCGCCCGAACTCCCCTCCATGACACCCGCCGAAGAGACCACCGCGGACCTGTGGGCCACCGGCGCCTCACCCACCTCCCACCCCGTCCAACACACGCGCGGCCACCTCGCCCGCCTCGGCGCCGCCGCCACCGCCGACATCCGCCTCCTCCACGACCAAGCCCCGGTGCTGACCGGCGGGCTCGTCACCCACCGCCAGCGACCGCCCACCGCGAAGGGCACCGTGTTCCTCAACATCGAGGACGAGACCGGCATGATCAACGTGATCGTCCCGCCGCACGTGTGGGACCGGTACCACCAAGTCGCCCTCGACCACGCCGGACTCCTCATCCACGGCACGGTCGAGCGGGCTGGCCGCGCGATCAACGTCCTGGCCCACCGACTCGAACCGCTGACGCTCACCGGGCCATCACCATGAGGCCGGGCAACGCTGCGAGCCCGGCCAGCCGCAGCCGGGCCGGGGGATGATGGAGTCCGCAGTTCCTCAGCCCCAACGTGCACGGTGGTGGTAGCGGGCAGCTATCCGGCGTCAGGCCCTTCGGCCGGGAACTGCCGAGAGAGGAACGATGCCTTCGAGGAGGGCGGCGATCTCCGGGTGGGCGCCTGCCGTCGCCCATTCCCGCGGCGACCGGCCCTCTCCCGCGTCTTCCCGTCGGCCGGGATCGGCACCGGCCTCCAGGAGTGCGCGGACTGCTTCCGTGTGTCCCCACCAGGCCGCCGCGCACAACGGCGTCCCCTCGGACAGCCCCACGCCGCTCTCCGCATCGGGGTCCGCACCGGCCCGAAGAAGCAGCCGGACCACGGGAGCAGCGCCATGGACCGACGCCGCGTACAGCGGAGTCGTGCCCTGCCCGTCCGGGTATCCGGGATCTGCCCCCGCGCTCAGCAGCTCCTCGATCCGGCTGGTCTCCCCGAACGTCGCGGCCTCGACGAGCCGCCCCGCCAGCTTCTTGCGCATGCGCTGCTTCACACCGGGCGACGATAGCGACCCGGGGGCGTGCCCGCGGTCAGCGGATGCTCTTCACGTCACAGTGTTTCGCCCGGTAGCCGCGGCCGACCTTGTCGTTGGCGTTCTTCTTCGCCGCCGTCACCGCCTTCGGACGCGTATTGCCCCTTCCCGTTCCCTCGACGTGATCGACCGCGTTGTTGTCGCTGATCCGGACCTTCGCGCATTTCACGACAGCGGTGTACGAACGCGCGTGCGCTTCGTCCACCGGGCCGGCCAACCCCAGAAGAAGCGCAGACAGCACCCCGGCGGCAGCCAGGCTCACCCGGTTCACATTCATCACCCCTCCACGAGCCGGAACATCCGGCGTGCCAGCCGGGACCCTCCCCACCCGGAGAAACGGAAGCACCTCCGAGAGCGGGCGCGCCGGTGCACCGCCCCGGCGCGCGGGCTCGGCGAGCGCCCCCGGACGCTGCCGCGAGCCACGCCGTGCGACTCGGGACAGGGGGTCTGGTGGACTCTCCGAGTCTGGGAACGAAGTCACTCGATCGTGGTACTCAGGCCCCCGGCGGACCGGCCCCACCCATCTCAGCCTTTACGGTGAGGACATGGTCGACGACGCACGAGCATCCGCAGAGGCGATGACGCCCGCAGGCCCGGCCTGGAGTATCCCGCTGGCCGGGGGGCGAACGGAGGTTCCCGCGTCCATCGACGGTGTCCGTGCCCTTCTCACCGGCAAGCGCCTCGACGCCTTCGACACTGCCGTGGCCGACACACCGGCCAAACACCTCCTCTACGTGGTCCTCGACCACGCTCTGCCCGCGGACGCGGACGTCCTCGACCCGGCCACCGTGGCGCGCTTGCGCTCCGGTGACTTCACCGGGGTCCTCGACCACGACGGCGCCCCTGTCATCCCCAGAGACCTGCCCCCGAATGAAGGGGAGCTCGTCCCGCCCGTGTGGACGGTGGACGAGTACAACGGTGAACCCCCCACGGAGTTCCCGGCGACCATCGCCGGTATCCGGCGGATCCTGACGGGGGACAAGCTCACGGAGTTCGAACAGGAGACTGGCCGCATCGCCGCGCAGGATCTGGCGATCGCCCTGTTCCGCTGGTCCTACCCGGCCGAGCAACAGACCATGGACGCTGCCGTCTTCGACCGTCTCGCGGCACAGGACCACGCCTCGTGCGGCGCCTCGCGGACGGAGTCGGGATCGTGACCTATCGCATCGCGTATGTCGACCAGGCAGAACGGGCGCGCCGGGCGATGAGTTCAGAGGTCCGGGAGGCATTCGACCGGGCCATGGCCTCCACAATCGGCAAGGACCCCTACGGCCAGGGTTCCAGCCCCGCCGGCACCAAGGACGAGCCCGACCGTCGGTTGGCGACCGTGTATGACAGCTTCGTCTGCTACTACGTGGCCAAGGGCCCGCGAGCCGTCACCGCTGTGAAGATCGTTCGCCGCTGAAACGGACGGCCGACCCGCCCCAAACCGCGGTCCGCCGGTACCCACAAAGCCAACTCGGCTGTGTCCCCGGGCCTCTACGCTGGTCCCCATGACGATCGCACCGGAAGCCCCGGTACCGTTACGGTTCCTGTCGTTGGAGCTGACCGCGCGCTGCCAGCTCAGCTGCCCGTCGCACTGCTACGCCCAGGCCGGCCCCTCCGGCGGTCACGGCAGCATGTCCGTCGCCGACTGGCGCCGGGTCGTCTCCGAGGCGGCCGCCCTCGGCACGACGACCGTCCAACTCATCGGTGGCGAGCCGTTGCTCCACCCGGACTGCGTCGAGCTGGCCGAGCACGTCCTGGGCCTGGGCCTGCGGGCCCGGATCTACTCGAACTTGTACCGGGTCCGTGCCGAGCACTGGGCGCTCTTCGCGCACCCGCTGATCCGACTCGCCACCTCGTACTACAGCGACGACCCCGTGCAGCATGACGTGATCACTGGCCGGCCAGGCTCGCACGCCGCGACGCGCGGGAACATCATCGAGGCGGTGCGCCGGGGTGTGGAAGTGGCGGTGGGCATCGTCGATCTGGGCGGCGGGCAGCGCGTCGAACCGGCGCGCGCCGAGATGGAAGCTCTCGGCGTCCACCAGGTCCGGGTCGACAGGGTGCGGGCAGTCGGGAACGCCGCCCCCGGGGCGGCGGCACCGTCGGTGTCTTCCCTGTGCGGGCGCTGCGGGGACCAGAAGGCGGCGATCCTGCCCGACGGTCGGGTCACGCCGTGCGAGATCGGCCGGTTCCTCAATGCGGGCACCGTCGCCAAGGGCTCCAGCCTGGCCGCGGTGCTGTCCGGCCGGCGCTGGGCGGAGGTGACCGCACGCGTACCGCACCGCGCGAGCGCGGATCCGTGCGCTCCCGAGTGCGCCCCGGCCGACGACAGCCAGTGCGGGCCCGAGAACAGCGGCCCGTGCGGCCCAGTAGGCGACGGAGACCTGTGACAAGTACACAACGGGAGCAGGACGTGGACTGGGAAAGTCGCGCCCGTCGTCTGGCGGATGCGCACCTGCGGCCGGAGTCCCGCTGGTGGGCGCCGGTCGCGTCCGTGCCGCGGCATCTCTTCGTGCCGCGCTGGTTCGAGCGGTCCGACGCCGGGCGGGTGATCCGCGACGGCCCCGCCGACACCGCCGCATGGCTGAGAAGCGCATACACCGATACCACCCTCGTGACGCGGATCGGCACGGTGCACGCCGACCTCGCCGAACCGGGCACCACCGCGCCGTCCGGCGCCTGGCCCACCTCGTCATCGACCCTGCCCACCCTGATCGTGGCCATGTACCGGCTCGCGTCCCTCGCCAACGACTCCCGCACACTGGTCACCACCGGCACCGGATACGGCACCGCCCTCGCGGCGACCCGCCTCGGATCCGACCGGGTCACCAGCGTCGATATCGACCCCTACCTGGTCGAAGCCGCTACCGACCGTCTCCACGCCGTCGGTCTGCACCCGCACACCGCGGTCTGCGACATCACCGGTCCCCTCCCGGGTCAGTACGACCGCATCGTGTCCACCGTCGCGGTGCGGCCCGTACCGCACACCTGGCTGACCGCGCTCCGCCCCGGCGGCCGACTGGTGACCACCATTGCCGACACCGGCCTGGTCCTGGTCGCCGACAAGACGCCGGACGGCGGCGCGCGCGGCCACATCGCCACGTACAAGGCCACCTTCATGTCCGCCCGGCACGGAGATGACGACGAGCGCACCACCCCCGCCGACACGGTGTGGGATGCGCCGGCCGGCGACGGCGAGATCGTGTCCACCAGCCGCTACCCCCTGCTGGATGTCCAGAACTCGTGGGAGGTGCGCTCCATGCTGGAGCTGGAACGGCCCGGGATCGAGCACCGCATGGGGCAGAACGAGAACGGCGGGTGGACGATGCGGATGGCGCACCCGGACGGCTCCTGGGCCCGGGCAGAGGCGGCCACCCGCCGCGAACCGCCGACCGTGCACCAGGGCGGACCCCAACGCCTCTGGGACGCGCTGGAGGACATCCGGGACCGCCTCAACATGTGGGGCGAACTGCCCGTCTACGGCTCCCGGGTCACCATCACCCCCGACGGCCGGACCACCCTCTCCCGCGGGAGAGGGTGGACGGCCACTCTGTAGCACTCCTGGGCCGACGACGTGCAGCCATCTGGCCGGCACCGGTATCCGGCGCCGTGGCCGCCGCCCGGCAGATCATCATCACCGGCGACCTGCCGAGGTCGATAGAACCGACAGGGGCCCAGCAGGCGCCGCACGGTGAGTTCAACGCCCGGTGGCGGCCGTTGAGGTGAACTGCCGAGGCTGTCTCATTCCTGCGGGCCGGCACTGACCGTGTCGGAGATCGCCCCGTCCGCCGCTCGGGCCGGTGCCGCACCCCGCCCGTGATCTACTGGCGAGGACCGGCCGCGCCGCGCGTCTAGTCTGTGGGGACATCCACGTCACGCCGGGCGGCAGCGATCACAATGCAACGGCCGCCGCAGGGCTACGACGGAGGGATGGCGGGATGTTCGGAATCGGGAAACGGCGGAACGATCCGCCGGCCGGGCGCGCCAGAGGCGGGGGCAAGGAACTCGTCACGCCGTCCGCCGACCCGGACGAGCGGGTGCACGTGCTGAGCTGGCTCCAGGAGCACGCGAGCCACTACCTGGACTCCGGTGCCCTCGCCGACCGTGACCATCTGCCCCGTGGCCCACGCCGAGCTCCGCCACGGGCTGCGCCCCGGCGTAGACCCTGCGCCCTTCTATCTGGCGCTCGACCAGGCCTTCGGCTCCGTCCCGCTGCAGCACTTCGACCGGCAGCCCGAAGCCGCCGACACGCACAAGCGGCTGCGCGCACTCGGCGCCGGACCGCTGCCCTCGCTGATGGACATCGTGACCGCGCTCACCGCACGGGACCACGGTCTGACCCTCGTCCACACCGAGGACCGCATCGACGCCATCGGACAGATACACCCCGACATCACCATGATCAAGGTGGCGGCGGCCCGCCCGCCGCGTCCCGCGCCCGATCCGAACCACCAGCGCCGAGGCTTTCTTCGCAGCCTTCTGGACGACTGACCCCCGGCCGACCTGGACGATCGCGGCCCCACCCCTCGGCCACAGGGGCCGCGAAGAGGTCGTCCGCCTGCCAGCTGCGACAGGGGATCGCTTCGCTGTCGACGTGACTTGCCTTTATCCCGGCCAGCCTGCCATCCGTCACCGATACCACTCCTCCGGCCGTCGAACGCAAGCCGAAAGTACGATCAGCCGTGCAATCTCCAAGGCCGCCGGACAGTATCGGTGGCCGAGGCGGCAGCCGTAGACCGCAGCCACCCACCAGTGCCGTCTCCACCACGGGCCCGACCCGGGCCCAGTCTTGTGCTCCCAAGGTGACAGCGTTGGAGGTCGCCGGCATCACCCTGGATCGTGTCTCGTCTCCAGCTGCGCAGCGACCGTCTCCCTCTTCGGCCAGGCACCCGGGAAGACGGCCTTGGCGTTCCCCGGAAGTGAGCCCGCGCGTGCCGCGTCCTGTTCAGTCGGCAACCTGGTCGGCGGTCGGATGCGGCAGGGGCCAGTAGGAGCGGGCGCGGTCACCGCTGAGGCAGGCCAGCAAGGTGTCCTCGGGCATTTGCAGGACGGGTGCGCATCGCACGAGCTGGCCCGGGGAGATCGCGGTGGTGCCGTCGAGCCATCCCTTCATGAGTGCTTCGGGCATGATCGCGCCGGCGGCGAGATCAGCGGCCGTCATGCCGTGCGCGGTGAGCTGGTGGCGCAGGGTGCCGCGGGCGGTGTCCGGGCGGCTGAGAGCGGTAAGGCGTGCGGCGAGTCGGTCCTGGATCCCCGGGGCCGGGCGGGCCGGCTCCGGTCGGTGCGCCTCGTAGGGGGAGCGGGGGCCGGTGAAGTGGTCAAGGGCCAGGGCGGCGCAGTCGTCGAGGAGTTTGAGGGTCCAGGTGCGGGCGTGCTGTTCGCCCTGGTCGGCGCGAAGCCGCCAGTCGTGGTGGCGGCCGCGGATGCTGAAGTCCCGGTCGACGAGCAGGCTTCCTGCGTGGGCGGCGTTGGCCCGGTCGTGCCGGGGCCAGACGGTGCGCAGGGCGTCGGCGGGGATCTCCAGCAGGGTCCCGAGAAGACGCTCGATGCCGACCGCCATGGCCACGGCGGTGGACTCGTCCAGGAACCGGCGCTGGGCGTAGCCGACGAGGGTCTCGAACGCGTCCCGCAGCGCGGGGTCTTCGCCGGCTGGCTCGCCGGACAGGCTCGTGAGGGCGGGCGTGCTGGCGAAGAAGGCGTCCGCGTCCGCTGAGGTGAGGCGGGTGAGGATGTGCGGCGGATAGCCGCGGGCCGGGTCCCGGGGGCGGAGGTTGCCGAAGCAGACGAACCAGGCGTTCGGCCGGAGGTCTCCGGTGCCGAGCTGCCGGCTGGCCGGGTGCTCGGGATCGGTTGCCACGTGGGCCAGATCCTGATCGAAATGAAACAGGATGTCCTCGTCCTGGAGGAAGGCCTCCCGCCACAGGTTGACCGGGCAGTGCCGGGCGGTGAACGCGTCCGCGGGCGGCAGGCCGTAGTCGTCGGCAAGGTCGGGATCGTCCCCGAGCAGTTCGAGCAGGAGCTCGGCCTCGCGCCGGACGAAGTGGAACGCCATCTCCTCCGCGGTGCACCGCGGGAGCGGGGCGCGGCCGGCTCGCAGGTCGCCCGCGAGGTCGTCGACCGCGCGGACCATCGCGAGGCGCCATGCCGCGCTCGCTCCGTCGCAGACCGCCGGCAGCTGCATGAGAAAGGAGTCGTGGTAGCGCCACGCGTCCTTGTCGGACGGACGGTTGAAGACCCGGTCGCCGTAGTGCAGGAGCTCGTGGTAGCCGCGCTCGGCGACCAGGTCCGCCGCCGTGGCCAGAAGCCGGGCGCCGAGCGGGGTGAGAACCTCCGCCAGGTCCTCGTACTCGGCCTGGCCCTCATATGCCTCCCAGCCCGTGGCCGTAGAGCCCAGCCGCAGGATGGCGGCGATCCTGTCCGCGGAGGGCAGCCCGTCGGGAACCAGCAGAGCCCCGTCCAGATGCGCCACCACCCACTGCGGATGCCCGCGCTCAGGGTCCCGCGCGGCGATGAAGCCGTACGGGGAGAACCAGAACTCCGTACTGTCCCAGCCCTCCTCGGGCTCGGGAACCTCTTCGCGATCTTCCCCATCGTCGCCGTCGGCGGCGTGATCGCCGCGGGCCTCCGGGATGGAGTGCTGCGCGCTCTCGACCCGCAGCCGCCACGCGTCCTCCCAGTACGCCGGCCGGTACTCCTCACCGTGCCCGGGGACCTCGACACCCAGCAGTTCCAGCTCCGCGTCCGTGGCCGCGCACACCCGCGACGCCAGCACGAGCATCTGCTCCAGCGCCCATGCCTCAGCACCACACCGCGGCACCGGCGCACACCCACGGGCCAGATCCTCCGCCAGATCCCCGAACGCCCGCGCCACGCCCATACGGAACGCCTGGTCCCTGCTGTCGCACTCTTCCGGGAGAAGGAACAGCACCGTCTCCTGGACACCGGACGCCTCGCGGTCCACCGGCACGTCCCCGTACCGGGCAGCATCGCGGTAGGCCAGCACCGCCAGCATCCGCCCCGCCGCCCCCAGCAGCCCACCGGCGAACGGCGACAGGAACTCCTCCAGCTCCCCGTAGGGAAGCTCGTAGAACTCGGCATCCGCCGTGTACGCCCCGAACGCGTCAGCCACCTGAACCGCGCCCACCCTGCTGCTCATGACGTCCCTGCCCATCCGCCCGGTACATTCCCGGCAGTCTCCCACGGCCCACGAGCGGCCGAAGCCGCCCCGGCACGCCCGGCAGACCGGCCACTTCGCGACTGCCGGGCCGCGCCCGACCACATTGATTCCCCAGGGCTCGCCAGAGTGGAAGACCCCGGTCCTGACAGCACACCCGCTCTTAGAGGCACGCTCCGGAGTCCACCGGGGCCGCGCCGCCCAATGATTTCAGTGGTGGACCACAGGTGGCGCAGCTGTGTTCCTCAGGCACGGGAAACGCGGACGCGGTGATGGTCAACGAGCGGCGGTTACCGGCTGGTGTTCACCGGCTCAAGGCCCCTGCGACAGCGCCGGCCGTGTCGGCTCGGCGATCTTGAAGATTCTTCATCTCCGCGAACTGGGAGCCCTCGGTGGCGAGGAGCTCGTCGTACGTACCGGACTCCGTGATGTGTCCGGCGTGCATGACGATGACGCGGTCGGCGACGGCGGCGTTGGCGAGGCGGTGGGTGATGAAGAGGGTGGCCGCGCGGCCGTCGGCGAGGGTGCGCAGGCGGGTGAAGAGCTGGTTCTCGGCGCGGGCGTCGAGGGCGGAGGTGGGTTCGTCCATGACGACGACGGGGGCGTCCTTGTGGAAGCCGCGGGCGATGGCGAGGCGCTGCCATTGCCCGCCGGAGAGGTCGTGGCCGCCCCACCAGGAGCGGGCCAGAGAGGTGTCCAGGCCATGGGGGAGGGCCGCGAGGATGGAGTCGGCACCCGCGTTGCGGGCGGCTTCATGGACGGCCTGGTCGCCGCCGGGCCGGGGTTGGCCGAGGGTGATGTTCTGGCGGGCGGTGAAGGACCAGCGGGTGTAGTCCTGGGGGACGAGCGCGATGGTCTGCCACAGGCTGTTCGGGTCAAGGTCGGCGGTGGGGTGTCCGTCCCAGGTGACGGTGCCGTGGGTGGGGAGGTAGAGGCCGGTGAGGAGGCGGGCGAGGGTGGACTTGCCGGACCCGTTCTCCCCGACGAGGGCGATGACCTCGCCGCGCCGGATGGTCAGGTCGATGCCGTTGACGGCGGGCGTGGTGGCGCGGGGGTAGGTGAAGGTGAGGTTGCGAGCTTCGATCACGTCCGGCCCGTTGGATGGGGCGGGGAGGGTTCCGCGGTTCATGGCCCAGGCGGGCGCGGTGTCCACGAAGCCGGCCCAGTCGGTGACGTAGAGGCCGGTGGTGAACAGGGAGGCGGAGGCGCGGACGCTGCCGGTGAGGGCCGTGTTGGCGGTGCGGACGGCCAGGACGGTGGTCGCGGCGGCTGCCACGGCCATGTCCCCGTTCAGCAGGAGGAACACGATGCCGGCCCAGACGGTGACGGTGGCGACGGCGGCGAGAAGGTCTCCGGCGCCCTGGACGAGGGCGCTGCGGCGGGCACCGTCGAACTGCTCGGTCTCCAGCCGGTGGGAGGTGGTGCGGTACTGGTCGAGGAGGAAGGCGCCCATGGTGTAGGCGCGGACCTCGGGGGCGGTGGAGCCGTCGGTGGCGTACTGGGCGAGCACTCCGCGCAGTCGGCTGTCGGCGAGGTTCTGGTGGGCGGTGGCGTGGGTGATCTGCGCGGCCCGTACCGCGCCCCACACCCGCGGGACGACGGCCAGGAGCATCAGGGGCAGCAGCAGGGCGTTGAGCGTGGCCACGACGACGGTAGCGGCGGCGAGCTGCGCGGCGGCGGAGATGAACGCCTGGGCGCCGTGGACGAGTTCGCCGCTCTTCTTCGCGCCCTCGGTCGCGGCGAACCGGGATTTGTCGAACTCCTGGTCGAGGTAGGCGCCGAGTTCGGCGCGGGTGGAGGCCTCGATGACCGCGAGGTCGGCCTCCCGGTGTACCCGGGGGGCGAGCCGGGTCGCCGCGAGCCGGACGCCGGCGTCGGCAAGGTAGGCCAGCCCGGTCGCGGTCGCGGCGATTACGAGGGCGGGGGCGGCGTCCTTGAGGCGTCCGGTCGCGCTGCCCTGGCCGAGGAGGTGGGCCAGGAGGTTGGTGGTCGCGTGCAGGGCGGTCGCGGTGAGCAGGCCGCAGGCGAGGGTGCCGGCCAGGAGGATCAGGACGCTGCGCCGGTCGGTGTTCCAGCTCAGGCGCCAGGCGCGGGCGAGGGAGGCCGGCAGCCGGGCGGCGATGGCGCGGGCTGTGAGCGTCGCCTGCCGGGCCTCATGGGTGTCCTCTTTGAGGCGCATCACCGGCGGCGCGCCCGGAGTGGTGCCGGCGCCGGCCGGTGTCTGAGGCTGGGGCTGGGACGGAAGCTGTGCTGGGAGGGTCACAGCGTCATCGAAGTCCGGCCGCGGTGGGAGACTCAACCCGTTTGCCCACGACCCGGGGCGTTGCTGCTGCTCCCGCCACTGCGGCGTCAACATACGAAATGTGAATCCACTCGTTCGGGTGAATTCCATGGGTCGGTAGGGGAGTTGGGCTGGGTGTTCAGGTGCGGTGGACGGCGGTCCAGGGGTGGTCGCCGCCGTTGTCCTCCTCCGTTCCGACCGGGGTGCCGTCCACGGTCTCGACCCACGAGTGGAAGCCGGACGGGAAGGTGCGGGCGCCGTGGACGAGACGGCAGTACCGGCCGGTGAGGGCGGTGGCGAGCACGGTTGCGGCCGCCCGGTCCTTGCAGTCCAGCTGTCCCCGCCACCACCACAGCCGGCAGGCGGCCACGGCACCGTGCAGCGCCCGCACCCGCGCCGCGTCGGCGGCCGGGAGCCGGCGCGCTGTGCGGGCCAGCGCGACACGGGCCCGGACCCGCCGGCCCTGCGGAAGAGCCCGGATGGCGACCACCACTGTCAGGGTCAACGCGGCCGACAACCGCAACGGCCACGCGGGCCGCTCGTGCACCACGATCACACGCGCCACGCCCGCCACCTCCACCACACCGCACGCCGCGCCTGCGGAACTCCGCGCGGAGCCCCGGCGAGAAGCCCCGCGGCCTGCAGCTGGCCGACGGCCGAGGCGACGGCCTCACGCGTGGCCGCGACATCGCCGCCGGGGACGGTCAGCTCGGCGGCCAGACTTGCGGGGTCGGTGCCGGCGGTGACCGCGTCCCAGATGCGGGCCAGGGCTCCGTCGAGGATCCACCAGGTGCCGGTGCGGAGGCTGAGCACGGCCGTAGCCCCCGGCACCGGGGCCCAGTGCACCCCGGGGGCCGGGCTCAGCACGTGATCACCGCCCCCGTGTCCGTCCGGTCGCGCGCGGCCAGCCACAGGCTCGCCATCACCAGGCGCTGCACGCTGTAAAGGGCCCCGGCCCCGCGCCCGGTGATACCGGAGAGGGCGGCCAGGGCACGGGAGTCGTCGACCAGACCGGCGGTGACGAACGGGGAAGCGGTGATCAGGGCGGCGAGTTCCCGCTGCTGCTGGTGGGCGCCCGCGACGAGCTGGCGGGTGAAGGACCCCTTCGACGTGCGGCCGGCCAGCCACGTCGGCAGCTCCGGGATCGCCGCCGCGAGGAGCGGTTTGAACGAGGTGACGCTGCGCCGTTCCAGGGGGTCGATCGCGAACGCCGCCCGCACGACGTGGTTGTCCAGGTAGGGGTGGACCGGCCGGATGCCCCAGTCCGCGGCCAGCGGCAGGGTGTCCCGGCAGTCGGCGCCGACCATCCGCAGTCCGTTCCACTGCGCCGCGACATCGGCCCGCTCCTCGACCGTGGTGTCCGCGGCTTCCTCCAGCAGGGCGGCCACCCGGTCCCGTCCCGCCGGGGTGAGCCACCCGGTGAACGGGGCGGTACGGGTCCACTGCCACACCGCCGACGGCGCCGTGAACACGCCGGGTCCGCCGCGGCGGACCGCTGCCGCCGTCTGCCGCAGACTGGCGGCGTGCCCCAGATCCGCCGTCCGCGTCACCGTGCGCCACACGTCGCGGGGGGAGCGGTTGCGGCCGCGGGCCCACGCGGTCACCTCGCGCCGGGCCGCACGCCGGTGCCCCGTCTGCACCAGGGCCGCGAATCCCGCGCTGCACGAGTCGAGGACCACGTCACCCCCATGCCCCGAAAGATGGACCGGCAGCCCCGCCGTCGGCCGCAGATACAGACGCTGCTGGGCCGTCACCAGGCTCATCGCGACCGGCTGCTCCGTGCGCGGCTGGTCCGCAGACCAGGTGAACGGCAGCTCACCGGAACCGCCTTCACCGACATGGAGAGGGACCCCGATGTGGCCGGCGATCCGCCGCGCGTACGCCAGGTCCTCACCGCTGCAGTACGGATCGTGATAGGTGACGGCACGGACTTCACCGTGCCCGGCGGCGAGGAGCGCCACCGTCGAGGAATCGAGGCCGCCGGAGACGTCCGCCCCCGCCCGCCCACCGGCCCCGACCATCCGCCGGCGGACCGCTTCCCGCAGCGCCGAACCGAACTCCGGCGCCCCCTCGACGAGGGAGTGGTGTGTCTGGGGCCCGCGCACGTCTACCAGCTCGAACCCCTCCGGGCTCAGGAGCAGCCCATAGCCTCCGGGCACTTCCCGGATGCCGTCGAACATGGTCCGGCCGGGCCAGTGCTCCGGCCCCGCGGCCATCTGCGCGGCCATCATCCCGAGATCGACACCGGCCCCCACACGGTCGGCGAGTATCCCGGCGCTCGTGGACCACACGACACCCGCCCCGCGAGCCGCGTAGAACACCGCATGAGATCCGGCCAAGTCCCCGCACACGAAGAGGCGCTCGCCACGCCGGGCGATCACCCAGCCGGAGCCGGCCAGTCCGGCCAGCTCCGCCCACCGTTCCGCAGCCGCCGCCCGCAGCAGCGCCTCACCATTCCCGTCGGCACCAGCGGCGTCATCGGCCACCGCCACCCGGACCCGCTCGTCGGAGAACGCCGCGACAGGGCATCGCGGCCCGACGCGGATGCCGGGTATGCCCTCCAGCCGGGCACCCGTACCCCATCCGGCCCCGCCCGTGATCCATCCCGCCTGCATATGCCCCACCCTTTCCACTACGGCGGACAAGAGACCCGGGCGGGCCGGTGAACCGGCCCGCCCGGACACGGCGCGCTGCGTCAGTTGGAGCTCTCGAAGTAGTTCGTGCCACCGGTGTCGGCGTCGTTGAAGTTCTGCTGACCCAGCGTGAACTCCTCGGCGCTGAAGCCGGCCGGGAGGCCGAAGACGGGAACAGCGCGCACAGCCATTTCAGGCTCGCCCGACTGCACAGAAAGACCTGCGGACATGGCACTTCCTCCAAACGGTGATCACATACAGATTCGGTGCACCGCGCCCCGATCGTGCTCCGGCCCCTTGCCGGGGCACGGAACGCGGCGTGACCTCACCGTCCCCGAAACGCCCCACCGCCGGGAAGACACCGGCTGTTGCTCTGCGTTGCCCCGCTGTTGCTTCGTGTTGCCTCCGGCGCGAGGCGGTCTTCTCAACCGGTCGCGCCGCAGGGTAGGAGGGAGGGGTCCGGCGGGGGAACCGGCTCAGGGGAGGCCATGTGCCCGTGCTCACCACCACCGCGCATCATCACCCGCTCGCCCTGCTGATCGCCCGCAGCGGCCTGACCGCCGGCGCCTACCTCCACAAGGTCGCCGAACGCCACCGCGCCCTCGGCTTCGGCACCATGGCCTGCCGCCGGGAGAAAGCCACCCGCTGGACCCGCGACGGCGTCACCCCCGACCGCACCACCCTGCTCGCCATCGCCAGCCTGCACCACATCCGCCCGGCCGACGTCCACCGCTACGGCTGGCCGGATTTCCTCCGCCTCGCCCTCGACGACGACCGGCCATATCTGGAATCACCCTGGACCGCCGCGGGTACGGTCACCTTACTGACGGAAGTGGGAGGTCCTGTGGACCGTCGCGGCTTTCTGATCGCCTCGTCCAGCACCCTGGCCGCGGCCGTCGCCCAATGGACCACCGCCGAACCAGCCCTCGCCACAACCGGCCGCCACAGACGCGTCGGCCACGAAGCCGCCAACCTCTTCGACACCCGCCTCAACGCCCTGCGGCGTCTCGACGACGAAGTCGGCGCCCACCACGTCTACGACGCCGCCCTCGTCGAGATCCGCCTCATCACCGACCTCCTCAACCACGCCTACTACACCGAAAACATCGGCCGCCGGCTCTTCTCCGCCGCCGCCGAAGCCGCCCGCATCGCCGGATGGTGCGCCTACGACACCGGCCACCACCACACTGCCGAACGCCACTTCATCACCTCCCTCAGAGCCACAGCCTCCGCCGGCGACACCACCCGCGGCGCCATTACCCTCGCCTTCTGGAGCAACCTCCGCTACAGCACCGGCGACCCACAAGGCGCCCTCCACCTCATCGACGGCGCCCTCGCCACCCGCCACACCATCCACTCACCCCGCGCCCTCGCCCTCCTCCACGCCCGCGCCGCCCGCGCCCACTCCACCGCCGGAGACCACCGCAACGCCTGGCAGCAGATCGACGCCGCCTTCACCGCCTACGCCCACGCCGACACCCCCGAAGCCGACATCTCCTCCCTCTACTGGATCACCCACGGCGAACTTCACCAGGTCGCCGCCAGCACCGCCCTCACCCTCAAAACCCCCAAGAAGGCCCTCACCCACTTCGATGCGGCCTTCACCCACCACGACCCCTACGACCTGGAGCGCGAACTACGCGGAACCGTCATCTACCAGGGCCGCCGGACCGAAGCCCACATCGCCCTCGGCGACATCGACGCCGCCCTCGACACCGGCCACCAGATCCTCACCACCATCGACGGCATCGACTCCGCACGCAGCACCGCCGCCCTCCACCAGGTACGCGACCACCTCAACCCCCACCAGCACATCCCCGCCGTGGCCGACTTCCTTCAACTCTCCGCCTGACCTGCCGCTCCGCGAGAGCCAGGGGCAAATGCCCGGACGCACGCGAGCCACCGGCCTTGCCGGGCGCGCCGGGGGCGAGGTGCAGCTGCGCGGTGGCGTCAGCCCTCGCCAGCCCGTGTGGCGATCATGCGGTTGAGCCTGCGGATCTGACGCTGCTCGGCGTCCTCGACCAGCTCGCAGCGCCAGTCGTAGTGGACCCGGTAGAGGGATTCGGTCGCCACGGGAACAGTAGCGCCGTCAAGGGGGACGGTGGCCAGATGAACAGTGCCGCCATACAGGGCTAAGCAGGTCAGGACCGCGCGCAGGTGCTCGCGGCCGTGTTCTTTCAGGCCGACGGTGCCGTCCTGGTGGGCGTGCGCGACCTCGTGCAGACCCACCGTGCGCCGGTCCTCGGGACAACCTGGCGGTATCGGTGGTGCCTGCGGTCCGGAGGCGGAACGGCACGTCGGCCGACGATCCTCCTCGGTGCGGGGCCGGCCGGGGAAGACGATGGCGGCGCGACGGATCCGTAGGGCTGCCACAGGTCCGGGGCCCGCGGTCCCAGCGCGCCTTTTAGGGCCGCGGTCCGGGGCCAGGGAATGTGCACAAGGCACGGACACGGGACCGAAACCGATCCCGGTACCGGTGGCGGATTCCAGGACACCGAACGCACTGGTGCGCTGCCCGTCGTGGTCGGTCAGCGCCGACCACGAGCGTCGTCGCCCCAGGGCTGCACCCGCTGACAGCTCGCGGCCCGGAAGAACATCGCCCTCGGCCAACCCCGCCCTGCAGGCGACCAGGCCGTCAACGAGGATGCCCGGTAAGCCGGCCAGCACCGTGGCAACGCATCACCGTCACCCGCCTGCGAGACCTCGCGGCAGGCCGGACCGCCATCTTCATCACCCACCGCCTCGCCCGCAACGCGCCGCTGACCGCATCTTCTTCTCGACGACTGTCGCGTCATCCAGTCCGGTACCGGGAACCGGTACCTACGCACGCCTCCTCAACGAAGATGGCGGCCTCTACCAGCAGCTTCTACCGACCGCAGGAAGGGCGGGAGCGCTGACACCACTCTCTGGACGGTTCGCTCTCTCGCGCCGACGGCTCACCGCAGGCTCGGCCGCCGTACGAGACGAGGTCCGGGTGAGGCGCGCAGTGCCGCGCCCGGAGGGAGCGTCGCTCCGTGGCATGCCGTAGCCAGCCCGCACCGGATCGGATAACTTTCCGTAGTAGTAGTCGTGGCTCCGAAGCCTCGCGCCCGCGGTTCGCACCGTGGGCGTTGTGCTGTGCAGTGCCTGAGGACCAGGGCGATCACCTCCCCCGAGGGCTGCTGGACAAGAGGGCGGCCCGCGACCCTGGCAAAGGGAAACATCATGGCAACTGGCAGCGTGAAGTGGTTCAACGCGGAGAAGGGCTTCGGCTTCATCCAGCAGGACGGCGGTGGCCCGGACGTCTTCGTCCACTACTCCGCGATCAACACTTCCGGGTTCCGTTCCCTCGAGGAGAACCAGAAGGTCACCTATGACGTGACGCAGGGCCCGAAGGGCCCCCAGGCGGAGAACGTCATCCCCGCCTGACCCGGTGCACCGGTGCCCCGTACCCACGCGACATCGGGTGCGGGGCACCGCCTTGCTTCATGTCGCGCGATCCGGCCGTCCCTGCGGTGCGTTCAGGAGGCGGTCAGGCTCCGGACGCCGAGCCGCCTTCTGCGGAGGTGAGGCGAGTCCAGTGCTCGGCGACGGTGCCACCCGCTGCCCCGGCGGAGGCGGTGAGGTCGCCGGCCGGGCGGGGCTGGACCTCGGCGAGTACGGCATGCCCGTCGCGGGCGATGTCCTCCCACGGCACGGTCGGGAAGATGTAGCGGGCACCGTCCCGCAGGGGGCGGTCGTCGGGGGTGAGGGTGACCGTCACGGTGCCGGCCATTCCCTCGCCCTTGAACACGCGGCCCACCTCCACCTCGTACCGTACGGAGGGAATCCCGGCGATCGTACGGTCGCCGGTCCGCCGCAGGACGGTGCCGTGCCAGACCGCAGTCGCGGCGGCGGCGACCTCCGCGTCATCGGACGGATCGTGCAGCACCATGGCCTCGACGGCGGCCCCGGGCGCGGGTGTGGTGGTCAGCTGATGGTGAGTGGCCCAGGCCAGGGCGGCGAAGACGGCGGTACCCGCGAGAGCCACGGTTACGGTACGAAGACGAAGCATGATCATCCCCAGAGTGCGGTGTAATTGCGGCGGTCCCGGCTGGTCGGCTTGCCATTCGCGGGGCCTTCGGCCAGGCGGCGCGCCATCAGAGTGGGGTATCGGGCCGGGTCCTTGTGGCAGAAGCCGAGGGCGTGTCCGAGCTCATGGCTGGCGATCCGGCGGCGGGCCGAAGTGTTTCCGAGACGTTTGCCCTTACCGACGTATGCGGAGTTCAGCGCCAGGGTGTCCGTGCCGGGCAAGCCGATCCACGCTCCGCCCGTGTTGTTCCACCGGCCGTCCGTACGCCGGACGTCAGTGAACTCCAGGTCCGCGATCCGCGTGCTGTCGTCGGCGGGGAGACGGATCCGCATGCCGCGGCCGGTCCATGCCTTCAGGGCCCAGCGGCGCGCGTCGTCGTACTTCGTCTCGTCCTCCCAGGCGATCTCGCCCGCGTCCACGGAGGACCGGCCCCGGGAGTCCCGTTCCCCGCCGACGCATGCGGCCGGCCCCGCCGCGGCGGCCGGGGGTGGGTGGCCGAGCGCGAGCAGCGTGACCGCCGCCGTCACCAGTGCCTGGCCCGCCCGGGTGAACCCTTGCCGCCGCGCCGCCGGTTTCTTCTCGCCCGCCACCGCACCCCTTCGCGTCCACACCTCCGAAGAGGTCTTCGGCTGGCAACGGTAGGGCTCCACCCTGGCGCCGGGAGGAGCGCCCGACGGACACTGCGAGGGTTGGACTGGCTCTCACCAGGCGTAAGAGCGCAACGGGCGTCACCGCGGCGTCAAGGGGGTCACCCGTACGACGGATACCGTTCCCGGGCGCGGGCTGCCAGCCGAGCCGGGCGGGACCCCGGGCACGGAAGCACACCGCCGGCGCCCCGCCCCCGACTGGCTCCGACTGGCCCCGGCACGCCGTGCGCCCCCGCCCGCCGAAGAGTGAAGCCACGGAGGCGGACCCGGCCGCGAGTCCGGCTCACCGTCGTAGTCCCCCGAGGGAGGAAGGCGACGCAGTCAGTTTGTGGAAGCGGGACCGTTCTCGGCCTCAGCCGCCAGCTGCTTCTGGAGCCGGTCGGCGATGCCCCGCATCAGCCCCTCCGCGAGCCGCCTCACGTCTTCGGGGGTGCCGTCGGTCTCGACGGTGCGTGCCAGCATCCCAAGGGCCAGCGCGGCCTCCAGATCTGGATGCAGCAGCGTGCCCGGCTCAGATGTGATCGCTTGCTCGTGCTCAGTCATATCCTGTCCTCCGCGTCAGTGGACCGGCATTCCGGTCCGTCGCTGAGGGCCGGATCTGAGAAAAGTGACCACGGGAATCAACAAGTGGGCAAAAGTGGGGCGTACGGGGCTGGTGTGACTGGTCAGAACGCGCGTCGCGCGGAGTTCGCTGGCCCGGCTCCACTGCAGAGAGGACGGTTGGCTGAGGCCGGGAACGGTGACGGCAGGGGAGCGGTCCCCGCTCAGTGCCGACAGAAGGGCGGGCGGGGTCCCGCTGCTGCCTCCGCTGTACGTGATGGTCGCCAGCCTGGTGGCATCGTGGCTCCGCACCGGGCGGCTCACGCCGTTGATGGGCCCTGGTGGTGGCCGAAGGCCGCGGCCTGCGAGTCGCGGGCGCCTTGACCGGGGATCGGTGGAGGAGCTGGCGAGCGTTGCCGCGGTGGCGGGGTCGGCCGTGCGCAGCCGGGGAGGGGCGTCGGGGATCCGTACGCTTCCGTGTGATGGACTCCCTGAGTCGCTGACGGCCTCGGCGTCAGCGGTGTTCACCGGAGACGGCTGCCGGTAGCGTGAAGGGAGCGGCTGGTTCCTGCCGTGGTCGGCCCTGATGGTGAGGGCGTCGGTGCCGCACGTGGTCACGGACCGCGTTTCCCTGGCAGGCCGTTGACCGTGAATGGGACCGAGGCACGTTGCAGACTCGGCTCGGCCTGCGGTGACGGATCGACTGGCGTCGGTCTGCCCGGCTCTGGGCACGGGGCCGGGCAGGACCCGGTTCGATACCCCGCTGGCGCGGGGAGGAATTCTGTTCCGGTGGAGCAGTGCGGAGAACAGAATGGGGCACCCCCGCTGTTGCGGGGACGAAACCCGATCATTCGGGTTCACGGGGCGGGTCCTGCCCGGGCGGGAGAGAAGGTGTGAGCCCTGCTCCCTGGTAGAGAACTCTACCAGAAAGGGTAACTACTGGCCCTTGTTGTTGAGTGTCGAGCGCGGCTGGCGGGCTTCCCGCACGATTGCCGTGCCGGTCGCAGGGAGGGACGGACGGCGCGGAGCGCCTATTCCCGCGGCAGGGCTCGTTGGCCCGGGAGATGTGATGGGAGTCCCCACGCCGTCCGTCCTGGTTCCCGCCCTTGGCCGAGGGCGGGGGAACCGACCGGGAACAGGCCCGACCGGCACCTCCGCCCTCGGTCTCGGGCTGGACTTCATGACCGGGCCGGCGAGGGCGCAGGGCTCCCGAGGTCCCAGGCCATGATTTCGTCGTACAGCACCTGGTGCCGCAGGCAGTAGTGAAGGCAGCGGGCGATCCGGGCGCCTACGGCGCGCAGGCTCGTGAAGTGCGCGCTCCCCCGCTCACGGCGCGCCCTGTAGTAGGCGTTGGCGCCGGGGGAGTGGCTGAGGGAGGTGAACGCGGCGTTCGTCAGGGCCTGGCGGAGATTCTTGTTGACCGCTCGCCGCACCGAGGTCCGGGTCACGGTGCCGGACGACCAGGTGGCGGGGGTCATTCCCGCGTACGCGCACAGCCCCCGTGCCGTGAACCGGCCCTCGATGTCACCGATCTCGCCCAGGATCTGGGCGCCGAGCAAATCGCCGATCCCGGGGAAGCTGACGACGTACGGGTAGTGCGGGTGGCCCCGGAACGCCTCGGCGGACTGCTGGGCGAGACGGGTAGCCCGGTCGCAGGCACCGTTGACCTCCTCCAGCAGTGCGAGCATCTCCACGGCCTTCGCGTCCTCGACGGCCGGGTGAGCGCGCAGTACCGGACGGCGGAAGTGAAGGCGAATCCGGTGCGCTTCGTCGTCGACCGCTCTTTCGCGGCCGGCCCGGCGCAGAGCCTCGGCGATCTCTTCGCGGTTGAGCAGGGAGGCCGCAGTCGGTGACGGCGCGATCGCCAGCACGGCGCGGGCCTGGGGGTGGCCGAGTCCCGCCGACGGCCAGGCGGACACCGCGGCCGGGTGATACCCCTTCAGTACGGCCCGCAGCCGGAGGAGCGCCCTGGACCGGGAGTGCGCCGCGACGCTCTGAGCGTGCGCAAGGACTCTGAGCGCGCGGACCTGCGGAGAGCTGCGGACCAGAGGGGCGAACGGGTGCTGGCGGATCATGTCCGCGAGCAGGAATGCGTCTTCCCTGTCGGACTTCTTCTCCTGTCCGCCGGTGCTCGCCGCCTTGCGGGCGCGGGCGGCGATGGTCGGGTCCACGTGGATCACCGTCATCCCGCGCGCGAGGAGCTCGTCGACGAAGAGGATGCTGGGGCTCTCGATCGCGGTCGGGATGCGGCCCCACCGCGTGCGATTGTGCCCGCGCAGGAAGTCGACGTACTCGCCGACCGGATCCTGTGTCTCCTCATAGGCGATCCGCGTGTGGCCGAGCCGTGTCCCGTCCCGCCGGATGACCGCGCAGTCCAGCCACGCATCGGACCAGTCGATCCCCGCGTACATCGTCGCCGTCGTCACAATCCCTGCCCTGCGATTCGATCGGAATCAGTCCAGGTGCTCACCGATGCAGCACCTAACGGACAGTAAATACACTGTTCCGGTCGAGAACCATACCAACGGTGGGGCGAGGGGCTACTTCGTCCCAGCACCCGAGAGAATCCGAGGTCTGACGATGCATTCGCTGACAATGCTGGGATGGGACGTGCGCGAGGCACCCAATGAAACGCCTGCGGACTACCGGGCTGGACCCGAGCCCTGGCCGCACAGTGCCCTCGCAGACGATGCGCCCCTCAGCGCGCGCATCGCGCTGGAGATCTCCCGCAGCCTTCACGCGGCACTGACCGAGGCAGGGCTCACCGACCGGGGGCTCGCCGAGCGGGGCGACCTGAGCCACACGTCCGTCGGGCGGATCCTCCGCGGGGAGGGCATGCCCGACTTCCGGACCCTCCTCCTGATGGAGGCCGCACTGCAGCGAAGCCTGTGGCCCGCCGAGCTGCACAAGGTACTCGGCGAAGCGGTAGAAGAAGGTCTCCCGCCCGGGGCCTATCCGCGAGACCGGGAGCCCGCTGAGCCGGGCCGGCCGGTCACGACGCCCAAAACCCGGGCGGTCCTCCGGCTCTGGGCCACGGGGAAGTCTCACGCCGAGATCGCCGAGGAACTGGAGATCGCCACCCGCACCGTGGGCAAGCGGCTCGCCTCCGTCTACGAGGCGCTCGACATCCCCCCGGGGGAGGCATTCGCGCTCGGAGTGTGGTGGGCTACCTCCCACGAAAACCGCATGGAGTGAAGGACACGCTGTGGCATGCCTCAGCCCACCGCGCAACGGCTGACCACAGCGCTGCTGTTCACGGAGCCTCCCGGACATCCCGACGCGATGAGACTCGCCGCCCGCGCGCCGTCGTGCAACAACGCCGTGCGCACCGCGATGCCGGCGTCGGGGGCATCCGCGGCGGCTGAAGCCGATCCGGTCCGGACGGCTGCGGATCCGCACCCTGGCCTGTCAGCGCGGAGCCCTTCTCCGAACAGCATCATTCCGACGTGTCTCCACCTCGCCCGGAATGGGGTTCACGGTGCCCGCGCGGAGCCGGTGTCCGCGGTCCGGCTCCGCGCCGCCCCGCCACGGCGGAGAAGAACTCTCCGGCCAGCTGTTCCCGCGCTATCTCGACGGTGCCCGGCAGGAAAGGCGTTCCGGGACGGCTGCAGGCGACCGGCTGACCGAGAGGGCGGATCGCGCTGCGGCTGATCCATGAGCGCGCGGGCGGCAACGCGTGGAGCACTTCGGCGCCGCCGCCCGCGGGCCCGGGGCTTCGCCCGCCCGGAGTCCCGGTCTGCCGAGCCCGCGACCGGATCGGAACTTCACCCGCTACGTGCTCCCTGTCGTCGACGGCCCTCCTGCTCCCTATGAGGGGCGGAGCAGGAAGTCGACGTTCGCCAGATGGTGATGGCCGAGGACTTGGCTCAGCTCGTAGCTGCCGCGGCGGGCGGCGTGGGCGATGTCCTCCAGGATCTGCTGGCCGAGGCGCACTTCCCGCTGTCCGAAATCCTCGTTCGCCTCCGCTGTCCTCTCGGCCTCGGCGCCCAGGTGCGCCAGGCGTTCCGCCTCAGCGGTGACAGTGGCCAGGTCCTTCGCGGTGAAGCCGCGATCGTGCTCAGCAGGCGGCTCCACTCGTGCGACGGCGTTCAGGAAGTCCTCTGCGGCGAGCCGGAGGGCGCCGGCCTGTTCAGGTTCAAAAGGGAGGCGGTAGAGCCGCCAGTCGTGCCCCTGACTCAGCACGGCGACATATGCCAGGGGGAGTCCGAGCGTGTCCAGTTGCCACTGGGTGCGCGCCGCGAGCCATGGCGGGACCACGGGGGTGCCGGAGCTCCCCCAGGTGCTGGGGTCCAGGGCGGCGGGCTCGAAGACGCACTCCAGCAGGGCGGCGGCCCGGAGTTCCCTGACGCTCTCGGGAAAGAGCAGACGGGCGGGACTCGCCTGTTGCCAGGGACGGTCGCGGTGCGCCCACAGGCCGGTCTCCAGTACGCGCAACGGGAGGTCTTCAGCGGCTCGGGCCGCGATCACCGGCTGGAGGCGGACGCCCCACTCCGCCGGCGACGGCTGAAACGGGCTCAGTCTCCCGGCGTCCGGGGAACGCGCGCTGACCCGTCTCACAGCGGCCGACCACAGGGATCGCATGGAGCGGGTGTGGGTGAGGCCGGCGATGGCCGGGATGTCGTGCGAGCGCACCGCGGCGTGAACCTGGTCCTTCCCCAGGCCCCGGACGAGTACGCCGGTCGGGGTGGCCTGTCCTTCGCCCACCGCGAGGGCCTTCGTGACCAGCCGGGACACGATTGGCGGCTGCCTGCCCAGGAGCCTGGCGGCCTCCTTTGCGCTGCCCGCCGCCTCCACGAGGTCCGCCACCGCGCGCGCCCTCGTCATCGCCAGGGCGTGGCCGCTGGCTTCGTCGGCTCGCTGGGCCGCCTGAGCCCAGTCCGCCGCGGCCTTCACTCTGTCCCGCTCCGCCGCCATTCCGGCCTCCCGTCAACACTGAACACGCAGAGATTAGCACCACTGCACATGTGATTTGCAGGGGTGCTAACATTGTGGTGTTCCGTCAAAATCCTTCAGATGAAGAGGAGTTGAGGACATGCGCCCCCTGACGGTCGGCATCCGCGCCAACACGCTGCTTGCCGCGGGCGACCGCCGTGTCGCACTGGACGCGATCCAGCGCCTGCACGCGTCCCCGGACCATGCGGTCCACATGCTCACGCCCCGCCGGGACACCGCCGAAGTGCTCAGCCTCCTGGCCAGCCACGGCATCGACGCCCAGTCCGACGCCGCTGACGACCGGCAGTTCTGGAACGAGCCCGCTGCCCCGCTCCTTGTCACAGACTCCGTCGTGCAGGGCGACGTACGCATCGGCCGCGGTGTCGTCCTCTACCAGGGCGACTGGGCCCGGACCCTGGGCCGGCTCGCTGCCCACTGCAATGGCCGCCGCAGGATCCTCTCCCGCTACGACGGCGTCGTCCACGACCGAAAGGGGTGGCAGAACGGCCTCCTTCAGGAGGCGGTCGACGGCGCCCCGGAGGCCCTGCGCGCACTCCTCGACGCGGGCCACTCTGTGCACATCTCCACGCAACGGCCCATCGCCCAGCTCCCCGAGATCGCCCAGTGGCTGCGCGACCGGGGCGTTCCGGCCGAGACGTCTCCCGGGGCCGACGACTGGGACCGGAGCGGCACCGTCCTGGTCACCGGCAGTGTCCTGCCCTCCGACCTGGAGATCGAGAACCGCGGGCTCAACCTCGACGGCGACAACTGGGAGCCGATCTTCCCCGAGGTCGCCGACAGCCGGAGGAAGCTCGCAGAACACCTCTCCCGCCAGAGCCCGAACTGAGGAGCGCATGCCGAGCGAAGCTGACGAGACACCGCCGGACGCTCCGGGAAAGCCGACTGCGAGCGATCACCACAGCGCCGTCACCGCCCGCGTGACTCATCTGATGACGCGCTGGCCAGAGGACGACCCGGGACGGCAGACGGTCGTCGCGCAGCTTCTCGCAGAGCTTCCCGCACACCCCCATGTGCTGGAACTCGTCACCGACGAGTTGCTGTGCGACGCCGTGTGCACCGTTGCCTACCAGCGTCGCGGATTTCTGCCGGAGACCGAAGCCGGGCTGGTTCACGCCGTTACGGAGCGGCTCCTCGATCCCCCCGCCAGCGGATCGGAGCCCGTTCTCCCTCTCTCCGCGCGGCGGTTCCTTGCCCAGGCGCTGGCTCTGCCGATCCTCACCACCGGAGCGAACAGGCTCCCACGTGCGGCCGCGCGCGAAGTGATCGCGTCCCGGCTCCCATACCTGGTAGGGCTGCCCTCCGCCTCTGCCGGGACGTATCTCGACCAGCTCACCCAGGAGACGCGCATCGTGCGCCCGCTTCCCGACGGAGCGGTCACCCTGGCTCACCCGAAGGTGGTGAGCCACCTGGCCGCACACGCGTGCCTGGCCGAAGCTCCGGCAGCCCTGGATGTCCTGCTCGCCTGCTCCCACACGCCCGAAGGGGCGGACGCGGTTGTCTTCGCAGCGGGTCACGCTCGCACGCACGAGTCCGCATTCCTCCTCCTCGGCCTCCTCGACCGCTCCGACATGAGTCCCCACCGCAGGGCCGAGCTCACGCGCCGCGCGCTCGGCCAGGTGGCGACTGTGGCACCCGACGTCCGGCTCGAAGTCCTCGTCAGGATCGCCGAAGCGTCACCCTGACCGGCAGTCCCGGGCAGCCGGCCACCAGAACCCCACCAGGCACTCGGCTGGACGCGCGGATCCGCGGCCGAGTTGTCACGATCATCCCTGCCCCCAGACCGGCCTGGTCGGCAGGCACCGGCCCGCTCATGCGGACGGGTGCCCGGGCCGGGGAAGGCCCGAGCACCTCTCTACGGGATCCGCAGGGATGGCTACGCCGCGAACGCGGGAGGCCGAAGGGGAGCCGGCAGCCGCCGGGACAGCTGCCGGGCGGCTTCGAGGACGGTTCGGTCTCCCAGGTAAGGGCCGACGATCTGAAGTGCCAGCGGCAATCCCGCGTCGGTCTTGCCGGCGGGCATCACCAGGGAGGGCAGGCCGACCGGGCTGGCGAGGTTGAGCCAGCTCGTCTGGTCGTAGTAGGAGCGCCGGTGCCCGTCGACGGTGATGAACCGCTGAGGGGGCGGCGTGCTGGTCTGGTCGGGCACGGCGGCTGTGGGCGCCGCGGGGGTGATCAGGATGTCGTGCTCGGCGAAGTACCTGTCCCAGGCCGCGCGGAGCCCGTGACGTGCCTCGTCGGCAACGCACCAGTCGCGGTGACGCATGGTCCGGGAGTGCAGATACCGGCCTGCGGGGTCACCGGCCGGAATCTTCTCGGCGGCCGCTATGTCGGCCGCGAACCCCTCGTCGGTGGCGGAGGCGGAGGCGGTCGCATACAGAAGACGCTGGAACAGGATGTCGCTCTCGGCGAAGCCGACGGGCCGTGTGGTGTCGTCGACGGTGGCACCGAGGTCCTGGAGGATGCCGGCGACTCGGGCCAGGAGCTGGCGGGTTTCGGCGTCGACCCGGCAGTAGGCGTCATCGGCCCAGACCCCGACACGGTAGTCACCGAGCCGGGACTTGGCCGGGGCCGGAAGGCCGATCGTCCAGCCGGCGCGGTCGGCGGGGGCCGGCGCGGCTATGACGTCCAGCAGGAGGCTGAGGTCGTCGACGGTCCGGGCGACCGGGCCGAGCACGGTCATGTCGCTGGTGGTGGCCCAGCCCGGCGGGCGGGGGATGTGGCCGCGGGCGGGGACTACCGGGCTGGTGCCGCGGGACGTGCGCAGTGCGTAGACACCGCAGTACGCGGCGGGCAGGCGGAGGGAGCCGGCGAGATCGGAGCCGATCTCCAGGCTCGTGAAGCCCGCGGCGACCGCGGCGGCCGCGCCGCCGGAGGAACCGCCCGCGGTCCTCTCGGCGTTGAAGGGGTTCACCGTCTTCCCGAACAGCGAGTTCGCGGTCTGGATGTCCTGACACATGGCCGGCGTGTTGGTGTGGCCGATGATGATCGCGCCGGCGCTGCGAAGGAGCGTGACGACATCCGCGTCGCGGTCCGGCACATGGTCGGTGAGGCTGGGAGACCCGCACGTGGTGCGCATCCCTTTGACCTCAAGGCTGTCCTTCACGGTCATCGGGAGACCGTGGAGCGGTCCGAGCGGTCGGCCGGTGGCAGCGAGGTGCCGGTCCGCCGTATCGGCGGCCGCGCGGGCGCCCTCGGCATCGAGGGTGATGACGGCGTTCAGCACGGGATTCGTTCTCGCGATATGCGTGAGGTGCAGCTCCAGCAGCTTGCGGCTGGTGATCCGGCGCCGGCGGAGGGCGGACAACTGCGTCTCGGCCGGCGCCAGGTGCAGTGTGGCCGTGCCCCGCGGCTTCCGCCCTGGCCGAGGGCGCGCGCTGGCCGTGGTGCTCACGGCGGTGAAGGCGGCGACGGCGGTTCCGGCGGCGAGGACGGCACGGCGGAGGATCACGTGGGGACTCCTGAAGAGGTACGGGTCTGATCGGTGGTCGAAGCTGCCGGCCGCGGCTCGGTGAAGAAGCCTGCGACACGCTCGAGGTGGTCCAGTTCGTCCGCGGTGGTCGGCAGGGGCAGACTCACGTCGGCGTACTCGGTGGGAGCGTCGACGGGGCCCTCGGCGTAGAAGCGGACGAGCGCGGCGCGGATCTGGTCGGCGGTGACGGCCGCGGTGAACACCGCGCCGGCAAGTCCTTCCTCCGCGCGGCGTGCTTCGGACTCGGCGCGCGCGGCAGGGTCCAGATACCGGCGCAGCAGCTTCTGGCCGTGACGGATCTCGACGCGCCGCCGCAGGAGCGGGAAGTGCGCGCTGCGCCCTTGGATGAGGGCGTCGCGCTGCGGATTCGGGTGCAGGAGTGTGATCTTGGGGTGCGCCCGGGACAACGCGGCCCACAGCTTCCGCAGGCGCCAGTAGGACAGGTGGGTGTCCGCCCAGATCCTCGTGCTGGCGACCCGCTGGGCGAGGGTCGGAAGGAAGAAGCCGATCTGGGTGAACGTGGCGCCCAGGTTGCCGCAGAGCCACGCGTAGGGGTCGAGGCTCTCCACACTGAAACCGAAGACGCCCCCGACGACGGATCCGATGCGGATGGCGCTGTATCCCAGCGTGATAGCCGCACCGATCGCCACGAGACGCAGACCGGTGGCGATCGACCGGTCGTCCGCCGAACGCGCGTACTTCCAGCAGGACCTCATCAGGTAGACCTCGGCCACGGTGTACGTCGTGAGGTACAGCGTCATGTACGCCTGGAAGAAGGGGTCGTGCGCGTAGTAGTGGGAGAAGTCCGTGGGCCGCTGGGCGGTGGGCGTCAGCAGGGTGAAGAGCACGGCCATCACGGCGATCACCACGCCGGCCGTGAGGAGGAGGAAGCGGGCGCGGCGCCGGGCTTCCCCGACTGGCCGGGACCAGTAGGCGAGGACGGTGGCCTGGAGCGCGAAGACCATGATGACGCAGCTCTGGGACAGGGGAACGGCGATGTTCGGGACGCCGAAGAAGCCGTCGATCCGCACCCAGACCCAGGTCATCGCGATGGCGTAGCTGAGAGCGGAGAAGCCGTAGGTGAAGGCGAGGGCGACCAGCGCGGGGTTGCGCGGGCGTTTGCCCAGGTCGCGGAGGAGAAAAAGGAACCCTGTGCCGGCGATCGCCAGGCACAGGGGATGAAGTATGTCTTTCACGGTGCCCAGTTCTGGTCAGCGCAGCAGGGTGCGGGAGATGGGGTCGTCAGCGGCGGGGCCCAGGGCGGCGGCACACGAGCGCCGTACGTGCTCGTGCAGGAGTGAACCGATCAGCTCGGCCTCGAACTCGTCGGGCTCTGTGTACTCGGTCCGGCCCAGGACCAGGCGGATGGTGGCCGGGTCGATGTCGGTGAACACCCCGTCGAGTCCGGAGAGGTCCAGGGACGCCTGCTTCGTACGGTGCCTGAGCATGTGGGCGAGCTCGTGGCCGGCGATCATCTCGGTGTACGCGGGGCTGACGCCCTCGTCATAGAAGAGGTAGTCCGTGGTGTCGGTGAGGACCCACATGCCGCAAGGGGCCGAGGGGTCCAGCGACTCAGGGTCCGACAAGTCCGGAGTGAAGGGGACGAGCTGGATTTCCCGTCCGGTCACCTGCTGAACAAACGGGAGCAGCCCCAGGACATTGTCGACAGGCGGCAAGTCCAGCTCTTCCACAAATTTCCGACAGTTCCGCTCGACTTCCCCGATATGGTCACTGTTCCGGCGCGCACGACGGCTGAGCCACATGCGTGTTCCTCTCAAGAGCCACTGGGGTAAGCCGAGCGTATCCCGCGAGTCAGGGCAGCTCCTGTTCCGGGGCGGAGGGCAGCCCTTCCCGCTCCCGCACGGCGTCGATCTTCTTCATCACTTCGTTGATGCTCTGGGGCGACAGTCCGATGGCCCGCAGTGCGACCTGTTTGACGCCCGCCTGGCTGATTTTGCGGAGAAGCTCGAGCTGGCCGGTGACCCTGCTCGTAACGGCGTCGTCGACGAAGAAGCCCGCCTCAACACCGAAGAAGCGGGCGAACAGGGGCAACAGCTTGACGGTCGGGTTCCGCTGCCCTTTGCGCAACAGGCCGATGTAGGAAGCGGTGATGCCGTCCTCGCCGTAGGAGCTGATCATCCGGGCGACGTGGGCGTTGGAGTACTCATCCGCGCCCGGCGGCCTCACACGGTCGAAGAGGTAGTTCAGCCGGTCGGCGAAGGAAGTCCCGGCTCCGGGCACGGGAACCCCGGAGGGCGGTAGCGGCTCAGCGCCGTCCGCTGTCTGGCCTGCTTGTGGCACTGTGCGCTGCTCTCTCTCGACGTGCATCAACTATAGTTGTGGCCGTTTGGTTGGAACGTTGGGTTTCCCCGCGTGCGGCGGGGATGTGTCTGGAGCACCGGGGGCCGGAAGATGACCACCAGAGGTAGACCTGCGCCGAGCCTGTTACTCGACAGGGCGGGACCGGCCGCTCCGCCGTGTCGTGTTCCGCGGCCGATTTCGATCAAGATCGTAACGCGGCGTGCCCGGCTGGCGGGTGCACGCCCGGGGTGTGACTGGCTGGAACCCTCACCTCGGCGGTTGTTCGCCGACAGGCTGCGCCATATGTCGAATTTGCGACAGACGCGCCTGAGAGTGGCCGAGATAAGAGCCTTGCGGTCATCCGGGGTCGCCGGAGGGAGCCGGAAAGGCAACGCGCTCAGAAAGCCCTTTCGTGGATGCGCTGAGTGCCTCCTGTAGGAAGCGTTGCGCATCCCCGCATGCGGCGTCTGAGCTGCGCCATCAAACATTATGCATCCCTTTTGAAGAATTCGTCGCACTCGCGTCGGCGACCTCGCGGCAGGGATCCGGCGATGCGGGAGGTCCCGTTTTCCGAGTGGGATCGGCGTAATTACGCAACATTTCTCCTTGCGAATCCGTGATTCGCGTGGACATAGTGAGACCTCTCCCGCTGCGTGGCTGATTCGTTACGCGAACCCATCCGGTTTTCGTAACGCAGAGTGACGATCTGAGGCGGTGGCTGCCCGACGGGCGGTACGCGGCCCGTTCGTCGGCCCGGCATGGGGCACGTGCCTGGACTCTGACTGGGGATGCCCGCACGGGAGGACAAACGGGGCAGGGCGGAGGAGGACGGATGAAGCGGTGGCTGGCACGGCAGAGAGCCTCCGGCGGGGGTTTTTGCGCCGACAGCGCCAGAGGGCGCCGTCGCGCACTGAGGCGCGAGGTCAAGGGCATCGTCGACTCGATGCCCGTGCCGTCCCCCTTCGACCTCGACGTGTTCATCGAGAACATCGAAAGCGCCCGGGCGCGCAGCATCCACCTGATCGAGATCCCCGACCAGCTGATCGGCCTGATCGGCGTCTGCGGACTGTGGATCAAGCACCGGACCAAGCCGTTCGACTTCATCTTTCACGCCGGAAGAAGGGACACCTTCCACGGCCGGCAGATCATCCTGCACGAGCTCGTTCACCTCTGGAACGACGACGCCGACGGTGCCACCGACGGGGAACTCGACGAACTGCACGGCGGCCTCCTCGTCGGGATGGTCGAGCGGCTGATCGCTGACGGCAAGGCCGCCGCCCGCCGCGACTACGCCAGCCACAAGGAGATCCGCACAGAGGCCGCAGCCGCCCGGCTCCACCAGCTCGCTGGAGCCACAGAGTTCATCGAGGACACCACCGCCCGCCGGCTCGCCGAGGACTTCACCTACCCGCTCGGCCGCCCTTAGTGCCACCTGGAAACACCATGCCTGTGTCTGACATGTTCGCTTATGCGATCGCCGCACTGCTGTTCGTCCAAGCTCTGATGAGGGCCCCGTCCGCGATGAAGGGGCGGGTGCGCAAGAGATCTCTGTGGGGCGCTTTCGCCGCGCTCGCCGCGTCCTGGCTGACGAGGACCACCCTTGGCCGGACCTTCATCAACGACCTCGGCGTTCCCGACCTCGCCTACCTGATCAAGCACGTCCTGGCCATCACCGGCATCTGCGTCCTGCTGCGGTACATCACCGCCGTGTACTCCACCACCGGTCCCTCCGCGGACGTCCCGCGCAGCGTGCGCGTCTCCAGCCTGGTGCACCGCATCGCCACCCGGGCCTCGGTCGGCACCGTGGTGGTGATGGCCCTCGTGTTCTTCTTCATGCTCGACGAGGTGGTCTCCGACGTCCCGTACTTCATGGGCCGTCACGCCGGCGACCCCGGCCTCGCGGTCTACATGTGCCTCTTCTACGTCTACACGGCGGCCGCCGCCTCGGTGTGCGCGGTGCAGTGGGGAGGAGCCGTCAAGCAGATCCCCCAGCGCGCGGTGAAGACGGGCCTGGTCATGATGGCCACGGCGATGGTGCTGGCTGCGGTGTACGCCGTACTGCGCATCGCGTACGTCATCCTGATCACCGTCCAGCCGGTCTCCGAGGACTTCTCCCTCGCCCAGGAGACAGTGACCGACAGCCTGCTCTACCTGACCTTCCTGCTCTGGGGGTTCGGCGCGATCGCGCCGGCCTACCGTGCGGCGGGCGACCGCTACCGGACGATGACTCATCTCGCCGCGATCCACCCGCTGTGGAGCGACCTCGCGAAGACCGCTCCCGACCGCATCCGTCAGCGCCCGCGGGGTTTCCTCGGCCGCTTCACGGTGATGGCCCACGTCAACAAGGCGCGCGACCTGCTCAGCAGCTACGACGAGACCCCCACCGGCCGGCTGCAGCGCTACATCACCGAGATCCGCGACGTGATCCTTGAGCTGAGCCGCCACGCCCCGAGAGAGCTGGCCGAGCTCGCCCTCGCCCGGGCTTCGGGCGGTGCGGGCGGAGGGCATGAGATCGCCGCTGAGGCACTGTGGATCCGTGCCGCGCGAGCCGCCTACCTCACTCATCCGGAAGGCGAGCCGGCGCCATTCCCCTTCGATGCCGGAACGAACCTCGCCGTCGAGGTCCCTCACTTCCGTGCGGTGGCCGAGGCCTACGGACGGACCAGCCCCGCCGACGCGTGGGAAATTCTGGAGGGCGTTCCCCGCTCCGCCGCGCTTCCGGCCACCTGACCACTGATCAACTCCGAGCTCGGGAGCCGAACTCATGGAACCGACCACAGCCCGCTCCAATGTGTCCGTCGGCGCGGTCATCCGCGACGACCAGGACAGGGTGCTGATCGTCGACCCGGTCTACAAGCCGTACTGGAACCTGCCGGGAGGGCACGCCGAGCAGGGGGAGACGCCGGAAGAAACGTGCCGCCGGGAGGTGCGTGAAGAGATCGGACTGGATCTGGAGCCGGGCCGGCTGCTGGTGCGGGCGCTGCTCTCCCTGCCGGGCCGCGAGCCCCACCACTACGTCATCTACGACTGCGGCGTGCTCTCCTCCGAGCAGCGAGACGCGATACGGCTGCAGAAGAGCGAGCTGAAGGACCACCGCTTCAGCGCGCCCGAGGACATCACCGAGGACGAGATCCCGCCGCCGGCCCGCCCGATGTGGGACGCGGCCCTCCGGGCGTTGGCCGAGGGGCGGACGATCGAAATAACCGCGGGGCCGTGAGCAGTGGATCGGCTACGTGCCGCTGCCGTCCTGGCCGCCGGTGACCTCGCGGATCTTCTGTTCGATGAAGTCCATCCACTCGGGCGGCAGCGGGCCGTCACCGTGCCGCGCAGCCCTCACACCGCTCTGCACGCTGCGGATGCCGGCCACGATCCGCGCGGCCTCCTCCGGGCTGTCGCTGGTGAAGAACACCAGAGGGGCGTCGAGGGCTGCGGCCAGCGCGCCGAGAAGCGTCGCGTTGTCGCTGGTCTCGGCTCCCGTCCGCAGGGCGCGCACCAGGTCCTCGTCGAGGATGGGCCGGCCGCCGGACTTCGCGTTGCCGGCGGCAGCCAGCTCGGCGTCACTCGGCCGCTCCTGCTCGGCGTACGTCTGCTCAAGCAGGTGGGTGATCTTCTCGGCGAGAGTCTGCGGGGTACCCGGTGCCGTGGGTCGGCGCGCGGCCGGCCTGTGGACGTCGGGAACCTCGTTGCCGAACGAGCGTTCCTGGGCGGCCCTGAGTTCCTCCACGCTCACGCCGTACGCCTCGGCGAGCGGGGTCTCGAACTCCTCCTTGAGCCGGCGCATCCCGTTCTCGGCCGCTCGGACCGGCATGGCCGATCTGCTCTTGGTGTACGGCGTCGTGTCCGCCTGTTTGAGGCCGGCGTCGCAGCGCAGGTCCTTCAGATCCGGAAGGCCCCTGCGCGGCGCCAGGACGTCCAGCGGAAGACCGACCCGCTCGGCGAGCGCCGCCAGCTTCTCCGGCGGAGGCGTCACCCCGCCGGTGGAGTAACGGGAGATGACCGACTCGCCGAGGTTCACCGGATGCGCGCCCACCGCGGTCTGTGTCAGCCCGCTTGCCCTGATCGCCTCCCGGAACTTCGGGGCTTGGAAGACACGCTCGGGCATCGGGGGACTCCAGGAGGGGTGCGTGACGGGCGGGGACACTCTAGCCACTTGATCGGATCACTGGAAGAAGATACTTTCATCTCGTGATCCGCAGGGTGGAATCCCGCACGTCATCCTATGCCCTGTTTGTTCACTCTTTAACGACCCGTTCCGTAAGGAACGGGTCCACCGGACCCGGTCACACAGGTTCCTAGGCCACGACCGGGTCCGGTTGGCTCCCCGAAACTACGGAGAATCTGCATGAGTGTTGCATCACCTCGGCTTCGGCGGCAGACCCCCCACCGAATTCGGCGGCATGTCGTCTTTGGTACCGCCGTAGCCATGGGCGCCGGCATCCTCCTCGCCCCCCAGGCCGCAGCCGCGGACAAGTGGGGACCCGGGTACTCAATCCCGGACAGTACCGGTGCCCCGGACAGCTCGCACATCGGCGCCTACAAGGTGCCCGGTGCCGACGGCGTGGCCTACTGCGCGGATCCCGAACTCGCGGGCCCGGATGCCGCCGGCGGGTACGGCGCCGCCCAAGCCGTCACCTCCTGGACATCGAAGGCGACCGGCAGATCCGCCTCCGCCGAGAACCTCGCCCGCGCGGCGTACGTGCTCGGCAAGTACGGGCAGACGACCTCCGACGAACAGGCCGCAGCGGTCGACGCCGTCGTCTACACCTACCTCGAAGCCGGCACGACCTACGCCCTCCCCGACGGAAAGCGCGCCCTGGAGCGCCTCGGTTACTCCAATGTCCCGCCCTCGGCGAAGAAGTGGGCCACCGGCTACCTCAACGAAGCCGCACGGTTCGCAGGCCCCTACAAGATCAACATCAAGCCGGCCGGCGGCCCTCTCCAGCCCGGGGTGAAGACCCCGGTCACCCTCGACGTGACGTCCGCGGCCGGACACAAGGTCCCCGGCGTCGTGCTCGACCTCGACGTCACCGGCGCGACGGCCGACGCGCGAAGCGTCACCACCAACGCCGACGGCGTGGCCACCGCAGCCCTCAACCCGGCCAAGGACGGTACGGTCAGTCTCAAGGCCCTGGCCAAGACGCTGCCCGCCGCTCAGCTGCGCTCGCTCACCCCGAACGACGCCAAGGCCCAGCGACTGCTCGTGGCCGGCGGCGTCTCGAGCGCCCAGGCGGAAGTACAGCTCAAGGCCGAAAGCCCCGAGGGCGGTGTCACCGTCACCAAGACCGCGGCCGACACCCGCAAGCCGCTGGCCAACGTCGAGTTCGCCCTCAAGGACAGCTCCGGCAAGACCCTCGTCACCGGGAAGACGGACGCCAAGGGTATCTGGAAGGCCCTGGATCTGCCCGTCGGCACGTACACCGTGCAGGAAGTCCGGGCCGTCGAGGGCTACCAGCTCGCCGCTGACCAGAAGGCCACCGTGACCGACGGCAAGAACACCGCGGTTGCTGTCGAGGACGTCAGGATCCCGGAGAAGCCGAAGCCGAAGCCGCGCCCGGTCACCATCACGGTCCTGCCGCAAACCGGCGCCTGACCGGCCCCGCGCCACGCGTCCACCGAGTACCCGGCCGCCGGGTGGTGACCGACCCAACCGGTCACCACCCCGCCGCCGGGGCCCGAGCCGATCCCAGCCGCAGGAACGCCCATGCACCGCGAGACCGAAACTTCCGAGCCCCACGACGCCGTTACCTCCCCCTCTGCCACGCCCGCGAGCGCTCGCCAGCGAAACCTCACGATCGCCGCCGCAGCCGCGACGGGCCTCACCTTCGCCGCTCTGCTGTGGATTCAGACCGGGCACGACTCCGGTGACCGGACCCCGCCCGCGGCGGAAGCCGCCCCCCTATCCGCAGCTCCGGCTCCCGCGACCAAGCAGCCCTCACCCCCCGCGCCCCCCTCGTCGCCGGCAGCGGCCCCCGATCCGCTGACGTCCGCCTCCGCGCCCACCGGCGGCGACCCGAAGGTGCCGGACCACACCGGCAAGTCCCGCAGCGCAGCCACCCGCACCCTGACCGACTGGAGCGCCCGAAACCCGGCCGGCCGAGGGGAGCACGCCGTCGGCGGCGCCCACGGCACCGGCCCCGGCGGCCGCATCGGAGAGGTCCTGCGCATCCCCGCCCTCGGAGCAGACTGGGCACAGCCCGTCTACGACGGGGTCAACGACAAGCAACTGCGATCCGGAATCGGTCACTTCCCACGCACCGAGGAACCGGGCCAGATCGGCAACTTCGCGCTCGCCGGGCACCGATCCGGCGTCGCCGACCCCGCCTTCCGCGACATCGACCGCATCCGGCCCGGCGCCGCGGTCCGCGTCACCACCGCAACCCGCATCACCTACACCTACACCGTCACCCGGATACGCACCGTCGCACCGACCGACGTGAACGTCATCGCCCAGGTCCCCGGCCGCCCCGACGCCACACCGACGAAAGCGACGCTCACCCTCGTCACCTGCTGGCCCGCCACCGGCCACTCCAAGCGCGTCATCGTCGAAGCAAATCTCGTCTCCGCCAAGGGCGGTGCCTAGTGACCGAAGACAGCGACCCGCAGGAGGAGACCACCCAGAAGGCCACCGTCCAGCCGGCAGCGCCCTGGCCCGTCTACAACGTCGACCGCGCCCACGCCGAACTCCTCGCGATGGAGATGCTCACCCGCGGCGCCTCGTACCTCAAGGTCCGCCACGCCACCCGCCTGTCTCCCAAGAACGTCCGCCGCCTGCAGAAACTCGTCTCCGAAGAGGCCAAGTCCCCGTCCGCCCCGCGCATCGTCTGCCGCACAGAACCCCGACCCCGCCGGATCACCTGGACACCTCAACCAGCCCCCGCACAGACCGGCAGGCCGCAGGAACCCGCCGAGTCAGTCCAGATGACGCTCTCCTTCGACTGCTGACCTGACACCGGCACCGCCCCGCCGAACCGCCCACACATCAGACCCGAATCGCCGCGGGTCTCCTTTCGCACACCCAAAATCCAGGAACTCCAGTGCCTACGAACACCGCACCACCCCGGCCTGACGTCCCGCCGCCCGCCACCGCGCACGACGTCGCCGGACACCGCGTGCCCGACAGCGGTCAGTGGATGTCCGCGACCGCCGGACGCATAGCCCCCAGCGGAACGGCCTGGCTCGAAGCCGTCTACTGGTTCTACAAGTACGGCCCCGGGCCCGACAGTAGCCACGGGCCGAAGAGGGTCGGCACCACCACCCTGCGCATGGCAAGGGCAATCGCTCACCTCACCGAGTGCCGCCCCAGCGTCGCCAACCTGATCCAGTGGCTGAAGCTCTCCAAGCGGACGGTGCAGTACCACCTCGGCATGCTGAGGGAGACCGGCCTGCTCACCTACCGCTCAAGGGGCACCCGAGTGGGCGGGACCGGCGGACGGGCCAGCGAGTTCGAACGCACCATCCCCCAGATCTACGACGACGCCGCAGGACTGCGCACCGGCCCCTCCGACACCCTCATCCGCTCCGTACGCGGCGTCCGCCCGGAGAAGATCCCGCTGCTCAAGGAACTCCACGCCGCCGCCCGACACCGCCAGCCCAAGAAACGGGCAAAGAGGGCTAACCGGCCTACAGTCCGGGCGGCTTCGAAGACGTCCTCTTGCACCCCAATGGTGGGTAGTACCTCTAGTTTCTCTACTGCGGGTGATATCTCTCCCCCCTCTGAGAGCAAGCTCGGCGACGGGAACCACCAGTCCCCCGCCCCGCAGAAGCCCACCCTCCGCAAGCTCAACGCCATCGGCCGCCGCTACCAGCTCGCTGCCGAACTCATCCAGCAGGTCGGCTGGCTCGGCCGCGCCGCCGTCCCACGCATCGCCTGGATCGTGCGCCACGCCGCCGACGCAGGATGGTCCGTGACCGAGGTGATCGCCCTCGTCGGACTCGTCGCGCCCGCCCGCCGCGTCCACCGCCCCTCCGGCTTCCTCGCCAGCCGTCTCAAGGGCGCCCACCTGCTGTACGACACCCCCGCCAAGCGCGCGTCGCTCGTGAACGGCTGGCGGGACTCGCGTCCCGCGGAGCTCGACCGGCACACCGACTGGTGGCAAGACGACTTCCGCCGGCCCTCCAGCCAGAACGTCGCCCGCGAAGTGCAGGAGGCCTTCACCCAGCTTCAGCAACCGTCCGTTCCGACAGCCGAGGAACGCGAACTTTCCATCGGACACGACGGTCTGGTCGACCTCGACCAGCTCACACGCGACGAGGTCATCGAGCTGCGGGCCGCCGCGCACAAGGACCCCGTACTCGTCCGCACCACCATCCATGCCTGCGGTGAGCTCTACGCCCGCCGCCTGTTCACCTCCGCCCTGGTCGACCAATTCCAGCGCCTCACCAGCCTGGGCCGCACCGTCGTCCACCCATGGAGGCCGGTATGAGCGGCGATGAGCCCGCTGGAGTGGACCTCGCCCGTGTTGCACTGGCAGCCGCACGGAAGGCCGCCAAAGAACGCGGTGCCAGTCCGTCGGTCAAGCGGACGACACCACGCCGCTCCGCCCGTGCGAACGGCCGCGATCCCCTGGGGCTCGCCGGGGCGCTGGCCCAGCTCGTCACCGAGCGCGGCTGGAGCACCCCCGCGGCCGGCGGCTCCGTCATCAGCCGGTGGCAGTCCATCGTTCCCCCCGAGGTCGCCGAACACCTGCGAGCCGTGGCCTTCGACGCCCCAACCGGCAGACTCGACCTCGTCCCCGACACCAACGCCTGGGCAACCCAGGCCCGTCTGATCAGCGCCCAGCTCGTCCGGCAGGCGAACACCGCCATCGGCGCCGAGACGGTGCGCCGGATCCGAGTCCTCGCGGTCGGCTCACACGCCTCCGCGACGCGCACCGAACCCTCCCCGGCAACTCCAGCAGCCGCCCCGCGCAGTGAAGTCCGCACCCCGGCGACCGCCTCGACCGGCTACCACCGTGCCCGGGCCGCCATCGCCTCCACGCCTGCCGCACCACCCCGGGGCCCTGTGCGTACACGGGACGACGGATGCGACGGCTACCACCAAACCCGCGCAGCACTGGCAAACCGCCCGCTCACTCCGCCCTCCGCCGAACCCCCGCGGGGCCCCGTTCGAACACGGGAGGACGGATGCGACGGCTACCACCAGGCGCTCGCCCAAGTCGGCACACCCGGGCCGAACCACACCCCCGGCCAGGAACCCACCTCCATCCCACCACCAGCCTCCACCGGATACCAGCTCACCCGTCGCGCGCTCCTGGAGGACCGCGGCCGCACTCGCCACCCATGACCCACGCCATGAGCCTCCGGCCCATACGACGAAAGCAGGTTCTCGTGAAGACCACCGATACCGGTCACCAGCCCCCGGCACTCGACAGGGACCGGCAGCGGAAGACCGCTTCGAGCATCACCGACCCCGAACTCGACGCGCTCTACGCACAGCGCGACGCACTGCAGCGCCTGCTGGTCATCGTCCTCGTCGCCGGAGCCGCGGAATGAACACGCCCACCACCGAGCTGCCCTGCTCCGCCGCCCCCGAGACCTTCCACGACGACTCCGCAGTCTCCACAGCCCGAAAGCTGTGCGCCCGGTGCCCTCTCGCCGTCCAGTGCCGCACGCAGGCCCGCGTCAACCGGGAGTGGGGAACCTGGGGCGGGGAAACCAGTGCCGAACGGGCCGCAGCAGGGTACCTGCCGGCCGGATGGCAGGGCCGCGGCCACAAGAGGCACCACAAGCCCTGCGGAACGCCCGCCGCCTACCGCCGCCACCTTCGCGCCGGACAGGTGCCCTGCCCTCCCTGCAAGAACGCCGAGTACCGCCGCCGTGCCGAGCACGCCGACAAACGCAGGAAACGAGCCGCGCCCGCCGCCGGGAGCCGATGAACCGGCACCACGCGGGGCTGACCTCCGGCGGCCCCGGCCCGTGCTGCCCCGTACACCCGTACGGCAGACTGACAGCCCCAGAACACCACCGAGCCGACATCCTGGCCGGACAGGACCGACGACAGGACCAACGCCGCCATGAACGATCACCCACGCGTCACCGGTGGGCCGGCCCGCGGACCTCTACCCGCCTTCCTGCGCCGACTCGACCCGCCGCGCACCGCCGACGGACGGCCCGACTACCGGCCTCCCGCCGCAGCCCTTGCCGCAGGCACGGCGCTCAGCCTTCTCGTGCTCGGCCTCTCCATGGCTCACTCTTCCGGGTTCTGGGATCACCACCGGACCGCGGCAACGGCAGCGGTCATGGCCGGCACCGTGCTGCCGGCCCTCGCCGTCTACTCCGCCTCCCACCGCCTGCTCGCCCGCACCGGCCTGTACCTCTGGCAGAGCGTCGTCGCCGGCATCGTCTTCCTGGTGGTCATCGGATCGGCCCAGTCGTGGGCGCAGCACCTCTTCCCGCGCGCCTACGACCGGTACGAGAGGGAGTTCGGCGGTCCCGGCCAGTGCCTGCACCACACGCCTTACCACCTCGACCGGTCTCAGACCACGTTCACGGAAGGCCGCGAACGCATGGTCGTCGAGCCCGTGCCAAAGGGCCCGCCACCGCTTCGGCTGGACAACGCCGTCGACGGCGGGCTCAAGCCACTGACCCCAGCGGACTCCACCACCCGCAAGATCCTCACCGAGTACGGCTGCTGACACCGCCCTTCCGAGTCGCTTCTCGGTCCGGCTCGCGTGCCGTTCCAGCCTCGCCCGAGGCAGCACCAGCGCAGCTGATCACCAGTACGACGCTGTGCCGCAGGATCCCAGCCACCATCCCCGTGGCCGCACCCTCGTACACAGCCGGGCCCCCACACGCTCGGAGCCCCGCACCACATCCCGGAACACCGCGTCGCCACGCCTCGTGCGACCTCAACACTGACCGCCCAGGGCAAGATCGTCCGCCCATCCGGCAACGACACCACCAGGCCCTCCACCTCCGTGCGCACTGCTCCTCCATCGCCTCTGGCCCCACGGTCCGGGGCACTCCCTGCTGGCCGCTCGGCCTTTTCCCGGAACCGCGTTGATCACCCGTAATGAAAATGAATGTGACGATTAAAGTAGGTTGTGCCGAATTTGGTGGTCTGTGGTGCTTGAGTGTCAGCGGGCCCCGAACTTGTCCACAGGGCAGGTCTCCTAGATTGGATCGCGTGCTCACCCCCGTGCTCGCCACAGCGAAGGGGTGAGCCCGCAGTCCTCCGGCCGCCCTCCTTTCCGGCGGCCGGTCCCGGCCGAGAACTGCCCCTCCAGCCCCCGAGGGGGCAACCCGGCCCTGGCTCTCACCCCCCGGGGAGCCGGAGGCCGACTCGGCCGTTGGGGGGTGCCGCCGCGGGGCGGCACCCCCCAACCCTGTCGCGCCGTCGGTGCAGGTGTTCTCGCCTGTCCTCTCGGCGCCCGCACCCGGTGCACCGGTTCCTCTCATGGCACCGCTGGGCACGGCCCTTCATGGGTGGTGCGTACGGTCCGGGCCCGGGGCGAGCCCCATCAGGTGCCCCTGCGGGGCCGGTCCGAGTCCGGCCTGCGGCGGTCTGCCCGCAGGGCCTCTGCTGGCCGGTCGGCCCCGGTGAGGGCGCCGAGAGCTGTTTTCCCGAACTTCATGCGAAGGCAGCGCAGTTCCCGCACCGACCGCAGGGTGACCGACGTCGGCGGGCCGGCCAGGAGGCTCGGCTCGGCCGCGTGCGGTGCCGCGCCTGGGGATCCGTTGACCGGCTGAGACCCGAACGTCACCCGCACGAGAAGAGGTGAGTGGAGAGGGGAGGCCTCGTGGGCATCCGGACCCTTAACCTCAAATTGCGACGTTAATAACTTGACCAAAAGGGTTGCTATGAGTTAAATTAAAGACATCACGCGAGGGGGATTCTCCTTCGCCCTCCGACTCCGGGAGTTCCATGATTCGCCTGCCTCTCGCACAGGATCTCGACAAGGAGATTTACAACCCGCATGAGTTCCACAACCGGGTACGGAAGGCGCTGCTGACCGCCGCCGAACTCAGGGCCAGTCACTTCAGCGGAGTCATCACCACACGCGGGATCAACTCCCTCACTCAGGACCACATGGCCGACGCGGCTCGCCGTATCGGCGAACGCCCGCCGACGGTCAATCCCGAAGGCAGTCCGACCGCCGATCTGATCATCACTCTTCTGAACGCCGTCCGCACGGCTCAGCCCTCGGGCCGGGGGCGCGGCGCTCACCCGCCGCCGTGGCTCACCGGATTCACCGAGGACCTCCACCAGGCGATCCCCATCGCCTTCGACGCGTTCTGGAACACCCTCGACGGACATCCGACCCACGAGCGGGTCGACTCCCTCACCGTTCGCCAACTGGCGGCCACCGCTCGCCGGATCGACTCCACCGCCCGGACGACCCCCAAGGTCGGACCGCGCACCGAGCACCTCGTACGTCACCTCCTGGGGACGATCTGCGACGCACAGGCCGAAGCGAGCGGTGACACGCCGATCGCAGTGACCTCGGCAGGCACCGGCCAGCACGAGACGAGTGACACCAGCAGCCTCACGGAGGTCGTGGCGGCAGCCGTCTCCGCCGCTGCGGAGTCGAGGACCCCGACGATCGTGGTCCTCAACTTCCCTCAGTAGCACCTTCTTGACCGCTGGCGTGCAGGGCCCATGGACCCTGCACGCCAGCAGCAGGGAAGACTCCGTTCGCCGAACGGGTAGCAGAATCAGAGGCCCCGCCTTCGCGGCTCAGTGGCGGCCCGTGCCGCCACTGAGCCGCGAAGGCGATCGGGAACCCGCTCTGCACGCGTGCCGCCGGACCTTGCCGAGGAGACTCAGCGGGCGATCACTCGGAGTTGCTCCAGCCGGCACAGGCCCTTGCGCCGTGCCCCGCCCGAAGAGCTGCAGCCGTCCTGATCCGTAGCTCTCGGAACACCACGGTCCGGAGAGGTCGCGAGCGGCGCTTGCGGCCCGCACTGCACACGCAGTCGGAAGGCGCGCTACCTACGGCGGGGCCAGCGGAATCCCCCCCCGGGTTCCCGGTCACGGTCAAAGGGCGCGGTGGCGAACCCCTGTCCACAACCCGCTGGGGTCAACATCGCGGTCTCCGCACCCGCGCGAACCGAAACGGAGGCGACACACCCGTGAAGCGACCCACACGCCGGCCAGGCGCAGGAGCCAGTGCTCAGGCGATGGCCGACTCCATCCGGGCGGCCGAACGCCGCAAGCAGCACCGAACCGCGGCCTGGGCCGTTCCCCTTGTCGCAGCCCCTGCGGCGACCGGTGGCGGCTACCTCGTCGCCGCCGCGAGTACCTGGCACGCCGGCGCGGCAGCGGCCATGGTCGCCATGGTGCTCGCACTTCACCGCATCTACCGAACCAAGGGCAGCACTTGGGCGACAGGAGCAGCCGGCGAACGGCGTACGCGCCGGATACTGGCTCCGCTCGTGTGGGCTGGATTCGGTAGGTGGGCGGTCCTTCACGACCGCCAGATACCGAGGTCTCGCGCGAATCTGGATCATCTCGTTCTCGGCCCCTGCGGACCGGTGTACGTCGACACGAAGACGTGGAGGTCGCGGACGGCCAGGGTGCACATGCGAGGAGCAGGCCTGTGGTACGGCGGCCACTCTCAGCAGAAGATGCTCGACACCGTCCTGTGGGAAGCCGGACGCGCCGAAGAGGCACTCGGACACCCCGTCCAGGCCATCGTGGCCGTCCACTATGCGGCCGTTCCTCGGGGAGGGCTCACCAGCCAGGGGGTGACCATCATCCCGTCCACTGAACTGCGGCGCTACCTCCGCGCCCTGCCGAAGGTTCCGGGCTGGGACCGTGCCCGCGTCGCGCGCGCGTTCCGGCGGGCCGACGTCCACCTGCCTCCCGCCGCCTGACATGGCGGCGTTCACGAGGTGATCCCCGTCGCCCGCGCTCTCGCGGAGCGGGACCGAGGGGTGCCGGGTCATCAGGTACCTCGGCGATCCGGCCGTCTCGGGACCGTCTCCGGGACGGCTCTCGCCGGAGGGCCGCACCACGACCGGAGCGAGTGAGGGGAGGGCGGTGACGGACACGGCGGGGAACCCGTGATGGTCCTGCGAACCGCGTGGTGCCCCGACTTCGCCTCAAGCTCCTGCGGGGGCCTCCTCCTGAGCCGGAGGCTGATGGGTCGGAGGGCTCCGCACGAAAGCCCAGTTCAGTACGAACGCCCCGAACCGATGCCCGTGGAGGCCAGGGCTGCCGTCATTGGGCCCGCACATCCCCGAGGGCGTCGCGGTACTCCAGCAGTCTCCGCCGGCGAGCGCCCCGCTGGTGCGCCAGGAGGACGTCCTCTTCTGAGGTGTGGGATTGGCGGAGCGGCTCTAGCCTGACAGTCGGGCGGGGGCCGGGTCTAGCCGCCGACCAGGGTCTTGCGCGCCGCGAGTGCCCTGTCCAACAGGCCAGCCTCGCCGACGTCCACCAGCAACTGCGTGCGGTCGTGGGCGGAGGGGGCGATCGTGAGCCGCAGCTCTCCCTTGACGGCACCTTCTGCCAGGTCAGTGATCCGTTCCTCGCTCAGCTCGTGGCGGACGAAGACAGCCACACCGCTCAGGGAGACCTCGAAGGTGAGCAGGTGCCCGAAGAGCACCTTGATGACATTGCCGCTGGACATGGCATCGGCCAGCTCTTCCGTCGTGCGTTCGGTGTCCATCAGGTCATCGGTCCCGGACATGCAGCTCCAGTTCTTTCGGCCTCTGAGGGCAAGAGCGCCATCGGGCGCGTCGGTCGCGGGTGTTGGGGGGTACGCCACTTGCAGGTGCCGGACGACAGCCCAGGTGGCCGAAGGGTGCGGGTCTCGGCGGACCCGCATCATTCAGTGGCGGGATCACATTCCGGGGCACTCCGCACCCACGGAGTCTCTATTGTACTACAAAAGGGGGGTGAAAGTCAATGAATAGAAGATGAGAGGGAGTCCCGGGTGTGCGTCGACGTGCTCGATCGCACTTAAAGTTGACGCACAGCGCCTATTGAAGTACAGTTGCGATTGTTGGGGGTGTCGGACTGGGCGCCCCCCCGCACAACTCCGGCCGCGGGCAGGGCTCGGTACCTCAGGTGTGCACGAACAAATGCCCATGCGACGGGAGTCCAGCGGTTGGTAAGGTCCCGACTGCGGGGCGGCTCCGATACGTGCTTCCTTCTCTCTCTTTGGAAAAGACTCAGCGCGATCACTTCCCGCCCCGCACTCGAGATGCCTCACCCGCAGCGATTTCCCGAGCGCGACCATCGAGCGCCCACACAGCGCTTGCTGGCACGTTGCGGTTGAAACTGGGCGACGCCGAGCGGCTCCCGGGCATCTCCTCCCACTCCGGGACGGATTCGGCCCCTGTCCGCTGCGGCATACGAGGACACAGCACCCCGGCAGAAGGCACGGGGGACAGGGGAGGAACGACAATGACGACCACGGCGATCACCACCACCACTGGACTCCGCCGCGGACTGCCCGCAGTGCTCCTTGCCCGTCGCGGATCCGTCTACCTGCACACCACGACACCCGGCGGGCCCACGTCCGCCGTCGAAGCCCTCGCGGGAATCACCCTGCTCGAGGCCGACCTCGTCGAGCGCGGCTTCCTCTTGTCCGCCGAACTGCGGAAGGCCCTCGCCGACAGCTCCCCCACGGACCTCATCACGACAGGCCGCGCCCTCCTGGGCGACATCGACGCAGCCCTCGGCGCTGACCGCGACCACACGCCCCTGTTCCGCAGCTTCCCGGCCAGCACCCCCGCCGACACCCTCGTCTACTACGTCGACCGCGTGCTGACCCTTCTCCTCCAGGCCCCCGAGCAGCCGTGTGTCCTGTGCGGCGCGAACGACACCGTCCACGCGGTGGCCCCCTGCGCGCACCTGGTCTGCACGGCCTGTTTCGACGGCACCGACTTCTCAGCCTGCCCGATCTGCCAGCGCCGCATCAACACCGACGACCCGTTCCTGCGCCCGCAGCGGCACCGGCCCCCCGCAGGTGCACGGCGCGCACTCCCCGACCGGCTGCGCATCCTCAACCACGGCGGAACCCTCACGGACCGCACAGCCGATGCGGCGGCCGAGCTGGCCGGCCTGATGTCCCGCACCGGAGCGCTCAGCCCGCAGGACACCGAGGACCTCGCCACCCTCCTCGACGAGGCAGGCGATCGCACCGATGCGTCGTGGCTGCCCGAAACGATTCCCGGCCGCGAGACCAAGGCCCGTGCCATGGCCTGGCTCCTCCACGAGCCGGGTCACGACCGGACCGTGCTCCCGGCCGTCATCTCCCGCATCACCACGGCAACCGACGTCCTGCGATTGGCAACGGTCCACTCCGGCGGCGATGCCGGACTCACCGCACCGACCCGCTTCACCGCCATCCCGCGCCCGCTGCGCCGCGCACTGCTCCAGAGCCTCGACAACCTCGACGTGGCCCTGGTTGCCGAGGACATGGCCCGTCACACGCAGGCATGGAAGCGCCTGGCCGAGCGCCTGCACCCCTTCGAGTACGCCACCCGCTACCCGAACGCGGCACTCGCCATCGCCGCCGTGCGCGAGACCACCCTCACCGATGACGCCCTCTCCCGCTCGCTGCGCACCACGGCCCGGACCGTACCGGTCGCCGACACCAACCGGCCGAAGGTCGCCCTCGCCCTCTGGTCCACTCAGGTTGAGTCGGCCCTCGCCGAGGCCGATGTGAACCGCGTGCTGCCCCTGCTGGCGCAGCGCCCCGGCGAGTTCCTGCGCCGGCTCGATCACGTGCTGCGTCTCACGGGAAGCGACCGGTCCCACATCGTTCTCGGCGCCCTGGAACGGGCAGTTCCCCACGTTGCCCCGGCCGTGATCCTCTCCGCGCTCGGGCAGATCCGCACCCGGGCCAGGAAGGGCACCGAGCGGGTCTTCTTCCCCAAGGGCGGCAAGGCGAAGGCCCACATCATCGCGGACGAGCGCGCGCCGCTCCCGGCCAATGTCGTCGACCGCGCTGTGACCATCCTGACCGGCGAGATCCTGCGCCGCGCGGGACGGCTCACCTCGGTGGACACAGCGGTCGTCGACGCGGGACTGGACGGCGTGATCGCACCGTTCGCCGAGCGGACCACTTCACGGGCCCTGCTCACCCTGCCCCGCGGCAGCGAACTGCCCCTCCCCGACGGGCGCACGGTCCGTCTCTTCCTCCACTGGATGGAGAGTTCCACCTCCGGACGCACCGACCTGGACCTGTCGGCGGCGATGTTCAACGACACCTGGCAGCACGTCGGCACCTGCGACTACACCCGGCTCCGCTACGAGGGGTCGGCGGCCGTGCACTCGGGCGACCATCAGAGCGCTCCCGCACCGCAGGGCGCCAGCGAGTTCGTCGACCTCGACCTCGACAAGCTTGCCGCCGCAGGCGTCCGCTACCTCGTCGCCGTGGTCTTCTCCTACAACAACGTCGCCTTCGACGACCTCGCCGACGCCTTCGCCGGCTTCATGACCCGTGACGAGCCCGGCAACACCGGAGCGGTCTTCGACCCGCGCCAGGTCGAGCAGCGCTTCGACCTGACCGGCCAGGCCCGCTCCAGCATCCCCCTCCTGATCGACGTCAAGGGGCGCACCATGCGCTGGCTCGACATCGTCAAGGGCGTCACCGGCACTCACCACGCCGTCCACCGGCACGCGAACGACCTCGCCACCCTCGGTGAGGGACTGACCGGCCTGTTCACCTCCGGCGCCCGCGTCGGCCTGGGCGAACTGGCCACCTGGCAGGCGGCAAGCCGCGCCCGCACGGTCCTCGTCCGCCATCTCGACGGCTCCGCCACCACCTACCGCCGCCACAGCGACGAGACCACCGCGGCCTTCGCCGCGCGCATCGGCACGCCCCGCCACGACGAGCAGTTCGACCTCCGTGCCACCGACGTCCACCTCGCCTACCTCGTGCACGGCGACCTGCCGCTGGCCGATGGCGGGGAGGCGTACGCGCTGTACCCGGCCGGACTGGACGCCCGCCGGGTGCGGGTGCTGACCGCCTCTGATCTGGTTGCCGCGCTCGCGCCCACCAGCCCGTAGCGGAACCATGACGCCCGTGAGCCGGTCGCACCAGTGCGACCGGCTCACGGGCGTCGGCATGCGTGCGGGCTCAGCCGTTACCGCACAGAGCGCAGGGACCCGCGCACGGGACCGGACCGGAGAACACCACACCGTGGCGCAACCCTCATGTCCAGGGCGCCGGCGCGGGTTGAGTCCGAGGACTCAACCACGGCCGCTGCCCTCGCTCGCGCTCACACGGATGAGGATCTGCCGGAGAAGGTCCCCGGCCGCTGCCGCCTTTGCCGCGGTCTTCCCCGACGCCGTGCCCGTACCGGCCAGCGCGTCACCTTCGTGCACGGCGCTCGCGGTGCAGCTGAAGGTCGGCTGGTGGCTGGGGCCGGAGTTCTGGAAGCCGAACCGCAGATCGCTGATGACCAGGCCCTGCGTGTACTCGTTGAGCACCGCGACGGGCTGGCGCCCTTCTGCAGCAGCGGGCTGAACCGCCTTCTTGACCGAGGTCACCGAACCGGCACCCGTGCGCACCTGCTCCTGGGACGGGTCCGGCAGCCCGGCGAGACGGGCGAGGAGGCTGAGTGCGGCCTGATGCCGTGCCGCCTTCTTCGCCGGCGCGGAGCGCTCCTCGCCGATCACCGGCTCCTCGCCGAACGCGAGTTCAGCACGCGAGCGGAACACCGAGTTGTGGGACTGGCCGCTGCTGCGATCGGTGAACACCGGTAGCGGGAGTCCGTTGACCTGAGCATGCACGGACAAGACGCTCACCGCGGTCTCGGGTGCTTCCGCGACAGTGCGCAGACACCCGAGACGGGCCGGCTCCCAGATGTCGCCGCTGGCAACCAGCAGCACCATCTGGAGCTCCAGGGACGTCAGCTGCCGCAACTCGGCACGGCGGACCGTCTCCCCGGCCAGGGAGGCGCTGCCGATGCCCTCCTTGCATCCGCGCTTGAGAATGGCATGAAAGTCGCGAGCGCTCAGGTGGGAGTGATCAGCCTCGGCCGAAGCCGCCGCGCGGGCCCGGGAGTGCGCCCATGCCTTGCGAGAGGTCTGCTCGGCCTCACGGTCCGCACGAGCGCCCTCGTTCAGGGACTCGGCCACAGCCCGGAGTCCGGCGTCCGCGTACGGACCGGGGACCCCGTCGAGATGGCTGAAGATCACACGCTGCACGACCAGGTCGGCGTACCGGCGCAGAGGTGAGGTGGCGTGAACGTAGCCAGGCAGGTTCAGCCCCCAGTGGCCGCGCATATGAGGCGCGTACTCAGCAGCCCGCAGGACAAGGAGAGTCCGCTCCCGCAGAGCCTCCAGATGAGCGTCAGAGCCCTCGGACAGAGCGAGACCGAGGTCGTCGAGGAGGACCTCACGCGGAGGGGCGACCCGGGCAGCGGAGTGGTTCCGGAACAGGACCGGCAGATCACGCTCTGCGGCCCAGCCCGCCACCGCGGTGTTCGCGGCGATCATGCACTCCTGCACGATCTTGTACCCAACGGTCCGTTCCCCAGCCGCCAGCCGGACCAGACGGCCGTCCTCGTCGGTGGCCCATCCCTTCAGGATATCGTACAGGGCCAGGGCGCCCCGGCTCCGCCTCCGCAGGAGCAGAGCCTCACTCAACTCGGCAGCCTCGCGCAGCTGGTGGTGCTGCCGGTGGCCCGGGTCCGCGACCGCCGTCGCCACCTCGCTGTGGTCCAGGGCGACGGCTCCGCTGACCTCGGCACGCGCGATGTCCACGCCCACCACGTCGCCGGCGCGGTCGATGGTGAGCCGTACCCGCAAAACCGGGCACGGCCGGTCCTCTGCGAGCGTGAGCCGCTCCTCGACCGGATGCGGCAGCATCTTGGCCCTGCCGCGAATCCCTCCGTACGCCGATTCCCGGCGCCGCAGGGCCTCCCGGTCCGCGTCGCTTCCGGGAGCGACGCCGGCGGCGACATCCGCGATGTCCACGATGAGTTCCCAGCCACTGCCAAGGCCGCGGACGGTGATGGCGTCGTCCCGGTCGCGGGTCCCCACGTGGTCGATCATGAGAGGGACGGGAGCGGTGAGCGCGGACGACGAAGACGTGGGTGATGCATGGGCGGGCAAGTCGACTTCCTTCCTGGTTGCGGTGTGGAGCAGGGGGCGCCGGGATGGTCTCATCATGTCCGACCGGAATGGGCGCCAGGGAACAGAGTTCTGGGACCGGGCTCCCCTCAGGCTGAACGGAGAGCACCGGCGACCGCCCCGACGCAGGCGAGGGTGTCCTCGCGGTACACGGACACCGGTGTGTGCGGATACGCCGGGGACTCGTACACCGTGGTGGAGACCCCGCCGGTGACGCCCCGGGCCCTCCAGCCCCGGTGCCCGCGGACCGCGTGCTCGATCTGATTGCGGTGTTCGATCAGGACATACGCGCTGCGTTCGGCCGACCGGGCATCGAAGCGCCCCGCGATCAGGCAGTTGTTGCGCCCCAGCGTCCTGGAGAAGCCGGTCTGCGACGGGACCATCGACTCCTCCAGGAGCCGGCGGAGCAGGCGGTCCGCGCGGCACTCGCAGACCTCAACCCGGCAGAGCTGGATGTCGGCCCAGTTGAGCAGAGAGCCGATGGCGGAGGTGATCTCGGCGACCTCCCGCTTCCCGGTCTCCATGAAGGGGTCATCGGGTCCGTCGGGCATGTGCAGAATCGCTTCGGTCGCCAGACTCTCCTGCCGTATCGCGCCGAGAGCCAGACGCAGCGGTGCGAAGCAGCCGAGAGGCGGGCCGGCGCCGAGCTCGCCGATCGGACCGGACGTGCACAGAATCCGCGCGGCGTCCTGGGCCTGCTCGTAAGACGTGAAAATCACGGAGCCTCCTTGACGTGCGGGCACCGCCCGGCGACGCCTTGTGCGATGAACGGGGTGAGGGGTGTTGCCCGCCGGGGGCTTGAGTCCAGAGCAAGCCCCCGGCGGGCGTCAGGCCCGGCGCAGGGCGCCGACGAGCGCGGTACTCAGAGCGGCGGGGATCTCGCCGACCTCGCTGATGTCCATCCGGTGAACACCACCGGGCAGCACGCTGGACCGGGGATCGAGGCAGACCCAGAGCACCAGGACTCCCGCCCGGATCAACCGCCGAACAATCCGTTCGCCACCGGCCCGCTCCTCGGGCTCCCAGTGACCGTCGGACACGATGACAAGGACCCGAGCGCCCTCGCTGCGGGAGAGACCCAGAACGCCGTCCAGCGCGTTGGCGGCTTCGGTGAAGCGGTGGTTGCCGTCGTTCGCGAGGAACTCGGTGACCCGGGACGGAGGCTGCCCCGGGGAGGCGATCGAGGTGACGGCCGTACCGAAGGCCACCGTCGCCGCCCTCCCTGCGACCTCACGGGTGGCGTGCGCGAAGCTCCATGCCGCCGAGGCAATGACCGGGGTGTAGTGGCGCATCGAGCCCGACACATCGACGGCCACGCCGACGGCGACCGGCGGCTCGTCCGAGTGCACACGCCTGACCGAGCGGAAAGGACGTGCGGTCACCGGCATCCCCATGGCGCGCTGCGCCGCACCGAGCATGGCGTCCCGGCCGGACAGGCGTCCCGGCGGGAAGGCGGAGGCGACACGGACCCGGGCGGGCTCGCGGAACCTGGCCTTGGCGAGCGCGGCCCCCAGCCGCCGGGCGGCTGCACGCTCCAGAGGGGTGGGCGCGCGACGTCCGCTGATCGGATTCTGCGGCGACATCCGGACCGAGGACGGTGCGGGCGCGGGTGCGAACACCCTGCGGGCCGCCATCTGCGCGGCCCGGACAGCGGCGGTCTCGGCCCGACGGGCCCGCTGGCGCCGGGCAGCCTCCTGCGCTGCACGGCGCTCCTGCTCAGGATCAGGCAGTGCCCCCGTGGCGATCTGGGCCTGGACGGAGGCCGCGGTACCGACGGCGGCCACCGCAGATCCGAGCGCGTCATCGTCCGCCAGGGCCGTGGCGGGGTCCTGTGTACGCGGCTCGCCCGCCGCGCAGCCGACGCCGGGCAGATCCTCCTCCTCATCCGCTCCGACAACCTCGACCCACCGGCGCGCGACTTCCAGCAGGCCGTCCTGGTCGCCGTCGGCGAGCGTCAGGACCTCCAGCCACAGGGCACGGAGGCGGGCGAGATCGCCGGTGCCGAGAGCAGACTCGGCGGCCTCACGCACCGGCTGGGCCTCAGCCTCGGCGAGAACACCGGCATCGACCCGGCCCAGGATGAGAGCCGCGCCAGCCGCAGCGCGCCACCGGTCGTGCAGCGGGCCGGCGGTGCGCTGGGCGGGCAGCACGATGGTGCTCGCGCACGCGCGCAGGAAGACACGGTCACCCGGGCGTTCCTGGAGATGGCGGGCCTCGATCCGGGGCTCTTCGAGCAGGACGGCAGCGCGGATCACCGCACGGCCCGCGTCCGCTTCACCCCAGCGGGTGCTGCGCGCGTGGCCCGCCTCGTGGGCGGACATGCCCATGATCACCGGGTGCCGCAGCTGACCCGAGATGCTGAGCGGGTCGACGTGATCCGGGTGGGTGCCTTCCTTGAGGGCAACCGCCCCGTTGACGGTGACCTTGATCAGCCGCGGGTCGAACCATGCGGCTTCGGCCGTCGGCGCGCCGTCCCACACCATGGTGAGCAGCACGTCGTCACGGCCGGCGAGGGTGTTGATGATGGAGCCGAGCCGCCGGGCGAGCGCGCTGCGGGCCTCTGCGAGATCCGTTTCAGCGTCTTCCTGCTGGCTGGGCGGTGCGGTCACCGGGGTGCTCGTCACCGGCGACCCGCAGGAATCCTGGAGCCCAGTGACAGAGGAGGGATCTGGCCGAACCGATCCTTCATGGCCTCGGCGAACTCGCTGCGGTCCTGGGCGGGGCACTTGCGCAGCAGACTGGCCACGGCGAGTTCCAGTCCGAAGCGTCGAGTGGTCTCGCTGAATGCCAGCGCGTCGCGCAGCTGTGGGGTCCAGCCTTCGTACGTTTCGTTGAGCCTGCGGCTTTCCAAGTTCTTGGCTACGGTGATCAGGTCCGCCGGCACCCCGAGGTCGGCGGCCAGGTCCCAGTCGGTGGTCACTTCGGCATGGTGGTGGAACCGGCTCAGCAGGGCGTCACTGAGGTGCGCACCGGGAAGGTCCGGGTTGCAGGCACCGATGACGAACCAGTTGGGACCGAGCTTGAGCGGGGGGAGCTTCGGGTTCATGGGGACGCGCAGCTCACTGCGGCCGTCCATGAGTCCGTACAGCACGGTCAGCGCCCGGGGGTCGATCAGGGCGATCTCGTCGACCAGGAGAGGGATGTCGTTCTCGATGCTGCGGATCAGCGGGCCGGAGACCCACTCGAAGACGCCCGTCGCCGGGTCCTGGACGAAGGTGCCGAGGAAGTCCGCTGGATCGGTGTCCGCGGTGCCGACGATCGTCTCCAGACCGGTGTGGAGACCGGGGACGGTGTCCCGGACGAACGCGGCCTCGCTCAGGGCGGTCTTGCCCGTGCCAGGCGGCCCGACGAGCAGGACGTGCTCGCGGTGGCTGCGGGCGTCGCGAAGGAACGCGAGGTCTTCCAGGTTGCCGAGCATCCTGGGGTGATAGAGCTGCCCGTTCGGGCGGATCTGTGGCCCGATGGGCGGGAGCGCCGTGGAGAGCGTCGGGGGAGGTGAAGCGGGAGGCCGCTGCTGGGTGCGCCGACGCTCATCCTCCTTCAGCGCGGTCAGGCCACTCTGCTTCATCCGGTTCGTGAACGTGGACAAGGGACTCCTGGGGTCGGAGGGTGATGGGCCGGAGTGGCGTGCTGCTAGAAATCAGAGCCGGGGATGACGGAGGCGTTGGGGAGGTCACTGCCCTTCTGGCGGGCGGACCTGCCGAAGTGACGCGCAATCTCGTGGGCGTCCTTGCCGCCGTCCCTGGTGCGGGCGATCGAAGCGGGGAGGAGGAAGGTGGTGAACTCCCTGCTCGGCTCGTAGCCCTTCTTCTCCTTTTCACGGGTCCGCTTCACCACCTCGGCCAGGGCCGCTACGGCGGTGATGCCGTCCTTCCGCAGTCCGATCTGGCCGGTGCCGCCGCGGGCGCCGTGGAGGCCGAGCGCGATCGAACTCTCCCCGTCGGCGACGACGATGAGGCGATAGAACTTGTTGCTGTTGCCGTCCTCGTAATGGAGTTCCCAGCCGAAGCCGAGAACGTCGTCACTGGAAGTCAACTGGTGCACCCTCCACATGGGAAAAGTCTTCGCGGGTTCAGAGTGCGGGGTTCTGGAGCTCCAGCCGCAGTGTGGGCTGGAGCATTCCAATAACCTCTATTGTACTCATAGTGCGGGTCTAAGGCAAGTTGAAGCCGGTGGCGGGTTGCTCGATTTCCCTACCATCTCCACTGCGGCAGGAACACGGCCATGCACGCCGAGTCCTACACTCGGTTCCTGCTTCCAAGCACGGGGGAGACCGCCACAGTGAACACCGCACAGTCCGCTACTGAGGCGGACGCCGTCGACGTTCCGATCTACACCAGCCTCGTCGAGGAGCGCGGCGACGTCCTTGCCGAGGTGCGCCGCACAGCCGAGCTGGCGCGCCGCGAGGCCGAGCCGGCCCTTGACTTCAGCCTGATCCCCACCTCGGCGAACTGACTGGAAGCGCGAACACGGCGTCCGGGGTGATCCCCCGGCCGCCAACGGGCGGCGTCATGCTGACGTGCCGTCGACGGTCCGCCTCGCCCGGCCCGGGTGATCGCATTGCGGTGATCGGCTCGACAGGCAGATCCGCTCGATCAGGCGCATCTGCGAGGAAGCCTTCTCGTCCCACTCGCACCGGCGTTCCTCGGAGACCCTGGCCATGTTCCGGCCGACGGGAATGAAAGGTGAGCCGGGATGGCCAGGCCAACGGTTCCCCGTGAACGGGTCGAAGTTCATGTTCCGGTAGTCCAGCCACGCTCGCCGGTGACGCGGGCACATCTCGACAGGTGGGCGGACCGTGTACCGCTGATCGGGCGGGAACAGGGTGTTGGTGTCCAGGTGGCGACTGCGACGCCATGCTGCGGCGTCCCAGCTGTGCCACTGGACCCTGATCTCGTCAGGGACGGGCACGCCCAGATACCGGGCCGGGATGTCTTCCTTGACATGCTGGGCCGTCATTGTGCCTCCTTCGTCGGGCGAACGCGGAAAGGGGGAGCCAGGTGGCCCGTCGGGGGAACGGAGGGCCATGAGTCGGCGGAGGTCGTGACGAGCCGGCCGTTGGCGTTGAGCTTGAGGTAGGGGCGCATGATCTCCGGGACGGGCGTCGTGTCCCGGATACCGCGCGCGACGGCGCCCGATTCGCCTGTGGTCATGAACTCGTTGCCGATGTACTCGGTGTAGGCAGGCGGAATTGCCTCGGTGAGCTCCTCGTGGATGTCGGTCCAGTGAATGCCCATGGCCTGCTGCATCTCGCGGACGCTGCCCTTCCCACCACCCTTGCCGTACGCCGCGATGTATGGCCCGTCGCGCCAGACGCCGTGCCGCATTCCTCGCACGTATCCGCGATGGGGCTGGTGCGGGCGCTGGTTGGCGGGCCAGTAGTCGATCTCGAAGTACCGGTGCCGCAGAACTCCGAGCCCGAACATCTCGCCGCACAGGACCAGGTCCCGTCTCAGCTGGGAGCCTTGGACGTTCTCGACGACGGACGGAACGCCATACCAGGCGAACAGGTCACGAGTGGCCGGGATCAGGTCGATGTACTCGCGGCCCTTGTTCGTGCCCTTGGTCAGGGTGCACGAGTGCTGGCAAGGGGGTGACGCATGGACGAGGTCGAACTCCTGCACATGGGCGTGCGCGAACGCCAACGCATCGGCTTGGTGGAACTCGAAGGGATAGTTCGGCCGCGGGCGGATGTCGATACCCACGACGTCGAAACCGGCCTGAAAATAGCCCATTCCAGCACCGCCGGCGCAGCAGAACAGGTCCAGCACACGCGGCCTCCGACCAGGAAAGGAGGGGCGCCTGGGAAGTCGGCCGCGCCGCCGGGACCGGCACGCGCTTGTGACACAGCACGGCAGATCCATCTGTCCGGGCCCCCACCGAGTGGGAGGGGAGTCCAGCACGGCAAGCGGACCGGTCACCTGGTCGCCGAGGCGCCCGGAAGGCGCCGGATCAGGAACGACGGGGCACCGCAGGCGGCCCCGGCTGCCAGTTCCGAAGAGCTGTGGACGTAGCCGGAACTCAGACTGACCGGCGCGAGGCCGAGGCTGTAGTCGGCCGTCACCTCGCGGACATGGACGGCGGCCAGCACCGCGGGCACGTCGGCGTCATGAACGGCATGGATGATCACCTTCAACTTCGAACTGCTGCTCAGAGTGCCCTCCTTGAGCACGGGGACAGGGCGGGACGAGGCGCACGGAGGGGTCCGCCCATGCTTGACATCAGGGAACCCAGCCGATTCGGCGGAGTCCGTGGGGTGCGCAGCACGGGGTCGGCCCACATCCTGCACCGGCCGGTGCAGGCAGCGCCCCCGGAGTATCCAGCTATCGCTAAAATACTCCAGAAGGCGTTATTCATCAAGTGAGAAGGCTTAGTGTGAGGCTTGGTGAACGGACACACCGAGCCCTCGGAGCGGAGCGGCAGGGCAGGCGGGTGCCGGCTGCCTGGAAGGCGAGGGTGAATGTCTCCGGGGCGATCACGCGGACTGCGGCGGCCGGGGCCTTCCCGTGAACGTCGTGCCGGACTGGCGATCCGCTGAGGCTGACGTCGGCCAGAGAGTCCCGGTCAGCCCATTCCCGTACGAAGGAACCAGGCCACGGCCATGTCCGCCTCTACGCAGGCACCACACGGAACCTCGGCGCGGCCGACGTGCCACCGATACCCACTGCGCGTCCCGCAGCCCGGTTTCGCCATCACGGCGGCGCCGGGTCGAATGTGCGCTGCGGTGGGCCTCGCGCCGCTGTTCACCCTGCTGTACTGCGCCGAGAGGAGCTCGACGGAACGTTCGCGGGCCGGCGGCCCCTGAGGGGCCGCGCTCTTGCTCGTCTCCGCGGCTGTGCATGCGAAGCACCGGCACCCCTTCCGGTAGGTGCGCCGGATCCCGTGCTCCCGACCGTCATCCGGGATCGGCTGCGGCCGCTTCGGCGGCCGACTCCCACGGGAGAGCGCGTACCGTTCCCGCCCGTCTAGGCCACCGCGAATTCCCGAGCGATCTTCGGCGCTCATTCCTTGCTCGGCCAGCAGCTCGGCATCAAGGCACTGCTGTCGTACCGGGCAGGAGGCGCATATCGAGCGTGCGAGCTCCATCTGGGAGATGAGTTCGTTACTGAGCGGACCTTCCGGAAAGAAGAGGTCGGGTTCGACGGCGCGGCAATCACCCCGCTGTTCCCAGTGGGGGGAGGTCATTCAGGTCGCCCCCCGTGGCGGGCGCTGTCAGGGGCCAACCGAGGTCAACTCCTGCTGTCGCGTGGGAATGGGCGACTCGCTGGTCCACCACGTGAACCCCTCGAAGCCGGACTCACTCCGCACCGCTTCGAGGCACTTGCACGGTGAGTCGGTGAACCCGAACCGACCAGCTCGCAGTGAGGCCTTTCGCCCGGCCGGCCGAAAGGAGCGCCCTCGCGGGCCGAAAGCGGGATCTGCGTCACGTCGGTTCCCCGCGAGAGCGCGCTATCAGGGCGTGAAGTCCAACCGTTCGTCAGCGGGTCAGCAGAATGTCGATGCCCATCAGCTCCCGCCGATCGCGGCCGCGGTGGCACGCGGCGATGCTGTCGATACTCAAGCCGCCCACGGCAGGATGCGCGTCGGTGAACGAGCTGTGCCTTCACGGCGATTCACCCTCCGATGATCTGGGCCCGAGTCCGAACAGCCCGACTTGGACATCGAGACACGACTTTCAGCCGCTTGATGATCGAGCCAAGCGCCTGTGGACAAGTCCGGGCGCTGAGACTTGTGGAGTTCCGGCGATCATGGTCTAGCAGGCGCTCCGGCGTCGACCGGCACCGGAGACCTCGCCACAGCCATCACCGTCAGCCGCAACGAGGACGGAGACAGGTCGAGCCTGAACACTCCTGATTGGCGCGGGCTGCCGGAGGTGATGCCCATCACGGCTGCCCAAGTGATAGAAGACCCGCACAGTTCACCGTGGAATTAGGCTGTGTCCATGTCACGGAAAGCAGCACCCCTCGTCGCCATCCTGAGCGTCGCCGCCCTCGCGGCGTGCTCGTCGGACAGCTCGGGGAAGGACGCGGATATCGTCGACCGCCCCATCACCAAGCAGCTTGGTCAAAGCGAGATCGCGCAGGCGCTTCCCGGTGAGGGCGAAGTCCTCACCGGGTGGGAACCATACAAAGGCAAGCGTGTCACCAAGGACGGCACCTACTGCACATCATCTGACTCCGCTGGCGCTCCCGAAGGGTGGGTGCGAGGCGGCTCGGCCTGGTTCAACCAGGGCGGCTCCACCGACAACATGATGGATATCGGCATCTGCTTGTATGACACGGCCGAGAATGCCCGAGCCGCCTACGAGGCGTGGAAGGGTAAGGAGCCGGACAAGGAGAAGGCGCTCGGTAAGGGGGTGGGCGAGGAGTCCGTGCTGGTCGTCAATCCCGGCGTGAGCGACGACATGATCCATGCGCTGAGCCGCTCGGGCAAGGTCAACATCCGGGTGAAGGTCGACGGAACCGGCGGCGAAACCACAGGTGCCGAGGATGTCCTGGCCGCCGCACTCAAACGGCTCCAGCAGGTTCAGGAGGGCGAACGGGCCACGGCCACCGCTGCGGATCAGGCCGACGAGTAGTGAGCCCCGGGGCCGATCGGTTTCGGAGGACCTCAGCAACTCGCCGACCGGACGACGGCGAGTTGCTGAGCGGAAGAGTCCACCGGACTCCGGCGCCCTCGCTGGATCCATTGCGCCGCGGCTGAGCTGCCCGAGCCTGCGCGGGATCGGGGGCATTGAGGGCGTGGTGGCCTCCTTCGGGCACGTTCTCGCAACCGGGCCGGAGGAGGAAGAAGCCAGCATCCCTCCGGCCCAGGCCATGGCAACGCCTCAATGCTTCTACATATGGACCGGCTGGCCTTCCGATTGCCGGGGCCGGGGCGTCGCGGTCATGCCGTAACCGCAGAAAGCAGGGCGAGCGGCGAGCGCTGCCCCTTGCCGACGGCCCGAAGGCTCCCCCAGTCCACCTCGGGGTGACCGGCCGGCAGGGCGTCGATGTCACCAGCGCGGTACAGGGCGACATCAACGGCCCCGGCCCCGGGACGTGCCGAACCTGACCTCGACCGTGTCGGACGGCCGGATCCACCCAGACGCACCATGTGATCGAAGTCGGCGCGCCGCACGGACAGCCGCTGAGCCGCCTGCTCGGGACCGAGCGGCTGGTTGTTCTCCACCAGCTCCGCCAGGTCCCCGCGGGCGCAGACGGCGTCCACCTGGTCCGGATTGACCAGAGACCCGTCGGGGTTGGCGCTGAGCTCGGTGAGAAGCTTCAAGTCGATGAGCCTGCGGATCACGAAGGAAGAGACCACTCGTCTGTCGCCCCGTGAATGCGGAGTCCCCAGGGCTTCGGCGATCCGGTCCGCCGCGGCGGCGCCGGAGATCGGCGCCGGTAGAGACGCGCGGATCGCCTTCGCGTTCATCGCCTCCACTGCGGTCCGTGACCAGCGTTGACCGGAGGCGTCAGGGGCAGGGATGAGCTTGGTGTGCCGCGCCCACCGGAAAGAGGCCACGGGGACGTACAGGCGCTTTGCGGCCTGCCGCTCGTCGTACTCGGTTCGTTGAGCCATGGGATTCCCTTCGTGACGGTCCACCGCAATTTAGTGGACATATCGCCATGAATCACTTGACGTTGGGCTTTTAAGGGCTAAGAGTTGCGCGAGCTTGCCACTCTTGCCCGGCCGCGCGCACCCAATCGGTGCATCAAAGTTGACTCATGGAGTACATTAGAGATAGGGTGTTGCTCGCCCCGGCCCTCCACCAGTTCCACACCGACGAACCGCCAGGGACCTACCCATCGGCCTGCGCCGCCAGCGGAATGGCGCTCCTGTGTGTCTGGCGCCGGCCGACGGCGGCCACCTCGACATCGTCACCGAGAACGGCGTCGCAGTGAGCATCACGAACGCCGCCGAGGAGATCAGCGCCCCGCGACCGGCTGGACCAGGACCTCCCTTCTCCGTTGCATACATGAGTGGCGACGTGTCTGGCCCACGCTGCCACCGAAGCCCGACCACTTCGCCAACCAGGAGACGGATGCGCGAGTGCGGCAACCCCCTGGTGACCGCCCGCGCCCGCCGCCCCTCTCACCTAAGGAGCACCTCGTGCGCATCACGATTTGGCACAACGTCCACCGCGACCACTACAACGGCTACGTGCGCCACCACCCGATGCTGCGGGTGTTCTCCTACCAGGCCCCGCCAGGGGATCCGGAAACCGAACTCTGGCGGGCCGTGAAGATGTTCAACGCCCCGTTCGAGCTTCTGGCTCGCGGTGACCGCGCCATCGCCGCCGACTACTACCGGCTGCACCTGCGCTCGTTCTCACCGGGCGACGGACTCAGCGTTCTGCCGGAAGGCTCCACCGCAGAGCAGTTCTGGACCGCCAACGGCGCACAGTTGCAGCCGCAGCCTGCAGCCTTCATGTACCTCACGGTCGAAGGCATCTTCGGATCCGAGCCGCTCGGCGAACCCGTCACCTACATGATCCCTCTGCTCGGAGGCCAGATCCGGGAAGGGCTGTTCGAAGTCGGAGCCGACGCTGACCTGCAGAAGGCGATCGCCACGCACCACGGCGTGGGACACGCCGATGTCGTCATCATCTCGAAGCGCTAGCAGCTGCCCGCGCATCACGGCCGAGCCTGATGTTCCCGGAAGAGCGTCCCCGCGGAGCGAGGCCGAGGCCCGGCCGATCGGAAGTGCGTCAGCGAGTCGCAGTCCAGGGGGGACAAGCCCGATGTTGCTGCACAGCCGGAGCCGACTGGTGGTATCGCGGGGCATGACCTGATCGGCTGGCGCTGCGCCAGCGGAGTCGTCCTCCGCGGCCATGTCGGCGTACACACTTACGTGGCCAGTGAGGTACAGCGATACGTCCCCACCCGGAAGGTGGTCGTGCGCAGGTAGTGAAGCCGTGGCCACCCGACTTCACAGGGTGCGGGACACGACGGTCCGTCAAGGGCGCCCTACGGGCGTCGCTGCGCGATGGGGCTACGCCTCACCCTGGACCGACCGACCGCCCTGTCCCGAGGCCGGCTGGCTATCGGCCGGTCCCGGCCGTGCGGCGGCCAAGCAGCCGAGGACGTTCGCCCGTACCGAGCCGGCCGGATAAGCCCGTACGCCGACAGGCCAGGCCAGATCGACACCACAGGTCTGCTCGGCACCGTCCGGTGTCCTGCGTTGAGCAACGAGCTCCTGCGCATCCGGCGCCTGACGCCGATCGCCGTCCCAGGACAGCCTCGACCCATCCGGTTCCCCACCACCTCGGCAGCGCACCCGACCTGCCACCCTCAGCCGCCCCGGCGTGGGCCCGTATGCCGACTCCATCCCATTACTCCGTTCTGCGGCAGGGCATACAGGCCCGACACTCGGCACGTCCGGTCGCCGATCTCTGTCCACAGGCCGAAGCGAGCAGGGTGGCAGCGCGTCTTGAGCAGACGCGTGTGGACGCTATCGAGAGGAGCAATGTGACATCGCCATTGGACTTCGCTGCACGAGAAGACCGGCAGGGAGGGGACCTGCGGTCCTATGCAGAGGGAGCAGTACGACTCGACTTGAGCATCTGTTCCAACACCATGGGCCCCCCGCCGAGCGCTGTCGCGGCACTCCGGGAGTTCGCGACGAGACGGCCGAGGGAACTGGTTCCGCCGCCTTACGAGGCGGGACAGCAGTACATCCAGGCATACGCGGCCTACGTCGGAGCCCAGGAGCCTGACTTGCTGTGCGGTCGGGGCGTCACCGAGTTTCTGGTCGTGCTTTCACGAGTCCTGGCCGGACGGGACGTCGCACTGGTGCCGCCGGAGTACACCGAGACGCTCAACCGATTCGCCTACGCGACGCACTACGGACCGGCAGACGCGGCCCATGACACGGCGGCAGCCCGCCTGCGCAGGGTCGAACACGCGATGGCGAACCATCGCTACGTTCTCCTCTCCAACCCGAACAACCCCCTTGGCATTCACCACTCGCGGCAGGAACTACTGGAGGTGTGCCGTGCCCATCCTCAGAGCACGCTGATCGTCGACGAGGAGTACGTTCACCTTGGCCCCCGAGGCGTGAGCCTGGTCGGAGCCGACCTTGACAACGTCCTCGTCCTGCAGTCGAGCGGAAAGACGTTCGGCCTCACGGGGACGCGAGCCGGTGTGCTCTGGACGCACAACCTCCCGCTGCGGCAGACCGTCGCCGAGCACTTGCCCACATGGCCGCTGTCGCTCCTCGACGCCGTAGTGACCACGGCTGCACTGAGCGATACAGGCTGGAGCGGGACGACACTCCCGTATGTGCGCGGATTCGCACGTCGCCTGGAGGAGCTGCTCGTCTCGCGCTTCGACTCCGTTGTTGCGGCTGACATCCACTACCGCTTCATCCATCTCACCGATCCGGAGCCCACGGTCCGCCACCTGGAGAAGCACGGTATCGCCGTGCGGGCCTTCGACGGACGTATCCGCGGTCGCGCTTCAGGCATCCGACTGATGACACCGGTCACCGAGATGGATTTCGACCTGCTCGACCGAGCCCTGAGAGACCTACCGGAGCACCGTTGATTCTCACCGTGGACACCACGACCGATACCTACGAAGCGGCCCTCCACGCGCTGCACGCTGCCTACGACATCCCCTGCGCGCACAGGGCCGCGCGTGGGCCGACGAGGACATCCCCCTACCCGGGAAAGTCCGTGCTGCAGGACCTCGACAAGGAGTTGCCGTCAACTGCGCCCTGAGGCGCACGCCTCTTGAGGGGCCGTGTCCTCCCGGCCGGGGCAGCCGTCGTTCGACGGCCGGCGGCGCCCCGGAACAAGGAGGCGGAGGAGAGGAAGAGTCCGAGTCGCGCCGCACACCGCCAGGCAGGTATAGAGGGTGGAGGTCAACCTGGCGCTCGCGAGGCACCGCGGCCCAGCCGTCGCAGTGAGAGATGCGAGCGAACCCTCTAATGATTGACTCATGCCCCCTAGTGAAGTAAAGTAGAGATCATATCTCGGATGCGAAGACCCCAGGCGACCGAACTCGTTGCCGCGACGCCCGCCGGAACTGCCTCTCTGTCCCTGGTCGGACCGCGCTCTGCCTGACGTTGTCTCACTCCCTCAGATGTTGCTGAAGGGCTACGCCTCGTTGCGGGCCCATCCAAACGACCGGGCGATCCACTCGCAGGATCGCCTGGGAAGGACTTGCCTGTGACGTTCCCCTTTAGGCCGGGAGAGGTCCTGGTGCGCAGCGAGCTGCACCGCCTCCTCGGCGGTCGCCTGCATCCCCGGGTCAGCCCGTCGGCGCGTACCGAGAACGTGTTCCTCTTCGCCGCTCACTCCGATCCGCTCCGACGGCTGGAAGGCTTCACCGGCCATCATTTCCACTTCGTCGGCGAGGGGCGTTCAGGGGGAGATCAGCAGCTCAAGGGCGGCAACGCGACCGTGGTCCGACATGCCAGCGAAGGCAGGACGCTGCGGCTGTTCGCCTCCGCAACCGAGGCGGAGTCGGGGCAGGTGCGTTACCTCGGCGCCTGGGCGTTGGACGCCGACTTGCCCTTTGTGCGTACAGACATCGCAGTTCGGGGCCGTCCGGATCAGCCCAGCAACAGCGTGCTCGTGTTCCGGCTGCTGCCGCTGACCCCGGTCCCTTCCGGCTTGCCCCGTGCATCGCCCGTGCCCCTGCAAACTCTGGTGAGCGAGGTGGATCTGTTCGCTCCGTTCCGTACGGACCCAACCAGCCCAGGCCAGCTGACAGCCATCGAGGCGACCGCGCAGACGTTGCTGCAGGACTACCGCGACCACCTTCGAGTCGCTGGCCACCCGCTGAGTCGCTACGAGATCGCGCCCGCCCGGACGCTGGACCGCTTCTCGGTGGACCTGTTGGACCACGCACGTAACGAACTCATCGTTGCCCGCGGGAGCGTCGCTCGTACGTACGTGCGCGCCGCATTGGGCGAACTGAGCGATCTAACACGTCACTTCAAGTCCGAGCCCGCCTCCGCCGTGTTGTTGCCCAGCCTGCCGCGAGGGGACCTCGTTGACCTGTGCGGGACCTGGGGCGTCTCGATCATCTACCCGGCTGCGGATAGCGGCTTCCAGAGGAGGGAGCCTGCCCGGAGCTGAGCTCCGCCTCCGGTCAGAACCGCCACTGGAGTTCGTCGATCCCGGGTGTTACGGAGGAGTCCTATCCGGAGGTACGCCCGCTACGTTGCCTGTCTCATCGGCGGCCCCGCTCGCTCCCGGGCCCTCAGCCGCCTCAGGTTCAGGGACCATGCGATGGTACTGAGGCTGGAACAGCACGGTGGTGGTGCCCTTCTCGACTCCGCGGGGCCGGGTTACCTGGAGGGTGACCAGTCTCTGTGGCCAGGAATGGGACCGGTGCGGGCGGGGCGATGCAGAAGAACCAGGCGATGGACGTGCTCGAGAACGGCAGGGTCGCGCAGATCGGCAGGTCCGGGCAACGCTGACTGAAGGGCTGGTTGCGGGACCGAGGTGGGCACTGGTGACGGCGGGAACGTGCAGCTCGCGGGCCAGGTAGGCGAGCTTTGCCGCACTGCGGCTTGGTCGGGCCGGCTCTTGGCCGTCGGCCGTCGTTCAGGCCCCGGCGAATCGCTGGCGATGCCTACTCCCATGGCTAGCCGGGCATCACACGCTCCCGATCCACAAGGCGAGTTCCTCGGCGGCCTCGCCGTTGGCCTTTATCAGGGACTCTCTGTCGACAAGCAGGTCTTCAATGGCAACGCGGCACTCCGAGAGCAGCCGGGACTCGGGGTCTGCTTCCGCACCGGAGAGTCGAGCCACGAGCCTGTGCACCAGATCGCGGATCGCATGGGCACGCTCGGAGCTCACGCAGAGCACCTCGGCAGAGTCGGGAGCGTTATCCATCCGCGCTCCTTCCCCGGGCTGCGCGACGCGCCTTCATGCGGGTGAGGATCTGTGCCGGGGTCGCCGGCACCCAGCGGTGCAGACCGGCCGCAGCTACCCACCTCTGGCCATGGTGGCGCTGCGGGGTGCCGCACCAGCGGCAGCTGTATGGCTGTGGCGGTGCGCCATTGGGGTGCCGAATCGGCTCCCGGCGTAGGCCAGTTTCGCGAGCGGTGGTGACGAGGTGTGTCATGAGGCTCTCACTTCTGCCCGCAGCGGGACGAGCTGGCCAGCGGTGGAGTGGCGCTGAGACGGGGCCACAGCATACGCACACCCTCTGAATATACTCCATTAGGCGGTGGGTGTGCAATTAAAGACACCTAATGGTGAATGCTGGTCCGGCTGGGTGGCGACCGTCCACGCCACTTCGACGGACCGTTCCGCTGAGCCTGCGCGGTCCGGGGCGCGGGTGCGGTCCTGCTGCGCCGCGACATCGAGGCGCCCGTCGAGACCCCCTGAGACGGTCACTTCGACCTGATCGAGGCCCGCGTCCTGGATCGGGTTCGCCCTGCGTCCGCTCCTGCCCCTCGAATCGCTCCTGGCCCGGGCGCGGGCGGCCCTTGGCCTCGCTGTGGCGGACGCGACGCTTGGCTGTGAACCGCTGCTGTGGATGAGCATCCACGCGGCCGGGTGCTCGCTGCCCACCACGTAGAGCACCCACCCACCCACCCTCCTTGCCTTCGCCGCCTTGCGGGGTGCCGGTGCCGCGGGTGGTGGAGCGCGCGGTGCGAATGCCGGCCGGCCGCGCTCATGGTGGACGCCTGCCCGCGCGGGCAGGCGTCCACCTGCGGCCTGCGGGCAAGAGCGTTACTCGGGCCCCGTCGGCCAGTGGGATCGACCGGGTCCTGTTCGCGCACGCCGGCCGGGTCGAGCCGCTTGCCTTCTGGTCGCGCGTTGGTGCTCACCGCGCCGTTGCGCGCCGACTTAGTCCTCCTGGTCGCGCCGCGCTGGCAGGGCCGGCCGGTCGACAAACGCACGGGTCGATGCTCGCCGGTGCAGCCCTTCAGGACTTGCTGGAATGTCCGCCGCCCTCGCAGGTGCGCCGGACGCGAGCAGCAACAGTTACGCAATTACCCTGCACCGCCCCGTGACGCCGGCCCGGCCGTAACTCGGTGCGCTCTGCCTTGCCGCCGCCTTCGTCGCTCTCAGAGTGAGCCAGCTCTACCCGCTCCCGTCGCCCCCGCACCGGAAGATGAGGCTCTTCGGCCGGGCCTGATTCGGGTGGCGTAGGGCGACGGTGCGTCGATTTGACCAAAACCTCAATAGCGAGTACATTAGAGAAAAGGGTGGAGGTTCTCGGCATCCCCTTTCGGAGAGAGGAGCACCCTCGTGAACGTATCGTCCGGAGCCGCCCAGGCCCACGCTCGTGCTGGTGAAATCGGCAAGCTGACCCGGCACACTCCTGGCCGGGGCAGCGTGGGGTCCGGCAGCTTCGCTCTCTCTGAGGGTGGGGTCCGCCGAGCCCGGCCGATGCTTGAGAGGTTCGGGACCTGCGCGCGGCACTCGGCCCGCAGCAGCTAGACGAGGCGCGCTCCCGTCCCGCCGCGATGCGGAGGGCCGGGAGCGCAGCCACCGAGCGTTCCTGACGCACGCCCGCTTGAGCAGGAGCCCCAACGCTTCAGGTGCGGGCGCGGAGCTCGCAACTTCCAGCGGGACCGGCCTGCCCGCCACTGTGAACTGCCCGGAACTGCCGCTGAAGTGGCCTGTTCGGTTCCGGCTGAACGGAGAGAGTGTGAAGCACACCTATCTGTACCCGCTGCCCGGAGGGGCGCAGTTCATCTGGCGGGCAGGCCGGGCGTTCGCCACGGATCTGTTCGGCAGCCCGGACGGAGACGACCCCGGCACCTGGAAGCTGCTGGTCTCGCTCGACGACGGGATCGCCGGGGCCCGGGACGAGGTGTTCCGCCTGATCCGGGACGCCGAGCGCGTCTGCATCGGGCAGTGCTACGCCATCCCCGGCTCTATCAACCCAGACATCGCAGATATCGAGGACGGTGTCCACCTGTCCACCCGTGAGGTGACACGGCTTTTGTGGGACGCGCCGGTCATGGACCCCGCGCTGCGTGCCACGGTGGACCGCGCGCTGGGCCCTTCGGGCCCCCATGTGCCCGGGCGGGACCCTGAACCCAGCATTGCGTGCTTCTTGGACACCCATGAGGGGCAGCGCCTCATTCCGGTGTGGATGTGATTGCCCCACCCCGCCCGGGCGCGGCGGGGGCTGCTCCGTTGACCCGGGCCCGGCACCGGTGAGGGGTGCGCGCTCTTGATGGGTGCCGGGACCGTGGGCCAGGCAGGGCCGGCCGTGTTGGCCGCAGGTGGATGCGGGCCCGATGTGTGTCCCTACTCGCGGTACTGCACGGGCGCTCCGCCAGTCGCGCCGCGAGGGAGGGTCAGCGGCGCGGTGCAGGAGGACATCCCCGCTCTGCCGTGCGCTACGGCTCCGTCGCCCGCTGGTCGTACGTGCGGCATCGCCTGGCCCTGGCTGAGGTGTGGCCCGTCCGTGATGGCGCTTAAAGATTGACCCTGAACCCCTCGATGTGGTAAATTAGAGATTACTTAGAGGGTTTTGCGGGACCCGCCAGGGGATCGAAATGGCCGACACGGCTGTACTCCAGGCCCGCCGTTCGATGCGGCGAGGCCTTCGCGTTACGCAAATGGATGGTGTCGGAGAGGTGGTTCCGCATCCTTCCGAATCCCCTTGTCGCCATTGAACCCGAGGAGGCACCATGAACCGCGAGACCCGGTTCTTGATCTCGCGCAGGCCGTTCGCGATCGACCTGTCCACCGTGACCGCCGCCCAGCGTCAGCACGGCGACGGCGACCCCTTCTACAGCCTCAGTGGACAGGCGAACGCTGTGTGGTATCGCCGGCACAACGGCGTGACCCGGGCCTGCATCGGGCCGCTCATGCTGTTTCGTCACCACCTGCCGAAGCCGGTCAACCTCGACGATCCGCACGACATCTTGTCCGCCGACCTGGACGGCCGCTACGGCGGCGACTGCCACGGTCGCTGGGACGGGGAACGGTACTGGGGTGCCCAGGAACCCAAGGTCATGAAGCGGCACCTTTCGGTCCTGCGCCCGATGCTCGCGAACTACCCGAGCCTTCCAGTGGGGTACGACGGATGGTGGACTTTTCAGACCCGCCCGACCGAGGCCGCCCCTGGCACCTGCTGACATCGAACCGTTGTTTTGCACCTTCTCCCTGATCCGCGTTGCCACTGCAGCGTCCGTCTCCTCTGTGGGCACCGCCGGCACCGCCCGCTGCTTGAACGTCCGGCTCCTGTAGGCCCCCACCGTTTGAGGAGAACCACATGCTGAACTCCGCCCTCTTGGCCACTCAGCATGGCTCCGGCACGTTCGGTCAGGCCCCGGGATGACCGACGAGACGCTCGGCACAGTGCAGCCCACAGCCGCGGCCTGGGTCCGCGAACACATCCTGGCCCCGAAGAAAATCCCCCCGGCCTGGCCCGAGTGCCCCTGTCAGGGCGTCTCCAACGCGTGCGAACACGGCCAGCATGGCCAGTGTGGACATGACCAGTGGACCGCCTGGTGGGGTCGGGAACCGGAAACCGTCATACAGATCTTCGGCGGCTCCCCTTGTGCCGGAGCCTTCGGCCTCCGCGGCCAGGCCACCGTCTACCTCGCCGACCGCCGGTGCTGGACCCGCTGCAACTGCCACTGTCATCAGCCCCCGCCCGAACATCACCCCACTCCAACCGCCGCCGAGCAACTCGACCTGTTCCGGGACCCGGAAGGCTTCATCAGTCCAGTACCCGCCGTGGACCAAGTCCGCGCTGCTCCACGCGTGCCGTGCCGCCGACGGCCGAGGTGAAGACGGCCAGCCCCGCGAGTCCGAGAGGGAGAAGCCATCTGGCGCGCGCCGAGTAGCCGGGCGTGAACCGTCGGGTGTCGGCACCGGCCTGGCCCGGGGCGGTCAGGGGCGGCCGTGGTCGGGGAGTTCCGTGGTGGTCCGGGTCAGCTGCGGGTCCACCGCGTACACCGTCTCCCGGTCGGGGCGTTCGGGGAGGTGTTCGTTGATCCAGGTCCCTTTCACCCGGGTCCGGCGCCGGGTGAACGTCACGCCCTCGACGGCGTCCGGGCCGTAGACGGGTCCGGAGGGACGGTTGTTTTCGTCGAGGAGGTGCACCCTGGTGTTCCGTGTCCAATGTGCGCGCCGCCAGTCGCGGTACTGCGCGGGCGCCCTGCCCGCGCTGCCGTCGCGCGGGGGAGGGGCGGCGGCCTGGTGGGGCGGCGCGGTGAAGGACAGCACCCGGACGCCGAGGAGAGCGCCGGCGCGGGCCTGCGGGGTCCGGGCGGCCTGCTCCAGTTGCTGCCGGCGCCGCTGCGCCGCCGGCAGCCGGTCCTTCTTCTTGCTCCTGCCGCTCGGCCGGGCCCGGCCCGGGACCGGCGGGGGCGTGTCCCAGTCCTCCAGCGCGTTCAGGGCGGCGTAGGTGCGCAGCACGCGGGCGGCCGGCCCGGGGTTGGTGTCGAGCCGGTGGACCGGGTGCATCGCCCACGCGTACTGCCCGTTGATGCAGTTGGCGATGATCAGCCAGCCCAGGGCCGGGTTGAACAGCAGCGCGGTGTCGGTGCCGTCGTCCGGGCGGGCCAGGACCACACCGCCCATCACGAGGGGGCCGCCGTCGAAGAGCGTGTCGTGCTCGGCGCCGAAGCGGTCGGCGGCGTGGGCGTGGAGGGCCTCGTCGTCGGCGATGACGGCCGGCAGCGGGACGCCGTCGTGGAAGACCAGCACGGCCTCGGCCGTCAGCCGCAGCGGTGCCCCGGGCTCGGGCGGCAGGCCGGTGGCGGCGTCGAACGCGCCGGAGGCCGGCACGAAGTACGGCGTGGCGGTGTAGGCCGCGAGCATCGCCTGCAGTTCCAGGAACCGCTCCACCTCCCGCTCGCGGCCCGGCGGCAGCGGCTGCCCGTCGGCGGCGGCCGGGTTCGTGCTCCGGAAGCGGATGCTGGCGGCGTCGCCCGGCTCCAGACCGTGCCCGCGGACGACCTGCTCCTCGCGCCGGGCGGTGTCTTCGTAGATCACGTCGCCGGCGAGCTTCTCGCGCAGCGCCCACGGGATGAGCTGGACCAGGTCGGTGGTGCGCCCGCCCTTCGCGCGCAGCAGATGGCGCGGCGTTCCGCCACTCCAGCTCAGGTCCTGACCTGGGGCCAGCCACTTCGTCACCTCGGCGTTGTGCAGCAGCCGCTCCCAGATGCGGGAAAACTCCTCCTGCCCTCGCCGCTCTTCCTCGGGAGTAAGCCGGGCGGCATCGGTCAGGGCGGCACCGTGCATGAGGCGGGAGTAGGCCTCGTTCGCCGTGCTGCCGGGTGTCATGGTGCGGAACATCGCGGGCATCGTCCGGTCCCCTCAGCAGCCGAGCCAGTACCGCTCGACGACCATGTCGCCCCCCTGATCCCGCTGCCACAGCAGGGGGCCGACGCCCGGCCAGGCGGGGATATCGGGCGCGGGCAGTGGCGTCCGGCCCGTCTGCAAGGCGTCGTGGGCAAGGATCCGGGCGAAGCCAGCCCGGTATTCCTCGTTGCCCCGGTGCCCGCGTTCGACGTCGGCGAGGCTCTGCCGCAGCGGATGGGTGCGCACCTCGATCCGACCGCGGTGGGTGGTGCTGGCGCAGTGAGTGAGGATCTCGACCCAGGACCAGGCGTCCAGCCCGCGCGCGAGCGCGACGCGGTCGATACGGTCGGCCAGGGGGCCGCCGCCGTCAGTCCAGGCCGCGTACAGGCGCACAGAGCCGTCGGGCTGGGGAACATCGGTGCGCACTAGGGCCTCGGGCCCGGCCGCGGCGAGCGCACCGTGCACCACCGCCCGTTCGACCAGGCGGCGGTCCCCGGAGGGCGCGAGACCGGGCCGGGCGTTCGCGGGCAGGTCCGTGAGAACCGGCATGGGCAACTCCAGCGGGCGGGCAGGGCTTCGCACGCTCAACGACGGGACAGCCGCGAGGTTACGGTCGCTCCGGACCTGGGATGGCTCAGCCAGCCGGACCACGCCAAGCGGCTCAGCAGGCTCCGGGTGCGCCGATTCCGCCCGGGCCGGCCCCGTTCTGCGGATCCTCGCCGGCGTAGAGCAGTTCCTCCGGGCGCCGCAGCATCGCCCCGCCCGGCCGACGGCCGCGCAAGGCGGGTGGCGGTCCGGCGGCAAGGAGAGAATGAAGGCATGGCGATGTGCAGGAAGTGCGGCGTGGAAAAGCGCCGTTGGCCCCGTAACTGCTCCCGGTGTCGTTCCCGGTCGGACCAAGGGGACGCGGCCGCAGACGTTGCCGAGCTGGCCGTGGAGACCGGACTGCTCGGATGGATCGGACGAGCGTTCATGGGTGCGGTGCGGCTGGTGCTGCGCGCGGTCGACTGACCGCACCCACGCGGACGTAACCCGTGCCGCCCGCTGTGTGGCATCGCGGTGCCAGCACGCTTCGCGGCCCGGGCGGCCCCAGTGTCAGAGGTCCGCCGTACGGTGCCTGTGTGAGCGACCGAAGCGACCCTGCGCCGGAAACGCCAGTTCTTGAGGACTGCCAGCGGTTCCTCGTGATCCACCGCGAGGCAGACGACATCGCGGGGACGCGGGAGCCCGGCGGCACCGTCGCCGTGGACGACGGCCGCAGCGCCGGGTGTATCCACGCCCTGGTCGAGGCCCTGGGCGGGGAACGCCGCGCCCGCGTTGTGTGGGAACGCGACGAGCCGCCGGCTCGGTGCTGCGCCGAGACCAGCCACCGGGTGCCATAGAAACTTCGCAGGATGGCCCGTGCCGACGCGATCGGTGCCGGGCCGCGCAACCTCCACGGCAGACGGGGGACGTGCCCGGGCGGACCCTGTGGAACGGGCCTGCGGTTCCTGCCCGTACGAGCCGAACGGACGCGGAGGAGAGGGTAATGAACGCGCGAATGCTCTCGCCGCTCTGACGGGCTGGACGAGGAGGCGCCGGGTCAATGTCGGCACCTCGGCCAGCCCGCTGCGCGCGCCGAATCCTGCCCGGGCGATCTCGGTCCCGGTGGTGCCCGCCCCGCTGTGGCGGGGGCGCCGCGAGCTGGAGCGGGTGTACGCGCGGATGTCGAACGCCGAGCGGGCGCAGCTGCTCCGGCAGCGCCCCGAGTGCGAGCTCTGCCAGCGCAGACCGTCGGCCGCCGTCGACCATGCCGCGGCAACGGGGAAGCAGAGCGCCACCACTGCCGTCTCCGGTTCGGGCCTGGGGCTCAGGTGGTCCTGATCGCTTTCGAACCGGATGACGGGATGAACAGCCCGGTTCCGCGCGGCCTGGTCAAGACCTTCACCGGGGACGCCCGCTCGGCGTTCAAGGGTGGAACCTGACCAACAACCGCCGCTGCCGGGCGACGATGCCAGCCGGAGCGGGACGGCGCTCCCGTGCGCGGGAGCGCGGCCGTGCCGTGGGCGTCCGGTCCGTGCTCGTCGCGACGAGCACGGGAACCGGCGTGCGCGCCGCCCGCGGGGGAGCGGGTCCCGCGTCCATGCCAGCTGCGGGCGCCGTCGGCCTCAGATGAGGCCGAGGGTTGGTCACATCGTGAGAGTGTTCGGCTGGACGACGCCGTCGGGGTGGCGCTCGAGGATGTGCGGCTCATCGCGGAGGGCGTCGTCGAGGCGGGTACGGAGAGCCATCCGGGGAAGGTCGAGCAGGGGTGGTCGCCAAGGTCGGCGACGGTGCCGTGCCAGCCCTTGCCGGTGAGGCAGACCCGGCCGCCGAGCTGTGCCTGGTCGAGCGGAGCCTGCCGAAGGCGGTGCTCGGCGTGCTGGCCGACAACTTCCTCCGGAGGCCCGCCGAGGCCGCGCAGTTGTGTCTGCCGGGCGCCGTGAACGTGCTGATCAGCATGCCGGGTGTGCTCCAGCCGCGGGGTCTGAATCCCGCCACCCTCCCCGTTCTGCCCGCTACCGGACTGGACGGTCCGGTGCCGACCGGGAGACGGACACCACCGCGGCGCCCCGGCCGCTGAAGGTTCGGGACCTGCCGCGGCGCCCCGGTAGTCCTCTGACTCACCCGCTGGCCTATCTCTTGGCGTCGCGAATGGCTCTGGTGCCACGAGCTTCGCTCCCACCGGCGTGGGCCGTCACGGACTTCCTGGCCCTCCGCGCAGCGCGGTGCGCACCGTGATGCCGAACCGGCGTCGAAGGCGGCGCAACTCCCACAGCGACAGCGCGCTCACCGAAACCGGCGGCCCGAACAGGAACAGCGTCCGCACAGTCGCCGGAGCGTTGACGGGGGAGGGTTCGGCCAACTGGAAGGCGAACAGTGTCCACACCAGGACGGGAGAGAGCAGGGCCGGCAGGACCTCGTGAACATCGGCCGCGCGGAACACGTGGTGCACGCACAGCACGACCGCGGTCAGTCCGTATGGCACGGCGAAGAGGACGGCGCCCAGGGCCAGGGGCAGGAAGACGATCTGCCACAGGCCCAACTGCTGTGCGATCCTGGCGCCGGCGCTGTCCTGAAGCAGAGCCCAGAGGACCAGGACCGACACGGAGAGCGCGAGAAACCCCCTGGCCGGCCCGGCGAGTCTGCGCAGGTAGACGGATCTGGCTGGTGGCCGGGCCGCAGCCACGAATATCCCGAGCGCCACTGGGGCGACGATCAACAGGACTCCGGCACCGACGAGCACTTGCGCTGCTTGGTCCTTGGCGAAGTCCGCCGCTGACTCCCTCAGCGGATAGGCATACAGCAACCAGACTGTGGCGGCGATGCCGACTGCGGTCCGCAGGACCTGGATAGTCTCCGTGGTGCCCTCGGTGACACGGCCCGGCCTCGACGGCGTGAACGCCCGCGCGGCCAGAGCGAAGGGCAGGGCTAGGCACCCCGGGCGGACCTGTCCTCCGGATGAAGTGCGCACGTCTTGATTCCTCCTCGGCGGGTAGTCGCGAGACCACCCAATCAGCACATAAAACTTGACAGAAATGGAGATTGAAGGTATATTATACGTGTCAAGGGGTGGAGTTGCCACCCCTCCCCCACCCACGGGAGCCGTATGCCTGCGCCGACCCTGCCGACCGTCCGGGAAATCCCCAAGGAGATCCGCTGCGAACACGAGTTCTACATGCGTGTCCGCAAGTCGATGCTCATCGCCTTCAACCTGTTCTGGAACCGCTTCGACGGACAGCTCACCGCGAGCGGCATCGACAACCTCTCCAGCACCACCATGGCCGACACCGCCAGCAGCATCGGTCTGCGGGCGCCCGGCGGACAGGAGACGGAGGACCTGATCCGCTCCCTGCTTCACCAGATCCTCAAGTCCCACGACGCCAGTCACACCCACACCGTCAGCGCCGCCATCGAGCAGGCCGTCACCGCGTCCCGGGCGCACGGCCGCCCCGTCATCCTCATCCTGCCGGACAGCCAGTAGCGGTACCCCGGCGCCGGTCGGCCGCGCGGCCGACCGGCGCGGCGGGAGTCGGCCCCGCGCGACCTTGTGCAGCCACTGCGGTCAGGACCGCACACGCCCACGCCCTCCGTCCGGAAGACGCGATGGACAGCTCCACCAGCTTCACCCTTCTGATCCTCACGATCACCCGCCCCGGCGGATACCTCGCCCTGGACCTGGTCTACGGCATCACCGCCACCCACCCGGACAAGGAAGCCGCCCGGGACCTCGTCGCCCAATTGCTGACGGACCGGATCAACAGCCACGCCCAGGAGGTCCAGCTGCTACGCCTCGCCTCCGACGCCTGGCCTCCCAGTCCCGAGATCACCGGCTTCACCGTCACCGTCGACACGCCAGTCTGATCACCCCGGGAGCCATCGGTGCCCACCACGCAACCCCCCGACAAGCCCAAGCGCCACACAGCCCCCGTCAAGCGCGTACACACCGCCGACAACAGCACGTGCACCCACCCCATCGCCCCCACCGGCCACCCGCGCACCTCACAGTGCTCCGGCAAGTTCAGCTACACGGCCAGCTGCTGGTGCGGCTGGAGCACGAGCAGCGGCCTGCGCACGATCACCGAGGACAACGCCCGCGGCCACCGGACTCGCTGACCGCCCCGGCATCACGCGCCCTCCGCTATGGCGGTGCACCGGCCCCGTCCGGTGCACCACCGCACCACAGCCGAAGGGACACCTTCGACCACGCCCTTGCCGTGCACCCGTGCTCGCGAGGTACCCGCCCGCTGCCGCGCCCGGCCCCACCACCGCGCTCCCCACCGCCACTCGCTCTCCTTCAAGGAGCTCCCCGTGCATACCGACCTGGAAGCCACCGTCGCCGCACTGAACGCCGGCGATCACGTACACGCCCACGGCACGGACAGTCGAGGTGTTGACACACCGCGCGCCGGATACCTTCTCGCCCCGCCCCGTCCCGAGACCGGACAGCGCCAAGCCGGTCGCGCCGAGGGCTGGCTGGTCTACATCGGCAGGCGTGGTGATGCCCCCGCCCTGTCCAACCGGCTCATGATCTACCCGGACACGGGACGTATCGCGCACACCCCCGAGCAGGATCTCAGCCTGTGGCGTGCCACCACGCTGCGGGAGACCGGCGCGAGCTCGCGCGCCAGGAACCTGCGGATCCGCTTCGGCGGCCCGGCTACGCGCAGTGCCGTCGAGCCGACCCAGGACACTACCGTGTGCGTCACCTACAACACGGAGGGCTGGTACAGCCTGGACGCCGTGGACGACAGCGTCACGCAGGTCTTCGAATGCCGCATCGGCGCGAAGATCTGGTGGGCACCACTGCCGGACGCCCCGGTGAGAGTGCTCCCCGGCACCCTGTGACCGGCGCCTGTCCGCCGCCAACAAGGACCCGTGTGCTCAGCCCCACACGCCCCGCGAGCGCCAGGCCCTGCCCAAGACCACCTGGCCCGAGACGCGCCGACCCCGGAGTCATCAGGTACGCCGCGCGAGATCAGGCCAACCAGTGGGAAGAGCACGACGGCCCCGTCCACCGCGACTGGGCACCACACGCCCGCACGGCCCCGCCGCGCCGGTCCACACGACCTGCCGCAGGGCCCGCCCCCTCATCTGCTGAACCCCGGCCGAAGGGACACCCCTGTGAGCGACATCGGCACCGAAGCCACCATCCGTACGGCCCTGCACGAGGCGCTGACCGCCTTCCGCGCAACCGCCAGCGCATCCGCCGACCACGCCCTTGCCGTGTACTCGTGCTCGCTCGCCGCCCACGTGATGCTGCGCCACGACCCGCACGCCCAGGCCCTCGTGATCGTCGAGGGGGACTCCCCGAACTACCGGAGCGCCCGCTCCGTGGTCACCGTCGACGGCACCATGCGCTCCCTGACCGACGACGAAGACGACGACCTGGACGACGACGATGCCGTGTGCAACCTGGTCGACAGCAACGACTTCGCGTGGCGCCCGCTGTGCAGCCGCTTCGACAGCCAGTACGGCGTGTACCACCTCGACCTCATCAGGGCCCGCGACGAAGGAACCGACCTGCTCTCGAAGTAGCCCCGGCCGGTACCCGCCCATGCGACCGACACCCCGCTGAAGCGGCCCCTCAAGAGCAGCTGCCTGCCGAACACTTGACCGTCCGCACGATCCCGGGAGTCCTCGATCACCCGCCGCACCCCCCTCGCCGACCGCGACGCCCGCTACCTCCAGGCAGCCCGGCGTGACGCCCTGAGCGCTATCACCGAGTACGGCGCCGTGCGCTACCTCGTCGACCGCTCCGGCAAGTTCCCCTCCTACCTCGGCGCGCCGCCGCCTGTCCTGTTCACCGCGGGACTCCTCCGGTACCGCGGCGACGGCGTCAGCCTGGAACTCACCTCCGCCGGCAGCGACGCACTCGACGCGTTCCTGGAGCACAAGGCCGCGCTGGAAGCTCTCCCCTACACACTGACCCGCAATCCGCTCCGCGAGGAGCTGCACCGCGCTGACGAGCCCATCCGGATCCTGCGGGAGATCGTCACCGGCCGGGAGATCGCCCCCGGGGCCACGCTGGCGGACCCGTCCGGGTGCCCGGTCACCTACCTCGGGCCCACGATGTCCAGCGACGACCGCGGCACCACCTGGAGGCCGACCTTCACGGCCCGCGTCAGCTACCCCGACCACGGAGGCTGGCTCTACCCGCCCGCCACGCTCGGCGCGATCTACAACGCGGAGCAGGTCGCCTCCGAAATCCAGGAGCCGCGGTGACCGCCCGCTCCCTCGGCGGACCGCCCGCTGAGAACCTGCCCGAGGTCCCCACCGCGTCGGACTGGTGCCGCCGGTGGACGAATCGCAAACCGTCCTGGAGGCACCGGAGCGACGGAGGCTTTGACGCTCGCTCCTTCGAGGTCCACCCGCTGCCGGAAAAGGCGGCCAAGGACTTTGTCCTTGCGCACCACTACTCCGCCTCCTACCCATCCGCTACCAGGAGGTTTGGCCTTTACCGAGTGGACGCGGGCGAGCCCCAGCTCTCCGGCGTTGCCGTCTTCGGTACCCCGGCCGGCGCGAACGTGCTCACCCGGGCACTGCCCGAACTCCGCCCGAACGTCGAGGCGTTGCTCTGCTCTAGGTTCGTGCTGACCGATGCCTGCCCCGGAAACTCCGAGTCGTGGTTCCTGGCGCGATGCTTCTCCGAGCTGCGCGCGACCGACGTGAAGGGGATCGTCTCCTTCGCCGATCCCGTTCCCCGGCGCAGCACGGACGGCACCCTTATCGCAATAGGGCATATAGGGCGAATTTACCAGGCGACGAACGCTGTCTACACAGGCCGCGGCGCGGCACGGACGCTCGTCCTGCTACCCGACGGCACCATCCTCCACGACCGGGCCGCCCAGAAGATCCGCAAACAGGAGCAGGGCCACCGATACTGCGAGGAGAAGCTGATCCGCTTCGGCGCTACCGTCCCGCGCGCCGGCGAGAACCCCGCCGAGTGGCTGCGCAGCGCCCTGGCCGACATCACCGGTACGTGTTCCGCCTTGCGAACAACCGTCGCGAGCGCGAGGCCATCCGCCTGGGCACTCCGCCCCTGGCTGCGTACCCGAAGACCCCGGACCCGCCCGACTGAGCACTGCCCCCGCAGCGGCCCGTCAGCTGCCGCACACCCCGGCCCGCGCCCACCGATCGGCACCCTTGCCGGGTGCCGTCCTCTGTCCACAGATCACCGGCCGCACCATCACCTCGAACCCGGCCCCACCCCGGCGGACGACGGCATGCCCTTGATCGGATCCCGGCGCCGGCGCACAGCGCACAGCCGACACCATTCGCGCCGACGCGCACAGGAAGCAACACCGCACGGCCGCCTGGGCCGTTCCCCTCCTCGTCGCATCCACCGAGGCGGGCGCCGCCTACCTCACCGCCGCCGCGACCAGCGCCCGCGGCCCGTGAACGGTGCGGGGCACCGAGACCCTGGCGAGCGGCGGCGAACGTGCGGTGCTCCTCGCTGCGGCATGACGTGCCGACGCGGAGGGGTAATCCCGTGCCCACGGCAGGTCGCAGCACTAGCTGGGGAACACGAGCAGCCCGCGCGGAGTGCCACTCACCCCCGCACTCTGTCCCGGCCTCGGGGCCGTGAGGCTTCGGCGTACGGGTTGTCCCCCGAGATGACGGACTCCGAAGCCTCACGGCTGACTGCTGTCCCCACCCGTCACGTATGCGTGTACCAGGTCGCCGCCCAGGGCGGTCAGCCGCACGGCACCGTCGACGTCTTCTGCCAAGTGCATCTCGACCAAGGTCATTGTCCTGGCGTCGCTGCGGGCAAGGAGCGGTGTGCCTGCCCCGCCCCCGGCGAGCAGCCTGCGGTGCCGGAGCCCCAGCGCGGCCCAGCGTCCGCCCTGCGTGATCTTCCAGGGCGTGGAGCCGCGAAACACCAGTGCCTCCTCGTTTTCCAGCCGGAAGCCGTCACCGTCTTCCCGGTAGACCCACCCCTCTGCCAGCATCGCCTCGACGAGCCGGGCACTGGCCTCGCTGGGCATATGCCCCTTGGGGTTCCTGGCGGCGTCGGTGAGGTGCTGCCGCTCCCGCACGGTGGGCTTCCGCCCGCTGGTCTCCGGGTCCGGATGTGACGCACCGGCGCCATCGGCGTTCGCTACGGACGTATCGATCGGCACGGCCCGTATCCCTTCTCGTCGAAGAACTTGTCCGGCCTTATGCGTCGGCGGAATGGTCGGTGCTGTACTCGGCCAGCTCGGTGTCGCTGTGGTCGCCGAAGGAGAGGTCCTCGATCCGTACGCCGAGCGTGCCGAGGGAGGTGACGTTATGCGTCTCGTCTTCGAGCCGCGCAACCCGCGCTTCGGCCTCCTGGGCGGTTGCGGCGATGAGGCTGAAACGCAGAGACGTGGGAAGCGTTGAGAACGTGTAGCGGGGCATGGGCCCTCCAAGGGGAGTAGCAAGACAAGAGCTGGGCACGGTGGCCCTCATGAAGTCAGGCGTGGAGTCGGACACTCCGGCCTGATCCCCCCAACGCCCGGTACTCGGCTTCCCGGAGGCGGTGGCGCATCGACGCACCCTCCGCCCGCCGCTGCTCGCCACGGAGCGTGCGCAGTGCCTCGCGGGCCCGCGCGCGCTGGGACAGGGCGTTGTTCTGAGCGGCGGCCAACTGGAGCGCCGGCCGGTCGGGCCGAGCCAGGTAGTGCAGAGCGAGTGCGCGCAGGACGGCCGAGCAGTACCGCTCGCCGGCGTCGGAGGCGGACATGCGGGCGCGTACCCCTGTGCGGGCATCCGCCGACAGGCGGCCCGGCGAGGAGGCAGTGATCTTCCCGGCCCGTTCGCACTCCCACACTCCGCCGACCCGCACGCCGAATACGTGTGGTTCGTGGGGGTGTTCATGACGGAAGGGGCTGGAGTCCTCGACGTGGCCGTAGGTGACGCGGACGCCCTGGGGAAGTGGCTGCGGCCGCCACTGGTCGCAGCCGACCGTGAAGCGTCCGGCGAGGCGACGTCCTTCGACCTCGTAGACCACGGCTCCGGGCTGGGCCTTGCTGAACTCGACCTCGCGCACGTTCATGGTGCCCATGCTGCGTTCCTTGTTGTCGACGAGGCTGACCGGCACCCATCCCTGACGGAGCGCACCTTTGGGTCGCGGATGCCGGCGGGCGATGCCGTTGACGGTGTTCAGCCGGGACCGCATCCGTGCCCGCTCCGCCTGCACGGATGCCGCCTTCGCCTTCTGCTCGGCGGCGAGGACGGCCTCGTGCTCGGCGTACTCGGCCGCCTTGGTGGCGGCAGCAGCCAGCACGAGGGCGGGGCGCTCGGGAAGGCCACTCCAGTGGCGAACGACCGCCTGCACGACGGCTTCCGTCCGCCGCCGAGCTCCTGGGGGCAACTCCCGTTCGATGCCGTTGTCCCGGAGGTTGACCGTGTACTGGCCCAGGTACCAGCCCGAGGGCGGGTTGTCGGGGTCGATGTTGTCCGTCCAGCCATGGACACGGACGTTGTGGACGAGGGGTTCGTCCTGACGCGGAGTGCGCCAGTAGTCCTCGTCGCCGTCACAGCCGAACTGGACGCGGACCGTTTCCGGTAGGACCGGTCCGTCCTTGGCGGCTTCGGGGATCACCACGAAGGAGCCGCGGACGTGCCGGCCTCGTACGACGTAGCGTGTGCGGCCGCGCTCCTGGAGGTGGATGTCGAAGGTCAGCGGGTCGTGCGCGGTCTGGCTGTGGTGGCGGTCAGAGCGGGTGCCGTGAATCGGGTGATCATCTCCTCGGGAAGGTAAGGATGGGCGTAGGGGGTATCAGTTCAGGAAGTCGGCCAGCAGGGAGCGCAGGGCCTGGGCGCTGGCGCAGCCGTCGGCCAGGAAGGCGAGCTGGGCGGTGACGCTGGCGTTGATGGCTGATGCGCGCTCGTCAGCGCTGTTGTGTACCTGGTCGTGTGCTTCGTCGTCGGCGAGCTCGGCGTGGGCGCCGTTGTTGTAGGCGCTGGCGGCCTGGTCGTGGGCCGCTTCCAGTACGGCTTCGTCCAAGGCGCCCGGTGTGATGCCGAGTTCCTCAGCGAGTGCGGCCAGGGCCGCTGGGAGCCGCCAGGGCGGAATGTCACTGATCGCGGTCACAGGTCTCCTCGGTATCGGTGTGATGCAGGCCGGGTAGCCAGGCGGGAACCTCCGGTCAGCGGTGGGAGTCGGACGTGGTGGCCGCCGAGGTGCGGCCCAGGTGGTCGGTCATGGTCCACAGCGCCTCGGTGACCCCCGGATCGAGCTGTCGTTCCCGTGCCTCGGCGGCGGCGCCCGCCGGGTCGGTTCCGTCGACAGCGATCTGCCAGGTCGCGGTGTACTGCCCGGGTGCCGCGCTGTCCGGGACGTCAGGGATGAGGACGAGGCTCTCCAGATCGAGCGCCTGTCCCCAGCCCCCGCGCTGGAGGGTCTGCGCGTAGGCGGCGCAGTGCTCCTCCTCCCGGTCCCAGGAGTCGCCGTCCGGGTTGTACTTGACGACGACGTGCCGCGGGCCGGTGCCGATGGAGAGGACGAGGAGTTCGCCGAGGTCGTGACCAGCGTCGGCGAGGGCCGTGCGGACGGCGGCCAGGGCCGCGTCGGACGAGCGGTCGGAAGGGGTCACGGGCAGGGCTCCAGGATGGGGGGAGAGGTCTGGTCGGTGCCGCGCAGGGCGTCTTGCAGAACCGCGATGCGCTGTCCGGTTTCGGCCACGGCGATCCGGGCTTTCTCCAGGACCTGGCGGCGCCGGTCCATCTGGCCGCGATAGCGCGAGAGGTGCTGCAGCACGGCGCGACGGTGCGCGGCGCGGTACAGGTCTTCGAGATCGCTGCGCTTGCGCCAGTGCTCCAAGACGGTTGTGATCACGGTCCGGGCGTGCTGACGTGTGAGCGGGGGCATCGGTTCGGGCTGCCCGGTCCGGCCGGCACGGAGGGGGTGCACCGTTGAGGGATCATCTGCGTTGAACAGCCGGGGGCCGGTCAGGGGGATGGAGTTGACGGTGAAGGGGCGAATACCGGGCGATCCGAGACCGAGCGGGGGAGCGGGGTCGATGATGACGTCCGCAGCACGCGTTCTCGGTGCCGTCGGGTCGTCGTCGGCGGCCGCCGGAGTGAGCAGGAGGCAGCCGCGGACGTGGGGGGCGTGCAGGCGGTAGAGCGCCCATGGAGCCCCTTGGCGCGTGGTGGAGACCATCTCCAACTGTCCGTAAGAGCCGAGGTCGCGCGCGGCCCGGGTCTCGACGAGCCGGGGATGCTGGGGCATACCGGGACCTTCCGCTGGTATCGGGGACGGGAGCGGGCCAGGCGGGGATGCCGCCCGGTGAGGGTGAGGCGAGACGCCGGGCGGCGGCATTGAGGTCGGTGACGCATCTGCGACCTTGCGACACATTAAATATACCCATAATTGCGAAGAGGGTCAAGCTATATGTGTCATTCGGGTTTTGCTTCAGGGTTGTGGTGATCGCCTGCGCGCCGGAAGGGTGTCCGTCGCCAGAGGGGGTTGCCGGTGGCTGCGTCAGCGCCGGGGGGTTTCGTCCGGTATGTGCATCCCCGGGCCCGGTGTGACCCCATCGCATCCCGGCATCTCCGGCGCGGTGGTCCGTGACTTTCGTGAGCGAATGGCGGTCGATGGTGAGGTGTGCGACGGTGTGGCGGCCCCGGCGGCCGGGGCCGGCTTCGCTCTGGCGTGGCGGGTGAAGGGGCCGCGGCCGACAGGGCCTACTCCGGGCGGGGGCGCGGGGGAGGCGGGGTGGGCGACCTGTCTTGGGGGGTGACGCGGATGACACGTAAAACAGCACCAGATTGGCGTTAGTGATAAGTTTTGTGTGTCAAGCTGGAGGGGTGTCCCCGCCTTCTCCGCCGGACCGGCGGGGTGGACGGGCGTCGGCGCGCGAGCGCCGGCCCGGGGATCGCCGTCGGCGACCCGCCGGATTTGTCAGCGCCGCCTGGAATCATGTCCTGGCCGCATCCCAAGAAGAACACGGAGTACCCCATGAACCGCAGTGAGCTGGTGACCGCGCTCGCCGAGCGCGCCGAAGTGACCCGCAAGGACGCCGACGCCGTACTGGCCGCGCTCGCCGAGATCGTCGGCGACGTCGTCTCCAAGGGCGACGAAAAGGTCACCATCCCCGGCTTCCTCGCCTTCGAGCGGACCCACCGCGCCGCCCGCACCGCCCGGAACCCCTCCACCGGCGAACCGATCGACGTCCCGGCGGGCTACGGCGTGAAGGTGACCGCGGGCTCCAGGCTCAAGGAAGCCGCCAAGGGGAAGTAGCCCCGCCGCGCGGGTACTGCGAGGCCAGCCTCGCAGTACCCGCGAAGGCAAAATGCTTGCACTGCATGTAGAATGCCTTCATGGCAGTCGTGCAAGTCCGTGATCTCCCCCCGGACGTCGTGGACACCCTCAGAGTCCGAGCCGCTCGCGCGCACCAGTCCCTCCAGGGCTACCTGCTGCAGCTCCTCATTGACCACGCCAGCACCCTGACCCCGGCCGAAGCGGCGGAGCGAGCACGCGACATCGCCGGACGCTGCTCCGTGAGCATCGCGGACATCACCCAGGCCCGAGACGCGGTGAACCGGAAGTCGTGACGAATCCCCTCGTCCTCGACAGCGGAACCCTGACCTCCTTCCTGGTCGGAACGGACGAACAGGCAGAGCGGATCCGCGCCTTGCTCCCGGGCGCCCGCCTCGCGGCACCATTCGGCATCGACCTGCACGTGTCCGAGATCCTGCACACCCTCACTCAGGCAGGCCTCGTGCCGGAAGCAGAAGCTGTCCGGGCCCTGGAACTCCTGCGCCTCATGCAGATCGACCGCCACGACACGATGCCGCTCACGATCCGCACATGGAACCTGCGCCGCGTCCTGCGCCCGTACGACGCCGCATGCGCCGCCCTGGCCGAACTCCTGGGCGCCGAGCTGCTCACCCTGGATCCTGCGTTCGCCGCGGCGTCCCTTTCCTGCCCCATCCGCGACCTGCGGCACCTTGCCGACGATCGCTCGTTGACCATGAAGAGGAGCTGATGATGGCGGAGGTACGGCTGGCCGGATGCGGCGGATGCCTCGGCAGCGGCCGCCCCGGATATGTCGTCTGCTGGTACGAGGAGGGCGGCGAGATGAAGTCGTCCTGGAAGCGCTGCCCCGAGCAGTGCACTCCCACCTCCCGCGCCGCCACCGTCGAGCGCCTCACCCGTGTACGGGCCGAACGGGAACAGCAGGCCGCGCCGCAGCCGGCCCCGCCCGGCACCGAGACGACCCGCCCCGCAGTAAACGCGTACCCGGCGAGCCCGCGCCCCGTTCCCGCCTACCGGGGACTGCCCGGGCGCACCACGGCTGCACCGCCCCGTCCGGCATCCGCACGGCGCCCGGGATCCGTCTCCACGGCGGCCACCGTGCGCCGCTGGCCCGCAGTGGCCCTGGACCACACCGAAGCCGGCTGGGCCGTGGACGTACAAGAGGTGCCGGCACCGGCCGGGACGAAACTGACCGAATGGGTTGCGTGGCTGGGCACCGGCCTCCCCCTGCGCGTCGAGCGCCTGCACGCGTCCGGCCGAGTAGGTGACGGCATGGTCTGCCTGACCGCGCCGGCCGTGAAGGCGCTCGGTCTGCCCGAGGCTCTCCCCGCAACGGAGAAGGCCCTGGCCTCGCTCAAGAAGAAGCTGGACACGGCAGCCGTCAGTGTCGGCATGGAGGTGTCCGAGGAGATCGGCCCTGTCTTCCACGTCTTCCGACGGGCAGGCTCGGTCGGCGGGCCGAAGGCGTCCCTGCGCATCATCGTCACCCCCTGGCTCGGCCAGGGCAGCGAGAAGCAGAAGACCACCACCGCAATGACCGCCACCCTCGCCACCCTTCCCGGCGGGCAGCGCGACGCCCGTGCCCTCGCACGCCGAATCCGCGCCTTCGTCACGGACATCGGTATCGCCCCCGGCGTCACGCCGGCCACGTCCAGCATGCTGCTCCTGGAGGCCGTCCGTCCCCGCTCGGAGCCCTACCAGGACGAGGAAGGGCAGTGGAAGCGGCGCCTGCGCGAGGGCGCCCTCCCCAGCGGCGACACGACCGTTCCCCAGGCCGCCGGCGCCCGGCACCCGTTCACACACGAACTTCTCGACCGTCACGAAGCCATCTGCGAAGAAGAGGACTTCAAGTGGTGGGCCCGGCCGCTCACTGACGGGGAAGCCACACTGGAGTGGGCCGTCGCCGTCGACGTCTGTGCCTCCTACCTCTCCGTCACCCAGACCCTGCCGCTGCCCATCGGTCCGCTGCAGCACATCACCGATCCACCCTGGTCGCCGAAGACCGCAGGCCTGTGGTGGTGCGACTTCACCGGGATCGAGACCGAGCCCCTGCTCCCACACCCGGCAACCTTCCACGGCATGCCGCCGACCGGCCCCGGCTGGTACGCCACTCCCACGGTGGCCTACATGGCCAGCGCGTACGGCTTCGACGCGGCCACCATCACCGACGCACTTCTGCCCGCCCTCCAAGACGAAGAGGGCCGGCAGCAGGGCACCGCGCCGATCCTGAAGGAATGGACCATCCGGATCCGGGACGCCTACAAGCGCGTCTACGGCGTACTCGGACTCACCGACGGCCAGGACCCGGAGACCTTCCTCACCGCGTACGCCGCCCACAAGGACATCGACCCCGCTGACACCGACCGCGGCGACGCCCTGGTCCTGGCCACGCTCTACAAGCAGCTCTACAAGAACGGCATCGGCAAATGGATGGACTACGCGCGCAAATCCCATCCGGAGGAGGCCGACTGGCTCGAGAAGGTCGTCGCCCACTGGTCCTACCGCCCTGAGCTGCGCTACCAGATCATCTCCGCGGCCCGGGTCGCCCAGCACCGGCAGACGCGCAAGACCTTCCAGATGACTGGCCGGGCGCCCTTCGCGATCAACGTCGACTCCAAGCTCTACGCCGCCGCGAAGCCGTCGCCGCTGGAACTGCTGACCACTCCCGAGAACGGCAAGCCCGTCGCCGGTGTGCTGCGCCTGGGGATCGCCCCCGGATCGTCCAAGCACGAGTCGAGCATTCCGATGAGCGCCGCCCTGGAAGCCATGGAGGCCGGCCAGCACCCCTCCCGGCTTGTGCACGCCTACACCACCGACGGCACAGAACTGCCCGACGCTGAGAAGGACGGAGACACCCAGCCGTGAGCGGCGACAACCCGGAAGACGAGATCGACGGACCGGGCATGAACGCGCGGTTCAAGGCGTTCCTCTTCCCCTCCCGCACAGCGCCTGCCCGTGCCACCACCCAAGCCGCCCAGGTCCGCGACCGCAAGTACAACGGCAGCACGAAGGCGATGGCCGCGGCCTACGGCGTCCAACCCCGCTCGGTCTCCCGCTGGATCGACGGCTCCCGCAAACCCGTGAAGTACGCCGACCGGCTGCACCGCGACGCCACAGAGGTGCAAACCACCCCCCGCGGCCGCGAACGGCGCGCCCAGGAGATGGAAGCCCGCAAAGGCCGTTCGGGCATCGGCGCGCGTGTCGGCCGAGCGAACACCTTCCAGGTCCGCGGCTCCGACGCCGTCCGGGCACGCGACATCTACCTCCACCTCACCGGCGCCCAGGTCGCTGCCCTAACGCGGGCCACGGAGGAGAGCGAGGTCCAGGGCATCATCAAGAAGGCCCTGGCAGACCACTTCAACGCAGGCAGCGTCTACAGCGGGTTCTCCGAGGACGACTTCGACTTCGACATCAACGACGTCGACTACTCCGGCTCATGACCGAGCCTGCCTCGCGGGCCGAACCGCCGGTGTCAGCACCCCGGGCCAGACTGGACGGCATGGACATACCCCGCGACCCCGCCGTGGCCGAGCGGAGAATCCTTCCGGCGCTTCCCGACGCCGATCCCACGCTGGGCGAGATCCGCTGGGAGCGCTGGGAGCCCGCGCCGACCATGACGCACGTCGACCCGACCTGCACCACCTGCGCCTTCTCCGGCCCCTTGTCCACCGCCTTCGGCAAGACCCTCTACACGCCACCGCCCTCACGAGTACGTGTCGCACGCTCCACCCGGGAGCGCACCTCGAAGTGGACGACGGTCCAGCACCACGCCTACTGGTGCATCACGCACTGGGCCGTCCGGTGCCCGCGCTGCGACGAAATGCGTGTTCACCGGCAGAACGACTGGACAGAGATTCACTACCGGCCCCCCACCACGGAGCGGGCCGTCCCGCCCACCGAGGACAACGTCCTGTTCTGACCGGCGCGCCTGCCCGTGCGCCACCGACTCGGATGTCGGCACGTTCGGCAGCGCTGAACAGCGTCACCGGCCACCAGCTCGGAAGGACCACCGGGTGGGCAGGAGCAGGACCCCGCAACCGCATGACCACCGCCGGGCCGATCACGGCGCGGCGGGGCAGGCAGAGGCCCCTGCACAGGCCGCCCCCGACGCTCCGGCCACCCGGTGACCGGAACGCTGCCGGCATCCCTTCTGATGCCGCTGGTCACCGGAGCAGCCATCGCCATCACCAGCCCGGCCAGGGTCCCTCTCAAGGACGACCAGCCGCCGCCCCCGCCGCGCCTGCACCCTGCACGCCCTCTCCCGATCGCCCTTCCTCACCTGTGGCAGCCCGTTGTGAACAGCGGGAACGGCCTGGGCATCCGCCTGGTCGCGGTCTTCTCCGTCCTGGCGGCGGCCATGGTGACGCGAGCGGTGCTCACGCTCGCGGGGCGTCTTCGCCGACGCTGACGCCCCGGGGCCGTTCAGGCGCGCCACCTCGCCGCCGGGCCCGGACGCATCACCTCCTCGCGATCCAGCGGGCCACTCCCTCGTACGCGTCCAGGGTCCGCACGTCGAAGGGGCCTACCTGCTCGCGCAGAGCGCGGCCCAGTTCTCCGTAGAGCAGGTAGGCCCCGCGGGAATCGCCTTCCTCACCGAGTAACTCGGCCAACTGCGTGGTGCAGGACACGACCTCGTCGTGGACGGGCCCGTGCAGCACCCGCAGGCCGTCAAGCCGTTCCTGGAGCGCCCTGGCCTTGCCCTCATCGCTCATCCTCTGCCTTCCGTAGCTGACCGACGGGGTACTCCTGCACGTGGTGCGGACAGGAGTCTGGCGGCGGTGGTCTACCGATCCGTCACCGAGCCGACGCAGTGCGTACCGACTGCCGTATCGGCGCCCGCCATGCGGCGCAGCACCCACCACAGCCGGTCCGCGGACCCATGGGTTCCACGGCGTACGCAAAGCACCACTGCCCGGGTCGAGTTCAACCCGCCACTGGGTGAACCGCGCCGGAACGGAATCGTCCCAGAAGCGGCCACCCGCCCGGAAACCGGCCGACGGGGCGGACGCGACCCGCACCGCCAGGGGATGCCCCAGGCCGGACAGCCGTTCACCCACCACGTCCAAACCACCCCAGACGACTTGCCGCCGCCCGGCCAGCACCCGCGACAGCGTCCGCGCGCCGTCTTCCGGCCGCAACGCCTCCGCCGGAGCTCCCTTCGTACGGGGACCGGCGAGGCGTACCAGCACGTCCGCGCGCCGCCGCCCGCTCCCGTCGACCACCTGGACCAGGCCGGCGGGCGGAGGACGGCGACGCCCCGAAGGAGTGTCCGGAGCCGCAAACAGCTCGCCCCACACGATCGCCAGCTCGCCGCCCGCGAACAGCGATCGCGCCCAGGCGCCGATCTGTTCCCTCCGCGTCCGCAAGTCGGCTTGGAGGCGGGCGATGTCAGCGATCCGGCGGCACATCACGCACAGGTGACCGCCCTCCTCCGACAAGGGGAGCTGGGAGCACTCGAAGACCGACGACGTCCGCCGTCCGGCAGCCGCGGCCCGCTCGCCCCGCTGGGCCGGGACGCCCGCACGTCGCACAGCTCGACGGCGACCTCCTTGTCGCGGAAGTCCCGGCCAGCCACGTAGCCGACCACCGGACCGTCCGGTCGCCGGGGGAGATCCGCCCGGCTCATCTGGCGGGGAGGTCGGGTCCGGGCACCGAGAGGAGCCGACGAGCACAGTGCCGCCGACAGGCGCCAACTTCCAACAGGAGGCGCATGGAATGGGACATAAGCGATCTCTCTCCGACGGTGGCCTTGCGTCGCCCTGCGGCGGCCCGCCAGGATGAGCTCCCAAACCGCGCTCACGGTGCGCGTTCCCACCGGTCATCCCCACCGTTGACCGACCCGGGTGAACTGCAGCCCACGCTCGAACCGGCACGACCAGCATGATCGACATGATGACGGCGTCCTGACCTGATGGCTTGGCGTCGCACCGAGGTGGGGCGGTGCGCCACGCGAAGCCCGGTTCAAGGAGCCCTCGTGTCCACCAGCCCTTCCGCCGAGCCCCGGCGCCGCGTCCAGCGCACGCAGCCGACCCGGCTCGCCCGCCTCCTGGACGCCGAGACCCAGATCGGCTACCAGAAAGCGCTCCAGGAGGTCACCAGCGCAGCCGAGGCCGGCCGCCTTCCGGACCGGCTCGACCACCACGGCCTCGACCTGGCCCTGCGCATCCTGATGCAGCAGGACTACGCGATGTGGAGCCCCCTCGCTGCCGGCCACCCGTGGCCCGACGTCTACCATCCGCTGACGCACGCCCTGCCCGGCACCCGGAGCAAGCAGGCCCGGGACGCCGCGGAGAAAGCGCACCTCGCCGGCGCCGGAGAAGCGACCGAGGACGGCGACTTCCACCCCGATGAAGTCCTCCACGCCTACGAAGAGCACAACGACGACGAGGACTTCGGCGAGCACGAGGACACCTCCGGCCCGGCGCCCGGGACAGACCACGACGGCCAGGGGGATCCAGCGGCGCGGGACGGCGAGGATCTCGACATCGCCCCAGGACCGCAGAAGGACACCGAGATCGCCGCGCGGTGGTGGCTGGAGCAACTCGCCGAGGACGGCGTCCTGCCCCGCTTCCGGATGCCGGACCCCTACCCCGGCCGCGCTGAACTACCTCTCGATGCCGCGCTGGACACCATGCGAGCCACCGGTGACGTGGACGGTTACGAGGACGAGCTGCGCCGCGTCGTCGCCGCCGAGCCCCGCGACGTCGACGCCTACGCACACCTCGGCAGCCTGGCCCTGCAGCGCCACGACGGAGACTTCGGCGACCTCATCTCCTGGGTCGGCCCCACCACCGCCGAGCGCCGCCGCCACCTGAAGGAGGCGCTGGCCTGGTACGAGGCCGCCGTCGCCGTCGGCGAAGCCTCACTCCCGATGATCTTCCACGGCCGGCTGCCCTGGTCCGAGACGGACAACCGCCCCTTCCTGCGCGCCGTCCAGGGTCTGGCCCTGACCCTGTGGCGGCTGGGCCGCTTCAACTCCGCCGAGCGCGTCCTGCTGACCCTGCTCTACCTCAACCCGAACGACAACCAGGGCGCGCGCGAAGTCCTGGCCGACGTCCGCGCGCACCGCCGCTGGCACCCGGGCATCACAGAGACCGACGACCAGCGCATCCGCAACGACGTCCTGATCGTCGCCGGCCGCCCGGTCCACACCCGCCCCGACAGCATCCGCACCCTGCTCACCGGCACCGTGCCGCCCACGCCCGAGACGGTCGCCGACGTCGTCCGCCGCGCCGCCGCCGAGGCCCTGAGCGCCACCTGGGACGGACGGTCGTCCCACATCGTCATCGGCCACCCGCGCACCGGCATCAAGGTGACGATCGTGGCCCGGCACCAGCGCGGCCACAGCCTCACCCCGGACGAGTACTGGTGGGACGCCCACCACGCCGACGCCGAGATCGACGGCCCCGTCCTGTTCACCCTGGTCGCCGACCGCGGCTACATCGCCCTCGCCCAGCTCCTGCGCGCTGACCAACTGGCCACCTACCGCGCCGCCGACCTCCCGCGCCGCGAGCGCACCGCCTTCACCACCACCTTCATCCACGGCGACACCCACTACGGCACCGACATCACCCGCATGATCAACAACGCCCTCGACGACCTCCCGGCCCAGCCCGGTTCCTGGCAGTGACCACCCGCTCCGGCCCGGGCCACCCCGGGCCGGAGCCCGGCGGTGCCGCGAACTCACCCCGCACGACCGCCCGACACTGCCATCCTGGGACTATCGAGTCCGTCGAAGCAGTCCTGGCCCGCCTGTGGCCTGCCGTCCTTCACGCCGAGCGCGTCACCCTGCGCCCGGTTACCCACCAGGACGCTCCGGCCGTCCGGGCCGTGCTGACCGACCCAGAGATCCCGGGCCTTCCTCGGCGGCCCGCCGAGCAAGGCGCGCATCAAGGCCCCGCAATGCGAGTACCCGACCACCCCCGGCGTGTGGGCGGTCGCTCCCGCCGCCGGCGGCGCGGCGATCGGCCTGGTCAGCATCACCGCGGACAGCCGCTCCGCGGGCAGGGCCGGGGGCTGGGACGCGAAGCTGTCGGCGCGGCCGTCGCCTGGTGGGCCGCTGACGTGCAGGACGGCGGGCCGCTCGTCGCGGTCTCCCAGGAGCGCAGCACCGCATCCCGACGCCTGCCGGAGTCGCTGGGCATGACCGTGCTCGACACGCTCATCGAGTACGGCGAACCGCAGCGCCTCTACACCCCGGGCAGCGAGGAAACCACCCTGCGCTGGGCCCGCCTGCTCCAGGCACGCACCGACGAACGTCGGCGCGGAGCCGAAGCGCGGCCGCCGCCGGCCGCCGCACTGCCGGAGGACCTCTCCTTGGCGCAGGTCAGTTCGTGGCTGGGCTGGGCAGGTGCTTGCCGAGGTATCCGACGTGCACCTTGCCCGTCACGCCGGAGGTGTCGTCATAGAAGTGGAGCCGCGGCGCGGGCGGCTGTCCTGTCCCGATCCGGATGTGCTCCTGCATCAGCACCTGCCCCCGGCCGCAGACCGCGGTGGGCACCGGGAAGGTACGGGCCTGCCGGAAACGGTCACTGGTGGTCACGCTGTTGGACTCGGCCGACGCATACCGTGAGGCAGGGATCGTCACGGCCGCCACGGGCGCACGCAGATAGGCGGCGAAGTGCGGGATGCCGTCGGCCCCGCTGGTCTGCTTGGTCCGGCCGTAGGACTCCAGGGCTCGGAACGCCTCCCACGAGCGGTGCACCCACAGGCGTTCGTTGGTGTGGCACCGCAAGGACGCGGTCGCTGTCGGGACCGTCTCGCCGAGCAGGACGAAGGACATCCGCTCCACCGCCTCGAACAGCTCGTCCCAGGTCGTCGGCGACTCCCAGGAATCGACGATGTCCGGCTCGGCCGGAAGGCCTTCACCTTGGAGCATCAGCTGCCGTCGCAGCCAGACGATCTGCCGGTGCTGGTCATCGACCAGGGCTTCGCTCTGCTCAAGCTCGGCGCGGCAGGTGGTGAGTTCGTCCCGGGCAGCGGTGAGCAAGTGAACACGCGTATCACGCTCGTACTCCTGGCGGACACGTTCCAGTTCAGTCTCTGCTGCGCGCGCGGTCTCAACCGCCTGGTCCCGCTGTGCCTGCGCCGCCGCAACCTTCACCTGGAGCTGCTGGTCTCGTTGCGCGGCCTCCGCGACGCGGGCGGCGAGTGTGTCGGCCCGCGCCCGGACTCGGGCCAAGGCCGCCTCGTCCGCCATCACCCAGTTGTCCCGCAGGTCCACCACCGCCTCCCACGCTGCCGCAGTGGACCGCCAGGGCGATGATGCGACCCGAGTCACGACGTCCCCCAGCGTGCCGCGGCCTCGCAGCACGCTGAGACTCCGAGACGGCACAACCAGTTCGGATTGGGACAGACCGTGACGCAGGGAGGACAAGGAGAGGATGGTGGCCCCGCCGAACTCCAGGCTCAGCCCGCGACGGGCAAGGAAGCGGTCCGCGACAACGGCGTCGGGACCATGAAGGCGGATCTCCACGATCCGCCCCAGCAGGCCCGCCGGCAGCCGCCGCACCAGGGACGGCTCGGGCTGCTGCCGCGCTGGGGGCTCCCAGGGCCGGGGGTCATGGCTGATCACCGTGATGCACCAGGGCTGCCTGTTCAGATCGGCAATCATGATGTCCACTCCGGATGCGAGGAACGAGACTGCGGGATTGCTCTCTCCGAACTCAGTAGGTCGTGGCCCCCACACCCACTTGCGGTCCAGGAACATGGCGGCGGGCGACGGCCACGTGAATTCCCAGGGCCGGTCGGCCTCCGCAGTGATGGTGATGGCGCCCGGTACTGCCGACGAACTGTCGCTCTCATAGGCAGCGGCGTCGGGGCCGGCACTCTGGTCGGCAGCCAGGGTCATGCGGGCACGTACCCGGGCTCCGTCCGACGTGGACCACGCAGCATCGAACGACCACCAGATAGTCGTATTGGGGCGGGGAGTCGACAAGCTGACCCGTTCCAGCCGTCCTTCGTCGATCATGCGGCGGCAGTGCTCCAACACGAGCGAGCGCGTCGGAAGCCGGGGCGTGTCGCCGCAGCTGTACCACGCTGTCGAGGGGAACATCGGCCTCGACTTCGTGCGCTTCGACATGGGACTCCTCCAGATCTGAAACACCGCGCGCGATGCTGACGATGCACTACGGCAGTGACAATGCGGACGTGTTCGGAGAGGCTCTGCGCGCTCGCCAAGTCATAGCTAGGGGGTGACGGTCGGGAAGGAGGCCCTGGGATCGGTGCCGCTCGTTCCGGGCCAGTCCTCCGACCGAGCAGGTCGTAGGCCTCACTCAGGCGAGGGCTCGGGGAGCTGAGACGGAGCTGCTGCGGCTCGGTCCCGGTCCTCGCTGCGGTCGAGCTCCAACTCATACGTTCCGAACGGTCCGGCCTCGCCGGGGAGAACTCCGAGTTGAAGGGCGTCACCCTTGTTGCGGTGCGGCGAACAGAGGTCACCTCCTACTCCGATCGGTCGCTTCGTCGTCGCCCCATCCGGTCTCGCGATCGTCGTCTTCTACGGCTCGTGCTGTCGTTCGTCGCTCATGGCGGCACCATGACGGGCGCTGCCGACACTGCCGGGCGTGCCGCGCTTACGGAGACGGCTATCCACCGCCAGCCGGTTCGTGAGGCTCCAGCGGTCTGCGGTTCCGGTGGGTGAGCGCTGCTCACCCACTACCTCGCCACGGATCACCCGGGAGGCCGACAGTGCTCGGCGGGCGGGCGGGATCGGACGCAGCGCGATGGTGCCCTCGAGGACCTGCTGCGGATGAACGAGCGCGAGAATACGAAGCGCCAGCTCCTGGGGGACCTCGTCGAGTGCGATGCCCGCGGTCTCCCCGTTCGACGCCAAGGTGATGTGTCCGCCGACTACCGCCGTGGACGTCTTGTCGTAGACCGGCAGGGACCAGTACGACCGGGTACGGTCGGGCTCCCGCGCGAGGTCGTAGCCGCCGCTTGCACGCAGGCCGGGGATCATGTCGGCGAGCCGACGATTGAAGCGTCGGCGCGCCCGGCGGTCTTCCTCGGCCTTGCGAGCTGCCTGGATCGACGCGTCAACGGTCGCCAGGTATCCAGGGAGGAAGCGGCGGAGTATGTCCCGCGTGATCGCCCGGGCCGGACGGTCCATCGACACTGTGATGGAGGATGCCCTCCAGCCGCAGTACTCGGAGGAGTAGCATCCCTCCACCGTCAGCCGTCGGCCGGCGGGGCCCTTGAGGTAGGACTTGTCCCGCCAGACGTCGATACCCAGATCACGGGCCCGGTGATGCAGGACGAGCCCGCCGGCGTACCGGCCCGAGACTCTGTGGCTCCACCCTCCGCCTTCGACCAGGTCCTCGTTGAGTACATCGGTCATCTCTCTGCCGAGCTGGTCGAAGTACGCGTGCACGGTATGCCGCTCAGCTTCCGCTCGGGCGTGGAAGACGACCTCGGTCGATGATGTCGGGTCGTCCAATGCGATGTCCTTTCGTCGAGTCTTGGTCGGGGCGTGACTGACTCAGGAGCGGGACGAGGCGTTCTGCGGCGGCCGGTGGACCCACGGCACGCAGCCGAAGACGTTGGGGGAACGGCCAGGTGCGTAGGTCTCCTCCCAGCCCAGGACGGCCTCGTCCTCGTCGGTGTAGAAGACGATCTCCCCCTCGGAGCCGTCCTCCCCGCGGAAGTCGACCTCGTAGTCGTCCAAGTCCGCGCCGCTGGAGTAGACGGCGAGAGCGACGTTGCGCAGCGCGTCTCCGATGAGGTAGCTGCTCTCGTCCCAGTCGACGGCGATCCCCTTGATGTGAGACGGGCGTCCTTGCTCGTCGAGCGTGGCGTTCTCGGCCGGGATCAGCAGACGCTCACGCATGTGGAGTTGCGGAGCCTCCTCCGAGCCGGACGTCGCAAGAAGCCACGGGTTGTATCGGGCATCCAGGAGTTCCCAGAAGGAGGCGGTCGGGACCGGGGAGTCGAAGGTGACAGTGCCGCTGACGTGGTAGGTGAAGCTCACCGAACGACTCCTCAGGTTCCGCAGACGCGGGCGGCGGCATCTCCACCTGATGGTTAATCTATCCCCAAAGGGCCTTAAAGGCAAGTTATATGTGTCGAGTGTGCGCCCATGGGGTAGAATAATGATTAAGGGGATGTCGGCTCGGAAGGACCTTCGAATGACCGCCGATCTCGTCTGTGCCGCACCGGTGAACGACTCGCACTGGCTCGGAAAGGAGGTCACCGACCACCTCGGTCGTCCCGCCACCGTCCGCCGCGTCTACGACGTACAGGGGCAGCCTGTCGCGCTTCTCACCTCACCCCTGCCCGCGACGGAGAACGGCGAGGCCATTTACGGCGAGCACACCGCTCTCCTGTCCGCCGACGGCCAGCCCCCGGCCTTCCTCGGCTTCCAGGACAAGCTCGACGAACTCGGCCGCCTTGAAAGCGCTCTGTACGCCGACGGCGCCACCGAGGAGGATGCCCAGCGCTTCCGGGCCGCGAGCCAGGAACTCAAGCCGTACCAGCAGTCCCGGTACTACCTCCGCCAGGCCCTGGTCGACCAGGCCCAGCCCGGCGACCGCATGTACCTCACCGGCAAGGGCCGGTGTGCCACCGTCGTCGACATCGACGACCACCCCCTGTGTGACCTCCCGCGCATGGCCCTGCGCCTCCGCCTGGACGAGGCCACCCTTCGCGAGGAGCCGCACCTTCTGGAAAGCCACCCTGATGGAATCGTGGAGCTCAGCACCATCATGATGTGGCCCACCCTGGGCCTGATCTGACAGGGCACGCGGCGCTCCGGCCAAAGCGGGCGGCCCACTCGGACTTGCCGGACTGATGACGGTCGAGCAGATGGCATACACCTACGGCGCCCCGCCGCACGCCAGCACAGCTCAGGGGCGTGACGAAGGCTCAGACTTCGTCGCCTCCGTGCCCTACACTGGGCGTACCGACGCGGGGTGGAGCAGCTCGGTAGCTCGCTGGGCTCATAACCCAGAGGTCGCGTGGTTCAAATCCCGCCCCCGCTACAGAGAACCGGCCCTCTGCGACGTCACGTCGCTGAGGGCCGGAGTTGTGAAGCTGCACGAGCGCGCAGCAGCAACCGCTACCAGGTGTTCAGCGAGGGCCGCTGAGGACTCCGAACGGCACCACCGCGGATCCTGGTCGTTCACGCCGCTGCGCGGCGGGCGATTGGCGTTCCGGCAAGAGACGTCAGCACACAGGAGCGGCGTACGGCGGCGGCGATCTCGGCAGCCTCCTCGACATCGCGGTGGACGGCCTCCACGTCCGTCCCACCGGGAAGTTCCAGCGTGACGTGCGCGACGTTGTGGAGGCGCTGCCACGGCCCCTGGGTGACCCGCGCTCCCAGGACGCGCGACACGGGGGTAACCGTGACGGTCTGCCTCAGGAACATCCCCCGCCAACCTGCGGCGAAGTGCTGCGTGCGGCTGAACGCGCAGTGACGCCACCACGGGGTGCACCAGCGGGCTCGCCGGGAGGTGTGTTCCGCGGTGTCCATCACCTTCAGGACGTCGGGGCCGTAGATGTGAGCGAGCATCTTCTCGGCTTGGGCGCGGGTGGTCACCGGCACGAGGAGGCGGTCCTCTTGGCCCACGATGCCTCCGGTGACACGCACCCAGTTCCGTGAGCGCCAGAGCAGCGGCTGGTGCACGGTGATCGAGCAGATGCGGTCACGCTGCCAGGTGTACTGGCCCTTGTTGAACAGCCCGAACTCCGTGCGGTAGCCGGCGTCCACCTCCCTGACGACCCAGCCGTGGTGGCTCGGGAACTGCTTGCCGGTGAGCCTCCAAGCCGAGCGAATCCAGGGCAGCGCGAGGCTGAGCGTGAGGGCGTGCCCCGAGAGGATGAACGGGACGATGCTTACCGCTCCGCCGACGACGAGGCCGAGTACGACCTCCGCGTCCAGCAGGATCGAAAGCGCGAGGTCCTTGGTCGAAACCCGGGCAACGACTTCCTCACTGCCGGGATTCGTCGCCGACCGCGCACCCGTCTGGAGAACCACCGCGTCGTGCAACCGGCCTGCCGCGCGCGGTCCGAGATAGGCCAACTTGGTCGGGCCGCTTGCGGTACTGAACGTCAATGCCCGGACCCCGATGGGCCGGCCGAACAGTGGATGCTCGATGTCGACCGTACGGATCTGGCTCACCTGGATGCGGCGCTGCACCTGCCATAGAACGCCGTAGCGGTAGTCCAGGTGGTCGGCGGTCAGAGTGAAGGCCGTCTTGCGCCAGGAGGCGAACACGACTGCGGTGAGTATCCCTATCAGGACGATCGCCGCCCAGACGAGCCCCCATACCCCGAACCTGTCGGCGATCTTGCCGAAGATGTCGCGGTTGCCCCAGGCGAACCACCCGAAGACGCTGAGCTGCAACCAGGCCCGGCGCAGCGCCGTGATCGGGTGCAGGTGGCCCGATTCGATGACGTCGCTCACAGCTCGACCGCCCTCTGCTGAGCGAGCTCCGTCAACCTACCGCGCAGCCGCACTGCCTCGTCGGTCGAGACGGGTCCGATCGCGGCATGCTCGCGTACGCCGATGGAGATGACGACGTGAGCCAGCCCGAGCCGACGAGCGAGTAATCCGGAGGAGACCTCGACCAGTTGAACGCGGCCGTAGGGGAACGTCTCCAGGGAGCGCTTCAGCAGGCCGTGACGGACCAGCACCTCGTCGTCGGTGAGGCGGTATCCGGTGAAGCGCCACCGCGCCTTGAGCCGGAACCACATCCACCCAGCCTGTAGAGGGACAAGGGCGGAGATGAGAGCCAAGCGCGGATCCCAGTCGAGCCACCAGGGCATGAGCAGACCAAACACCGCGGCAATGGCGGAGGTGAGCACGGCGGCGGGGATGACGATCTCGATCCGCCACAGTGCGATGACCTTACGGGGCAGCCTGGTGAACTTCTCGTCCGGCAGGAAGAGCTGGCCTTGATAGAGGTCGGCTTCCACGATGTCCTTTCTGTGCTTGCGGACCACCATGAGTGGGGCCGCCTGATGCAGGGCGCGCCCATGGTGCGCTGATGCTGGAGCGGGATCTGGTACAGCAACCGCTGGCCGGCGCCTCAGAACAGCGACCGGCAGAGACAGGCTGCGGGAGTGCACGTGCGGATGACGGCAGCCCGGAAGGGGACGGCCGCTGAACTGGCAGAGGTTCAGATCAAACCGTCTGACACATAAAATATGCCAGATGACTCCGCTGATGGTCAACTTTGTGTGTCGCATGGACCGCCGGTCGGGTCCATTGGTGCCGGCCAGCCACCGCAAAACGAATGACCGAAACGACCGAACGCCCCGAGGAGCGAGGCCGGTCGCTCGTTGACGCGTCGGCTACCGCGACGGAATGAGGACGACCTCGCCCGGCGTCACTCCGTGGTGAACGCCGACGGCCATGCGCAGACCTGCTTCGGAGCCGGTCACGGCCTCGAACAGACCCTGCCGGACCTGGTCACTGTGCGCCGGGATCATGTACGTGACGAGGCCGCCAAGCGGCTGCGACCCCGAGCGGCCGTCGACGGCGAGGCACGCGAATGCGTCGGTCTGCGGCAGCAGCTGAACGCCGTTGCTGACCCAGAACAGCTCCCTGGCAGAGCCTTCTTCCAGGGCACTGAATCCGTCGCCGGTCGAGAACGAGCGAAGGCCCCGCCACCGATAGGCGGCAGCGGTGGCGCGGTCGCCCGGAGCGAGGAACGCGGGCGGCCCGTTGAACATCTCCACGGCGCGCCAGAGTTCGGTCTCCGGGTCACCGGGCGCGGCCTGGTAGGAGAACACCCGGAGCATTGGGTGATGGGGCTCGTAGCCGTCGTAGTGGTCGCGGTGAACGTCGTGCCAGATCGTGATACGCACGTGCTGCTCCTGGGGTGCGGGTCAGTGGGCACGCGCGGTCAGCAGAACGTTGCCGACCTCGTGCATCCAGGTCCGGTTGATGGCGAAACGGGGATTGGCCGGCCCTGTGGGCCAGACCGGACGCCATCGAGGGGCGTGGCCGGGCACGACGAGGACCTGGTCTAGGCGGTCGTGAGGGGCGCCATCGCCCGCCCGGTAGTGCTCCAGGACGACGAGGGGGCCCGGGTGGCCCGAGTGCTGGACGGCGAGCGCGGCGCTGATCTCCTCGGCGGCGTTCGTGATGCTCACCGCGATGCCGTTCTCGGTGACGATGGCCAGTCGACCATCACCGGCTGTGCGCCAGACGCGCAGCAGCGCGATGCCTCCACCGCCGGCGCAGGCGGAGGTGTAGGTCCAGGCCGGGTCGTCGACGACCAGGTGGTGAGGGTCCGGGACGATCGGCAGGGACGGGAAGTCTTCGTGGTGGTGCGAGGGCACGTTCTTCTCCCGACGGTGGATGTGGACGGGACAGGTGGCGAGGATCGGCGGATCCGGTTCAGGGGCGGCGTGAGGGAGCTGGCGTCGCCGGGGCGGTGAAAGGGTCGCCGAGCGGGAGGAAGAGCTGCAGCGGCCGGTCCCGGAGCGGGAGCCGTGGTGTCAGGGGTCCGCAGGCGCGGGCGCCGCCTTCGCTCTCCCAGGTCTGCTCGGCTTCGAGGTCTGCTCGGGCGTTCTGTTCGGCGAGGGTCACCGGTCGCTTGAACCGGCGCAGGAAGTACCGGTCCAAGGGAACCAGGGCCATCGCTGCGGCCTTGACGTCGTCGCTTCTCCGGCCCCGCCTGCGATGGGCGATGAGGCGGGCGGAGTGGGCGGTCCGGTCGTCGGCATGAATGCCCTCAGGGCACAGATGGGCAAGGTAGAGAGCCACCTCGCCCATGGCCGTGACGGCGATCGACCGGTCGGACCTGCGCCCGATGGCGAGAAAGCCGGCGCGAGCGAGCATAAGCACCCGCTCCCGGGCGACTCTCCGCCCGCCGGTGAACCGGCCGGCACTCCCGCTGGCCCAGGCGAACCCGTCCCGGCGGTAGAGCCGACCGGCCGATGCGAGCTCCATCGCCCGCACCATCCCCCGACTCCACCCCAGCCCGGGAACCTCGCACTGCGCCTTGGACGTGGCGATATCCAGGAGCAGCCGGTTCTCGGCGTCCATACCCGTAGCGGCGCGCATCTCGGCCTCGTATGCGGCGTCACGCTCCCGCTTCGCCCGCGCACCCTCCTTGAGCTCAGCCTCCGTGCGCCGACGCTCGACCAGCGCGGCCAGCTCCCGGGCGGTACAGGGCACGCCGGCCGTCTCCTGGGCCACCACGGCGTGCTCGATCGCGCGGACGGCGAGGTTGCGGCTGGCGGCCCGGTTACCGGCTTGCTCCTGCTCGGCAGCCAGCCGGGCGAAGTGCTCCGCCTGCGTGGCGGCCGTGTGAGCGGCGAACATGATGCTCTCGAGCCTGCTGTTCGCCGCGGGGCTCCGGCTGGCCGCGTGCATGGCGGTGTCGGCGGCGGCGACCGCCTGGCTGGCCGCCTGCTCGGCGATATGGGTGGCGGACACGACGAGGTCCGGCGGTATCGACGCGGGCGCCGTGCGCATCGTGGAACCTCCTCTTCAGCGCGGGTGTCGTCGGCCTCCCCGCCGTGCTCGTACGGCGGGGCTCACGCGGGGGGCGCCGCCGATGCGACCGAGTCGGCGGGCGAGGGGTATCGGCTGACTGGCTTGCCCTGCACGTAGCACCGGCACGGTCCGGCGAGTTCGCAGTGATGGTGGATCTCGCGAATCGCCTGGTAGTCGAGCGGAAGGGCGCCGGCCTCCTGGCGTTGCCCGCAGCGGCAGTAGCTGCGGTCGAGCCAGGGGTGGTACGTGACGAAGGGGTGATCGCGGGCGTTGCACCAGCGTCGGGTCGCGGGTGTGGTCACTGCCCGCTCGCCGAGCGGACGTGGTGGGCAACGGCGCGCAGGGAGCGAGCGGCGACCACCATGGAAAGCGTCAGCGTGGCGTCGGCCGAGGCGCCTGCGGGGACGGTCAGATGTTGCTCCGCCCCGTGTGCCCGCCTGCTGAGCCTCCCCCATCTGAGGGTCCGGCCCAGGGAGGTCTCGGCGGTGAACGGGGAGAAGAAGATGCTGGCGTTGGTCACCAATACCTGCCGCATGACCGCGACCGGCACTCCCTTGATCACCAAATCGGCTCCCTCGCCGGTGACCGCGACCCGGACCTCGCTGGTCACCGCGTCCGGCCCGGCAGGCAGCGTGCAGCGGAGGACGCCGTACGGGTTGTCCTCGCCGCCGGACAGACCGAGGGTGGGCAGCGCCTCGCGCAGGAGGGCGGCCGTGCTGATGCGGTGCGCGTCGCGGGCCGCCGACCAGGCGTGCTCCGTGGCGGAGAGGTCGAATGCGTGCGACATCGGTCCCTTCAAGGGGTAGAGAGTGCGGTGATCATGGCGTGTGTGCGGTCATCGTTGGCACGCCGTCGATGAGTACCGGCCGCCACGTGTCGCCGAGGGTGACGTTGCTCGCGCACTGGTCGCACAGCGAGCCGATGTTCAGCTTGTCCATGGCCAGTTCGGCGATCGCGGCCGGGAGGGTCTGGTTCGTTTCGATGTCCACGGCGGCGCCGGCGTGCGTTGTCAGCGTGGCCACGTAGGTGCCTTCGGCGAGACGGGTCACATTGGGCCGGCCGTCGGCCGTGATGCACTCCCAGTCGTCACCGAGGTCCACGTCGCTGGCGCACTGCTGGCACAGCTCGCCGATATCGACGGCCTCCAGGGCGAGTTCCGCGATCGCGACCAGGTCGGTGAGCTCCGACTCGACGCGCACGGCCGTGTCTGCGTGGGTGGTGAGGGGCACGGTGTAGGCGGTCATCGGTTGCACCTCGTCGGGGTCGGCCGGTGGCCGTCGGCGGTCAGGCCGTGGCGGGTGGGCTGGAGCTTCGCGACGGTGTCCGCGCCGTCGGTGAGCGTGAGCATGAGGCGGCGGTGATTGTGCGGCGGGTCGTAGTCCACCGCGAGCTGGCGCAGCCAGGGAGCCGGGTTCCAGTTCCGGACGGTGCCTGTGGCGCCGGCGGGCAGCGGGTCGTGCTCGTCGGTGCAGTGCACGACGCGGATCCGCTCGCCGGGGGTGAACTCTTCGGGCACGGTCGTCTCCTTCTCCTGGTGCCGCGACCGGCAGTTCGGCGTCGGCCGACCGGGGTGCACTGGGGTGTGGATCGGCGGGGTGACGTGGGAAGCGGTGCTCCTGCGGGGACTTGAACCCCGTTCACCGGGTCGAAAATCCGGTGTCTTACCTATGGACGACAGGAGCCGGGCGGTGCGTGTGCGTGTCCTCGGCCGGAGTCGAACCGGCATCTACCTCTGTCCGGACCGCCGCAGCCGTCTCATCGACGGCGGGGAAGCGGCAGGTCCTCCTTCGGGGCTCGGGCCGTTGAGCTACGAGGGCGTGGCTCCGCTAGAGAGCCTGGCGCCTCTGCGGGGACTCGAACCCCGTTCACCGAGTAGACAACTCGGCGTCCTACCCATGGATGACGGAAGCTGGGCCTTCCCGTGGCCGGGGAGGCGGGCATGGCGTGCTCCTGCGAGGATTCGAACCCCGATCGCCGGCTCCGTAGGCCGGTGTCCTCTCCGTTGGACGACAAGAGCGGCTGCGCGTCATGCGACGCGCCCGTTGTGTTGTGCACCCCCGGCGGGATTTGAACCCGCTGAGAACGGGGTGAGCGAGCCGGACTACTCCACGGGGGCGTGGTGGTCAGGGAGGGCAGACCGGTCGGGTCTGCCCTCCGCCGAACTGGCCTGGTGAGGGGTGGGTGGGGGAGATTCAGCCCCTCACCTTCTGACACATAAAGATTACCATGCAGTGCAGGCGCAGGGCAAGTTATATGTGTCATCCAGTGCTTATGTGGACCTCCACCGCAGATGGCGCGCGGTGTTCGCCGTGCAGGTGAGGGCCTCCTGCGGGGAGACGCGATCCTCGACGGGCTCCGGCCGGTTGTGCAGTCGTTCGGAAAGACTGCGGCCTCGACGTACCCGCGGGCTGTCACGAGTTCGACGGAGCTGATCTCGGGGTCCGGCTCACGGTAGGGGTACGGCACGAAGTGCGGGCGGCTGTGCGGCTGCGAGTCGTCCACCGGCTCGGCCGTGTAGCCGGCACACGCTGCGGCGTGCTTGAACTCCGATACCGAAACGGTCTGTTGGGGGTGACGTGTGCCGCCTCCTGGAGCGGTCCGGCGTGGCCGGTGGAGGTCCCGCCGGAGGGTGGTCAGTGGTGCGGTGAGGGACGTGACGAGGTCCGAGGCGGACTGCATCCGCAGGGCGGCGGCGTTGAGCGCGACCGGGTCTCGGCGCCGTTCGGGAGCGTGATGTCCTCGCGCAGCAGGTAGGGGAGCGTGGCGTCGCGTGCGTCTGCCGGGTCGTCGGCGCTCGGAGTGCCGACGCGCGGCGAAGGGGGTCATGCCTTCCCTGTTCTGGCGGCGGCAGGTGCTGGTCGAGCCGTCGTCATGGCGGCTGACGGCCGTGCGGGCCCGCGCGGCGTGCCAGAGGGTCAGTTCACCGAGGCTGACCCGGGCGCCAGAGGAGAACAAGGCGGTCAGGTGCTCCGCGAGGACGGCGAGGCCGTCCGCGGGGCGGTGGGCGGCATGGTGGGTACCGGTCACCCCCTGGGCGACGTCGAGCCAGCTCATGATGCGGCCCTTGACGTCCTCCATGAGGGGGACGCTTGCGAGCGAGGTGCCGGTGAGGTCGTAGCGCTGCTCGACCTGGCGGGCGTCGAAGGCCGCGCCCGTGGAGCCCGGCTTGCCGGGGCCATCAGCCTGGCGAAGACGTCGTCCATCTGGATGAACGGGATGTTGTTGAAGCTGTAGACGACCGAGACGGCGTGGCGAACGCCGAGAGTGGCGAGCTTGTTCAGGTCGAGGTCGACGAACTCGGACGCCCCGAGCGCCGGTGGTGCGCGTCAGGTTGCCGGAGTCGACGGCGCGTCGCTGCCGAAGCGCAGGTCCGCCTGCCCGCTCGGTAGAACGTGTGCACGATCCGGTGTCGCTTCGGCAGCGCCGTGTAGTGGTTCACGACAAGCAAGAGTGACACATAAAACTTGACTCCCTCCTCTCTTTGTGAGTAGAATAATGAAACAACATACGTTCTAGGCGCGAGGAGACCCTTGAACCACCTGCCGCTCACCGAGGCCGAAGTCGGAGCCGTGGCGCTGACGATGCTGGATCTGGGAATGCTGCACCCGGTAGAGGGCGTTCCGGCGGAGCCCGCACCCCCGTCTGGTCGTGAGTCCGAGTGCCTCCAGGTCCAGCTGGGCCTGCCCACCGTGCGCCTCGACGACGAGCTGCGCGACTTCCTGAAGGCGCACAACCGCAGGATCTCGTGGCACCCGTCGCCCCCGCCAGGAATCGGCGCGCACAAGCTCAAGACGCCGGGCTGGGTGATTTCTGTTGCGGAGGTGCGCGTTGCACTGACCGCGCTGGATTCAGCAGGGCGTCAGACGGTTCGCTCCACTGTCGATCGGCGGTTCGCCGACGTGGACCGCGAGTTCTGGGAGGACTGGGTGAAGCTGCTGCGCGGCAGCGCTGACGCTGGGCTGCCGGTGCTGGTCGAGTTTCCGGATTATGAGGGTCCTTGGGCTATCGCCGAGATTCTCATGGAGAGCGACTACCGCCTCGTGTGATGACACGGATCAGCCCGCCGCACTGACCACGCTCAGGCGGCGGGCCGCCCCCCCGCATCCCCGCTGCCCGGACCTGCGCCCCGGGCCCTCGGCCCGTTCTGTGCCCACGGTAATGCGGCAGATCGGGGTTCGCCCGTGCGTTGTTCCGTTCCGCCGCAGGTGCTCCGCTCCTTGTCCGTGTTGGCCCAGTCTGCTGTCCGATGCCGTCCGGCGCGGGTCGTGCGCGCCCGGCCGGGCGGTCGGCCCGTGCCGGGCCTGGCTGGAGTGCTGTGGGCGCTGGGGTTCGGCTGTCCGCCGGTGTCCGATGCGATTCGTTCTCGGCCCCGTGCGCGCGCCGGGACGGCATCCGGGGTCTGTTGTCCGTGCCGGGCCCGGATCCGTTCGGTGGTGTTCGGCGTTGTTCGGCGAACATCGCTGAACAACCCGGAACAGGGGCGCGGTCGGTCCGTGTTCCGGAGCGGTGCCGGTGCGCGCCGGTGGTGTTCGGTGGGGGTGCTGGCCGTTTCAGGAGTGACAACACCCAAGTGTGACACATATAACTTGACGATTAGCGTCTCGATTGGATAGATTAATGAATGTAGGGCGGGGTTCGCTGCCGATGGCTCTCCCTGTGGAGCGGTCCGGCTCGACCCGCCTCCCGCCGCTTCCGACGGCGCCCGGCCTTCTCCGATCGCGGACCATGAATGGAGCTTCTCTCATCCGTACCTATGCCACGGCTCAGAACGTCGGCGGTCGCAGTGCCCAGTGCGACGCGACCGCTGTACGCACCGCTCCCACCGGGGCCCGCGCCTACGTCCTGCTCGACGGGATCGGCTCCAGCCGCGCGGTGCGCGACTGGACGCGCCGGGCCGCGGCCAGCCTCGCCCGGGCCGCTGCCCGCCGCGGTGACGCCGAGGCCGGACTCCGCGCTACGTACGCCGCGTACGCGGCCGACCCCAACCGTCAGGACCCCTACGCCCGGGCCTACATGCCGTCGGCCGCTGCGGTCGTCGCCGTCACCGTCCCCGGCAAGCCCCTCTCCGTCGCCTGGGCCGGCGACTCCCGCGCCTACCTCCTGCGTGACGGGATCGCCTTCCGGCTCACGCAGGACCACAACCTGCGCAGGGTCTACCCGCCGACCGCCTCCCACGACGGCGGCAACCGGAACCGCATCACCTCCTACCTCGGCTCCTCACGCACCGACGAGGAAGTGCGCGAGCTACGCGACCACCCGGCGATCGAGACCGCCACCGCCGAACTCACGAGGGGCAGCCGTCTCCTCCTCGCCTCCGACGGCGCGTACGAGCCCCTGGCGGACGCCGGACACGACCTGTTCACCGAACTCGACGGCGAGCCGCTGGCCCGGACGGTGCGCCGCTTCGTCGACCTCGCGGTGACCACCGCCCGCACCCAGCTCCCGCCGGACGAGCACCAGTACGTGGACAACGCCACCGCGCTCCTCGCCGACCTGGCCTGAACTCTGTGCGCACCCCAGTGCCCATGGATGATGCGCCGCAGACAATGCTTCAGGCGGTGGGGCGCTGACCCTGCCGCCTGACCCGCGTCGTGTGCCTGGCCTCTGCTCCGGCCGGTCGCCCCGGCCCGGTCCTGTCCCGCCCGCTCCCGGAACCGGGCAGGGCGTCCCGCGCCGCGCCTGGCTGGAGTGCTGCGGGCGCTGGGGTTCGGCTGTCCGCCGGTGTCCGTGCGGGCTCGGATCGTTCGGCGTTGTTCGGTGACCAGCGCCGAACAGGGTCGCGGTCGGCCCGTGCTCCGGAGCGGCCCGCCTCGACGCGTGGCTGCCCCGTACCTGTCCCGGCGGTCGCGCCCCGGTCTGCTGTCGCCCGCGCGAGGCCCGGCGGGGACGGTCATCACCTGTTGGCTCGCGCTGGGTTGGGGGAGGATGGGGGTATGGGACGAGCTTCCCGGCGCCGGGCAGAGCGCCGTATCGCGCCTCAGCGGCTTCGGTCGGCTGGCACTGGAGCATCGCAGGTGTACGGGCGTTACCTGATTCGCCCGGCCGTTTCCGACGACGACCCAGGGGCGGTGCGCGCTCTGCTGGAGCAGGTGGACTTCACAGACGCGGCGATGCCGGAGGAGATCATCGGCCGGATGCGCACGGACTGGCGGCTGCCGCCGCAGTCCGGCACTGCGACCCTGCTGGTCGCCGAGGAGCGCCTGACGGGAGAGGTCGTTGGCGTTGCCCACGCGATGCCGCCGGTGCAGTGGCTGATGGAAGCCGGCCTCGGCCGGCCGCTGTGCCTCGCGTTGGCCCGGGCGTTGGTCGAGTTGGAGGCGGTGTCTGTGGCCGACAGTGCCCGCGGCCAGCAACTGGGTCACCGGCTCGTTGACCACTTGGTCCGCTCGTACAACCGGCAGGGCTATGAAGCGATGCTCGGAGGTGTCCACGCGCACAAGCCGCACCTCGCCCCTTACTACGAGGCTGACGGCTTCCACGTCCTGCCGGCCGGCGCTCCGCTCGATCTGCAACTGCCCGTCGGTCGACTCCGATACCCGGCGGACGCGTCGATGCGGCACCTGGTGCGCCCTCTCACGCCGAGGGTGTCGTACCGGGCCGGAACGCTGAGCGGTCTGCTGGCCGGCAAGGCGTCCTGAAGCCCGGTCCGCAGGCCCGTGCGGACAGGGCCGGGCCGGCTGGCGTGAGCCGAGGCCGTGAGCGGCCCGCGCGCTGCCCTTGTCCGCGATGCTCGGCCCCGCCGCGCCCTGTGCCTACGCTCCGTGGGTGTCCGGCCGTTCTGCGCGCTGACCACGTCGGGCCGCCCGACTCCGGGCCCGCCCGCAGCGCCCGGAGCCGGAGCGCAGTCGGCCGCCTTCGCGTCCGCTGCCGGAGGTCCGTGCGAACGCCTCGGAGCGCGTGGCCGTCGCTGTGCCCCCGCCGCCGCCCGCCCGGGCCCGTGTCCGGCTGCCCCTGTCCTGTCCGCTGCGCCCGGGCTGCACCCGTCCGGCCGTTCCTGCCATGGCCGTGCGGGGCGGTGCACGCGCTGGTTGTCTGCCGGGGTGCACCGCTTCCCGGCCCGCGCTGGCACCGCGATGTCCGACGATGGCTGGACCTGGCCGTCGACTTCCCGGCTGCGCGGCGGCGACGAGGCGGTCGCCACCGCGCGGCTGCTGGCTGCGCTCGGCACCGGCCGGTTCCTTGATGCGGCGACGGCGCCGTTCTGAGCGATCCGGCGATTGGATGTCCCGTCTGGACGGAGCCGGCCGCCGTCCGCACTGCGGGAAGTGTCCCGGACCCGGGACCGTCACAAGGTGGCAGGTCAGTGTGCGGTGTCATCGGCGAGGACGGTGTCGACGAAGTCCCGCACGAGGGCTTGCGCCTGGGCGGCGGGCACCTCCGCCGCCCAGGCGCCTGTCCAGGGGTGGCGGGAGCAGTGCAGGGTGTAACGGAGGGCTCCGCCGTACGGTGTTGTGCCGGGGACGGGGGCCACGCGTGCCGGGGCGGTGCAGTGCCGTGGCTGCGCCTGCGCGAGGTGAGCGCCGGCAACCACGGCGTGGTGGCGGTCGGGGAGGTCGCGGTCGCGGCGGCAGCTGGGGCAGTGCAGGAGGTACCGCGCGGCGCCGTCGCGCTGCAGGAACGCACTCAAGGGGTTGCTCTCAGCGGTGTTGCAGCCCCCGCACAGGGGGCCGCGGACGTACTGGTGGGCGGGCTGGTGGCAGTGGTCCCACGCGAAGGCGCGCTGTGCCTGGCACAGCCGGCACAGGTAGTCGGCCGCCCGGTGGCGACTGTTCCTGGCCCACGTGTAGGTCCGCCCGGCGAGCTGGTCGGCGTAGCGGGGGAACCGGGCTCTGGAACAGGCGGGGCAGCGGGTGACATATCCGGTGTCCTCCAGGGTCCGCCACTCATACGCGCCCGGGCTCGGCGTGCCGCAGTCCTGGCAGTTCCCGGCGCGAGCGGTGAGGTCCTCTTCCCGCTCCTGCCAGCGGTCCAGGAGTTCGACGCAGGCATGTGGGAGCAGCCACTGGCCGTCGGAGTGGTCGAGGAGCCGGAGGGGGAACGTGCCGGCGAGGGACCAGGTGCTTGAGCGCAGGGTTGCCCATGTGGCCGCATCGGGCGCGGTGGTCTGGGCGGAGTTGAGGTTATTGGAGGCGATCGTGTCCATGTGCGAGCCGATACGGGCTCGCCAGTCGGTGACCCGCTCCGGCCACGGGCGTTCGTCGCCCCGGCGCAGCTGCGCCGGGGCGGTGTCGCGGGGGTCGAAGGTGAACTGCGCGAGGGCCTGGCCGGCTCGTCGTATGTCCTGTTCGAGGTACTTCCATTTCCCGTGGTGCTTGTAGCGCCGCACCACGGTGTCACCGAGCACGACGTGGTCGTGTGCCGCGAATCGGCGCGATCGGGTGAGCTCGTTGTGGTCGATGGGGAGTTGAGCGTCGTGGGTCAGGTCGGCGAACAAGGTCTGGGCGCGGGGCGGGGGGATGTAGGGCATGGAGGCGAGCCTGGGAGTGGTGCCCTGTGGACAGAGAACGGCCGACACGGCCCGCCAGTGTCTTCGCGTTTGGGCGGGGCCGACCGGCCGCGTTCGCTGCCGGACTGCCCTTCGGCGCATTGTCCGGGGCCGGGGTGTTCGCGGGTGTGGCCGTCGGCGAGGCGGTGTGGCTGGGGTTGGCGCGCTCCAGGGCCGCCGCCCTGCCCGGACCTGGCCGGCGCCGGCCTCGTCGCCGGGCGCGCCGCCGCTC